>NZ_JASHEB010000003.1:0-303599 GCF_047463315.1 Streptococcus infantis | reverse complement strand
TGACTCAGAGTTAAGTGACGATAGCCTAGGAGATACACCTGTACCCATGCCGAACACAGAAGTTAAGCCCTAGAACGCCGGAAGTAGTTGGGGGTTGCCCCCTGTGAGATATGGAAGTCGCTTAGCTGTTATCCGCCATAGCTCAGTTGGTAGTAGCGCATGACTGTTAATCATGATGTCGTAGGTTCGAGTCCTACTGGCGGAGTATTTAAACGTTCTAAGGAACGTTTTTTTTATTTTATAATTTTTTTAGAACTTTTATTTTTGTATCTATCAATGCCTATTTTGTTTATTTTATGTTAGTTTAGCTTTTGATTCTAACTTTATAGGATTTATTTTCATTTTAGTGACCTTTTCTGATAAACTTTTTTTATCAATAAGAAAGGTTTTTTATATGCTTCAAAAATACTACGATCGTTCTTTAGTTTTTCTAAAACAAGTCGAAGAAGAATATTCATTTTTTCTACAAAGTAATGATGAATGGGAATTACTTCATCTAAAATTTTTATTATATTACTTAATTCGTTTTAGGATAAAGAGTGAGAATGATTTTATTCTCTGTCACTTTAGAGCTGCATATCGTCTTTATCTCAATTATTTGCTTGGTCAGAATTTGAATTATTCATTTTAAATAAGTTTTCTTTCATTTTTTACGAACAATAATAATAAATTATTCAATTTTATATAGAATAAGCTAAATAATTGTTATTTTTCAATTTAAAAATAAAAGAAATCCCTAATCTTTTCTAGTGTTTATCCTTGATAAAATAAGCTTTTTTTCTTATAATAAATTGTAAGATATAATTGTGGGTGAGATTCCCACCATGTATATGAGAAAGGACGAGCCATTAGGCTCAGACGAAATTTTAATATGACTTCAGTTGTTGTTGTAGGTACCCAATGGGGTGATGAAGGTAAAGGGAAAATTACAGATTTTCTTTCAGCTAATGCGGAGGTGATTGCTCGTTATCAAGGTGGTGACAATGCAGGTCACACGATTGTGATTGATGGAAAGAAATTTAAGCTACACTTGATTCCTTCTGGAATTTTCTTCCCAGAAAAAATCTCTGTAATTGGAAACGGAATGGTTGTCAACCCTAAATCTCTTGTGAAAGAATTGTCTTATTTGCATGAAGAAGGTGTTACAACAGATAATCTTAGAATTTCTGATCGTGCGCATGTTATTTTGCCTTATCATATCGAGTTAGATCGCTTGCAAGAAGAAGCTAAGGGTGATAATAAGATTGGTACTACAATTAAAGGAATTGGTCCGGCTTATATGGACAAGGCCGCTCGTGTTGGAATTCGTATTGCGGATCTTTTGGATAAAGAAATCTTTCGTGAACGTTTAGAACGCAATCTTGCTGAGAAAAATCGTCAATTTGTAAAATTGTATGATAGTGAACCTATTTCAATTGATGATATTTTTGAAGAATACTATGAGTATGGTCAACAAATCAAGCAATATGTGACTGATACTTCTGTTATCTTGAACGACGCGCTTGATAATGGTAAACGGGTTCTCTTTGAGGGTGCACAAGGTGTCATGTTGGATATTGACCAAGGTACTTATCCATTTGTTACTTCATCAAACCCAGTGGCTGGTGGTGTGACAATTGGTTCTGGAGTAGGTCCAAGCAAGATTGACAAAGTTGTCGGTGTATGTAAGGCTTATACAAGTCGTGTAGGTGATGGTCCTTTCCCAACTGAGCTATTTGATGAAGTTGGTGATCGTATTCGTGAAGTGGGGCATGAGTATGGGACAACTACTGGGCGTCCTCGCCGTGTAGGTTGGTTCGACTCAGTTGTTATGCGTCATAGCCGTCGTGTTTCTGGTATCACAAATCTCTCTTTGAACTCTATCGATGTTTTGAGTGGATTGGATACAGTAAAAATCTGTGTAGCTTATGATCTTGATGGTCAACGTATTGATTACTACCCTGCTAGTCTCGAACAATTGAAACGTTGTAAACCAATCTACGAAGAATTGCCTGGTTGGTCTGAAGATATCACTGGAGTACGTACTTTGGAAGACCTTCCTGAAAATGCACGTAACTATGTTCGCCGTGTTAGCGAATTGGTGGGTGTTCGTATTTCTACATTCTCAGTAGGTCCTGGTCGTGAACAGACAAATATTTTAGAAAGTGTTTGGTCATAGGAGATTTTTTAAGATTTGTTTAAGACAGGTTGGATATACTATAGACAGTTACAAGAAGACCTCCTAACTTGTTGTAACAAATTTCCTAAACTTTTCTTTTTCATAATAATCTCCCTATAAAGTCACCGCATTCGGTGGCTTTTTTTGTCAGCTTTTAAGTCATATTTAGGTGGCTTCTTTACTTTTAAGACAAAGAAAAAAACAGTGGGACAGAAATCTTTAGACCAACTCTCGATTTGGTACAACCAGATCTGTGAGGTTTCAACATTTGGGTAAATTGGTTAAAGTTGTGAATTGAGAAAAGAAGTTTTGGTAAAAGAAGCTTTTTGAATTCTCAAATACCAACAAATCGTTCAATTTGCCATCATATCGAAGGCGCATAACTAAGAAAAAATGAGGTTGGGATTTCTGATCCCAGCCTCTTCAGTAAACTATTTTCTTGAGAATTTGTAAGTTAGACAAACTTGAATTTTTTCTGAATCAGCTTACTTGATTATCTGATTTATCACTTTGAAATTGCTTCATTTCGTGCATAAAAGCATCTGCTTTTAGTTTGTCTGTGATGATACTGACTCTGACTAGCTTATTTAGTTTTTTTTCATGTCCTTCTAAAAAAATAGGATTTCTAATTTTTATGCTTAACTTTACGCAATTAAAAGGACGCTTTTTAATGGTTATTTGTTCGATATCTTGAAGTCCAAATTGATAATGTAATAGGCTGTGGCCTCTGTTGCTATAGGTATAATATTGAACAATATTGTTTTTATAAATTTCTAATTTTACTCCATTTATGAAGAGATAATACCCCATAAACCATATAAGGAGGGGAGCATAAATCAGCGCTACCGCCATAACAATCTTGTCTGCAAAATCAGTATTGTAAGTCATCAGACGCTTCAGAATCCAGAGAATCATAACAGATATAGATATCATGGATGGTCCCCCTACTCTATTAAATGTATCTTTATATGGAAACATCAAGGTAAGTTTTGGTTCATCCTGTAAAAATTCTAATTTCATTATTTACCCTTTCATCTTGTTTAATATTTAAATCTCAAGATAATCATCTCTTGGAGACTTATAGTTAAAAATCTTCCGACAGATCTGGACATTCTGTATCAGTTGTCTCCATTACTCTCAGTTCATGATTTCTAGTGTTTCTCTAAATTTTGCTACCATTATACTCTTTTTATAACATTATTTCTACAAACCAGAGATTGAATACTATCTAAAGTTGGTTTCTGCAAATATTATAGAGCTCTTTTTTTGTCTAGGAAAACATGCTATAATGATAGAATTGATAGCTAGGAAGAGAGAAGAGATGAATTACACGCTTGAAGAAAAAGAAGCTTTTATGAGAGAGGCATTAAAAGAGGCAGAGATTGCTTTAGAGCATGATGAAATCCCCATTGGTTGTGTAATTGTCAAGGACGGAAAAGTCATTGGGAGAGGACACAATGCACGTGAGGAGTTGCAACGTGCGGTCATGCATGCGGAAATTATGGCCATAGAGAATGCTAATTTGAGCGAGGAGAGTTGGCGCTTGCTCGATTGTACGCTTTTTGTGACCATTGAGCCTTGTGTTATGTGTAGTGGAGCAATTGGTCTCGCACGGATTCCAAACGTGGTCTACGGGGCTAAAAACCAGAAATTTGGCGCCGCTGGGAGCTTGTACGATATTTTGACAGATGAGAGGCTCAATCACCGTGTGGACGTTGAAACAGGTGTTTTAGAGAATGAGTGCGCAGAGATTATGCAAGACTTTTTCCGAAATCGACGGAAAAAATAATTTCTCTTTAAAAACAGAAGGGAATGTGGTATAATAACTAGTGGAGCAACAGTTCTGCGTGAAGCGGGTCAGGGGAGGAATCCAGCAGCCCTAAGCGATGTGGATTGTGTGCTCTTTTTTCGTGCTTTTTTCGAATAAATAAGATAAAATAGCCTAGAATATAAGATTTAAAAAGAGGGAAAATATGAAAATTCGTGGTTTTGAATTAGTTTCTAGTTTTACAGATGAAAGTTTATTGCCCAAGCGTGAGACAGCTCACGCAGCTGGTTATGATTTAAAGGTTGCAGAACGTACTGTGATTGCTCCAGGAGAGATTGTTCTCGTCCCAACGGGTGTTAAGGCCTATATGCAACCGACTGAAGTGCTCTATCTTTATGACCGTTCCTCTAACCCTCGCAAAAAAGGCCTAGTTTTAATCAACTCTGTGGGAGTCATTGATGGAGACTACTATGGCAATCCAGGAAATGAAGGCCATATTTTTGCTCAGATGAAAAACATTACCGATCAGGAAGTCGTCCTTGAAGTTGGCGAACGTATAGTTCAGGCTGTCTTTGCTCCTTTCTTAATTGCAGATGGGGATGAGGCAGACGGCGTGCGGACTGGTGGATTTGGGTCAACAGGGAAATAGAGGAATAAAATGGCAGACTATTTATTAGTTGTAGACATGCAGTCAGATTATGTTGCTGTAGGAAAAGCATATCATGAAGAACTGACTGCAACTGTAAATGACAAAATTGCTACCTATCCTAGCGACCGAGTTATCTATATTCTCAATCGTTTTTTCTGGGAGAGAAAAGATAGAAAGAAGAAATTTGCGACCGGCTTGCTGGTTGTATCTTCTCGTATTTTTGAGAAGCGTCGGGCTTCTTGCTTTACTAATCCAGATTTAAAAGATTTTTTAGAGGGAAACGGTGCTAAAAGCATAGAGTTTATAGGGGTAGATGGCAATGGATGTGTCAAGGCTTCCATTTTGGCAGCTGTTAAGGAGAATTATCAGGTTTCTGTCGATTTGTCTGCTGTCGGAGTTGCCAACCAGAAGAAATTCTCTAAAACACTGAAGCAGTGGCAAGATTGCGGAATCAAGATTGGATAGTTTTACGGGGATCTTAATATGAAGATTATCTTTGTACGTCATGGAGAGCCAGATTATAGTATGCTTGATAAACTTGAAAATCCGCAACTCTATAGTGGTTTTGGTCGTGATTTAGCACCATTGACAGGAAAAGGTCGCAGTCTGGCAAAAGAAGTTGCTAAAACTGCATGTTTTGGAAAGGCAGAGATTATTATTTCATCGTCTGTGACGAGGGCTTTAGAAACAGCACATTATATAGCAGTTGAAACAGGATTGGACTTATTTGTAGAGCCGTTTTTTCATGAGTGGCGTCCAGACTTAGATGGCACTAACTCTGATTTAACTAGTGTATTGGTAGCTCATGAATATTATCTAAAACATCAAGGATCTTTATCTGAAGATTCTCCTTATCGCTATGAAACTGATCTAGAGATGCGTCATCGTTTTTTAAGAGCTTTGGAAAAATATAAAAATTATAAAACTATTATCATTGTAACTCACGGAATGCTCATGCGCCAGTTTGTACCAAATGAGAAGATTGATTTTTGCCAAGTGATTGAATGTGAGATAGAGATATAGAAAGAGGTACAATGAAATGAGCTATAAGGATTTTCAAGCTTTTACCGCCGAGAATTGTCGAGGGTATAAGAAGATTTTTGAGATTAGTATTGGAGGATTTCTTTACCTAGCATTTCTCCCTGATGCCTATCATAAAATTCTTTGTATTTCTTCAGACTACATGTCAATCATTGATAGCGAAAATGGGCAAGTAACACCGATAGACGGAGATTACGATGAGGTAGAGTTAGTAGCCATGTGTGAGGAATATGATTCACCTATCCCTATCTCTGGTCAATACGGTGGAAACCTCCCTCTGGATAATGGCAAAGACATCAGAGTGACAATGGATAAAGACCAATCTGAAGATTATCCGATTTTAACTATTTATTGGGAAAAAGATAAGGAAGATAGAAGTCAAATCTATAAAAGTTATTTACCCTATATTTTTGGATTTAGCCCTGATGGTCAGTATTATGTCCATGCGGATGATGGCGGGCTTACTGTTCTGAAACAAGATAGTTGCTGACGTGAAAAGAATAAGAGATTTTATAATGAGAGGATTAGAATCATAGCAAAGAAAAAAGCGACATTTGTGTGTCAAAATTGTGAATATAATTCACCAAAGTATTTAGGACGTTGCCCCAACTGTGGAGCTTGGTCTTCTTTTGTGGAGGAAGTTGAGGTTGCAGAAGTCAAAAATGCGCGTGTGTCCTTGACAGGTGAGAAAACCAAGCCTATGAAATTGGCTGAAGTAACTTCTATTAATGTCAATCGGACCAAGACTGAGATGGAGGAATTCAACCGTGTACTCGGTGGGGGTGTGGTACCAGGGAGTCTCGTCCTAATTGGTGGAGATCCAGGTATTGGAAAATCAACCCTTCTCTTACAAGTATCAACCCAGTTGTCTCAAGTAGGAACAGTTCTCTATGTCAGTGGGGAGGAGTCTGCTCAACAGATCAAACTCCGTGCAGAGCGCTTGGGGGATATTGATAGTGAGTTTTATCTCTATGCTGAGACCAATATGCAGAGCGTGAGAGCTGAGGTGGAGCGAATCCAACCAGACTTTCTTATCATCGATTCGATCCAGACCATTATGTCTCCTGAGATTTCTGGAGTGCAAGGATCGGTTTCTCAAGTACGCGAGGTGACAGCTGAACTCATGCAGCTGGCCAAGACCAATAACATCGCCATCTTTATCGTCGGCCATGTGACCAAGGAAGGAACCTTGGCGGGACCTCGAATGTTGGAACATATGGTGGATACCGTGCTTTACTTTGAAGGGGAACGCCACCATACCTTCCGTATCTTGAGAGCAGTCAAAAATCGTTTTGGCTCGACCAACGAGATTGGAATCTTTGAGATGCAATCAGGTGGCTTGGTTGAAGTCCTTAATCCTAGTGAAGTGTTTCTGGAAGAACGCTTGGATGGAGCGACTGGTTCGTCCATCGTTGTGACAATGGAAGGAACACGTCCAATTCTTGCGGAAGTGCAGGCCTTGGTGACGCCGACCATGTTTGGAAATGCTAAACGTACGACGACAGGCCTTGACTTCAATCGTGCTAGCTTGATTATGGCTGTTTTGGAAAAACGTGCAGGGCTTCTCTTGCAAAATCAGGATGCCTATCTCAAATCAGCTGGTGGTGTCAAATTAGATGAACCTGCTATTGACTTAGCTGTTGCAGTGGCTATTGCTTCGAGCTACAAGGACAAACCAACCAATCCTCAGGAATGTTTTGTAGGAGAGTTGGGCTTGACGGGAGAGATTCGGCGCGTAAATCGTATCGAACAACGGATCAATGAAGCTGCTAAACTAGGCTTTACAAAGATCTATGTACCCAAAAATTCTTTGACTGGCATTAAACCACCTAAGGAAATTCAGGTGATTGGGGTGACGACTATTCAGGAAGTCTTGAAAAAAGTATTCTCCTAATCGTTTTACTCAGGTTTAGATTACTAATTATTTTATTGCAAACATTTATTAAAAGTAAGGAGGAATTTCTGATGAAATTTTCTATGGACAGTCACATGCAGTTTCCTTTGGTAGAGTTGTCGCTCAATCAGGGGGAAACGGTCTTTATTCAGCGCGGTAGCATGGTCTACCACACACCTAATGTAAGTCTCAATACCCAGCTTAATGCAAGCGGTTCTGGTTTGGGACGTTTTGTCAAAGCTGTAGGGCGTTCAATGGTTTCTGGTGAAAGTACCTTTATCACTCAAGCTGTTGCAGAGTCTGACAACGGAAACCTTGCTTTAGCACCAGATACTCCTGGTCAAGTGATTGCTCTTGAGCTAGGCGAAAAGCAGTACCGATTGAATGATGGAGCCTTTTTAGCTCTTGATGGTACAGCTTCCTATACAATGGAGCGCCAGTCTATTGGGAAAGCTCTGTTCGGAGGGCAAGGCGGTCTCTTTGTGATGACAACCCAAGGTCAGGGAACTCTTTTGGCCAATGCCTTTGGGTCTATTAAGAAAATTGAGCTACAAAACCAAGAAATAACCATCGACAATGCCCATGTGGTAGCTTGGAGTCAATCTTTAGACTATAATATCCACTTAGAAAATGGTTTCTGGCAGTCTATTGGTACAGGCGAAGGAGTGGTGAATACCTTCCGAGGTACCGGTGAGGTCTATGTACAAAGTCTCAATCTTCAGAGCTTTGCAGGCTCTCTTAACAAGTATATCCAAAAAGGTTCATAATATTAAAAAAACTAGGACAGAAATCCAAGCTAGTTGCTGGATGTCTCTGTCCCAGTTTTTTATATGAAAGTTGACAGCTGACAAGACAAAGAAAAGATGGTAAGATAGGAGATAAATAATTTGGTGTTCAAATTATCTGGCAGACTAGAAAGTGAGTTGTCATGTCCTATTTTGAAAATTTTTTAAAAGCCAATCAAGCTTATGTAGAACTACATGGAGATTTGCATTTATCCATTAAACCCAAGACAAAGGTTGCAATCGTAACTTGTATGGATTCGCGTCTACACGTTGCGCCAGCTCTGGGGTTAGCTCTGGGAGACGCCCATATTTTACGGAATGCGGGTGGTCGAGTGACTGAGGATATGATTCGTTCACTTGTAATTTCCCAACAACAAATGGGGACAAGAGAAATTGTGGTTCTTCATCATACAGACTGTGGGGCTCAAACCTTCAATAACGAGGATTTTCAAGAGCACCTAAAATGTGAATTGGGAGTTGATGTATCTGGGCAGGACTTTTTACCGTTTCAAGACATCGATGAGAGTGTTCGAGAGGATATGAAATTGCTGCGAGAATGCCCCTTAATTCCAGATGATGTTATTATTTCAGGAGCTGTTTACGATGTGGATACAGGTAGTATGAGGGAGATATACTAACTTTCTAATTAAAAGCTTCTGAAGTAGCATGAAGTAGGATGAGAAGGTTGACAAGTTTTACCTTTGATATCACTAATATAAGATAGTATAAGATAAGAGTATAAAAGTCTACTCTTGTCTTATTTTTTATTGAAAAATCGAGAAAAAAGCGCTACAATGGTAGATGGAAAAATGTTGTGAAAAACACAAGTGATACATAAATACCGGAGGAAATCATGTCTTTTTCTGATTTAAAGCTGTTTGCCCTTTCTTCAAATAGAGAATTGGCAGAGCGTGTGGCGCAAGAGATTGGGATAGAGTTGGGAAAATCGACTGTTCGTCAATTTTCAGACGGAGAAATTCAAGTTAATATCGAAGAATCGATCCGTGGAAAACACGTCTTTATTCTACAATCAACTAGCTCACCAGTAAATGATAATCTACTTGAGATTTTGATTATGGTTGACGCTTTGAAGCGCGCCAGTGCAGAATCTGTCAACGTTGTTATGCCTTACTATGGTTATGCACGTCAGGATAGAAAGGCAAGAGCGCGTGAGCCAATCACTGCAAAACTCGTTGCAAATATGCTTGAAGTTGCTGGTGTAGATCGTTTGTTGACAATCGACTTGCACGCTGCACAGATTCAAGGTTTCTTTGATATTCCGGTGGATCACTTGATGGGTGCTCCATTGATTGCGGATTACTTTGAGCGTCGTGGCATGGTTGGTTCCGACTATGTCGTTGTTAGCCCGGACCACGGTGGGGTGACTCGTGCTCGTAAATTAGCAGAATTTTTGAAAACTCCGATTGCCATTATCGACAAGCGTCGTAGTGTAGACAAGATGAATACTAGTGAAGTTATGAATATCATTGGTAAGGTAGAAGGTAAGACTTGTATCTTGATTGACGATATGATTGATACAGCTGGAACCATTTGTCATGCGGCTGATGCTCTAGCAGAAGCAGGAGCTGTTGAAGTTTACGCAAGTTGTACGCACCCAGTTCTTTCTGGTCCAGCAATGGAGAATATCCAGAAATCAGCCATTAAAAAATTGGTTGTTTTGGATACTATCTATCTTCCAGAAGAACGTTTAATTGATAAGATTGAACAAATTTCTATCGCTCATCTCCTAGGTGATGCGATTGTACGTATCCATGAAAAACGTCCTCTTTCTCCATTATTTAGTATCGAGAAAAAAATCTAAACTTTCACTTGAATAAACGAGTTTCCTAGCAGATTTTCCTCTTGCTAGGAAATTTTTTGTAGTCAAAAACTGCAAGCCTTTTCAAAATGTGCTATACTGATGAAAAGGAGGGTTTCTATGACTCAAGAATTTATCAATCCAAGTGATGGAGTGGTCCGTCAGTATCTAGCAACCAGTAAAACTCTAGCTGTAGTAGGCTTATCCGATCGTGAGGAAACCACTAGCAATCGAGTGACTAAAGAAATGCAGGCTCGTGGCTATAAAATTATTCCAGTTAACCCTAAAGCTGCAGGTAGCGAGATTTTGGGAGAAAAGGCTTATGCCAGTCTAGCTGAAATTCCTTTCCCTGTAGATATCGTCAATGTATATCGTCGCAGTGAATTTTTACCTGATGTAGCACGAGACTTTCTCAAGGCGGATGCTAAGATTTTCTGGGCACAACTAGGACTTGAAAGTTTGGAAGCAGAAGAAATCTTGCGTGCTGGGGGATGCGATGACATCGTGATGAACCGTTGTATTAAGAGAGAACATACACGTTTAATTCTTGAACAATAAAAAGGTAGCTGATGGGCTACCTTTTATGTTGTACTCAATGAAAATCAAAGAGCAAACTAGGAAACTAGCCGCAGGCTGTACTTGAGTACGGCAAGACGACGTTGACGTGGTTTGAAGAGATTTTCGAAGAGTATTAGAAAATGCCGATGAGTGTTTGCATACCAAGACTAGTCAGGATGATGGCAATCCAGCAAAGGGCTCCAAGAAGAATGGATTTTCCACTGGATTTGATCATAGCAATGAGGTTGGTTTTGAGACCAATAGCACTCATAGCCATGATGATGAGGAATTTGGAGAGTTGTTTGAGAGGTGAAAAGAAGCTATTGCTGACACCGAAAGATGTGAGAAGAGTAGTTAGCAGAGAAGCTAGGATGAAGTAGAGAATGAAAACGGGGAAGATTTTTTTAAGCTTTACTCCTTGGTTGTTTCCTTGTTGACGGCTCTGCCAGTAGGAGAGGAAGAGAGTAATAGGGATAATAGCCAGGGTGCGTGTCAGTTTGACAATAGTAGCAGATTCGAGAGTATTGCTTTGGTAAAGACTATCCCAGGCGCTAGCTGTGGCTGTTACAGAGGATGTATCGTTGACTGCAGTACCCGCAAAGAGAGCAAAACCTTCGTTGGAAAGATGGAGCCAAGAACCTAGAGTTGGAAAGATAAGAGCTGCCAAGACATTGAAGAAAAAGATAACAGAAATGGCTTGGGCTACTTCTTTTTCCTTGGCGTGAATAACAGGAGCAGTCGCTGCAATGGCAGAACCGCCACAGATAGAAGAGCCTACCCCAACCAAAGTAGCTAGCTTTGTATCAAGGTTAAAAAAGCGTTGGAAAAAGAAAGCTATAATCAAAGCAATTGAAATAGTTGAGAGGATGACAGGAAGGGAAGATTTTCCAACTGCGAAAACTTGTGAGATATTGAGTCCAAACCCAAGCAAGATAACAGCATACTGAAGCAATTTTTTGGAGCTATAAGTCAAACCAGCATCCAGTTGTTTATAGGGAGTGAGAAAGGGGTAGAGAATCATTCCGATAAAAATGGCGAAAACAGGTGCTCCCACAACAGGCAGAAAGCCTCCTAAAACCCAAGAAATGATAGATATAATAAGACAGGCTAACAGTCCTGCCCAATTTTTTGATAGAAATGACATAAAAACCTCCGAAAATAAATACTCCTTATTATAATCTTATCTGTCAGAAAAGTAAAATAGAAAGTAGGAATAAGGTTGTAAATTAACGGAATTTTGCGGTCAGAGAGCTTTTGTAGTATAATAGATATATGTTCTTTGATCAAGGAGGATATATATGGATTTAACCAAACGCTTTAATAAACAATTAGATAAGATACAAGTTTCCTTGATTCGTCAATTTGACCAGGCTATTTCAGAGATTCCTGGTGTCTTGCGATTGACCTTGGGAGAACCAGATTTTACAACGCCAGATCATGTCAAGGAAGCTGCAAAGCGAGCCATTGACCAAGATCAATCCTACTATACAGGGATGAGCGGTTTGTTGACATTGCGTCAGGCGGCGAGTGATTTTGTAAAAGAGAAATATCAGCTAGATTATAATCCAGAGAATGAAATTTTGGTCACAATTGGTGCGACAGAGGCTCTATCAGCTACTCTGACAGCTATTTTGGAGGAAGGAGACAAGGTTCTCTTGCCAGCTCCTGCCTATCCTGGCTATGAGCCAATAGTTAATCTAGTTGGTGCAGAGATTGTCGAGATTGATACGACTGAGAATGGTTTTGTCTTAACTCCAGAAATGCTAGAAAAAGCGATTTTAGAGCAAGGTGACAAGCTCAAGGCAGTTATTCTCAACTATCCAGCTAACCCTACAGGAATTACTTATAGTCGCGAGCAATTAGAAGCCTTGGCAGCTGTTTTACGTAAGTATGAGATTTTCGTAGTCTGTGATGAAGTCTACTCAGAATTGACCTATACAGGGGAAAATCATGTATCTTTGGGGACTATGTTGAGAGATCAGGCAATTATCATTAACGGTCTTTCTAAATCCCATGCCATGACAGGTTGGCGTTTAGGTTTTATCTTTGCACCAGCAAACTTCACAGCTCAACTCATCAAGAGTCATCAGTATTTGGTAACTGCTGCAAACACCATGGCGCAACATGCTGCGGTGGAAGCATTGACAGCTGGTAAGAACGATGCAGAACCCATGAAGAAGGAATATATCCAACGTCGGGACTACATTATTGAGAAGATGACTAAGCTTGGGTTTGAAATCATCAAGCCGGACGGTGCTTTTTATATCTTTGCTAAGATTCCGGCAGGCTATAATCAAGATTCTTTTGCTTTTCTGAAGGATTTTGCCCAGAAGAAGGCTATTGCTTTTATTCCTGGTGCTGCCTTTGGTCAGTATGGAGAGGGCTATGTTCGCCTATCTTATGCAGCTAGCATGGAAACCATCAGAGAAGCTATGAAACGACTTGAGGAGTACATGAGAGAAGCATGATTCAATCGATTACGAGTCAGGGTTTAGTACTTTACAATCGAAATTTTCGAGAGGATGATAAGCTTGTTAAAATCTTTACAGAACAGGCAGGGAAGCGCATGTTTTTTGTCAAACACGCCGGCCAATCCAAACTAGCTCCTGTCATTCAACCTTTAGTCTTAGCCCATTTTCTCCTAAAAGTCAATGACGATGGACTTAGTTATATAGAAGATTATCATGAGGTGAAGACTTTTCCGAAAATCAATAGTGACCTCTTTGTTATGGCTTATGCGACTTACGTTGCAGCCTTGGCGGATGCGAGTTTGCAGGATAACCAAGAAGATGCTCCCTTATTTGCTTTTTTGCAAAAGACTTTAGAGCTGATGGAAGAGGGTCTGGATTATCAAGTTTTGACCAATATTTTTGAAATTCAAATAATGACACGTTTTGGAATCAGTCTCAACTTTAATGAGTGTACCTTTTGTCATCGTGTGGGGCAAGCCTTTGACTTCTCCTTTAAATACGGGGGTTGTCTTTGTCCCAATCATTACCATGAAGATGAGAAACGATGTCATTTAAATCCCAATATTCCTTATCTGCTCAATCAATTTCAAGCCATTGATTTTGACACTCTAGAGACTATTTCTCTGAAGTCAGAAATCAAGGAAGAATTGCGCAAGTTTATGGATCAGATTTACGAAGAGTATGTTGGAATTCACCTAAAATCAAAGAAATTTATTGATTCCCTAGCCGACTGGGGACAACTACTGAAAGAGGAAGACAAATGAAAAAAATCGCAGTTGATGCAATGGGTGGCGATTACGCACCACAAGCTATTGTAGAGGGAGTTAATCAAGCCCTTGCTGACTTTTCAGATATTGAGATTCAACTTTACGGAGACGAAAGCAAAATCAAGCAATATCTAACAGCTACAGAGCGCGTTAGTATTATCCATACTGATGAAAAAATCGACTCAGATGATGAGCCTACAAAAGCCATCCGTAAGAAGAAAAATGCTAGCATGGTATTGGCAGCTAAGGCTGTCAAAGATGGAGAAGCGGATGCAGTTCTCTCTGCAGGAAATACAGGCGCCTTGTTGGCAGCGGGATTCTTCATCGTTGGTCGTATCAAAAATATCGATCGACCAGGTCTTATGTCAACCTTGCCAACTATTGATGGAAAAGGTTTTGACATGCTTGACCTTGGTGCCAATGCAGAAAATACAGCCCATCACCTTCATCAATATGCAGTCCTAGGCTCCTTCTATGCTAGAAATGTTCGTGGTATTGCAAATCCCTGTATTGGCCTTCTGAACAACGGTACAGAGAGCAGCAAGGGAGATCCACTCCGCAAGGAAGCCTATGACCTATTAGTGGCTGACGAGAGTTTGAATTTCGTCGGGAACGTGGAAGCGCGTGATTTGATGGATGGTGTTGCTGATGTAGTCGTAACAGATGGTTTCACGGGAAACGCTGTGCTCAAAGCTATTGAAGGGACTGCTATGGGAATCATGGGCTTGCTTAAAAATGCTATTGTAGGTGGCGGCCTTAGAGCCAAGCTAGGTGCTTTCCTTCTTAAGGATAATCTCAGAGGTTTGAAAAAACAGCTCAACTATTCAGATGTTGGGGGTGCGGTCTTGTTTGGTGTTAAGGCACCAGTAGTTAAGACTCATGGCTCAAGTGATGCCAAGGCTGTCTATAGCACAATACGCCAGATTCGTACTATGCTTGAGACAGATGTAGTTGCCCAAACTGCGCGTGAATTTTCAGGGGAATAAGGAGAATAATATGACAGATCAACAAATTTTTGACCGTATCGTAACCATCATTCAAGAGCGTCAAGGAGAAGACTTTGTCGTAACCGAAAACTTGAGCTTAAAGGATGATTTGGATGCTGATTCAGTAGATTTGATGGAATTTATTCTAACAGTTGAGGATGAATTTGGAATCGAAATTAGTGATGAAGAAATCGATCATCTCCAAAGTGTCGCAGACGTATTAGCAATCATTAAAAATAGAATATAAGAAAAAGCAACATGTTGGTCATGTTGCTTTTTTGATTGTGTGGAGTTTGAATGATTATGGTCTGGTTATCTAAATAGTCTGATTTGATTTTTTCTAAACGTTTTAGAGAGAAGAATACGTTTACGTTCGTAAAACATTTGATTTATGCTCGTTTTTGTGTTAGAATGAGGCCAAGTAATACGAAAGGCGAATAATAAAATGTCCAGTAAACTTATTTATACGGGAAAAGCTAAAGATATCTATACTACAGAAGACGAACATGTGATTAGGTCCGTTTATAAGGACCAGGCTACCATGCTGAATGGTGCTCGTAAAGAGACCATCGAAGGCAAAGGTGTGCTCAATAATCAGATTTCGTCTCTTATTTTTGAAAAATTGAATGCTGCGGGTGTGGCTACTCACTTTATCGAACGTATTTCTGACACAGAACAACTCAACAAGAAAGTGAAAATCATTCCTTTGGAGGTTGTGCTTCGTAACGTGACTGCGGGTTCTTTCTCAAAACGTTTCGGTGTTGAAGAAGGTTTGGACTTGAAAACTCCAATCGTTGAATTTTACTACAAAAACGATGATTTGGATGATCCATTCATCAATGATGAGCATGTGAAGTTCTTGGATATTGCCAATGATGAGCAAATTGCTTATATCAAGGAAGAAACACGTCGTATCAATGAATTGCTGAAAGATTGGTTTGCACAAATTGGTCTTCGTTTGATTGATTTCAAATTGGAATTTGGCTTTGATAAGGATGGCAAAATTATCTTGGCAGACGAATTCTCACCAGATAACTGCCGCCTTTGGGATGTTGAAGGGCACCATATGGACAAGGATGTCTTCCGTCGTGATCTTGGTAGCTTGACAGATGTTTATGAAGTTGTATTGGAAAAATTGCAAGGATTGAAGTAGCCTTTTACAAATAGAATACTTGGTCTTCACTACAATCTTTAAGTAGAAATAGATAAAGGAAATAAAATGGATAAACGTATTTTCGTTGAGAAAAAAGCTGATTTTCGTGTGAAATCGGACTCTTTAGTAAAAGAATTACAGCATAATCTTCAGTTAAAAACTTTGAATGATCTTCGTATTGTTCAAGTTTACGATGTTTTTGGTTTGGCAGAGGACTTGTTTGCGCGTGCGGAAAAACATATCTTCTCTGAGCAAGTGACCGATACTGTTTTGGATGAAGCTGCGGTTCAGGCTGATCTTGAGAAGCATGCTTTCTTTGCGATCGAAAGTTTGCCTGGACAATTTGACCAACGTGCGGCATCTTCACAGGAAGCTTTGCTGTTGCTTGGTAGTTCAAATGATGTAACGGTGAACACAGCACAATTGTACTTGGTTAACAAGGATATTGATGCGAATGAGTTGGAAGCTGTTAAAAACTACCTCTTGAATCCAGTGGACTCTCGTTTCAAAGACATCACTGTTGGTATTGCGAAACAGGATTTCTCTGAGTCTGACAAGACCATTCCAAATTTGGATTTCTTTGAAACTTATACAGCGGAAGATTTTGCACAGTATAAGACAGAGCAAGGATTGGCCATGGAAGTGGATGATCTTCTCTTCATTCAAGATTACTTCAATTCTATTGGACGTGTTCCAACTGAGACTGAGTTGAAGGTGTTGGATACTTACTGGTCTGACCACTGCCGTCACACCACTTTCGAGACTGAGTTGAAAAACATCGACTTCTCAGCTTCTAAATTCCAAAAACAATTGCAAGCGACTTATGACAAATATATCGCCATGCGTGATGAGTTGGGACGTACAGAAAAACCTCAAACCTTGATGGATATGGCGACTATTTTTGGTCGTTATGAGCGTGCCAATGGTCGTTTGGATGACATGGAAGTGTCTGATGAAATCAATGCCTGCTCCGTTGAAATTGAAGTAGATGTCAACGGTGTGAAAGAACCATGGCTTCTCATGTTCAAAAACGAAACTCATAACCACCCAACGGAGATCGAACCATTTGGTGGAGCGGCTACTTGTATCGGTGGTGCCATTCGTGACCCATTGTCAGGGCGTTCCTACGTTTACCAAGCCATGCGTATCTCAGGTGCTGGCGATATTACAGCTCCAATTTCAGCGACTCGTGCTGGTAAATTGCCACAACAAGTCATTTCTAAAACAGCGGCTCACGGTTATTCTTCATATGGTAACCAAATTGGTCTTGCAACAACTTATGTTCGTGAATACTTCCACCCAGGTTTTGTTGCTAAGCGTATGGAGCTAGGTGCCGTGGTCGGTGCGGCTCCCAAGGAAAATGTGGTCCGTGAAAAACCTGAAGCAGGTGATGTGATTATCTTGCTCGGAGGTAAGACTGGACGTGATGGTGTCGGTGGTGCGACAGGTTCTTCTAAAGTTCAAACGGTTGAATCTGTTGAAACAGCTGGTGCTGAGGTTCAAAAAGGGAATGCCATCGAAGAACGTAAGATTCAACGTCTTTTCCGTAATGGGGAAGTGACACGTCTTATCAAGAAATCAAATGACTTTGGTGCTGGTGGTGTCTGTGTGGCTATCGGTGAATTGGCAGATGGTCTTGAAATTGATCTAGACAAAGTGCCATTGAAATACCAAGGATTGAACGGTACCGAAATTGCCATTTCTGAATCTCAGGAACGTATGGCTGTAGTGGTTCATCCAGAAGATGTAGATGCCTTCATTGCAACATGTAACAAAGAAAATATTGACGCGGTTGTCGTTGCGACAGTGACTGAAAAACCAAATCTTGTTATGCACTGGAATGGTGAAACCATCGTCGATTTGGAACGTCGTTTCCTTGATACAAACGGGGTACGTGTCGTCGTAGATGCTAAGGTAGTTGACAAGGATGTCAAGCTTCCAGAAGAACGCCAAACATCGGCTGCAACCCTTGAAGCTGATACTCTTGAAGTTTTGGCTGACCTTAACCATGCCAGTCAAAAAGGGCTACAAACCATCTTTGATAGTTCAGTTGGACGTTCAACAGTCAATCACCCACTAGGAGGTCGCTACCAAATCACACCAACTGAAGCTTCTGTTCAGAAATTGCCAGTCCAACATGGTGTGACAACAACTGCTTCTGTTATGGCGCAAGGGTTCAACCCTTATGTAGCAGAATGGTCTCCATATCATGGTGCTGCTTATGCGGTCATCGAAGCAACCGCTCGTTTGGTTGCTGCTGGTGCAAACTGGTCTAAGGCTCGTTTCTCTTATCAAGAATACTTCGAGCGTATGGATAAACAAGCAGAGCGTTTTGGCCAACCCGTAGCTGCTCTTCTTGGATCCATTGAAGCTCAGATTCAACTTGGTTTGCCATCTATCGGTGGTAAAGACTCTATGTCTGGTACATTTGAAGAATTGACAGTACCACCAACCTTGGTTGCTTTTGGTGTCACAACTGCAGATAGCCGTAAGGTTCTTTCTCCAGAATTTAAGGTTGCTGGTGAAAATATCTATTATATCCCAGGTCAAGCTTTGGCACAAGAAATTGACTTTGATCTTATCAAGTCTAACTTTGCTCAATTTGAAGCCATCCAAGCTGACCACAAAGTGACAGCTGCATCAGCTGTCAAATATGGTGGTGTCGTTGAAGCTCTTGCCCTTGCAACATTTGGGAACCATATCGGTGCCACTGTTCAATTAGCTGACCTTGACAGCAGCTTGACAGCCCAATTGGGTGGATTCATCTTCACTTCACCTGAAGAGATTTCAGGTGTTGCCAAGATTGGACAAACAACAGCTGACTTTACACTTACTGTCAATGGTGTAACGCTTGATGGACACAAACTTGACAGTGCCTTCCAAGGTAAATTGGAAGAGGTTTACCCAACGGAATTTGCACAAGCAACTGAGTTGGAAGAAGTACCTGCTGTGGCATCAGATGCTGTGATCAAAGCCAAAGAAACAGTTGAGACACCAGTGGTTTACATCCCAGTATTCCCAGGTACTAACTCTGAGTACGATTCAGCTAAGGCCTTTGAAAAAGAAGGTGCAAAAGTCAACTTGGTACCATTTGTAACACTGAATGAAGAAGCTATTGTCAAGTCTGTTGACACCATGGTTGACAATATCGGAAAAGCTAACATTATCTTCTTTGCAGGTGGCTTCTCAGCCGCTGACGAACCCGATGGATCAGCTAAATTTATCGTGAATATCTTGCTTAACGAAAAAGTACGTGCAGCCATTGATAGCTTCATCGAACGCGGAGGTTTGATTATCGGTATCTGTAATGGATTCCAAGCTCTTGTCAAATCAGGTCTTCTTCCATATGGGAACTTTGAAGATGCAAGCAGTACTAGTCCAACCCTCTTCTACAATGATGCCAACCAACACGTGGCTAAGATGGTTGAAACACGGATTGCCAACACGAACTCACCATGGCTTGCTGGCGTGAAAGTTGGTGACATCCATGCCATCCCAGTATCACACGGTGAAGGTAAGTTTGTCGTGACAGCTGAGGAATTTGCGGAGCTTCGTGATAATGGTCAAATCTTTAGCCAATATGTTGACTTCGAAGGAAAACCAAGCATGGATTCTAAATACAATCCTAACGGATCTGTGAATGCTATCGAAGGTATCACCAGCAAGAACGGTCAAATTATTGGTAAGATGGGTCACTCAGAACGTTTCGAAGACGGTCTTTTCCAAAATATTCCAGGGAATAAAGACCAATATCTCTTTGCATCAGCGGTTAAATACTTTACTGGGAAATAGGCTTTGCAGATTTTCTAATAGATAACCATCAGTAAATGTAAAATCAAGTAAATCTAACTTACGACAATTGCAAATGATTTATTGTTGCGAGTGAAACGAGCTTCTGCCGTATCATTCCGTTCTAGTATCGTTAAGGAATGATACACAAATAAAAATTAGGTATATAAAATGACATACGAAGTAAAATCTCTTAATGAAGAATGTGGTGTTTTTGGTATCTGGGGTCACCCAGACGCTGCCAAATTGACCTATTTTGGACTCCATAGTCTTCAGCACCGTGGTCAGGAGGGGGCAGGAATCCTCTCCAATGATCAAGGGAAATTGAAGCGTCATCGTGATATGGGGCTATTATCAGAAGTCTTCAAAAATCCTGCGAATTTGGATAAATTGACAGGAACTGGAGCGATTGGGCACGTGCGTTATGCGACTGCGGGAGAAGCTTCTGTAGATAATATCCAACCTTTCCTCTTCCGCTTTCACGACATGCAGTTTGGTTTGGCTCATAATGGGAATCTGACCAATGCAGAATCGCTCAAGCAAGAATTGGAACAAAGAGGAGCGATTTTCAGCTCAACCTCTGACTCTGAAATCTTGGCTCACCTTATTCGCCGTAGCCACAATCCAAACCTGATGGGTAAAATCAAGGAAGCACTCAGTCTTGTTAAAGGTGGTTTTGCTTATCTCTTGATGTTTGAAGATAAGTTAATTGCAGCGCTTGACCCAAATGGCTTCCGTCCTCTGTCAATCGGGAAAATGGCTAATGGAGCAGTAGTGGTTTCATCTGAAACCTGTGCCTTTGAAGTAATCGGTGCTGAGTGGATTCGCGACGTAAAACCAGGCGAGATTGTCATTATTGATGACAATGGCATCCAGTATGACAGCTATACAAACGATACTCAGTTGGCTATCTGTTCCATGGAGTATATCTACTTCGCACGTCCTGACTCCAACATCCACGGTGTCAATGTCCATACGGCTCGTAAGAGAATGGGGGCTCAACTGGCACGTGAGTTCAAACATGAAGCAGATATTGTGGTCGGTGTACCTAACTCTTCACTTAGTGCAGCCATGGGCTTTGCGGAAGAATCAGGTTTGCCAAATGAAATGGGGCTCATCAAGAACCAATATACGCAACGGACCTTTATCCAGCCGACTCAAGAATTACGCGAGCAAGGGGTTCGGATGAAGTTATCTGCTGTTTCTGGTGTCGTTAAAGGCAAACGCGTTGTCATGATTGATGACTCGATTGTACGAGGCACGACATCTCGTCGCATTGTCCAACTTTTGAAAGAAGCGGGGGCATCAGAAGTACACGTTGCCATCGGGAGTCCTGCTCTTGCCTATCCATGTTTTTACGGGATTGATATTCAGACACGTCAGGAGCTGATTGCGGCCAATCATACGGTCGAAGAGACTCGCCAAATCATTGGTGCGGATAGCCTGACCTATCTTTCGATTGATGGCTTGATTGATTCTATCGGCATCGAAACAGATGCGCCAAATGGCGGTCTCTGTGTGGCTTACTTTGATGGGAAATATCCAACTCCTCTCTATGACTATGAAGAAGAATATCGTAGAAGTTTGGATGACAAGATCAGTTTTTACAAATAGACGGCTAAAGACTCTCGATTAAAGAAAAGGAATGAATAAAATGACGAATAAAAATGCTTATGCGCAGTCTGGTGTGGATGTTGAAGCGGGTTATGAAGTTGTTGAACGCATCAAAAAACATGTGGCACGTACGGAGCGTGCGGGTGTTATGGGAGCTCTTGGTGGTTTCGGTGGTATGTTTGACCTTTCAAAAACAGGTGTTAAAGAGCCAGTTTTGATTTCAGGAACTGACGGTGTTGGAACCAAGCTCATGCTTGCTATCAAGTACGACAAACACGATACTATCGGTCAAGACTGTGTGGCTATGTGTGTTAACGATATCATTGCTGCAGGTGCTGAACCTCTTTACTTCCTAGATTATGTGGCGACTGGAAAAAATGAACCAGCTAAGCTAGAACAAGTGGTTGCTGGTGTGGCCGAAGGTTGTGTACAAGCAGGTGCGGCCCTCATCGGTGGGGAAACTGCTGAAATGCCTGGTATGTATGGTGAAGACGACTATGATTTGGCAGGTTTCGCGGTAGGTATCGCAGAAAAATCTCAAATCATTGACGGTTCAAAAGTGGCTGAAGGTGATGTGCTTCTTGGACTTGCCTCAAGCGGTATCCACTCAAATGGTTACTCACTCGTGCGTCGTGTCTTTGCTGATTACACAGGTGAAGAAGTTCTCCCAGAACTTGAAGGCAAAAAACTTAAAGACGTTCTTCTTGAACCAACTCGTATCTACGTTAAAGCAGCTTTGCCACTCATCAAAGAAGAATTGGTTAACGGTATTGCCCACATCACAGGTGGTGGGTTCATCGAAAATGTACCACGGATGTTCTCAGATGATTTGGCTGCTGAAATTGATGAAAGCAAGGTTCCAGTCCTTCCAATTTTTAAAGCCCTTGAAAAATATGGTCAAATCAAGCACGAAGAAATGTTTGAAATCTTCAACATGGGGATTGGTCTCATGCTTGCGGTTAAACCAGAACATGTGGAACGTGTCAAAGAGCTTCTTGATGAACCTGTTTATGAAATCGGTCGAATTGTGAAGAAAGATGGCGCAAGTGTGGTGATTAAATAATGACTAAAAGGATTGCTGTATTTGCCTCTGGCAACGGCTCAAACTTTCAGGTGATTGCGGAACAATTTCCAGTAGAATTTGTCTTTTCAGATCACCGGAATGCCTATGTCTTAGAACGTGCCGAAAAGCTCGGTGTTTTAACCTATGCTTTTGAACTCAAAGAGTTTGAAAACAAGGCATACTACGAAAGTGCCATCGTCGAACTTTTGGATGAGCACCAGATTGACTTGGTTTGTCTGGCAGGCTATATGAAAATCGTCGGTCCAACCTTGCTAGCAGCTTATGAAGGCCGTATCATCAATATTCACCCAGCTTTTCTCCCTGAATTTCCAGGCGCTCATGGTATTGAGGATGCTTGGAATGCAGGTGTGGACCAGTCTGGCGTGACTATTCACTGGGTGGACTCTGGTGTGGATACCGGTAAGGTAATTAAACAAGTCCGTGTGCCACGCCTTGAAGAGGATACCCTTGATACTTTCGAGACTCGCATCCACGAAACAGAGTACAAACTCTATCCAGAAGTCTTGGATAGTTTGGGAGTTGCACGAAAATAAGGAAACCCTCGAGCTGAAAGGGAATTTTCGACTGTAGCACTGTAGCAAAGAAAGAACTTTTTTAAAAAGGAAAAGAAAGAACATGACTAAACGAGCACTTATTTCAGTCTCAGATAAAGCGGGCATTGTAGAATTTGCCCAAGAACTCAAAAAACTTGGTTGGGACATCATCTCAACTGGTGGTACTAAAGTTGCCCTTGATAATGCTGGTGTTGATACCATTGCCATTGACGATGTGACTGGTTTCCCAGAAATGATGGACGGCCGTGTCAAGACTCTCCATCCAAATATTCACGGTGGTCTCCTCGCTCGTCGTGACCTCGATAGCCACCTAGAGGCTGCAAAGGACAATAAGATTGAATTGATCGACCTTGTTGTGGTCAACCTTTACCCATTCAAGGAAACCATTCTTAAACCAGACGTGACTTATGCGGATGCCGTTGAAAACATCGATATCGGTGGTCCATCCATGCTTCGTTCAGCAGCTAAAAACCACGCTAGCGTGACCGTTGTTGTAGACCCTGCTGACTATGCAGTGGTTTTGGACGAGTTGTCAGTCAATGGTGAAACGACTTACGAAACTCGTCAAGGTTTGGCAGCCAAGGTTTTCCGTCACACAGCGGCTTATGACGCCTTGATTGCAGAATACTTCACAGCTCAAGTGGGTGAAGCAAAACCTGAAAAACTCACTCTGACTTATGACCTTAAACAACCAATGCGTTACGGTGAAAATCCTCAACAAGATGCCGATTTCTATCAAAAAGCCTTGCCAACGGATTACTCCATAGCATCTGCTAAACAGCTCAACGGTAAGGAATTATCCTTCAACAATATCCGCGATGCTGATGCTGCTATCCGTATTATTCGCGATTTCAAAGAACGTCCAACCGTTGTGGCTTTGAAACACATGAACCCGTGCGGTATAGGTCAAGCTGATGATATCGAAACTGCTTGGGACTACGCTTATGAGTCTGACCCAGTGTCTATTTTTGGTGGAATTGTCGTTCTCAACCGTGAGGTGGATGCTGCGACAGCTGAGAAGATGCACGGCGTTTTCCTTGAAATCATCATCGCACCAAGCTATACAGATGAAGCGCTAGCTATTTTGACCAACAAAAAGAAAAACTTGCGCATTCTTGCCTTGCCATTTGATGCCCAAGACGCTAGCGAAGTAGAAGCAGAATACACAGGTGTTGTCGGTGGACTCCTTGTGCAAAACCAAGACGTGGTTAAAGAAAGTCCATCTGACTGGCAAGTGGTTACTAAACGCCAACCAACTGAAACAGAAGCGACAGCTCTTGAGTTTGCTTGGAAGGCTATCAAGTACGTCAAATCAAACGGAATCATCGTGACCAACGACCACATGACACTTGGTGTTGGCCCTGGTCAAACCAACCGTGTGGCCTCTGTCCGTATCGCCATTGATCAGGCTAAAGACCGTCTGGATGGCGCTGTCCTTGCTTCGGATGCCTTCTTCCCATTTGCAGATAACGTGGAAGAAATCGCTAAGGCAGGTATTAAAGCCATCATCCAACCAGGTGGATCAGTACGTGACCAAGAGTCGATTGAAGCAGCTGATAAACATGGTTTGACAATGATCTTCACAGGTGTGAGACATTTTAGACATTAAGAAAATGAAAGGGAAGAAAACAGTTTCTTTCCTTTTTTGCTTAAAAAAGCTTAACGAAACAAGATTAAAACGAACGTTTATGATATAATGTTAGTAAATAATTCGCAAAAGAGGTTAAGAGATGAAACTGTTAGTTGTCGGCTCAGGTGGTCGTGAGCATGCGATTGCCAAAAAGTTGTTGGAGTCTAAAGACGTTGAGCAAGTTTTCGTGGCTCCTGGGAATGACGGGATGACCTTAGATGGACTTGATTTGGTAAATATCTCTATTTCCGAACATTCTAAGTTGATTGACTTTGCAAAAGCAAATGACATTGCTTGGACCTTCATTGGTCCAGATGATGCTCTTGCGGCTGGAATCGTGGATGATTTCAATGCAGCTGGTCTCAAAGCTTTTGGCCCGACTAAATCTGCAGCTGAGCTGGAGTGGTCTAAGGATTTTGCTAAGGAAATCATGGTCAAATACGACGTTCCAACGGCAGTCTATGGCACATTTTCAAATTTCGAGGAAGCCAAGGCCTACATCGAAGAAAAAGGCGCTCCAATCGTCGTCAAGGCAGACGGTCTGGCCCTTGGGAAAGGTGTCGTCGTTGCGGAGACAGTTGAGCAAGCCGTCGAAGCTGCTCACGAGATGCTTTTGGACAATAAATTCGGTGATTCAGGTGCGCGTGTAGTCATCGAGGAATTCCTTGACGGGGAAGAGTTCTCTCTCTTTGCCTTTGTCAATGGGGATAAGTTCTACATCATGCCAACGGCTCAGGACCACAAACGTGCCTACGATGGTGACAAAGGTCCTAACACTGGTGGGATGGGTGCCTATGCGCCAGTTCCTCATTTGCCACAGAGCGTGGTTGACACAGCGGTTGACACCATTGTCAAGCCAGTCCTCGAAGGCATGATCAAAGAAGGTCGTCCTTATCTTGGTGTACTTTATGCCGGTCTTATCTTGACAGCTGATGGGGCCAAAGTCATAGAGTTCAACTCTCGTTTTGGCGATCCTGAAACACAAATTATCTTGCCTCGTTTGACATCTGATTTTGCACAAAATATTACTGATATTTTGGATGGCAAAGAGCCGGCCATCACTTGGACGGACAAGGGTGTGACACTGGGCGTGGTTGTAGCCTCAAATGGTTACCCGCTAGACTATGAAAAAGGTGTCAAGCTTCCAGCCAAGACAGACGGTGACATCATCACTTACTATGCCGGTGCTAAATTCGCTGAAAATGGCCAAGATCTCCTCTCAAACGGCGGACGTGTCTATATGCTAGTCACAACAGCAGACACCGTCAAAGACGGTCAAAACATTATCTACAAGGAACTCAACAACCAAAACACAGAAGGCCTCTTTTACCGAACAGATATCGGTAGCAAGGCAATTAGATAAAGATATAAGAAAAGGCGACGCAGTCGCCAAACCCGATAATGGTCACCGTGGTGAAAAGACCAGAACAATTTCTGTTCTGGTCTAGGGAAAATTTGAGACTTAGGCTCAAATTTTAGGAATGAAACCGAAGGTTTGCTTCCGTCCCCACCACCTAAGACCATTATCAAAAAAGGAAGAAAAAGGATTAAAAATGAAACCAGTAATTTCCATCATCATGGGCTCAAAATCCGACTGGGCCACCATGCAAAAAACAGCCGAAGTCCTAGACCGCTTCGGTGTAGACTATGAAAAGAAAGTTGTCTCTGCTCACCGTACACCAGATCTCATGTTCAAACATGCCGAAGAAGCACGTAGCCGTGGCATTAAGCTCATCATCGCAGGTGCGGGTGGTGCAGCTCACTTGCCGGGAATGGTTGCTGCTAAAACAACACTTCCAGTTATTGGTGTGCCCGTCAAGTCACGGGCCCTTAGTGGTGTGGATTCACTCTATTCAATCGTTCAGATGCCAGGTGGAGTACCAGTCGCAACTATGGCGATCGGTGAAGCAGGTGCGACTAACGCTGCCCTCTTTGCCCTTCGTCTTCTTTCAGTAGAGGATCCGTCTATTGCGACAGCTTTGGCTGATTTCGCAGAAGAGCAAGGAAAAATCGCAGAGGAGTCGACAAATGAGCTCATCTAAAACAATCGGAATTATCGGTGGCGGTCAGCTGGGTCAGATGATGGCTATTTCTGCCATTTATATGGGGCACAAGGTTATCGTGCTGGATCCTGCGGCGGATTGCCCAGCCTCTCGCGTGGCGGGAATCATCGTGGCTCCTTATAACGATGTGGACGCCCTTCGTCAGTTGGCAGAGCGCTGTGATGTTCTTACTTACGAATTCGAAAATGTCGATGCTGACGGTTTGGATGCTGTCATCAAGGATGGACAACTCCCACAAGGGACAGATCTGCTTCGCATTTCTCAAAACCGTATTTTTGAAAAGGACTTTCTCTCAAACAAGGCACAAGTCACTGTGGCACCCTACAAAGTCGTGACTTCTAGCCAAGACTTGGCGGATATCGACCTTTCTAAAAACTATGTCCTCAAGACTGCGACAGGTGGCTACGATGGCCATGGTCAAAAGGTTATTCGCTCAGCGGAAGATTTAGAAGAAGCCTATGCACTAGCGGATTCAGCTGACTGTGTTTTGGAAGAATTTGTCAATTTCGACTTGGAGATTTCTGTCATCGTGTCTGGGAATGGTAAGGATGTGACGGTTTTCCCCGTTCAGGAAAATATCCACCGCAACAACATCCTGTCTAAGACTATCGTTCCAGCTCGTATTTCTGAGAGTCTAGCGGAGAAAGCTAAAGCGATGGCTGTGAAAATTGCTGAGCAACTTAACCTGTCTGGTACCCTCTGTGTAGAAATGTTTGCGACAGCTGATGACATCATCGTCAATGAAATTGCTCCACGTCCGCATAATTCAGGGCACTACTCGATTGAAGCTTGTGACTTTTCACAGTTTGACACGCATATTTTGGGTGTTCTCGGAGCACCATTGCCAGTTATCCAACTACATGCGCCTGCCGTCATGCTCAACGTACTCGGCCAGCATGTTGAGGCTGCTGAAAAATATGTCACAGAAAATCCAAGCGCCCACCTCCACATGTATGGTAAAATAGAAGCGAAACACAACCGCAAGATGGGACATGTGACTTTGTTTAGTGATGTGCCGGATGAGGTTGGAGAATTTTAAGGTGGGATAAAAATGGGAGAGTTAAAATTAAAGAATAATAACCTCATTGAAGAACAAGAAAGTAGAAGCCAACTTGATATTAAGCTTTTTCAGAACAAAAATAAGACATTTGAAAATGTCGGAAATTATTTTATGGCTATTGTTAATACCTATAACGAAGTGAAACAGAATATTGACCCTAAAGAAGTGTATGTTGTTAAATTTACTAAAGATCAACTAGATAGATTTAACAGGGGTGATATAAATTTTCAAAAAACATCAGATATGAAATCTTTATTGCCAAATTTTGTATCAAAAGGTACTAATAATGAGATTGTTTCAATGGCTAGGCTTGAGAAAATTGTATTAAATAATCCAGAGGCTTTACAAAAAATTGTGTCAAACGTAAATCAGTTGGTAGAAACTCAAAAAGTAAATGAACTGGGGCAATTGCTGTCAGAAGTGAAACAGATTGCGGTAGATATTAAACAAGGTCAAAAAGACGATAGACGCTCTAAAATATTAGGTGCAGAAAGTACAATAGAGCAAGCATTATTAATGAGTGATGAAAATCCTCAAAAAGAGTATCTATTATTGAATGCAATTAATCAGTTAAACGAAGGACGAGCATCTATTATAAAAGAATTTGAGGGGGTTGTAGCTAAAAATTTATCCATACCTAAAAATAAATTATTTTTGCTTCTTAAATCGACCATTGATGATAAATTTAATGAGGAAATTTCAAATAGCTTTATAGAATTAAATGATCAATTCTCTTATATTGTGAAGGCAAGTGATTTATTGGCAAAAACGTACACATTAACAGGAAATAGTATATTGATTGACAGTGTATATGAACCAATTAAGACATTGATAGAGAATAACCATGAATATGTCTCTAAACTACTAGAATTACAGGAAGTAAGTGCCGAGGAGAGGAAGAGATTAAAATGGTGTATAGAGCCAAATGATTTTATTGAAAAAATTGGAGCAATTGAACTGTCAGGTGATGACATTATTACAATTGAATTTTCAGGTCAGGATTTATTAAAGGAAGTAGAAAATGGATAAGAAACAAATACATAAAATTGGGAAAAATATGAATAAACCAATTAAAGTGATAAAAAATCATGCAGGAGTTATTGTATCTGTTGTCGTACCTTTAGTTGCTACAGTTGTTTTAGGGAAACAAAGTAAAAAATAGGAGACTATTGATTGCTCATCCGATGTTTCACGCTGTGAGGAAAGCGTAAGCGACGGAAATCTTGAAACTCTAGGCTCAAGATTTAGTCATGAGATTCCAAAGGAAGCTGCTGACGTCCGCCTCACTTAAGTGGAACCTCAAAAGAAAGGAAAAGAAAACATGATTGATAGATATAGCCGCCCAGAAATGGCGAACATTTGGACTGAAGAAAATAAATACCGTGCTTGGCTTGAGGTGGAAATCTTGGCTGACGAGGCATGGGCTGAGTTGGGGGAAATCCCTAAGGAAGATGTGGCTTTGATTCGCGAGAAGGCGGACTTTGACATCGACCGTATTTTGGAGATTGAGCAGCAAACTCGTCATGATGTGGTGGCTTTCACTCGTGCGGTTTCTGAGACGCTTGGTGAAGAACGCAAGTGGGTCCACTATGGTTTGACTTCTACTGATGTGGTGGATACGGCCTACGGTTACCTTTACAAGCAGGCCAACGACATCATTCGTCGTGACCTTGAAAACTTCACCAACATCATCGCTGACAAAGCCAAAGAACACAAGTTCACCATCATGATGGGTCGTACCCATGGTGTGCACGCTGAACCTACAACTTTTGGTCTTAAGTTGGCAACTTGGTACAGCGAAATGAAACGTAACATCGAGCGTTTCGAGCATGCAGCAGCTGGCGTAGAAGCTGGTAAGATTTCTGGTGCGGTGGGTAACTTTGCCAACATCCCGCCATTCGTTGAGCAATACGTCTGCGACAAATTGGGTATCCGTGCTCAAGAAATCTCTACACAGGTGCTTCCTCGTGACCTTCACGCTGAGTACTTTGCAGTTCTTGCCAGCATCGCGACTTCTATTGAACGTATGGCAACGGAAATCCGTGGTTTGCAAAAATCAGAGCAACGTGAAGTGGAAGAGTTCTTTGCCAAAGGGCAAAAAGGTTCTTCAGCAATGCCTCACAAACGTAACCCTATCGGTTCTGAGAACATGACTGGTCTTGCGCGTGTTATCCGTGGTCATATGATTACAGCCTATGAAAACGTTGCTCTCTGGCATGAGCGTGATATCTCTCACTCGTCAGCTGAGCGTATCATCACGCCAGATACAACTATCTTGATTGACTACATGCTCAACCGTTTCGGAAACATCGTCAAGAACTTGACAGTCTTCCCAGAAAACATGATCCGCAACATGAATTCTACGTTTGGTCTTATCTTTAGCCAACGTGCTATGCTTACCTTGATTGAAAAAGGTATGACCCGTGAGCAAGCTTACGACTTGGTACAACCTAAGACAGCTCAATCATGGGATAACCAAGTTGACTTCAAACCACTTCTCGAAGCAGATCCAGAGGTGACATCACGCCTTACCCAAGAAGAAATCGATGAAATCTTCAACCCAACTTACTACACCAAACGAGTGGATGAAATTTTCGAACGCATTGGTTTGGGTGACTAATCATAAAATAAAAAAGCGAGATTGTATCTCGCTTTTTATTTATGCTTAATCTTTTTTCTTGCTAAGTCCATAAGCTGTGAGTGCAGCCATAAGACCAGTAGCAATCAACCATTCTGAACCTTGGCTTCCTGTCTCAGGAAGTTTATTTTCTTTTGCCACAGGAGCTGGGGCTTGAGGAAGAGCTTTGTTTTCCTCAGCAGGAACAGTTGCTGGAGCTGGTTTACTTGGAATCTCTAATTTCGGTTTTTCTTCTGCAATAGGAGCCGGTATATTTGGAATCTCTAGTGCTGGTTTTTCTTCCGCAACAGGAGCTAGACCTTTTTCATCTCCCACATGTGTTACAAGAGTCCCAACTTCGATGATTTGAGTAACTGGTTCTTGAGCGACAACACTAGTAACCAATGTTTTCACTTCGCTTCCGTCAGCAACAGTAGACACAGAGTAGAAATGACTACGACGCCCCTTAACACCTTCAGTTACGACACGAGTTTCTCCCTTAGGTAAGGCATCAGTTTCACGAGTGATAGTTGTAAACGGAATTTCTTCGTCCTCGATCACAACACGTGGTTTTTCTTCTGCAACAGGAGCAACTCCTTTTTCATCTCCCACATGTGTTACAAGAGTCCCAACTTCGATGATTTGAGTAACTGGTTCTTGAGCAACAACACTAGTGACCAATGTTTTCACTTCGCTTCCGTCAGCAGCAGTAGACACAGAATAGAAATGACTACGACGTCCCTTAACACCTTCAGTTACGATACGAGTTTCTCCCTTAGGTAAGGCATCAGTTTCACGAGTGATAGTTGTAAACGAAATTTCTTCGTCCTCGATCACAACACGTGGTTTTTCTTCTGCAACAGGAGCAACTCCTTCTTCGTCGCCGACATGGGTGACAGGAGTTCCAACTTCAACCACTTGATTGATAGCTTCTTTTGTGACTTTGCTTTCAAGAACTGTTTCGGTTTCCTTACCATTTTCAGTAGTAACTGAGACGTAGATTGTACGTTCACCTTTGGCACCTTCAGTGACAACTTTTTCTTGTCCTGCTGGAAGGTTAGGATTTTCCTTCTTGACAGTTTCAAACGGGATTTCTTCCGTTCTTGTGATAAGCTCTGGTCGGTTTTCAACGTTGGCAGCAACTTCATTTTCATCAAGGCTTCCTGAGTGAGTTGCAGCTGGTTTGAGACCAAGTCTTGCTGCTTTGAGGCTAGCTACAAGTGTATCCAACTCAGCTTGTTTATTACGGTTGAGATTGTAGTTCAGTGCTTCTTTAGCAGCCTTGAGAGCATCGAGACTTTCTGTGCTATATCCTTCTAAGTTCTCAGGGATTTGAGCAAGTTCCTCGCGTAGAGCCTTGTAATCGGCACGGAAGTATTCTTTGTTGTGATCTGCAAATGCAGTCATGAGCTCAAAGATTTCTTCTTCTTTGTACTCAGCGCTTGGTCTATCTGCCCAGATAGCTACCATACTACCAACAGTAGGTAAATCAACCTCAGGATATTTAGTTGAAGCTAGCTGGTTGAATGGAGTTTTTTCAGTGTTTTCGATAGCTTTCTTGAGGAAGCCTCCACCATCTTCAGGTTTTTGACCGAGGATATAGTACCAATCTCCGTTAGTGTTAAGGAACTTATACCCCTTGCTTGCTAGATATTGAGGAGATGCAAGGTTGTAACCCCACCAACCTTTAGACCAGTAAGAGATGATAACATCTTTATCAAACTCAACATCGTCCTTATCTTCATAGTAGAAACCATCGTTAAAGGCCATTGGTTGCAGACCTTTTTCTTTAGCCATGGCAGCTAGACCATTAGCATAATCTGCAAACTTACCATAGAGTCCATACCACTTGAGGTAGTACCAACCTTGAGCGTTAGTAGCGTCGTTGGCATACTCATCTGTACCATAGTTAAAGATCTTAGTCTTGCCTGCAAAGAAGTCCATGTATTTGCCGATAAGGGCTTTTGTAAAGTTCATTGCTTCTTCATTTTCAAGGTCCATTGTTGTTTTTGAAACCTTGTCAAAGTTAGCTTGAGGGTTTGCAATGCCCAATTTTTCCATAGCGACAAGCATAGCATCCATGTGGCCAGGACTGTTGATAGCAGGGATGATTCCAATACCTCTATCCTTAGCATACTGGATGAGTTCAGTGATTTCAGCCTGGTTCAAAGTTGTTCCATTTGGATCGTCGTAGTAAGATTTTGTTCCTTCAATGATGGCATTTTTTACATCGTCACTTGCATAGGTCTTGCCGTTTGCAGTGATTGTCATGTCATCCAAGAGGAAGCGAAGTCCATCATTTCCAAGGAGGAGATGAAGGTCAGAGTAACCAAGTTCGCTGGCTTTATCTACGATACGTTTGAGTTGGTCTAGAGTGAAGTATTTACGTCCAGCATCGATTGAGATAACCTTGTTTTTGGCAAGTTTTTCAACTTCACGTTTGGCATCTTCTTCTTTTTGAGCTTCTGGTGTGAAGGTTAAGTTGCTAACAGCTTCTTGGAGTTTTGCAATCGCTTGGTCAATGCTATCTTGTTCAGCACGGCTAAGGTTGCTATCAAGAGAACGAATGGCTTTTTCAGCTTTTTTAACGGCTGCAATACTTTCTGCAGTATAGCGACTAAGGTCTGTTGGGACTTCTTTAAGAGCTTGTTCAGCAGACTCGTAGTCAGCGGCGAAATATTCAGCATTTGAGTTCGCGAATTGACGCATGAGTTTGAAGAGGCGGGATGGAGAGTAGCGGGCAGATGGAGTATCGGCCCAAGCAGCTACCATACCACCGATGATAGGGATATCGGCACCTTCAGTTTTTGGAACAGAAGTAATCGGTGTGCTCTTAATACCGTTCAAACCTTGGTCTAGGTTATACCAACCCTGTCCATCAGCATTACGGCCGAGAACATAGTACCAAGCATCATTAGTGTTGAGGATTTCGTGTCCTTTTTCAACTAGTAGTTTAGAAGAAGCGACATCGTAACCGCCCCAGCCACCGGTCCACATAGACACGATGATGTCTTTATCAAAGGTACCAAAAGTAGTATCGCTATTATAGTAGATACCATCATTGAAAGCCATTGGTTTCAGACCGTGAGATTTGACGATACGAGCTAGGTCATTAGCATAGGCGATGAATTTATCATAACCCTTGTCTGGGAAACCATCTTCTGGATACCATTTATAGGCTTGAAGAACACTCCATCCTTTGGCATTAGTAGCATCGTTAGCATACTCATCCAAACCGATGTTAAAGATTTCAGACTTGCCAGCAAAGTAAGCAGCGTATTTATCAATCAAAGCTTTTGTAAAGGCAACAGCCTTTTCGTTGTCAAGGTCAACAGTACGTTCTGATTCTTTACCAAAGTAGTTAAAGTTAGGTTTTTCAATGCCAAGTTCTTTCATGGCGTTGAGGATAGCATCCATATGACCTGGGCTATTGACTGTTGGGATAAGTCCAATTCCTTTATTCTTAGCATAACCAATCAAGTCGGTCATTTCACTTTCAGTTAGATGATTACCGTTTGGATCATTGTAGTAGGCATTGGTTCCATTTTCAACAGCACGTTTGACATCATCGCTTGCGTAAGTTTTGTCACCTACAGTTAGAGACATATCATCAAGCATGAAGCGCAAGCCATCATTTCCGACTAAAAGGTGAAGATCAGTATAGCCATAGTGTTTTGCTTTGTCGATGATTTCTTTCAGTTGGTCTGGAGAGAAGTATTTACGTCCAGCATCGATAGAAACAATTTTCTTTTTAGCCAGTTTTTCATTCACTTGAGCTGCTCGTTCTGTAGCGACTGCGGGTGCTTCGACCTTAGCAACTTCTTTGTTTTCTTCTTTTTCAGATACTGTCTTCTTAGCTTCTTCAGTTACTTCTGATTTAGCTGGAGTTTCTTCTGCTGTGACAGGCTCTGCTACGGCAGGTGCAGGAGCAACTTCAACTTTTGGAGCTTCAGTAGTTGCTACTGGAGCAGCTGGAGTAGCATTTTCTGTTGTTGGAGCAGTCTCGAGTTTTTCTTCACTCGTCGGTGGAGTGATTTCTCCAGTAGTTTGGGCAGCAGGCTGATTTTCTGTTGGAGTAGGTACGACTCCGTCAGCAGCAACAGCTTGAGCCTGAAAGGCAAAGCCGATCAATACAGAAGCCGCTCCGACTGCATATTTACGAATAGAGAAGCGCTGTTTATTTTCTGGTTTCATTAAAAAACCTCCCCTTTTATATTTTTGATAGCGTTTTCACATACTAACTCTATTTTATGTTCTAACTAAAATAAAGTCAAGTTTTTGAGGAAATTACTATAAAAAATAGAATAATTTATAAATTAAGATATATTTTTCTAATTTTGACTATTTTTTAGTAAAAAGGTTACTAATTATAGAATAGCTTGAAATGCTATTTCCAGGGAAGGGAGCTGATGCTATAATGGGTATATAAAAACCCTGAGACAGTTGCCTCAGGATTTTTATAAATTAGTGACCACGGTCACAAGAAATGAATTTAATTTTGTAGAAATCAGAACGTTTATAAGTTTCGATGTATTCCAAAACTTGACCAGTTGCTTCAAGCTGAGTTGTCTTAGTTTGGAAAACAGTTGGGAATTTAGTGTCGATTCCTAAAATAGAAGCGGCATGTTTTGGAGTCGGAAATACAATTTCGTTAATTTCTTCAAAATGCTCGTCATTCATGTGAATGTGGTAGTCCAATTTGAAACGAGTATAGATAGAACTATAGTATTCAAGATTTGGATAGTTGGCATTGATGTATTGTTCAGGAATATATGAATTGTGATAGATATAGGTAACGCCATTTGTTTCACGAACACGTTCAATCTTATAATAGAATTGATCGCCACGTAGGCCGAGTTTTTCTAAATATTTAAGATCGTTCCCACGTTCGATAGAAAGAACAGTTACTTTATCATCTTTGGTTTCAAAGATTTCCACATCAGAAAATTCAACGAGTTTGTGTTTACGTGCACGAGCTACGAAAGTTCCTTTACCTTGTTGGCGGACAATATATCCATCTTTAGCAAGGTCGTTCAAGGCACGAACGACTGTGATTGAACTAACATCATACATGGAAATCAATTCTGCCTCAGTGTAGAACTTATCTCCACTAGCAAATTGACCAGAAATGATCTTATTTTTCAATTCATCTTTAATGTATTGATACTTTGGAATTGCCATATTTTCACCTCATTTTTTTCCTTCTCCACTTATCATTTTAACATAAATTCTTAAAAATAGCTGAAAAGCACTTAAAAAAATTAAAATATCGGAATAAGAATTTAGGATAGATATAAATAATTCGTGATTTCCTTCTTGTTTTAGTTAGTTGCCCAGAATGCTGATCTTATGGGATTTGTGAAGATTTTTAGAAAAGATTCAGTAAAAAAATAGAAAAAATTTAAAGAAAATTTCAAAAACTATTGACATTATTCCCCGATTGGTTTATAGTTGATATAACAATAAATGAAAGCGCAAACTTTTCGCTTTTAGGGGAGGAAGAATGGCAAGATTTGAAATTAAAGATGATTTCTATCTGGATGGGAAACCATTCAAGATTTTGTCTGGGGCCATTCACTATTTTAGAGTTCCTGCGGAAGATTGGCATCATTCATTGTACAACCTCAAAGCATTAGGCTTCAATACAGTTGAGACTTACGTCGCTTGGAACATGCATGAACCTGTTGAAGGACATTTTAATTTTGAAGGTGCTCTTGATTTAGAGAGATTTCTTCAAACTGCACAAGATTTGGGCTTATATGCAATTGTACGTCCTTCTCCATTTATCTGTGCAGAGTGGGAATTCGGTGGTTTACCAGCATGGCTCTTGACCAAGGATATGAGAATTCGGTCATCTGACCCGGCTTTCATTGACATGGTTGGTCGCTACTATGATCAGTTGCTTCCACGTCTAGTTCCGAGATTATTGGAAAACGGTGGGAACATTCTCATGATGCAAGTCGAAAATGAGTACGGATCCTATGGCGAGGACAAGACCTACTTGAGGGAAATTCGACGTTTGATGGAAGAACGAGCAGTTACTTGTCCGCTTTTCACATCAGATGGACCATGGCGAGCAACTCTTAAGGCTGGAACCTTAATTGAGGATGATCTCTTTGTGACAGGGAACTTTGGTTCCAAGGCTACTTATAATTTCTCACAGATGCAAGAATTCTTTGATGAGCACGGCAAGAAATGGCCACTCATGTGTATGGAATTCTGGGATGGCTGGTTTAATCGATGGAAAGAACCAATCATCAAGCGTGAACCTGAGGAATTAGCAGAAGCTGTCCACGAGGTTTTAGAGCAAGGCTCTATTAACCTTTACATGTTCCACGGTGGAACGAACTTTGGTTTTATGAATGGTTGTTCAGCTCGAGGAACCATTGATTTACCACAAGTAACATCTTATGATTATGACGCTCTTCTTGATGAAGCTGGAAACCCAACTGCTAAATATTTTGCAGTGAAAGAAATGATGGCGACTTACTATCCTGAGTATCCGCAATCTGAACCGCTTTACAAAGAGAGTATGGAAGTTGAAAACATTCCACTGGTCGAGAAAGTTTCTCTTTTCGAAACCTTGGATAGCCTGACAAGTCCGATTGAAAGTCTCTACCCTAAGAAAATGGAAGAGCTGGGACAAGGTTACGGCTACCTACTCTATCGTACGGAAGCAAGTTGGGATGCGGATGAAGAACGCATTCGAATCATTGACGGACGCGATAGAGCTCAACTCTTTATCGATGGTAAATGGGTGGCAACACAGTACCAAACAGAAATCGGTGAAGATATCTTTTATCAAGGTAAAAAGAAAACGCTCTCTAGATTTGACATCCTTATTGAAAATATGGGGCGTGTCAACTATGGACACAAATTCTTAGCAGATACACAGCGAAAAGGGATTCGCACAGGTGTTTGTAAAGATTTGCATTTCTTGCTCAACTGGGAACACTATCCACTTCTATTAGATAATCCTGAGAAGATTGATTTTTCTAAAGGATGGACAGAAGGGCAACCAGCCTTTTACGCCTTTGACTTTGAAGTTGAGACTCCAAAGGACACCTATTTAGATTGTTCTGAGTTTGGTAAAGGGATTGCCTTTGTCAATGGTCATCATCTAGGACGCTTCTGGAACGTTGGTCCGACCCTATCTCTTTATATTCCACATAGTTACCTCAAAGAGGGTGCCAACCGCATCATTATCTTTGAAACTGAAGGGGAGTACAAAGAGCACATACATTTAACTAGTAAACCTACATTTAAACACATAAAGGGGGAAAACTTATGACAATAGTAGGATGCCGTATCGATGGACGTTTAATCCACGGTCAAGTAGCCAATCTTTGGGCTGGGAAGCTAAATGTTTCTCGCATTATGGTTGTAGACGACGAAGTTGTTAACAACGATATTGAAAAGAGTGGTTTGAAACTTGCTACACCACCAGGTGTAAAACTTAGTATCTTGTCGGTTGAAAAAGCGGCAGCGAATCTTCTTGCTGGTAAATATGACAGCCAACGTCTCTTTATCGTGGCTCGTAAACCAGACCGTTTTCTTGGTTTGGTAGAAGCAGGTGTTCCGCTTGAAACTCTCAATGTCGGCAATATGTCGCAAACACCAGAAACACGTGCTATCACTCGTTCTATCAACGTAGTTGATAAAGACGTGGAAGATTTCCGCAAATTGGCGGAAAAAGGTGTTAAACTTACTGCTCAAATGGTTCCAAATGATCCAGTTTCAGACTTTTTGAGCTTATTAAAATAGGAAAAAATTTTTAGGAGGTCATTGTTATGATACAATGGTGGCAAATTTTACTTCTCACTTTGTACTCAGCTTATCAAATCTGTGATGAGTTGACGATCGTTTCTTCTGCAGGTTCCCCTGTATTCGCTGGTTTCATTACTGGTTTAGTCATGGGAGATTTGACAACTGGTTTGTTTATCGGTGGTAGCTTGCAGTTGTTCGTACTTGGGGTAGGTACCTTCGGTGGTGCTTCTCGTATCGACGCAACTTCTGGTGCGGTTCTTGCAACTGCTTTCTCAGTTTCACAAGGAATCGAAACAGACCTTGCGATCACTACAATCGCTGTACCAGTAGCAGCACTTTTGACTTACTTCGACGTACTTGGTCGTATGACTACAACATTCTTCGCTCACCGTATTGATGCTGCGATCGAACGCTTTGACTATAAAGGAATCGAACGTAACTATCTTCTTGGTGCAGTTCCTTGGGCTCTATCTCGTGCCCTTCCAGTATTCTTCGCCCTTGCTTTCGGTGGAGAATTCGTACAAGGTGTTGTAAACCTTGTTAAAGAATACCAATGGGTTGCAGACGGTTTGACTCTTGCAGGTCGTATGCTTCCAGGTCTTGGATTCGCTATCTTGCTTCGTTACCTTCCAGTTAAACGTAACCTTCACTACCTTGCTATGGGATTCGGTTTGACAGCTATGTTGACTGTACTTTACTCATACGTAACAGGTCTTGGTGGAGCAGTTGCTGGTATCATTGGCACTCTTCCTGCTGACGTTGCTGAAAAAATTGGCTTTGCTAACAACTTCAAAGGATTGTCTATGATCGGTATCTCTATCGTAGGTATCTTCCTTGCGGTTGTTCACTTCAAGAACAGCCAAAAAGTTGCTGTAGCAGCACCTTCTACACCATCAGAAAGTGGGGAAATTGAAGATGACGAATTCTAATTACAAATTAACAAAAGAAGATTTTAATCAAATTAACAAACGTAGCTTGTTCACTTTCCAATTGGGATGGAACTACGAACGTATGCAAGCATCAGGTTACCTTTACATGATCTTGCCACAATTGCGTAAAATGTATGGAGATGGAACTCCTGAGTTGAAAGAAATGATGAAAGTTCATACTCAATTCTTCAACACTTCACCATTCTTCCACACAATCATCGCTGGTTTTGACCTTGCCATGGAAGAAAAAGATGGCGTTGTCTCAAAAGACGCGGTTAACGGTATCAAGACAGGTTTGATGGGACCATTCGCTCCTCTTGGAGATACAATCTTTGGTTCACTTGTACCTGCTATCATGGGATCTATCGCTGCAACAATGGCTATCGCTGGTCAACCTTGGGGTATCTTCCTTTGGATCGCAGTTGCAGTAGCGTATGACATCTTCCGTTGGAAACAGTTGGAATTTGCATACAAAGAAGGGGTTAACCTTATCAACAACATGCAAAGTACTTTGACAGCTTTGATTGAAGCTGCATCTGTACTTGGTGTATTCATGATGGGTGCTCTTGTAGCAACAATGATCAACTTTGAAATTTCATACAAATTGCCAATCGGTGAAAAGATGATTGACTTCCAAGACATCTTGAACTCAATCTTCCCACGTTTGCTTCCAGCAATCTTCACTGCATTCATCTTCTGGTTGCTTGGTAAGAAAGGCATGAACTCTACAAAAGCTATCGGTATCATTATCGTGCTTGCCTTGGCTCTTTCTGCTCTTGGTAAATTTGCACTTGGAATGGGCGCATAATTTATGACTAAATCATTGATTTTAGTGAGTCACGGTCGTTTTTGTGAAGAACTTAAAGGTAGCACAGAAATGATTATGGGACCACAAGACAACATTCATGCGGTGGCTCTTCTTCCAGAAGATGGACCAGAAGAATTTACTGCTAAATTTGAAGCTGCTATTGAAGGATTGGATGATTTCCTAGTCTTTGCAGATCTTCTTGGTGGAACACCATGTAACGTGGTGAGCCGTCTGATTATGGAAGGTCGTGACATTGAACTTTATGCAGGAATGAACCTTCCAATGGTTATTGAATTTATCAATGCAAGCCTAACAGGCATTGATGCGGACTATAAGAGTCGTGCTTCAGAAAGCATTGTGAAAGTTAATGATTTATTGGCTAGCTTCGATGACGATGAAGATGAATAAGATGTCAAAAACCATCTTATAAAAAATATACATGGGAATGGGAGCGACTCCCATTCCCATGTTTTCAATCATGAAACAATATTAGATTAGAGGTTTTCAATGCTAGATTATACAAAAGAAGATTTGCTTGAGTTGGGAGCAGAGATCACCACACGCGAAATTTACCAACAACCAGATGTTTGGAAGGAAGCTTTTGAATCCTATCAAGCCCGCCGTGATGAAATTGCCGCATTCTTGCAAGGGATTGCAGCTAAACATGACTACATCAAGGTTATCCTGACTGGTGCTGGAACTTCAGCTTATGTAGGCGACACCTTAGTTCCATACTTCAAGGAAGTCTATGACGAACGTAAATGGAATTTCAATGCTATTGCGACAACAGATATCGTTGCAAACCCACAAACTTATTTGAAAAAAGACGTGGCGACTGTTTTGGTATCATTTGCACGTAGTGGAAACTCACCTGAGAGTGTAGCAACAGTTGACTTGGCAAAAGCTTTAGTTGATGAGCTTTATCAAGTAACAATCACATGTGCGGCTGAAGGGAAATTGGCTCTTCAAGCACATGGAGATGATTGTAATCTATTGCTCTTGCAACCTGCAGCTTCAAATGACGCTGGATTTGCAATGACATCAAGCTTTACTTCTATGATGTTGACAGCACTTTTGGTCTTCGATCCAACTGAATTTGCTGTTAAAGCTGAACGTTTTGAAGTGCTTTCTAGTCTTGCTCGTAAAGTTCTTGACAATGTGGCAGATGTGAAAGAATTGGTTGACCTAGACTTTAATCGAGTAATTTACTTAGGTGCAGGTCCATTCTTCGGGCTTGCTCATGAGGCACAACTGAAAATTTTGGAATTGACTGCTGGTCAGGTTGCGACAATGTATGAAAGCCCAGTTGGCTTCCGTCATGGTCCAAAATCTCTTATCAATGAAGATACTGTAGTTTTAGTTTTTGGTACTACAACAGACTATACTCGTAAGTATGACTTAGACTTGGTTCGTGAAGTTGCAGGGGACCAAATCGCTCGTCGCGTTGTTCTCTTGAGTGATCAAGTCTTTGGACTTGAAAATGTTAAGGAAGTAGCACTTGGCTGTGGCGGAGTTTTGAATGACGTTTACCGTGTATTCCCTTATATTGTTTACGGACAGTTGTTTGCTCTTTTGACTTCACTTAAAGTTGGCAACAGACCTGATACACCATCACCTACAGGTACAGTAAACCGCGTCGTTCAAGGTGTCATTATTCACGAATTTAAATAATAAGGAGAGAAGGATGAAAGCATACACAGAACGTGTATTTGGGAAAGTTGATGACAAGGATGTTGTCGCTTATCGCTTTGAAACAGAAGCAGGTTACCAACTAGAAATCATGACCTATGGTGCAACGATTCTAGGCTATGTAACTCCTGATAAGGCTGGTAATTTTGCCAATGTTATCCTAGGCTTTGATGATTTTGACAGCTATGTAGGTAACAGTCCTAAACATGGAGCGAGTGTAGGTCCAGTTGCAGGTCGTATCGCAGGTGCGACATTCGAATTGAATGGGAAAACCTATGAACTCGAAGTCAACAACGCAAGCAACTGTAATCACAGCGGTTCAACAGGTTGGGATTCTAGCTTGTTTGAGCTAGTCGAGGTGAGCGACCATGGTTTGACTCTTTACACAGAAAGAACAGACGGTACAGGAGGTTTCCCTGGAAATCTTAAAATTTGGATTAGCTACCACTTGGAAGAAAATGGTGCTTATGAAGTTAGCTATAAGGTGACGACGGACCAGGATACCTTGGTTAATCCGACCAATCATAGCTACTTTAACTTGTCTGGGGATTTCACTCAGACTGTTGACCGCCATGTCTTCCAATTGAACACTGTGGGTATCTATCCAATCGCTCCTGATGGAGTACCAGCTAAAACTCCAGATGTTAATCGTGATGTGGTCAAACATATCTACAATGGTGCCTTGTTGAAAGATATCTTTGCAGACGAAGATGAACAGATTCAACTCGTATCTGGATTGGACCATCCATTTGCTCTTCCTGCAGGACATGATAATGCTGGTTTCCTTTATGACCAAGGCTCAGGTCGTTTCTTACTCTTTAAAACAGAAGCTCCTTGCTTTGTAGTCTACACAGCTAACTTTGTGGATGAGAGTGTCATTATCGCTGGGCAACCAATGATTCAACACAATGGGATTGCTCTTGAAGCACAGGCTTTGCCAGATGCTATTCATAGTGACCTGAAAGATCAAGTGATTCTCAAAGCAGGTGAAACTTTTAACAGCAAAACTCGTTACGAAATTGTCGTTAAATAAAAAAATTCTCTGAAGTCATAGGATTTCAGAGAATTTTTTATTATTCTTCATCTGGCGTGAGAATCATCGGAATGATGATTGGTTCACGTTCAGTGTTTTCGTAAAGGAATGGTCGAATGGCGTTTACGATAGCACCATTGACAGATTGGACGCTGGCATCCTTGTTTTTCAAAGCGATACGAATAGCATTGAAAAGGATGCGTTGACTTTGACGGATCAAGTCGCCAGATTCGCGCATGTAGACGAAACCACGACTAAGGATATCTGGTCCAGAAATAATCATTTGAGACTCAAAGTCTACCGTTGCGACAGCAAGTACAACACCATCTTCGGATAGGTCTCGGCGGTCTTTTAGGACTGCTGCTCCGATTTCACCGATCCGATTTCCATCGACGTAGATATCTTGAGCATTGAAGTGACCTGCGATACGAGCAGAGTTTGCAGTAAGGGCAAGGACATCACCATTGCTCATGATAAAGATATTGTCCTTCTCAACTCCAGTATCTACGGCAAGTCCAGCATGAACTTTCTGCATACGATATTCACCGTGGACAGGCATGAAGTATTTTGGTTTGATGAGGCGGAGCATGAGTTTTTGTTCCTGCTGACCACCGTGTCCAGATGTATGGATGTTGTTAATCTTACCATGGATTACTTCAACACCAGCTTCAGAAATGATATTAATCAATTTGTTAACGCTAGTGGTGTTTCCTGGAATTGGGCTAGATGAGAAGATAACCGTATCACCAGGTTGGAGTTGTACCTGACGGTGGGTTCCGTTAGCGATACGAGAGAGAGCCGCCATAGGTTCACCCTGGCTACCCGTACAGAGGATAAGAATCTCACCCGCAGGGTAATCTTTGATTTCATTTGGTTCGATGAAGGTTCCCTTTGGCGCTTTGATGTAGCCAAGCTCAATCCCATTGACAATAGCTTTCTCCATAGAGCGGCCAAAGACAGCAATCTTACGACCTGTTTTAACAGCAGCATCAGTCGCTTGCTGGAGACGGAAGATATTTGAGGCAAAGGATGCAAAGATGATACGTCCTTCGATACCTTGGATAATCTTCATGATAGACTGGCCGACAACCTTCTCAGAGTTTGTAAAGGTTGGCACTTCAGCATTTGTCGAGTCAGAGAGTAAGCAAAGCACTCCGTCTTCACCTAGAGCTGCCATACGGTGCAAGTCTGCAGGTTCACCAACTGGTGTAAAGTCAAACTTGAAGTCACCCGTACAGACGATTTTCCCTTGAGGTGTATGGATGACGATACCCAAAGGTTCTGGGATAGAGTGAGTAGTTCTAAAGAAAGTTGCTTTAAGATTTTTAAAGGTCAACTCAGTGTTGTGGTTGATTTCGTGAAGTGTAGCATTGCGCAAAAGACCATGCTCTTCGAGTTTTCCACGGATCAAAGCGAGGGCTAGTGGACCTGCATAGATAGGGATATTTGCTTGCTTGAGCAAGAACGGAATCCCACCAATATGGTCCTCGTGTCCGTGGGTAATCAAGAGAGCCTTGACGCGGTCGATATTTTCGACAATGTAAGAGTAATCAGGGATAACGTAGTCGATACCAAGAAGATCATCCTCGGGGAATTTAATCCCTGCATCAACGATGATGATTTCGTCTTGATATTCGATTCCGTATGTATTTTTACCGATTTCTCCTAGACCACCAATGGCAAAAACGCCCACTTCTTCTGGTTTAAGAGTATAGGCCATATTAGAACTCCGTAATTTCGAATGCGCCAGTTTCTTTTTCGTAGTCTAGCAATTTGTCTGACAAGAGCTCGATATATTCAACGTTGAATTCTGGACGGTTTTTTTCAACAAGTTCACGGGCAATAATGCGTCCTTCAAGTTCTGAACTAGCATCGATGTCTAAGTAAAGTGAGCGTGTTGTTTCACGACGTGGGCTACGGTCTTTAGTTTCTTGATAAAAAACTTTGTAAATCATGTGTTTCCTTTCTGTTTTCAGGTCAGCTGTATTCAAAAAATTACCAGCTTGAAGCTGTTTGTTTCTATTTCATTTTCTGCCTGTATTGACCTTGATTCGTTACAATTATCTCAATTATAACATAAAAAGGGGAATTAGTAAAAGCAGGAAACATGAAAGTAAGGAGCTTGAAATGCGTTTCATTTTACCTTGTATAAGTATTTGAAGACATAAGATGCAAGTGCTATAATAAAGTTAGAAAAGAGGTTTTTCCTTATGAAGGAGGGCAGGATATGTTTCAACTAGCTATTATCATTCGTCTTCTGGCCTTTGCGGTATTCGTTGCCTGTGTTTACGGAGGAAATGTTTTGTATACTCGGCTAGAGTATCGGAAAGCCAAACTCATTTGGAAGATTGGCTTCGTGACCCTTTATTCGTTTTTCCTTCTCCTGGTGACCTATGTGGTCTGGTTCGTATTTTACTTTGGTTTGAATACTTAAGTGCTTGTCCTGTCTGTTTGGCAGGACATTTTTGTTTGGAAACAAAGAAAATTCCCATGTGGCGGCTTTTGTAGTATAATAGTAAGCAGACAAAAAGATAGGAATGTGTTATGAAAGTATTAGCTTTTGATACGTCCAGTAAGGCTCTGTCTCTAGCTATTTTAGAGGACAAGCAGCTTCTTGCTGAGACGACGATTAATATTAAGAAGAATCACAGTATTACCCTCATGCCTGCCATCGATTTTTTGATGACCAATCTAGATTTGACACCCAAAGATTTGGATCGAATCGTCGTGGCAGAGGGGCCTGGTAGCTATACAGGTTTGCGAATCGCAGTAGCCACTGCCAAGACCTTGGCTCATACCCTAAACATTGAGTTGGTTGGGATATCGAGCCTTCTAGCTCTGGTACCGAGCCAGCAGCAAGGTCTGGTTGTTCCCTTGATGGACGCACGTCGTAACAATGTTTATGCAGGTTTTTATGAACATGCTCAACCTGTCTTTCCAGAAGCGCATCTGTCCTTTGCGGAAGTCCTTGAGCAAGTCAAGGATGCTGACCAGGTAACCTTTGTCGGTGAAGTGGGTCCCTTTGTCGAGCAGATTCAAGAGCAATTACCACAGGCTAACTATCAAGAAACCTTACCAAATGCAGCGAATCTAGCTCTTTGGACCTGGGATAAGAAAGCGGACTCCTTGCACGACTTTGTGCCGAATTACCTCAAACGAGTCGAAGCTGAGGAAAATTGGCTTAAGAATCACGCCGAGTCTGGCGAGTCTTACATTAAACGCCTATGATAGAAATCAAACGAATCCAACAGCAGCCTGATGTGGCACAAGCTATCTACGAAGTGATGACGGATGTTTATCCCGTCAGTCCTTGGACGTTGGAACAAATCCAAGCAGACCTGTCTCAAGACCAGACTTGGTATGCTCTAGCTTATGATGGGGAAGAAGTGATAGGTTTTCTAGCAATTCAGGAGAATCTTTTTGAAGCAGAAGTCCTGCAAATCGCTGTCAAGAAAGCCTATCAAGGACAGGGGATAGCCTCAGCCTTGTTTGCGACATTGCAAACAGACAAGGAGATTTTCCTCGAAGTCAGAAAGTCTAATCAACGAGCGCAAGCATTTTACAAGAAAGAAAAAATGGCGGTCATCGCTGAGAGAAAGGCCTACTACCATAATCCAGTTGAGGATGCCATTATCATGAAGAGAGAAATAGATGAAGGATAGATATATTTTAGCATTTGAGACATCCTGTGATGAGACCAGTGTCGCCGTCCTGAAAAACGACGATGAGCTCTTGTCCAATGTCATTGCTAGTCAAATTGAGAGTCATAAACGTTTTGGTGGCGTGGTGCCAGAAGTGGCTAGCCGCCACCATGTTGAAGTCATTACAGCCTGTATCGAGGAGGCGTTAGCAGAAGCAGGAATTACTGAAAACGATGTGACAGCTGTGGCGGTTACCTACGGACCAGGCTTGGTCGGAGCCTTACTTGTTGGTTTGTCAGCTGCCAAGGCCTTTGCTTGGGCACATGGACTTCCTTTGATTCCTGTGAATCACATGGCTGGTCACCTCATGGCAGCTCAAAGTGTCGAACCTTTGGAGTTTCCCTTGCTAGCCCTTCTAGTCAGCGGTGGACACACAGAGTTGGTCTATGTGTCTGAGGCTGGTGATTACAAGATTGTTGGTGAGACCCGTGATGATGCGGTTGGTGAAGCCTATGATAAGGTCGGCCGTGTCATGGGTTTGACCTATCCAGCAGGTCGTGAGATTGATGAGTTAGCTCATCAAGGTCGGGATGTGTATGATTTCCCTCGTGCCATGATTAAGGAGGATAATCTGGAATTTTCATTTTCAGGTTTGAAGTCTGCCTTTATCAATTTGCACCACAATGCCGAGCAGAAGGGAGAAAGTTTATCTAAGGAAGACCTATCTGCCTCTTTCCAAGCAGCAGTCATGGATATTCTCATGGCAAAAACCAAGAAGGCCTTGGAGAAATATCCTGTTAAAACCCTAGTCGTGGCTGGTGGTGTGGCGGCCAATAAAGGTCTTAGAGAACGCTTAGCAGCTGAAATCACAGATGTCAAGGTTATCATTCCTCCTCTGCGACTGTGCGGAGACAATGCAGGAATGATTGCCTACGCTAGCGTTAGCGAGTGGAACAAAGAAAACTTTGCAGGCTTGGAGCTAAATGCCAAACCTAGCCTGGCTTTTGATACCATGGAATAAAGAGTTAGCCTAGGGTTAGCTCTTTTATCTTGGACAAATGCCCGAGTTTTTTAGTATAGTAGAAATATGAGATTAAAAAAAACAATGAGTGTTGTGCTTGCTCTTGGAGCTTTATTGCTTTGTATGTCAGCTTGCCAGCATATTCCAAAGACACAATTGATTCTATTTGAGTCACTGTCATTCAATATGCCCCTCAAATCTCTTGAAAAAGTGTTTGGAGAAGCTGATGAAGTGATAGAAGAAACGGAAATCGCCTATCGGGACACTTGGCATGCAAGGGATCCTTATTTCTATAAAACAGGCCGGCTTTTCTATCATTACGAAAATATTGCATTGAATGGTTATACAGGTCGAGCAGATTTCACATTTTCAAAATCACATCGCTTGGAAGAAGTGACAGTTCATATTCCTGTAGCTTCAAAAATGGAGCAACAAGTAGCGCTCTACAATTTATCCCAGACTATAAAAAAAGAAATTGAAGCTCTTCCGACTTTCAAATCCGTAACTACCGAGACAGTAGGATTATACGATGATGGCTATCGCTATAAAGTCAAATTGCAAGGCCAAAGGAGAGAGCTCTGGGCTGATGTCTACCCGATAGAAGATGAATATACTGAAAAAAATGAAGGCTATAAGTATAGAATTCGAATTGATCAATTTCTCATGTATCCATAATGAACCATACTGTTCAGGGGCTGATACTTGCTATTAGTTTCAAATTCCAGACTGTTTTCTCCTCTTTGAATGTGTTATAATAATTTTTGCTGTGACTGTCTGGAAAGCAGTTGATGAAGGAATGAATAGTGAGGAGGTTTATGAAAGAAAAAGGATTTTGGGATGGTGTGCAGGCTGCGGTGCCAACGGCTCTGGGCTATGTTAGCATTGGTCTTGCTTGTGGCATTATCGGTTCCCCTTATGTAACCCCTGTAGAGATGGGCTTGATGAGCCTCTTTGTCTATGCGGGGAGTGCTCAGTTTGCCATGATAGCCTTGATAGCAGTTCAAGCCCCTGTGGCAGCCATTGCTATGACGGTCTTTTTGATTAATCTGCGTCTCTTCTTGCTGAGTTTGCATGCGTCGACCTATTTCCGTCATACTAGCTTATGGCATAATATCGGAATGTCCAGTCTCTTGACCGATGAGACTTACGGGGTCTTGATGGGAGAGCTAGTTCATACGGATAATGTCAACCCTATGTGGATGCATGGAAACAATCTCAATAGCTATATTTCTTGGTTTTTGGGAACAGTTGTCGGAACTGCTCTAGGTGGCCTTTTGCCAAATCCGGAAGTTTTTGGTCTAGATTTTGCCCTAGTGGGAATGTTTATCGGGATTTTCACTTCCCAGTTTCAAATTATGCAAAAACGGATTCCCTTACGCAATCTCTTCATCATTCTTGGAGTTGTTGCTGTTTCCTTTTTTGTGCTCTTGACAGTAGTGTCTCAGTCGCTAGCTGTCCTATTTGCGACCTTGTTGGGTTGTACCATGGGGGTGATTTTGGATGGTCAGTAAGTATATTTTAATGGCAATCGTCTTTTCTGGCTTGGTGACTTGGATTCCGAGAATGATTCCTTTTATCCTTGCCAAGTACAAGGGGCTGCCACCTATCGTAGAGCACTTTTTAAAATTCCTCCCAGTTTCTATTATCTTCGCTTTGATTCTTTCAAGTGTTGTGAGCGGAAAAGCTGGAAGCCTCCCGCAGATAAAATGGTTGGACTTTTTAGCAGTCTTTCCGACAGCCTTTGTAGCCTTTCGCTATCGCAATCTGGTGGGGACGGTTCTCTTTGGAGTGGTCTTGATAGCAGTCCTACGTTTGGTCTTTTAATCAGCCATAAAGAAAACCTATCACAAATATAGAAATCATATAATGGCGCAATCCTAATTTTTCTGTTAAGATTAGACTGTATTTTATTTTGGAGGATTTATCATGAAAAAAATCGTTAAATATTCATCACTTGCTGCCCTAGGGCTTATTGCCGCGGGCGCATTAGCAGCTTGCTCAGGTGGTGAGAAGAAAGATGCTGCAACTAGTGAAGCAACATCTGGTAAGAAAGAAATTATCGTTGCAACCAACGCTTCACCAAAACCATTTAATTATGAAGAAAATGGTGAGTTGACTGGTTACGAAATCGAAGTTGTTCGTGCTATCTTTAAAGACTCTGACAAATATGATGTCAAGTTTGAAAAGACAGAATGGTCAGGTGTCTTTGCAGGTCTTGACGCAGATCGTTACCAAATGGCGGTTAACAACATCAGCTACACTAAAGAACGTGCAGAAAAATATCTTTACGCAGCACCAACTGCTAAAAACCCTAACGTTCTTGTAGTTAAGAAAGATGACAACAGCATCAAATCACTTGATGATATCGGTGGAAAATCTACTGAAGTCGTTCAAGGAACAACATCAGCGAAACAGTTGGAAGAGTACAACAAACAACACACAGATAACCCAACTGTCCTTAACTATACAAAAGCTGACTTCCAACAAATCATGTCTCGTTTGAGCGATGGACAATTTGACTATAAGATTTTTGACAAGATCGGTGTAGAAACAGTTATCAAAAACCAAGGTTTGGATAATTTGAAAGTCATCGAACTCCCAAGTGACCAGCAACCTTATGTTTACCCACTTCTTGCCAAAGGTCAAGATGAGTTGAAGGCTTTTGTGGACAAACGCATCCAAGAACTCTATAAAGATGGAACGCTTGAAAAACTATCTCAACAGTTCTTTGGTGGCTCTTACCTGCCAGCAGAAGCTGACATTAAATAGTTAAAAACTACCTCTGTTAGTGACAGGGGTATTTTTTATGTAAGCACATTCAAAAAAGCGGCTGGAATACCTCATATTCTTTGACAAAGGCCATCGGAATGGTTTATAATATTAAATAATACATTTAAAGGAGATTGTTATGAAACACAAAAAGTTTTTATCCTCATTTACATTAGCTGCGGCTTTGTTAGCAGCGGGTGCAATGAATCATGAGGTTCAGGCTAATGAAAAACCAGTAGATGGTAAGGAAAAAGCTGTCGCACAATCATCATCTGAAAAACAGATTACAGATGCGCAAAAGGAAGTTAAGAAAGCTCAAGCGTCTGTAGATGAAAAAGCTTCAAAAGAAGCGGAGGCTAAAAAGGACTTAGCAAAGGCTGATAAAAAGGTTGCTGAGACCAAAGAAGCTATCAATATCGCTAAAAATGCTGATGCTATCATCGAAGAAGAATCAAAAGTAGCATCTGAGAAGAGTGCTGAAAAAACAGAAGCTGACAAAGCTTTGGCAAATGCAGAATCTACAGCAACAGCAGCTCAATCTGCAGAAACTGCTGCTAAAGAAGCTAGCCAATCTGCCAATGAAAAGCGTGATGCTAAAGCGGCAGAGGTAAAAGCTAAACAAGCTGAACTAGATGGTATGACTGATGAAAGTCTTAAAAATCAAATCTCTAATACAGAAAAAGAGGTTAAAAAGGCAGAGCAGTCTCTTCAAGAACAGACTAAAGCAGCAAGTGAAGTAGCGAATAAGATAGCAGATAAACAAAAGGAACTTGACAATTACAAACCAACAGTTTTGAAAAAAGCCTTGAATCCAGAAGAACAAGGCCGTAAAGCTCCAGCGTCTGAGGATGGTTATGACTATAACAAACAATATCGTCCTAAAGACGCCTCAGGTAATCCTTTGATGGAAAATGTTGCCTTCCAAGGTGTTCGTGAAGTTGAAGTGGAAGCAACTGACGAAATGAAACGCTTCACTAAGGCGCTGGCTGATTATAATGCAAACCCATATGATGAAGTCAACCATAAATATAAAGCTAGACCAACCTTTAAGTTTGTTGTGGATAATCGCAAATTGACTGAAGCTTTCATTGAGGTAGCAAATGAACTCCGTCGCGCTAATGGTGTTACACACGACTTAGCTCTAGACGAAGCCTACATTAAACATGCAGAAGAACGTTCAAATGAAATGGCTACCACTGGAGTTTTAAGCCATGATACCAAGTTCACACACCCAGATGGAGAAGATGTTCGTGTAGAAAATATTGGAATGAAATATCTAATTCCTGGATCCGATGGTGGACCAAACTTTGTGGAAGTTAAAAATGGTCAAACGATTTATAATTACGATAAGATTATGAGTTATAAACAGTTTGCTTATGAATCCCTTTTAGCTTGGTATGCAGACTTTAATAATATAAAAGGAATCGACTACGGACACCGCAGAGCCCTTCTTACACCGGTTGGAGGGAAAGTAGGAGTTGCCCAAGGAACGATTGAAGGAAAAAATCCTAATAACATTTATTATACATATACAAGTAATGCCTATTCACCTGAAACAGTGAAGGAATACACATCTAATTTCTATGCCTTTAAGGAAGATGATAAATTGCATCCGACTTTCTATGGTAAACGCATGAAGTTCTTGCCTGAGCATCACTTTGTATACGTTGAAAAAACAGTTATTGATAAATCTGCTGACATTAAGGCTGAACTGGCATCATTGCAAGCAGAAAAAGCTGACAAAGATGCTAAAAAAGTAGCTACTGAAACTAAAAAATCTGATTTGTTAGCAACCTTGGATAAATTAAATAAACAAGCCAATAATTTATCAAGTTCACGTGAACAAGTTAAAAAGGACTTGGAACAAGCGAAATCTGATTTGGCATCCTTGACTGCAGATGCGAAAGCAAAAGCTGACTTAGTTGCTACAAAATCACAAGAGGCAACTAAAGCAAGTCAAAATCTAAAAGCCTTGCAAGCCAAGGTAGCAGAATTGGCTACAGCCATTAAAAATGCAGAAGAAAAACGCGATAAAGCAAAAGCCTTGAAAGGTCAAGCATCAGATTTGGAAACAACCTTGAAGCAAGCAGAAACTGATAAAGCAAATGCACAGAAAGTTAGTGATCAAGCAGAAGCTGAATTGAAATTGGCTCAAACAGCTCTAGCAGAAGCTAAAGCGAAGCTGCAAGCTTTATTAGATGTACTTGAAGCAGAAAATATGCTAAGAATTGGTGAAAAAGACGGAATTATTATTGGACTACCAAAAAATGCACCAATTCAAGACCAACTTCCAGAATTTGATCTTCGTAAACTTGCTGACAAACCTCAAGGAGCAAAAGCTAATAAACTCGGCAAAAAAGCTTCTACTAAAGCATTGCCAAATACAGGAACAAACTCAGGTGTAGATGAACAAACGACTCTGTTTGGAGTTTACGGTTTACTTGCGAGTCTCGGCTTAGCAGGCATCGTAACACGACGCAGAAGACAAGGTGAATAAATCTTAAAAGCTATCTAGCAATCAGCTAGATGGCTTTTTTATAGAATGATAAATCCGAGGATAGGTCTAATATCAGCTTAATATGTATAGTTTCAAACTATATGTCTGCCTATCTATTAACAATTTGCTAAATCAAATAAAGTATGAGATACTATTACGGTATTATTTTTAAAGGAGAATGAATCATGAAAATCAAAAAATGGTTAAGCGTAGCAGCTATCGCTACAGTAGCAGGCCTTACACTTGCAGCTTGCGGAAATTCAGACAAGAAAGCGGACAATACAACTACAGTTAAAATTGCGACTGTTAACCGTAGCGGTTCAGAAGAAGCACGTTGGGACAAAGTCCAAGAATTGGTTGAAAAAGACGGAATTAAATTGGAATTCACAGAGTTTACAGACTACTCACAACCAAATAAAGCAACTGCTGATGGTGAAGTAGACTTGAACGCTTTCCAACACTACAACTTCTTGAACAACTGGAACAAAGAAAACGGTAAAGATCTTGTAGCGATTGCAGATACTTATATCTCACCAATCCGCCTTTACTCAGGTAAAAACGGAGAAGAAAACAAGTACACTAAAGTGGAAGAAATCCCAGATAACGGTGAAATCGCAATTCCAAACGATGCTACTAACGAAAGCCGTGCCCTTTACCTTCTTCAATCAGCTGGTTTGATCAAGTTGGATGTTTCAGGAACTGAACTTGCTACAATCGCAAACATCAAAGAAAATCCAAAGAACTTGAAAATCACTGAATTGGATGCTAGCCAAACAGCTCGTTCATTGACATCAGTTGATGCAGCTGTTGTAAACAACACTTTTGTTACAGAAGCCAAATTGGACTACAAGAAAGCACTCTTTAAAGAGCAAGCTGACGAAAACTCAAAACAATGGTACAACATCATCGTTGCGAAAAAAGATTGGGAATCATCACCTAAAGCTGATGCAATCAAGAAAATTATCGCAGCTTACCACACTGATGAAGTGAAAAAAGTCATCGAAGAAACTTCAGACGGCTTGGATCAACCAGTTTGGTAATAAACACAGGGAGGTGGGAGAGATTTTTTCCACCTCTTGCTTTTATATAGAGCCTCAAGCAAATGAAATCCACTTGTATTGATTCTAAAGGTACAAGTCCTAGTAGAAAGGTAGAGAGAAAATGGTTTTCCCTAGCCAAGAAGAACAAATTGAAAAGTTTGAAAAGGATCATGTAGCGCAACATTATTTTGAAGTTTTGCGTACCTTGATTTCTAAAAAATCAGTCTTTGCCCAACGAGTTGGCCTGAAAGAGGTGGCTCGTTATCTAGGTGAGATTTTTAAACGTGTTGGTGCAGAAGTTGAGATTGACGAGAGTTATACGGCGCCTTTTGTCATGGCACATTTCAAAAGTTCACGACCAAATGCCAAGACTATCATTTTCTACAACCACTATGACACAGTACCAGCAGATGGTGACCAAGTTTGGACCGAGGATCCGTTTACTCTTTCTGTCCGTGATGGTATCATGTATGGGCGTGGGGTGGATGATGACAAGGGGCATATCACTGCTCGCTTGAGTGCTCTGAGAAAATATATGCAACACCATGACGACCTTCCTGTCAATATCAGCTTCATCATGGAAGGGGCAGAGGAATCGGCCTCTATGGATTTGGATAAATATCTAGAAAAACATGCGGACAAGCTCCGAGGTGCAGATCTATTAGTCTGGGAACAAGGAACCAAAAATGCCTTAGAGCAGTTAGAAATCTCAGGTGGAAACAAGGGGATTGTGACCTTTGATGCCAAGGTTAAGAGTGCCGATGTGGATATCCACTCTAGTTATGGCGGCATTGTTGAGTCAGCTCCTTGGTACCTCATTCAAGCCTTGACCAGTTTGCGAGCTGCAGATGGGCGTATTTTAGTTGAGGGTTTGTACGATGATGTTCAAGAGTCGAACGAACGCGAGTTGGACTTGGTTGAAACCTATGCTCAACGCAATCCAGAGGAAATCAGCCAGATTTATGGCTTGGAATTACCACTGTTACAAGAGGAACGTACTGCATTTCTAAAACGTTTTTTCTTTGAACCAGCTCTCAATATCGAAGGAATCCAGTCAGGATATCAAGGGCAAGGGGTCAAAACAATCTTGCCAGCAGAAGCTAGTGCTAAGCTAGAAGTTCGTTTGGTTCCTGGCCTCGAACCTCATGATGTTTTGGAGAAAATTCGGAAACAACTAGACAAAAACGGTTTTGATAAGGTAGAATTGTACTATACTTTGGGTGAGATGAGCTATCGAAGTGACATGAGTGCGCCAGCTATTCTCAATGTCATTGAACTGTCCAAGAAATTCTATCCACAGGGCGTATCTGTTTTGCCGACAACGGCTGGAACAGGTCCTATGCATACCGTATTCGATGCCTTGGAAGTACCTATGGTCGCTTTTGGGCTAGGAAATGCCAACAGCCGAGACCACGGTGGAGATGAAAACGTGCGAATCGCCGATTACTACACCCATATTGAATTAGTAGAGGAGCTGATTAGAAGCTATGAGTAGAGATATTATCAAGTTAGATCAAATCGATGTGACTTTTCATCAAAAGAAAAGAACCATCACAGCGGTTAAAGATGTGACCATTCACATCCAAGAAGGGGATATCTACGGAATCGTTGGATATTCTGGAGCAGGAAAGTCAACCCTGGTTCGTGTTATTAACCTTTTACAAAAACCATCTGCAGGTCGAATTACTGTAGATGATGATGTGATTTTCGATGGTAAAGAAACCTTAACTGCCGGGCAATTACGTCGTAAGCGTCAAGATATTGGGATGATTTTCCAACACTTTAACCTTATGAGTCAGAAGACAGCAGAGGAAAACGTAGCTTTTGCCCTCAAACATTCTGGACTTAGTGAGAAAGATAAGAAGGCTAAAGTAGCTAAATTGCTTGACTTGGTTGGTCTTGCAGACCGTGCTGAAAACTATCCTTCACAACTATCTGGAGGTCAAAAACAACGTGTGGCTATTGCGCGTGCCTTGGCTAATGATCCAAAAATTTTGATTTCGGACGAGTCAACTTCAGCTCTTGATCCAAAGACAACGAAACAAATCTTGTCACTCTTACAAGAATTGAATCGTAAACTAGGTTTGACCATTGTCTTAATTACACATGAGATGCAGATTGTCAAAGATATTGCTAATCGTGTGGCAGTTATGCAGGATGGCCGCTTGATTGAAGAGGGCAGCGTTCTTGAAATCTTCTCAGATCCTAAGCAACCATTGACCCAGGACTTTATCTCAACGGCGACAGGTATCGATGAAGCTATGGTCAAGATTGAGAAACAAGAAATCGTAGAGCACTTATCTGAAAACAGCATTTTGGTACAACTCAAGTATGCAGGCGCTTCTACAGATGAACCACTTCTGAATGAATTGTACAAGCACTACCAAGTAACAGCCAATATTCTTTATGGAAATATTGAAATTTTGGATGGCACTCCTGTTGGTGAACTTGTGGTTGTCTTGTCAGGGGAAAAAGAAGCCTTGGCAAGCGCTCAAGATGCCATCCGTCAGGCTGGTGTGCAACTAAAAGTATTGAAGGGAGGACAGTAAGATGGCAGAATTGATTAAAGCATACTTACCAAACGTCTACAAGATGGGTTGGTCTGGTCAAGCTGGCTGGGGAACAGCAATCTACTTGACCCTGTATATGACGGTTCTTTCCTTTATCATTGGAGGTTTCCTAGGGCTGGTTGCAGGGCTTTTCCTTGTCTTGACAGCTCCAGGTGGTGTCTTGGAAAATAAAGTTGTTTTCTGGATTTTAGACAAGATCACGTCAATCTTCCGTGCGGTGCCATTTATTATTCTCTTGGCAGTCTTGTCACCCTTCTCTCATCTAATCGTAGGGACAAGTATCGGGCCAAATGCGGCTATTGTACCCCTATCTTTTGCAGTCTTTGCCTTTTTTGCCCGTCAAGTACAGGTGGTATTGGCAGAACTAGATGGCGGTGTCATCGAGGCAGCTCAAGCTAGCGGAGCTACTTTCTGGGATATCGTGGGTGTTTACCTATCAGAAGGTCTACCAGACTTGATTCGTGTGACGACTGTGACCTTGATCTCCCTCGTCGGTGAAACAGCTATGGCGGGAGCAGTTGGGGCTGGAGGTATTGGTAACGTAGCTATCGCTTATGGATTTAACCGTTTCAATCATGATGTGACAGTCCTTGCGACACTTATCATTATTCTGATTATCTTTACAATTCAGTTCTTGGGAGACTTGTTGACCAAGAAATTAAGTCATAAATAAAAAAAGAGCCGTGTGGCTCTTTTTATTTAACTTTTATGTGTCAACTTCTTACTAAGTGTTTGTCCAATCAGGGCACCAAGTAAAGCGCCGATGAGAACACTTGTGATAAAGAGGAGGATATTAGCAGGATTCGGTGCAACCATAATGCGATCGATATAGTCCTGAGATTTTCCACGAGCGACTAGAGTTGCGATATAGGCTTGAGGGGTCAACCACATGAGTAGGATGGGACCAGTAGTACCAAAGGCAAAAACTAGGAAGGAAAGAAGGTTTTTAACCTTATCCTTGTAATGTCCTAGGTGAGCGATGCCATCTGCTGCAAGACCACAGATAATACCTGGCAGAAAGGCTCCAGCACCATGCTTGCTCCCGAGGAAAAATAGAGAAATTACAAGTCCAATCGTAGTAATCGCTCCAAAACGAGGAACCTTTGCTAAAAGGATCATATAGACGCTACCACCCACAAGAGCAGAAAAGGCAGGGGCGTAAAACATATTTCCAGTGTGGTCGACAAGGTTCCCTAGTAGAACCCCCACTCCGATACAGAGAAAGTAGACAAGGGCAGCAACAAGGGTTGTCAAGATATTCTTTTTCATAAGTTCTCCTTCGTATATCTGATGGTTTTCATTGTATCATGCCTGTGGGAGATTGTAAATACTGGCTTGGAACTAGTATTTATTAGGAAATGTGGTAAAATAGGAAAAAATAAAAGACGAGTGGTAAGAGGAGGAAGAATTTAGGAAAAGTTTTTAAAGAGTTAAGGGAGTCCAGAAAAATCTCCTTGAGAAAAGCAACAGGTGGACGCTTTTCAGCATCCTTATTGTCGCGTTTTGAAAATGGTCAGAGTGACATATCTGCTCCAAAGTTAATCACAGCTTTGGAGAATATTCATGCGAGTATGGAAGAATTGTTATTTTTGGCGAGAGGTTTTCATCAGGATGCCTATTCTGAATTTAGAAACAGAATGTTTGAGGCTATCGATCCACAAGATTTAATATCCCTGAGTACTCTCTATCAGAGAGAATACCAACAACATCCTTTTTCAAAGGATAAACAGCAACACATTCTCAATGCTATTTTGATAAAATCCTATATGAAAGCTATTGATGTGACAGTTACATTGACCTCTGAGGAAGAAAGAGTCCTACATGATTATCTATTTTCTGTTGAAATTTGGGGGCTCTATGAACTTTCGTTCTTTTCTTCCTACTCTCCTCTTTTATCAGTCCAGCTTTTGACAAAGTATACTCGGGAAATGTTGCGGAAGTCAGATTTCTTGCAAGGAGTTGGGAAAAATCGGAATATGATGCACACCTTGCTCCTCAATGGTTTTATGGCCTGTATTGAAGTTGATGATTTTACCAATGCCCTTTATTTCAAAAAACAAATTGAAAAGAACTTCTTTGAAGAAAATGAAACCTATTTTCGAATAGTCTACCTATGGGCAGAAGGTTTGCTTGATAGTAAACAAGGAAGGGTAGAAGAAGGTCGAAAAAAGATGGAAGATGCTGTCCGTATTTTCGAGATAATTGGTTGTAGCAAATCTGCAGACTATTATAGAAGTGTCATAGAGTGTTGAATATCTGCAACTGGATAAATTAAATTGAAACGATAGGGCTAGGAAGATACCAATTAACATTAGACAAATTCTAGCGTTTTCGTTATTCGTTTAATCTGTTGCATATATTCAAAAAATATTCTCAAGGGCTTCTTGATGCTATACTAGAGCTACCATAAAAGTAGAATGTGAGAAAGAAAGGAATCTATATGAAACTATTACTAAGAAATCAAGCATACAGAGTTTTGAGCTTATCACGATTTTTCAATGCTTTTGGCGCTTCCATTTTTAATTTAGTATTTGTGGTCTATGCCTCGACTTTGCCAGAGGCTTCTGTTGCCGTTGCTATGGCGAATGTTGTGATGATGCTTCCAACTCTTTTTACAGTTTTTGTGGGAATTCGGGCAGATTATACCAAGGACAAGGTCAAATGGATGACCTATGTCGGTTTATTTCAGGCGGTTTTATTTTTTCTAGCAGCCCTAGTTGTTCAGCAAGCTAGTTTCTTTGCCTTTTCGACCCTTTGCCTCATCAATGTCATTAGTGATGTAGCCAGTGATTTTGCTGGTGGCTTGCGAATGCCTCTCGTTAAAGAAAAGGTAGCAGAGTCAGATCTGATGGAGGCCTATTCCTTTTCGCAGTTTATTACCTACATCTCTGCGATTGGCGGCCAAGCTTTTGGAGTTTGGCTATTAGGGGTGTCAACACAGAACTTTTCGCTCGTAGCGGGAATCAATGCCATATTTTTCCTAGTGTCAGCTCTCATTCTCTTTTTAGGAAGGGCTGAATTAAGCTTACCAACTCCGTTTGCGGATAGTAAATCACTGAAAAATGAGAAGCTTTCTATCAAAGATCAGTTTTTTACGATTTACCGAAATCTACGTCTCGTTTTTCTTAAAAGTGGACAGAAAAACTTTGGTTTTATGCTCTTTGCTATCCTGCTTATCAATGCATTGGGTGGTGCCTTAGGTGGTATCTATAACATCTTCCTTTTAAATCATTCCTTACTGAATTTTTCCTACAAGGATGCATTGTTTATCTTACAATTGATTACCTTATTAGCTGTTATCATCAGTAGCCTTACTGGCAATGATTATTTTGGGAAGCAATCTCTGCCTAGATTGATGATGTGGGTTACATTAGGAGCCAGTCTAGTTGGTCTATCTAATTTGTTAAACCAAGTCTTGCTCGGGATGCTTTTCGTCTTTTTTACCATGTATGTTTCTGGGAAAATTTCTCCAAAGATTAGTGCTCTGCTCATGAAAAATCTTGCTCCAGAGGTTCTCTCTCGTACCAGTAATTTTTTAGGTTTGTTGTTTACTCTATCTATACCAGTGGGGACGGCCTGTTTTTCACTGGTGGCAGTATGGGATATACAGTTAACATGGTCTCTGTTTGTTGGGCTTTCCTTGCTTGCAATTCTCCTAGCTAGTCTTAATCTCAAAAATGAAATTTAGGTGTTAGTCTTCTTTTCTCACTGTCCCAATCCCGTCATTTATGGTAAAATAGGACTATTAAGTTATAAAGAGGATTCCCTATGAAATTACAAAAACCAAAAGGAACGCAGGATATTTTACCTGCTGAGTCTGCCAAATGGCAGTACGTTGAAGGCTTTGCGCGTGAAATCTTCAAACGCTACAACTACGCAGAAGTGCGTACCCCAATATTTGAGCACTACGAAGTCATCAGTCGTTCTGTTGGAGACACAACTGATATCGTAACCAAGGAAATGTATGATTTTTACGACAAGGGAGACCGTCATATTACCCTCCGTCCAGAAGGAACTGCTCCAGTCGTTCGTTCTTATGTGGAAAACAAACTCTTTGCACCAGAAGTTCAAAAACCAAGTAAGTTCTACTACATGGGGCCAATGTTCCGCTATGAGCGCCCACAAGCAGGTCGTTTGCGCCAATTCCACCAGATTGGTGTGGAGTGCTTTGGCTCTAGCAATCCAGCTACTGATGTAGAAACGATCGCTATGGCAGCCCACTTCTTGAAAGCAATCGGTGTTCAAGGTGTCAAACTACACCTCAACACCCTTGGAAATCCTGAGAGCCGTGCAGCATACCGTCAGGCCTTGATTGACTACTTAACACCGCTCAAAGATAGCTTATCTAAGGATAGCCAACGTCGTTTGGAGGAAAATCCTCTCCGTGTCTTGGACTCGAAGGAAAAAGAAGACAAGGTAGCTGTGGAGAATGCACCATCTATCTTGGATTACCTGGATACAGAAAGCCAAGCTCACTTTGATGCTGTTCGTCAGATGTTGGAAAATCTCGGAGTAGCCTATATCATCGATACCAACATGGTGCGTGGTTTGGACTACTATAACCACACGATTTTTGAGTTTATCACAGAAATCGAGGGCAATGAATTGACAGTCTGTGCAGGTGGTCGCTATGATGGCTTGGTTGCTTACTTTGGCGGTCCTGAAACTGCTGGCTTTGGCTTTGGACTTGGTGTAGAGCGTCTTCTTCTAGTCCTTGAAAAGCAAGGAGTGGTTCTCCCTATCGAAAATGCCCTAGATGTCTATATCGCAGTCTTGGGAGAAGGAGCAAATGTTAAGGCCTTGGAATTAGTACAGGCTCTTCGCCAACAAGGTTTCAAAGCAGAGCGTGATTACCTCAACCGCAAGCTTAAAGCTCAGTTTAAGTCAGCCGATGTTTTTGCTGCTAAGACTCTTATCACTCTGGGAGAGAGCGAAGTCGAAAGTGGACAAGTCAAGGTTAAGAACAACCAAACTCGAGAAGAAGTAGAAGTTTCGCTTGATGCTATCTGTCAAAATTTCTCAGAAGTATTTGAAAAATTAGGCTTTTAATAGTAAAGTAATGAACCAGGGTTTTATTCCTGGTTTTTATTTAATAAAAAATTCGACCATTGAAGTCTTTTTTGTATAAAAGGTTGAAAAAAACTGAATGTTTTTGGATGGGAAAGAGGGATATTATAAAAATCACTTGTAAACGAATTCAAAAAATGCTATGATATATTTGATTAATCAAAAGGAGTCAACCATGAATTATTTTAAAAAGAACACGATGCGCGTGTTTGCATTTTTGGGTATAATCGTGTTATCTTTGACGGTACTGACAACAGTATTTGCAGCTGATGTTACAGACTATACCAATAAAACATCAATCACTGTTGATGGTCAACCATTGACATCGGACACTCAAATCGGAACAGGTAAAGTTTTGGAAGCAACCAATACCATTTCTTTCCCTGATACTCAACAAATTAACGAAGGCGATGTACTGGTACTTGACCTTCCTAAAGAATTGGGCTTGATCACCAAGCTAGAATTTCCAATTACCCATAGCAGTGGTGAAGTAATTGGGAATGCTGTGACAGATCCAAGCACTCAAAAAGTAACGATTACTTTTACAGATTATTTCTCTAAGAATTACAAGGATAAGGTAATGTCTTTGAAATATTCTGTTCGTCCAAACGTAACCAACTTACCAGAATCAGGTAACTATACTTTCCAATTCGGGACAGAAAAATATACCCTCAATTACAATAAAACAGACGGTGAAGCTGGTGACTATGAAATGAAATATGGTTACCAAGATTCAGAAAATCCTAACCGCATCAAGTGGCGTGTTGTTTTGAACGCTGTTCAGGATAAATTGAACAACATGGTCATCAAGGATGACTTTAGCGATAGTGGACAAGTATTGGTAGAAAGCTCTTTCCGTGCAGTTCGTTATGCGACTCAACCAGAAAAAATTCCAAATGAAGCAGCACTTCTTAAATTGGAACCAATCGATAACTTTAGCAAAAAAGCTGAATTCACTCGAAATGCGGATGGTAAAATCACAGGATTCACCATTAACTTTGGTGACAACTGGAATTGGGCGATGTACATTGAGTACACAACAGAGTTGACTTCGGAACTTCCAAAAGATACTCAAGTTGCCAATGTTTTGGAATGGACAGCAAGCAACTTCGAAAAGCGTACTCCAATTAAGGCCTTGACCCGTTTAGAAACAGGTTCAGGTGAGGGTAGTGGAGATAAGACTACTACAACTACAACTACGACCACAACAACCACAACGACAACTTCTACAACTACAACGACAGAAGAACCAACGACAACTTCTACAACTACAACGACAGAAGAACCAACGACAACTTCTACAACTACAACGACAGAAGGTCCAACGACAACTTCTACAACTACAACGACAGAAGAACCAACGACAACTTCTACAACTACAACGACAGAAGAACCAACGACAACTTCTACAACTACAACGACAGAAGGTCCAGCGACAACTTCTACAACTACAACGACAGAAGGTCCAGCGACAACTTCTACAACTACAACAACAGAAGAACCGGCGACAACTTCTACAACTACAACGACAGAAGGTCCAGCGACAACTTCTACAACTACAACGACAGAAGGTCCAGCGACAACTTCTACAACTACAACGACAGAAGGTCCAGCGACAACTTCTACAACTACAACAACAGAAGAACCAGCGACAACTTCTACAACTACAACAACAGAAGAGCCAAAAACTACTTCAACAACAGAAGGATCAACGACAACTTCAACGACCGCATCAACAGAAGGGCCAACAACCACTTCAACAACAGAAGGATCAACGACTACAACAGATGAGAAACCAAAACTTCCTAAAACTGGAGAAGCCGTAGGAACTGGCTTGGTATTTGCAGGAATCGTCATCTTATCAGGCACAGTTGTATTGAAACGTAAATATTCTAATAAGTAATAGTTGAGTTTCTTTAGATAGGGGAGAGCATGGCTCTCTCCCTTTTTTAAAAAAGTAGATATTATGGAGTATTTAGATGAAACTATCAATTCTTATCACTCTTTTAAATGAAGAATTAGTTCTCGCTCAAACGCATAAAGCCATCTCTGAGCAGTTAGAGAGTATGATTTTATCGGAAGAACTGTCTGACTACGAAATTCTCTATGTGGATGACGGCAGTAGCGATAGCACACTAGAATTAATCGATGCTATTGCCAATGAAAACCCACGGGTCAAGTATATCAGCTTTAGTAGAAACTTTGGACGCGAGAGTGGAATTCTTGCAGGTTTTAAGTATGCGACTGGTGATGCAGTTATGGTGATGGATGGTGATTTGCAACATCCGCCCTACCTTATCCCTCTCTTTGTAGAAGCTTATAAAGAAGGATATGACATTGTCAGCGGTCAGAGAACTCGAGAAGGGGAGTCATTTGTAGGAAGCTTCTTTGCTCGTAGTTTTTATAAATTCTCGAACCATTCCATGGATGTCAAGTTAACAGACGGGAAATCTGAATTACGACTCCTCAGCAAGAGAGCTGTGGATGTGTTTGTTTCGCTGCCTGAGTACAACCGATTTAACAAAGGGCTTTATGAGTGGATCGGTTTTAAAGAGAAGGTTATTCCTTATAAAAATGAAGTTCGTAAGGCAGGAAAAAGTAAATTCGGCTTTAAGAAGTCTATGAACTATGCTTTCCAGGGGATTATTTCGTTTAATGATCGTCCTCTTAGAATTTGTATCCAATTTGGATTTGTCAGCATGGCTCTGTCTCTTCTCTACATTGTTTATGAATTTTGTAAATTTATCTTTTCTTCCGACTATACGAGTGGCTATTTCACTACAATAGCAGCCATTATCTTGTTTAGTAGTGTGCAACTCATTTTCATAGGAGTACTTGGAGAGTATATTGGAAAGATTTATTACGAGGTGAAGCAACGTCCTCACTTTATCGTCGCAAAAAGTAATATTGACCAAGCTGAAAAAGATAAGATTGGTTAAAATGGTATAGGAGAAAACAAACATGGATAAGTGGTTAATGCGTTGGCAAGAATTGAAAGGGAAACACCCTAAAGCCTTGCTTTATACGATGAGTGCCTTACTACCGATGACCATTATGCTGGTAGTTTGGTTTTTCATGGGTAGCTATCCTTTTGGGAATAAAAGCCTGATGGCAGTTGACTTTGGTCAGCAGTATATCAGCTTTTTTGGCTTGCTTAAAAATGCGATACTTACTGGTGATTTGAGTAGCCTGACTTACTCTTTTACTAAATCTCTCGGTGGAGACATGATAGGGGTTTTGGGCTATTACTTGATGAGTCCCTTTAATATTTTTTATATTCTTATCCCCTTCAAACACTATGGTTTAGCTGTCTTTCTGACCATTTGGCTCAGATACGGTGCAATCGGACTTTCTTTCTCTCATTTCCTGATTAAGCGCTATAAAGGTGCAGAATCACGTGTGTGGTTGGTGCCTTTATTTGCAACAGCCTATGCTCTTTCAGGGATGCTCGTTTCTTACCAGATGAACGTCATTTTCTATGATGCCATGATTATGCTACCGCTCGTTATCGTTTATCTGGAAGAGATTTTGGATGGAGGAAGACCCTATCGTTATGCCTTTATTTTAGGACTAACAGTCTTTCTGCAGTTCTATATGGGGTATATGATTTCGATTTTTATCGTCCTATACTCTTGTTATTATGTTTCACCACGCCTCTCTATTCAGGGAACTCTGAAACAGAAGCTGAAACACTTCTTGAGTCCTCTGGTAAAAACATTTGCCTTCTCTGTCATTGGGGTTGCTACGGCATCGGTATTGATTGTGCCAGTTTTCTATAATCTCCTTGAGAGTAAGGGGCAAGTTGGAGATGCCATGAAATTCTCCTTGGCCTTTCAGATTAATCCTGTGGATATTCTGTCTAAACTAGCTATCGGTGGTTTTGATACTGCCTCAGGCTGGTCAGCTGGACCAAACCTTCCCAATATCTACATCGGCGCTTTAGGATTTCTAGGTTTTATCCTCTACTTTACGTCAAAGCAGATAGCTAAGGAAAAACGTTGGGCTGCAGGAGCAGTCACCTTCGTCTTCTTCCTTTCCTTTGTCAATGAGTTTGTAAGTAAAATCTGGCATATGGGACAAAATCCAGCTGGATTCTTCTTCCGTTTCTCATGGTTATTCTCGTTCTTTATGCTCGTTTTAGCCTATCAGGTAGTTAAGGGACAAGTAGAAATTTCTCGCAGAGGGAAGTTGCTTTCAGCTGTGTTACTAGTTTTATCAGCAATTTATCTCTATACAAAGAAATTCACCTATCTTCCAAAAACACAGCCAGAAGCATTGACTCAATTTCTAACAAAGAATGTTATTGTATTTTGGATTTTACTATTAGCTATCACTGCAGCCTGCTCTTATCTCTATTGGAGTCGTTCACGTAAAGCACCTCAAGTGAAAAAAATGGTGCTATTGATAGCTGGGGCTGTCGTCCTTCTTTTAGGCATTCTTCTCCAAACAGGTTATCTCTTATCTCAGGTTGTATTAACCTTGCTGGTCTACTTGGCGGTTATCTTCTTACTGCGCTCAAGAATGACAAGATTAGCCATTCTTGCCTTATCTACCTTAACAATCTTTGAGTTGGGTTACAACGCTTATCTATCTCAAGCAACCTTTGGGTATGCGGATGTAGATAAGTTTGTAGATGCAACGGTATCTGTAAAACAAGTGACAGATGATGTTCAGAAACAAGCAGACCAACCATTCTATCGAATCGCCTCCACCTTTGCCTATTCAAAAACAGTGCCATCGCTTGTTTCCTACCCAGGTTTAAGTACCTTTAGTTCTAGCTTAGAGCGTACGACCATGGATCAATTCGCCTACATGGGTGATCAAGGGATTAATGCGGCGACAGAGTATGAAAATGGGACCCTCTTAACAGATGCCCTATACGGTGTTCGTTACTATATGGATGTCAAGGATCTGGATCCTACAGAGAAAGAAGCTCATCCTGAGAGAATGTATTTCACTCGTTTTGCAAGTCGTTTTGATATGCAACGTTATTTCACGCGTAAGGTATATGAAGATGAGCGTTATATTGTGTACGAAAACCCAAATTCTTTCCCATTAGCTTATGGAACAAATGATTTGGTAAGAAATATCAACTTCGGTAAAAACAACGCTATTCAAAATCAAAATATCATCCTTAACTCTATGGAAGGTGTGAAAAAAGGCGAAGAGAATTATCTCGACTACTTCAAACCCCTAGCCTACGGAGATGTTGAAACAGAAAATCTTACTGAGGAAAATGTCGACAAAGAAAAAGGAACTGCAGTTTACAAGCGTGTAGATTCTTCTAAGGATGCAATCGTTCGCTACCGAATTACTCCTCGAACAGATTTAACTTATTACTTCTTCGTACCTGCAGGTCTAAATACAGAGAAAGATTATTCCGTCCTTCTGAACGGCAAGTGGTTTACTCATTCTAAGAGAAATACGCAACGTCAACTCTGGCAAATTGCAGATAATGCGGAGAATCAAGAATCTGTACTTGAGTTCCGCTTTAAAACAGATAAGGTTGACCTTTCAAACGCAGGGGTTTATCGAGCAGAAATCAGTCAAATTCAAAGTGCTTTAGAAAAAAGGAAGGCACAAGGTCTACAAGTTGAGAAATTCTCGAATACTCATATCGTCGGTTCAGTGAATATTACTGACGACAGTAAATATATGATGACTTCTATCCCTTATAGCGAGGGTTGGAAGGTGAAAGTGGATGGTAAGTATGTCCCTGTGACAAAAGCATGGAACAGCTTTATTTCCTTCCCGATTACTTCTGGACAACACAAAGTAGAATTTGTCTTCTCACAAAAAGGAAGGGTTACAGGTGCTGTATTGACTCTCATCAGTCTAACAACGCTTTATATTGTCAGAAGAGATTATAAAAAGGATGATAAAAACCAGCTGAAAGAAAGTCAAAGCGCTCCATCAGCTGAGTAAGCAATCTTTTATCAAATAAAAAAATACGGTCAGGATACCACTTCTGACCTTTTTCTTTTACAAAATGACAAAAATCTTAAACTTTTTGACAAATATACTTGTCAAAAATAAAAAGATGTGTTACAATGAAATCAAGTTAAGAACAAAGGAGTAAAGACATGCTAAAAAATCGTCTAAAAGAGCTTCGAGCTCGCGATGGCCTGAATCAAACAGAGCTGGCCAAACTAGCTGGCGTGTCCAGGCAAACCATCAGCTTGCTTGAGCGAGATGAGTATACCCCATCCATCGTCATTGCCCTGAAGATTGCTCAGATATTCAATGAGCCAGTCGAGTCAGTCTTTCGCTTAGAGGAGGATGAGTGATGAACAAGTATAAAGTGATTTATTATCTATCTATAGTTGTGTTTATCGTAAATCTTTTGGCGATGATTGGAAGCCTATTTGGTTGGTTTTCTATCGTCGAAAGTAAATATCTCTTCTGGATTAACATAGTTTTACTATTAGTCTTTAGATGGGTAGAGAGAAAGATAAAGTTTAAAGAAATCGTAAAAGGAGAAAAGTTATGAAAGAGTTTTTAGCAGGCTTTCAAATCGATACAGAGAACAAAGCACTTGCAGGTGTTTGTGCAGGTTTAGGAAATTATTTTAACATTCAAGCCAATATCGTTCGTTTGGTGACAGTCTTCTTGTTTCTCTCTTCTACGGAGATTGGGATTATAACAGTAACTCTCTATGCCTATCTAGCAGGTTGGCTTGGCAATGAACCCTTGGGGGATGGAGCAAAAAAAGCTAGAAACCAAGCTATTCTCTTACTTGCTGTTTGTTTGATTTTGGCATCACTTGGGACAGAAGGCTTGACCGCTATCTTCGAATCAGGTAAAGCTTTTGGTCAATGGTTGTCTGGCTTGTTTTAGAAAGAGGTTGAAATATGGAAAAGAAACATATCATTTTTGCACTGAAGATTTTTCTTGCAAGTGCTTTATTAGGAATATTTGCTGGTTTCCTTGATCTTAATCCTTTAGGTATCACTCAAGCTCAAGTAGTCGTTGCATTGAAATCATTCTTTCTTGGTTTAGGGATGCTTACGGTGATTCTAACTTTTTATTTCACTAGAAAAAGCCATCAGGCCTATCAGAGTTATCAAAGAGAAGAGGAGGACGAAGAAAACGAACAAGACTACCTTGCCACGTATCGCTTCTTAGATTATGCTTCAGTAGCTTGGAATGTTTGCCAAATTTGTATGCTATCCTGTCTACTTTTAGGTTTGGGAGGTTTAGGTCTATCAGCAACATCCTTACTTTTGCTGGTTGTAGGTATCTGGTCGGGTGTTTACTGTCTCAAAATCACCAGCAAGATTCGTAACTACAAACTTTCTATTACGGCGACTCCCAAGGAAGTTTTGGACTACCTTGACACTTATGATGAGGGAGAAAAACAGGCTGAGATGGAAGAAGCTTACTTGATCTTGTTCAAGGTTAATCAGCTCCTCATTCCTGGTATCTATGTTGTCTTAGTAGTTTTATCTGTGGTATTGGGACAAGTACAGTTGGTGGCTCTACTCGTGGCAGTTGTCATCCATATGTACATGAATGTGGCACAATTGCGCAAAACAAAACGTTATTTCAAATAGGAGAATATTATGAAAACACTTAAAAACATTGGCTGGTATAGCCTTACTTTCTTATCATTTATTATGATCTATAGTTTTATTCAGGGCGTAGGTTTAGTGGCTATGAAAATGGGTGCGCCTGAATATGTTGCTGTCCCAATTTATGTCTTATTGGCAGGAATTTTCACCTTCGTTACCTACAAGTGGTATAAGACAGGAACCGTTACGATTGAAAAAACAGCCCTTAACAAATACATCTGGTTGCCTGCCTTGGTATTGGTTCTTGTCATAGCAGCACAAAATTTCTTACCAAATGATCCATCAGTCAATCAACAGATGTTAGAACAAATGACTCATAATCAACCTCTTTTCTCTTTCTTTATGATAGTGGTCTTTGCGCCTCTGACAGAAGAATTGACCTTTAGAGGAATGTTAGCCCGCTATGTCTTTCCTCAACAAGATAACGTCAAGCAGACAGTTCTCTTTCTTCTTGTAAGCACCATCATTTTTGCACTTGTTCATTTCCCTGGCACTCCACAACAATTCCTAGTTTATGCTTCACTTGGCTTTAGCTTGGGTTTGGCCTATATTAGTAAGGGTGGTTTGGCTTATAGTATGGCTCTTCACGCCTTGAATAATTTAATCGGATTTTTAATGATTATCATGCTATAATAGACTCAGGAGGAAGTCATGAAACGAGTGATATTATTAGCAGTGATTCAGGCAGTTGTTCTCTTCCTTATTATTGGAGCGCTTGCCTATGCTTTTAAAGGGGATTTCTTTTATAATCATCTAGCAGTTATCTTTGCACCAATTGCAGGTATTATGCGATTTGCGACAGCCTATGCAACGGAGATTGTTCTCCCTAAAAAGGCAGCGGAGATTGCTGAAAAGCGAAAAAAATAAAGAAAACCCAAATCCAGCGAAAGACTTTGCTGGATTTTTTCATTTATCGCAGGAAACTCTCAACTTTTCTGATGATTTTCATGAAGAGCCTGCGCTTTTATGGTAAAATAGTAACAGAATACAAGAGGAGAGAAGAAATGAAACGCAGTATGTATGCTGGTCGTGTTCGTGAGGAACACATCGGACAAGAAATTACCTTGAAGGGTTGGGTTGCCCGTCGTCGTGACCTGGGTGGCTTGATCTTTATCGACCTTCGTGACCGTGAAGGGATTATGCAGTTGGTTATCAACCCTGAAAAAGTATCGGCAGAGGTGATGGCAACAACTGAAAGCCTTCGTAGTGAATACGTCATCGAGGTGACTGGTCAGGTTGCAGCACGTGAGCAGGCAAATGATAAATTGGCGACTGGAGCAGTTGAGCTAAATGTAACGGCTCTTACTATTCTGAATACAGCCAAAACAACACCTTTTGAAATCAAGGATGGCATTGAGGCAAACGATGATACGCGTCTACGTTACCGTTATCTTGACCTTCGTCGTCCAGAGATGTTGGAAAACCTTAAACTTCGTGCCAAGGTGACCCACTCTATCCGCAACTACTTGGATGAGTTAGAATTTATCGATGTGGAAACACCATTCCTTTCTAAGTCAACACCAGAAGGGGCGCGTGACTATTTGGTGCCATCTCGTGTCAATAAAGGGCATTTCTACGCCCTTCCTCAAAGTCCGCAGATTACAAAACAGTTGTTGATGAATGCTGGCTTTGACCGTTACTACCAAATCGTCAAATGTTTCCGTGATGAAGACTTGCGTGGTGACCGTCAACCTGAGTTCACACAGGTCGACTTGGAAACTTCATTCCTTACTGAGCAAGAAATTCAAGACATTACAGAAGGCTTGATTGCGCGCGTGATGAAGGAAACAAAAGGAATCGAAGTAACGCTTCCATTCCCTCGTATGAAGTACGATGATGCTATGGCCCTTTATGGTTCTGACAAACCTGACACTCGCTTTGAGATGTTGCTTCAGGACTTGACAAAAGTTGTCAAGGGTGTAGACTTCAAAGTCTTCTCAGAAGCTCCTGCGGTTAAAGCCATCGTCGTCAAAGGTGCTGCAGATAACTACTCACGTAAAGATATCGATAAGATGACAGAAGTAGCCAAGCAGTATGGGGCTAAAGGTCTTGCTTGGGTCAAGGTTGTTGACGGTGAATTAAACGGTCCGGTTGCTAAATTCTTGACTGGCATTCAAGCAGACTTGACAGCAGCGCTTGGTCTTGAGGACAAAGACTTGGTACTCTTCGTGGCTGATACACTTGAAGTAGCCAATGCAACTCTTGGTGCCCTTCGTGGACGTATCGCCAAAGAGCTTGGCTTGATTGATAACGACAAATTTAACTTCCTCTGGGTAGTTGACTGGCCAATGTTTGAATGGTCTGAAGAAGAAGGTCGTTATATGAGCGCCCACCATCCATTTACTCTTCCTCAAGCAGATACTACTCATGAGCTTGAAGGTGATTTGGCTAAGGTTCGTGCTATTGCCTACGACATCGTCTTGAACGGTTATGAACTTGGTGGCGGTAGCCTTCGTATCAACCAAAAAGAACTCCAAGAACGTATGTTCAAGGCCCTTGGATTCTCAACAGAAGAAGCAAATGACCAGTTTGGATTCCTTTTGGAAGCCATGGACTATGGATTCCCACCACACGGTGGCTTGGCTATCGGACTTGACCGCTTTGTAATGCTCTTAGCAGGCGAAGAAAATATCCGTGAAGTGATTGCTTTTCCTAAGAACAACAAAGCAACTGACCCAATGACCCAAGCACCATCAACAGTAGCTCTTAAACAATTAGAGGAACTCAATCTACAAGTAGAACAAGATGAAACAAACGAAACTAACTAAAAAGTGGTACCATTATCTGCGCCGCTTTGCTTATCGGGTGAAGATTTTACGTGTTTTGCAAAGTATCTCCCGAGAAAAATACGATGAAAAAATTTCAGCTTCTCTGGTATATGGTTTTCTATCAGCAGTAGCCGTCAATTTCTTCTTCCAGCCAGGACACGTTTATTCAAGTGGAGCAACAGGTTTAGCTCAGATTATCTCAAGCCTTAGTAACTACTGGTTTAATTTCCATATTCCAATTTCTGTAGCTTTCTATTGTATCAATATACCACTCATGATTTTAGCTTGGCGCCAGATTGGGCATAAGTTCACGATATTTACCTTTATCACGGTATCCATGAGCTCGCTCTTTATCCAATTTGTGCCAGTGGTGGTCTTGACAGAGGATCCCATCATCAATGCTCTCTTTGGTGGGGTAGTCATGGGACTTGGTATCGGCTTTGCTCTACGCCATAACATTTCCAGTGGTGGAACGGATATTGTCAGTCTTACCATTCGTAAGAAGACGGGGCGTAACGTCGGAAGTATCTCCTTCCTAGTGAACGGGACAATCATGCTGATTGCTGGCTTGACCTTTGGTTGGAAATATGCCCTCTATTCTATGATTACCATCTTTGTATCAAGCCGTGTGACAGATGCAGTTTTCACCAAACAAAAACGCATGCAGGCTATGATTGTTACTAGTAATCCAGATGCAGTCATTGAGAAAATTCACAATAAATTACACCGTGGTGCGACCATGATCCATGATGCTGAGGGAACCTATAATCACGAACGTAAGGCAGTTTTGATTACGGTTATCACTCGTGCAGAGTTTAATGATTTTAAACTAATCATGAAGCAAGTGGATCCAACAGCCTTTGTATCGGTCTCAGAGAATGTTCATATTCTTGGACGATTTGTCGAGGTTGAAAACTAATCAGTCAAACAAAAAAGATTACACAAAAAACCAACTCAAAATAGAGAGTTGGTTTTTTATTTTTCAACGATTTCGTGTGCAATCACCTGACGATAGCAGATTTGACGATTCTCTTTGACATCATTAATGATTTGCAGAATGGTTTCAAATGAAGTTCGGCCAAGAGCAAGGCTATTGATATCAACATAGGCAGCTAGATTCAATCTTGGATTCACCGAATCAAAGCTTAGAACAGGAACATCAAGCTGGTGTTCGTTGAGGTAGTTACAGACACCTTCAGCTAAGAGACTATCTGTTGTAATAATAGCATCGGTCTGAGGGTCGTGTTTAAAGAGTTGTTTACTAAAGTTATAGCCCTTTTCTTCTAGAAACTCGTCTGCAAAGAAGGTACGTTGACTATCAAGAGGTAGATCGTGTTCTTGAAGTGCTTGCTCGTAACCTGTCAGACGGTCCTGGGTAACGAAGAGCTTCTTGGTACCACCGATAAAGGCAATTCGACTGCATCCTTTTTTGATGAAATATTCGGTCGCATCAAATCCGGCTTGGATGTTATCATTATCAACAAGCGGAATGAAAGGAGAAAGTGATTTTCCAAGAATGAGGAAGGGAAATTGCTCATCGACAACTAATTGCACCAAGGGATCATTTTCTTGAGCATACAAGAAGATAAGCCCATCTACACGTTTTCCATAGACCATTTGTGAAATGGCGTTTAAACGCTCTTTCTCATCCTTACCAGTCGCAATCTGAATGGCATAGTGATTTTCCGAGGCAACCTGTGCAATCCCTCTCAGAACAGAAGGGAAGAAAGGGTTTTGGTAGAAAACGTCTGAGTCATCCGGAAGAACCAAGCCAATGACTTGCGTATAACTGCTAACGAGACTTCGAGCATTTAGATTAGGATGATAATTGAGTTCTTTCATTGCTTTTCGAACTCGTTTTTTGGTTTCGTCACTAATCGTTGATTTGTTTTGAATAACACGGGTTACGGTTGAAGGTGAAACTCCTGCAGCCTTGGCCACGTCTTTAATCGTAACAGGCATAATAATCTCCTACTTTTGGTAGTCTGGATCACGATAATGAGTCTTATAAAAGATAGTGACCAGGTATAGAACAAATAAAATGTTTTGAACAGTAATCAAAGTTGCCATATTCTGTCCCAAAAGACCTAGAATCAGGGTAATTAAAGTTGGTAATCCTAAACAGTTCAAAATAAAATGATAGCACTCTTTATAGGTCTTAAATGAGAAGAGACGAGATTTTTTCGTGAAGTAGAGCAAAAGGCTCGCACCTAAAGCTACAATGAAAAAATTAAGTCCAAAGAGGAAACTAGCACCTAAGACCAGGAAGAGGCTGATATAGACACGGTTCTGTTGATACCAGTCTTTAGAAATGGCCTGAGTCAAGCTCTCCTTGTTTTGAAAACTTTCAGTCGTGATAGCGTGATAGCGAATGCTGGTTAGTTCTTTTCCTTGCTTACTGATGACGAGATTCTCGGGTTCAAAGTTAAGAAGTAATTCCTCAGGGAAACTTGAACTAGAAGTATCTCCAATTTGAACAGAAGCTTGATGAGGAGTTGAACCCGTATAGCTTAGTTTACCATCTACAATCTGAGCATTCTTAGCTAGATCCTGAACGACTTCGTCCGTCAATGGAGCATAGACATCATCGATGAACGTCTCTAAAGGATAGGTTTCCTGAGAACTGTTCTGGATAGCAATAGGCACCATGGATAAGCTAATCAAGAAAATACTGGTAAAAATCAGTTGAAACCAGTTTAGACCAAAACGATGAGAGAGGGGCTTACGAAATCCCCAAATACTATTAAAATAAGAAAACGGATATGGTAACATAAATCTCTTTCTATAGGCATTTTCTATACGAGTATTATATAGAGAAATGTTTTTTATTTCAAGCGGGGATAGTAGAATCCTTGGTAAAAGTGAATGTTTGTTATGATTCATCCATTAACTAACAAGGAAATCTCAGCAAGCTCATGTTTCTCACCAGACAATCGATGTACAAGGTCAAAAATGAAAAAGGGTGGCGAGGGTATATTACCCCTTGTCGCCACCGCTTGTAAGTCCTGAAACGAAGTTCTTTTGCAAGAAGAAGAAAAGTGTACAGATTGGAAGAGCGATGAGGATAGCACCTGCTGAGAAGTAGGCGATCTTCAAGTTCTTCGCATTGCTGACGAAGGTTTGTAGACCAACGGCAACTGTAAAGTATTCTTTTTCACGAAGCAAGAAACTAGAGAGGATATAGTCTCCGAAAGGTCCCATGAAGGCCCAGAGTGCTTGTACAGCAACCATTGGGCGAACAAGAGGGAGAACGATTTGCCAGAAGCGGCGGAAGTGTCCTGCACCATCAAGTTTTGCAGACTCATCAAGAGACATTGGCACGGTGTCAAAGTAACCTTTCATCAACCAAGCGTTCATCGGGATACCTCCACCAACGTAGAGGAAGATGAGGAACCAGCTATGGTTAAGGGCGTTCAACATAAGCGCCATAACGAAGAAGGCGGTCAATGCGGCCATGGTTGGCACCATTTGGATGATCAAGAAGAAGACCAAACTTTGTTTACGAGCCAAGAAGTTGTAACGGCTATAGGCATAACCAGCAAGTACGATAATACTTGTCTGAACAACCATAGTGATCAAAGCGATGATCAAAGTGTTGAGGTACCATGTGCCGTACAAGGTTTCTGTAAAGAGCCCTTTGAAGTTATCAAGACTGAAATTAACATTGCTGTCGAGCTTGAAGGCCACAACGTTACCGGCCTTAAAGGCTGACATAATCGTGATTAAAAGAGGATAGATAATAACGATTGAAAGTCCAATTAAGTAAAGATAAGTAAGGGTTTGAGTCAGTCTACGTTTGATTTTGATTGAGTTATTCATCTTAGACGTCCTCCATATCAAATGCGTGTAGTTTCTTGAATGCAATCATAGAAATAGAGATGACAATGATTGAAATAATCAAGGTAACGGCAGCTGCCATAGAGTATTGAGGAGCTGTACCAGTTGTCAAACGGTAGATCCATGAGATCAAGATATCGGTTGAACCAGCTCCACCACCGACACTACCAGGACCACCACCATTGAAGAGATACATGATAGAGAAGTTGTTGAAGTTGAAGGTGTATTGGCTGATCAAAGTAGGTGCCGCAACGGCCAAAATCATTGGGAAAGTAATGTTGCGGAATTTTTGCCAAGCGTTTGCACCATCGATATAAGCTGCTTCGTACAAGTCGTTTGGAATAGACTGTAGGATACCGAGAGTCAAGACATAGATATAAGGGAATCCAAGCCAACCTTGCATCATAATCAATGCAACCTTAGTCCAAGTTGGGTTTGTCTTCCAAGGGATAAGTGCTCCATCTAGGAAAGGAAGAACCTTAGCAAAGAGAGGGATAACTTGAGTATTGATAGCTCCGACACTATCGTTGAACATGTTTGAGAATGTCAAGATAGTGATGAAGGCTGGAACAGCCCAAGGGAGAAGGAAGATAACACCAAAGATACGTTTTCCTTTGATGAATGGTTGGTTAGCAATAATAGCTGTAAAGATACCGAGTACGATTTGCAAAGTAGATGCAGATAAAGCCCAGATAATCGTCCAAGAAAGGACAGAACCGAAGGCTGAACGGAAGGTACTTAAGCTCCAGATATTTGTAAAGTTAGTCAATCCAACCCAATCCAAGAGTTTGTTTGGTGGTAAATGTTGGAAATCGTAGTTAGTAAAGGCAATCATCAAGGTTACAATAACCGGGAAGATGATTGCAAATGTCATGGCAACGTAAGATGGAATGATAAGCAAGTAAGGGAATCCATTTTCATAGATACCTTTAATCATATCCTTAAGTGTCAATGGGATAGGGATGCCATTATTGATACGTTTTGCAATAGTGTGAGCGTCTTTAATATTGAGAATATAAAAGGCTAGATAAACAATTACAAAGATAGAGTGAAATGCACCACGAATCAACATGAAGAGAGAGTTGTCACGGCCAGGTTTTTCACCGAGTGTGATCAAATTGCTCAATTCAGGTGCTGCAAGTACTATAAAATAGAGGACAAAAGCCACTGTTACAGCAAGGAAAATAAAACCTTTAGCTTTTTGTTTGTTGTAGATTTGTCCCAACCCAGGAATCAATGAAAGCAAGGCTGCTTTTTTTGGTTGTTGTTCCATGAGCGCTCCTTTCATAAGATACGAGCATTGAGCTCGATGCTAATCAGCAAAATTGCTGAAAACATTGTCAATGTATCTAAAAATCAAGGGAGATGTTTAAATTATCTCCCTTGAATCAATCAATTAGTTACCAAATTTTTAGTTACCAAATTTTTGTTGGATTGTTTCTTTGATCAATGTTACAGCATCATTAGCAGCTGTTTTAGCATCTTTCTTACCGCTTACAGCGTCAAAGAGCATTGTTTTAGCTGGGTCCCAAACTGTTGACATTTGAGAGATGTTTGGCATTGGTTGAGCGTTTTGGAACTGTTTGATAACAGCTGTAGTCAACTCATCGTTTTTACCTTCAGCGTAAGCACGAGCTTCAGTGTTAGCTGGGATTTCGTTAGTTGCATCGTAGAATGCTTTTTGTTGGTCAGTTGAAACAAGGAAGTCTACGAATTTTTGAGCTCCTTCAAGGTTCTTAGTGCTTGATGGGATGATCCAAGCTTTACCACCACCAAAGGCTGCGTAGTTTTTACCGTTTGGAAGAGTTGGGATAGTTGCAACACCGTAGTTTACTTTAGCATCTTTGAATGCTTGAGCTTTCCAAGGACCATCGATGATCGCAGCTGTTTTACCTTCTTGGAATTGAGTTTGGATCAAGTTTCCAGCACCTTCAGTGTCTTGCATACCTTTAGGCCATTTATCGTACCAAGTTTTAGCGTATTCGATACCTGCGATAGCACCATCGTTAGCAAGACCGATATCTTTAGGATTTTTACCATTGTCACCAAATACGTAAGCTCCGTTACCAGCAAGAAGTCCGTATGCGTAGTAGAAGTTAGTCCAGTCAGCTAGGAAAGCAGTAGTTTTTCCATCTTCACCAGCGAAGGCATATTTGCTATCTTTAGCAAGGTTTTCTAAGTCAGCAAATGTTTTTGGAGCTTCTTTAATCAAATCTTTGTTATAGTACATAACAAGTGATTCGATAACGGCTGGAGCACCGTAAACTTTTCCACCAACAGTTACAAGAGATTTAGTAGTATCGTCTGTTTTAGCACCGTCGCTCAAAGTTACTTCTGAAAGTTGTCCGTCAGTACCAAGGCTACCTACACGGTCGTATGGAGCCATCATAACGTCAGCAGCTTTACCTGATTGGTTATCAAGTGAAAGGTTGTCAAGTCCGCCTAATTGGTCACCAGTTTTAATAGTAACTTTTACACCAGCTTCTTTTTCGTAAGCTTTTGCAGCTGATTCAGCAAAGGCTTTGTATTGATCTTCAACGTAGAAAGTGATTTCTTTCGCTTCAGATGAACCAGAATCAGCAGGCTTATCAGCAGTTTTGCTTCCGCAAGCTACCAAAAGCAAGCTAGCAAGTGTAGCAGTTCCAAGCACAGCAGCGCTCTTCATGAATTTAGATGACATAGTGTATTCCTCCTAAAGAATAACAAATTTTATAGTCTAGGGAACGCAAACGTTTTCCCTTATGACCATAGTATAGCACAAACAGAAAACGGTTGCAAGTATTTTTTTGAAAAAATTTTAAAAAGCTTGTGACTGGCTAATTCCTAAAATTGTTTGTATAATAGAAGAGAAATAGGAAATCGTGTAAATTTCAATTCAAAAATAATTGAAGGAAAACGATTGCATAAATAGAAGACGAAACAAATGGAGGCGGAAAATTAAAATATAGGGAATTTCCGATTTCGGAAATAAAAAGTAGAGAAAAAGTTTTTTTTACAAACGCTTGCATTTATTTTAGAAATGGGGTATACTTGACTTAGCGCAAACGTTTGCGCAAAAATTGAAATAATTAACAATATAAACACTTGAGGTGCTAATATGAAAAAACGTCAAAGCGGTGTGTTGATGCACATCTCATCACTTCCAGGAGCATACGGAATCGGATCATTTGGTCAAAGCGCCTATGATTTCGTTGACTTCTTGGTTCGTACAAAGCAACGTTACTGGCAAATCCTTCCTTTAGGAACAACCAGCTATGGAGATTCTCCATACCAATCATTCTCAGCCTTTGCTGGAAACACTCATTTTATCGACCTTGATATTTTGGTGGAGCAAGGTTTGTTGGAAGCAAGTGATCTTGAAGGTGTGGACTTTGGTAGCAACCCAACTGAAGTTGACTATGCTAAAATCTACTATGCACGTCGTCCACTTCTAGAGAAAGCTGTCAAACGTTTCCTTGAAGCCGGAGATGTCAAAGACTTCGAAAAATTTGCTCAAGAAAATCAATCATGGCTTGAACTATTTGCAGAGTATATGGCAATCAAGGAGCATTTTGATAATCTTGCTTGGACAGAATGGCCAGATGCAGATGCTCGTGCTCGTAAAGCTTCAACTCTTGAAAGCTACCGTGAGAAATTAGCTGACAAGCTTGTTTACCACCGCGTAACCCAATACCTTTTCTTCCAACAATGGTTGAAATTGAAAGCATATGCTAATGACAACCATATCGAAATTGTCGGAGATATGCCTATCTATGTAGCGGAAGATTCAAGCGATATGTGGGCAAATCCACATCTCTTCAAGACAGATGTCAACGGTAAGGCGACTTGCATCGCAGGATGCCCACCAGATGAATTTTCTGCAACTGGTCAGCTCTGGGGTAACCCAATCTATGACTGGGAAGCTATGGACAAAGATGGCTACAAATGGTGGATTGAACGCTTGCGTGAAAGCTTCAAAATCTACGATATCGTTCGTATCGACCACTTCCGTGGATTTGAGTCTTACTGGGAAATTCCTGCTGGTTCTGAAACAGCAGCACCTGGTAAATGGGTGAAAGGTCCTGACTACAAACTCTTTGCAGCGGTGAAAGAGGAACTTGGTGACTTGAACATCATCGCAGAAGACCTTGGATTCATGACTGACGAAGTTATTGAACTACGTGAACGCACTGGCTTCCCAGGAATGAAAGTCCTTCAATTTGCCTTCAACCCAGAGCACGAAAGTATCGACAGCCCACACTTGGCACCAGCTAACTCTGTTATGTACACAGGAACACACGATAACAACACTGTTCTTGGTTGGTACCGTAATGAAATTGACGATCCAACTCGTGAGTACATGGCACGTTATACAAACCGCAAGGAATATGAAACAGTAGTACATGCTATGCTTCGTACAGCCTTCTCATCAGTAAGCTTTATGACTATCGCTACTATGCAAGATTTGCTAGAGTTGGATGGTTCAGCTCGTATGAACTTCCCATCTACTCTTGGTGGAAACTGGTCATGGCGTATGACAGAGGATCAATTGACTCCTGCTGTCGAAGAAACTTTGCTTGACTTGACTACAATTTATCGCCGAATCAATGAAAATTTGGTAGAATTAAAGAAATAAGACATTATCAGGAGACACAAAAAATGTTACCATTAAAAGAATTTGTACAAAATCGTTACAATAAATCTATCGCAGAATGTAGCAACGAAGAGCTTTACCTTGCTCTTCTTAACTACAGCAAACTTGCAAGCAGCCAAAAACCAGTGAACACTGGTAAGAAAAAAGTTTACTATATCTCAGCTGAGTTCTTGATTGGTAAACTCTTGTCTAACAACTTGATTAACCTTGGTCTTTATGACGAAGTTAAAAAAGAACTTGCTGACGCAGGTAAAGAGTTGATCGAAATCGAAGAAGTAGAATTGGAACCATCGCTTGGTAATGGTGGTTTGGGACGTTTGGCAGCCTGCTTTATCGACTCAATCGCTACACTTGGATTGAACGGTGACGGTGTTGGTTTGAACTACCACTTTGGTCTTTTCCAACAAGTTCTTAAAAACAACCAACAAGAAACAATTCCTAACGCTTGGTTGACTGACCAAAACTGGTTGGTTCGTTCAAGCCGTAGCTACCAAGTACCATTTGCACACTTCACATTGACATCTACTCTTTACGATATCGATGTACCTGGTTACAAAACAGCTACGAAAAACCGCTTGCGTTTGTTTGACTTGGATTCAGTTGATTCATCTATCATTGAAGATGGCATTAACTTTGATAAGACAGACATCGCTCGCAACTTGACTCTTTTCCTTTACCCAGACGATAGCGACAAACAAGGTGAATTGCTCCGTATCTTCCAACAATACTTCATGGTTTCAAATGGTGCTCAATTGATCATCGATGAAGCCATCGAAAAAGGAAGCAACTTGCATGACCTTGCTGATTACGCAGTTGTACAAATCAACGATACTCACCCATCAATGGTGATTCCTGAATTGATCCGTCTTTTGACTGAACGTGGCATCGAACTTGATGAAGCAATCTCTATCGTTCGTAGCATGACTGCCTACACAAACCACACAATCCTTGCTGAAGCCCTTGAAAAATGGCCTCTTGAATTCTTGGAAGAAGTGGTTCCTCACTTGGTACCAATCATCAAAGAATTGGACCGCCGTGTTCGTGCTGAATACAAAGATCCAGCTGTTCAAATCATTGATGAAAACGATCGTGTACACATGGCCCACATGGATATCCACTATGGATACAGCGTAAACGGGGTTGCCGCTCTTCATACAGAAATTTTGAAGAACTCTGAGTTGAAAGCTTTCTACGATCTTTACCCAGAAAAATTCAACAACAAAACAAACGGTATCACCTTCCGTCGTTGGCTCATGCATGCTAACCCAAGCTTGTCTCACTACTTGGATGAGATCCTTGGACGCGAATGGCACCATGAAGCTTCTAAATTGGAAGACCTTCTTTCATACGAAGACAAGGCTGCTGTCAAAGAAAAATTGGAAAGCATCAAAGCTCACAACAAACGTAAGTTGGCTCGCCACTTGAAAGAGCACCAAGGTGTGGAAATCAATACTAACTCTATCTTTGATATCCAAATCAAACGTCTTCACGAGTACAAACGTCAACAAATGAACGCTTTGTATGTTATCCACAAATATCTTGACATCAAGGCTGGTAATATCCCTGCTCGTCCAATCACAGTATTCTTTGGAGGTAAAGCAGCTCCTGCCTACACAATCGCTCAAGACATCATCCACTTGATCCTTTGCTTGTCAGAAGTGATTGCTAACGACCCAGCAGTAGCTCCACACTTGCAAGTCGTAATGGTTGAAAACTACAACGTTACTGCAGCAAGCTTCCTTATCCCAGCATGTGACATCTCAGAACAAATCTCACTTGCTTCTAAAGAAGCTTCAGGTACTGGTAACATGAAATTCATGTTGAACGGAGCTTTGACTCTTGGTACTATGGACGGGGCTAACGTGGAAATCGCTGAGTTGGTTGGAGACGAAAACATCTACATTTTTGGTGAAGATTCAGAAACTGTTATCGACCTTTACGCAAAATCAGCTTACAAATCAAGCGAATTCTACGCTCGTAAAGCGATCAAACCATTGGTTGACTTTATCGTGAGCGACGCTGTTCTTGCAGTTGGTAAGAAAGAACGCTTGGAACGTCTTTACAATGAATTGATCAACAAAGACTGGTTCATGACTCTTCTTGACTTGGAAGACTACATCAAAGTGAAAGAGCAAATGCTTGCTGATTACGAAAACCGTGATGCATGGTTGGATAAAGTGATCGTCAACATTGCTAAAGCAGGATTCTTCTCATCTGACCGTACAATCGCTCAGTACAACGAAGATATCTGGCACTTGAACTAAGATTAAACAAAAACGCATCTATTAAAGATGCGTTTTTTCATATTTAAACTAATTTACAGTGCTTTCCCAACCAGGATCTCTGCTTCGATGGTAATCTCTGTCAGTTGGCTCCAGTCAATCTTGCTTTGGTCAACGTGAAAGAGTAGGGGCGCCATGCTGAGTAAGGCCTGTCTTTGCTCTGCTGTAATGGATTTGGTCAGGGAAGCTATCTGACTAGATTGGATGCTGAAATGTTCCTGGAAATGTTCCTTGATATCTTGGTTGGAATAGTCCTTCTTTGTCAGCTGCTCCTGTACAGTTTTGCGGATTTCTTTAAGGTGATTTTCAGTTGGTATGACCTTAATTAAGATACCGTTTTGAGATAAAACGCGGCGAAATTCACCGTAGTTAGCAGGGGAAAAGATATCAAGCAGGATATCCATGCTGGCGTCTTTTATAGGAAGACGAGCCAGGTCACCGACAAACCAATTGACTGACCAGTTGGGTTCACTCTTAGCAGCGATTTGGACGGAATCTTTAGAAATATCGAAGGCATAGAAGGTCTTGTCAGGGTGACTTTCTTGGAGTTTACGAGAGTAGAAACCTTCGCCACAACCGATGTCCAAGACAGTTTTTGCGGATGGTTTAGTCGCTAGTATGTCTGAGATGCCTTCTAAGATAGCCTGATAAAAGCCAGCTTCTAGGATTTGCTGGCGATTTTGGAAGTTTTCCTTGTCGTAGTTGGCCGATTGTTTGATTTGCGGTGCTAGATTGACATAGCCGAATTTTGCTAGGTCAAAAGAATGGCGGTTGCTACACTTGAGGCTAGTCTCTATCAAGGTTAGATTTTCTTGGCAGATAGGACAGGCAAAGGCACTAGCAGAAGCAAAGCGCTGGAGTTTGGGTTTGAGGTTTGTATTCATAGTTTTAGTCTAGCAAAAAAAGGACTGGATAGCAAATGCCTCCAGTCTGTTTTTTAATATGTAAGGACGAAGTATTTTTTCTTACCACGGCGGATAACAGTGAGTTCGTTCTCTAACTTATCTGCATCTCCTAAGACATAGTCCAGGTCTTGGATACGGTCGCCGTTGACGTAGATAGCACCGTTTTGTACGTCTTCACGGGCTTGGCGTTTTGAGTTAACCACGCCAGAAGATACGAGAAGTTCAACGATATTGTGGTTTTCGTCTGCTTGTACTTGATAGTTTGGTACGCCACGAAGTCCTTGTTTGAGTTCTTTGACAGAAAGGTTTTTGATATTTCCAGCAAAGAGTTGTTCAGTGATGTTAAGGGCTTCTTTGTAGGCTTCTTCTCCGTGGACAAGAGTCACAACTTCACGAGCGAGGACTTTTTGAGCCAAGCGTTCGTGTGGTGCTGCTTCGAATTGTTTACGGATGTCTTCAATCTCGTCCAGTGACAAGAAAGTAAAGATTTTCAAGAAGCGAACAGCGTCAGCGTCCATGACGTTCATCCAGAATTGGTACATTTCGTATGGAGAAGTCTTTTCAGGATTGAGCCAAACTGCGTTTCCTTCAGATTTACCAAATTTCTTACCAGTTGCGTCTGTAATCAGTGGGACAGTAATAACGTGACCAGTCTTGTCAGCCTTACGACGAAGCAACTCAGTACCAGCTGTCATGTTTCCCCATTGGTCAGATCCACCGATTTGAAGAGTAACATTGTGCTCTTGGTTGAGGACAAAGAAGTCATACCCTTGCATGATTTGGTAGGCAAACTCAGTGTAAGAAATCCCTGTTTCGATCCGTTTCTTCACAGACTCCTTGCTCATCATGTAGTTGACAGTGAAGTATTTTCCGATATCACGGAGGAAGTCAATGAAGCTGATGCTGCCAAACCAGTCGTAGTTGTTGACCATGACAGCTTTATTTTCCCCATTTTCAAAGTCAAGAAAGCGAGAAAGTTGTCCTTGGATAGACTTGACCCAGCCATCTACTGTGTCTTTTGTTTGGAGACTACGCTCAGCATCTTTGAAGGACGGATCTCCGATGAGACCTGTAGCACCGCCAACGAGCGCATATGGTTTGTGACCTGCTAACTGCAAACGACGACTTGTCAAGATTGCGACAAGGTGACCTAGGTGAAGGCTGTCAGCAGTTGGATCGTAGCCAGTATAATAAGAAACTTGACCTTCTTCTAGGGCTTTACGCAAAGCTTCTTCATCAGTCGTTTGAAAAATCAAACCACGCTCTTTTAGCTCATCAAAAATGTGCATGTGTCTTTTCTCCTTTTTAAAATATTATTTCTACCTATTTTACCACAAACTTGGCAAATAACCTAGTAAAATCGGGAAGAAAGTTGCTACTCGGACTTTTTTGGAAACGAGTGAAATATGGTATAATAGCACTAGCTTATACTCAATGAAAATCAAAGAGCAAACTAGGAAGCTAGCCGCAGGTTGCTCAAAACACTGTTTTGAGGTTGTGGATAGAACTGACGAAGTCAGTAACACATATACGGCAAGGCGAGACTGACGTGGTTTGAAGAGATTTTTGAAGAGTATTGTTTTCAGAGAAATAGATAAAAATAGTTAAGAAAGGGGCTGAAAGATGTCTCATATTATTGAATTGCCAGAAGTCTTGACCAATCAAATCGCGGCAGGAGAAGTAATCGAACGTCCTGCTAGTGTGGTTAAGGAGCTGATTGAAAATGCAATTGATGCTGGCTCTAGCCAGATTATCGTTGAAATCGAGGAAGCTGGGCTTAAGAAAATCCAAATCACCGATAATGGACACGGGATTGCCCACGATGAAGTCGAGTTGGCTCTCCGTCGTCATGCAACCAGTAAGATTAAGAATCAAGCGGATCTTTTTCGGATTCGGACCCTCGGCTTTCGTGGTGAAGCCCTGCCCTCTATCGCATCTGTTAGTGTTTTGACTTTGTTGACAGCGGTGGACGGTGCCAGTCACGGGACCAAGCTAGTGGCTCGTGGGGGAGAAGTTGAGGAAATTATTCCTGCGACCAGTCCTGTAGGGACTAAGGTTTGTGTGGAAGATCTCTTTTTCAATACACCGGCTCGTCTCAAGTATATGAAGAGCCAGCAGGCAGAGTTGTCTCATATCATTGATATTGTCAATCGTCTGGGGTTAGCCCATCCTGAGATTTCCTTTAGCCTGATTAGCGATGGCAAGGAAATGACACGAACAGCTGGTACGGGTCAACTGCGTCAAGCCATTGCTGGGATTTATGGTTTAGTCAGTGCCAAAAAAATGGTTGAGATTGAGAATGCTGACCTAGATTTTGAAATTTCAGGTTTTGTCTCATTGCCTGAATTGACACGGGCTAATCGTAACTATATCAGCCTTTTTATCAATGGCCGTTATATCAAAAACTTCCTGCTCAATCGTGCCATTTTAGATGGATACGGTAGCAAGCTCATGGTGGGGCGTTTTCCACTGGCTGTCATTCACATCCAGATTGACCCTTACTTAGCCGATGTCAATGTGCACCCAACCAAGCAAGAGGTGCGAATTTCCAAGGAAAGAGAACTGATGGCGCTGGTTTCAGAAGCTATTGCAAAGAGTCTCAAGGAACAGACCTTGATTCCAGATGCCTTGGAAAATCTAGCCAAATCTGCGGTTAGAAATCGTGAAAAGGTAGAGCAAACGACTTTGCCACTGAGAGAAAATACGCTCTACTATGAAAAAAATGAACCGACCAGACCGACACAAGCTGAGGTGGCAGACCATCGGGTGAACCTGACGGAAGAAAGACAGGATTTGAATCTGTTTGCTAAGGAAACCTTAGACCAGATAACCAAACCAGCCAAACTGCATTTTGCAGAGAGAAAGCCAGCTAGCTATGACCAACTGGACCATCCAGAGTTAGACCTAGCTAGTCTGGATAAGGCTTATGACAAGCTAGAGCGAGAAGAATCTTCAAGCTTCCCAGAGTTGGAATTTTTCGGTCAGATGCATGGAACCTATCTCTTTGCCCAAGGTCGAGATGGGCTCTACATCATAGACCAGCATGCGGCTCAGGAACGGGTTAAGTATGAGGAGTACCGTGAGAGTATTGGCAATGTTGACCAGAGTCAGCAGCAACTCCTAGTGCCCTATATCTTTGAATTTCCTGCGGATGATGCCCTTCGTCTCAAGGAAAGAATGTCTCTTTTAGAGGAAGTTGGTGTCTTTCTAGCAGAGTACGGGGAGAATCAATTTATCTTGCGTGAACATCCCATTTGGATGGCAGAGGAGGAAATTGAGTCTGGAATCTATGAGATGTGCGACATGCTCCTCTTGACCAAGGAAGTTTCAATCAAGAAATACCGAGCTGAACTAGCGATTATGATGTCCTGCAAGCGGTCCATCAAGGCCAACCATCGTATTGATGACCACTCGGCTAGACAACTCCTCTATCAGCTCTCTCAATGTGACAACCCCTATAACTGTCCACACGGACGTCCTGTTTTGGTACACTTTACCAAGTCGGACATGGAAAAGATGTTCCGTCGCATTCAGGAAAATCATACTAGCCTACGAGAGCTAGGAAAATACTAATACTCTTCGAAAATCTCTCTAAACTGCGTCAGCCTTACCTTGCCTAACTCAAGTTATGCCTACGGTTAGCTTCCTAGTTTAGATTTGATTTTCATTGAGTATAAATTGAAGGGAAAATTATGTACGAATATCTAAAGGGTATTATTACCAAAATTACTGCTAAATACATCGTTCTAGAAGCTAACGGTATCGGCTACATTCTGCATGTAGCTAACCCTTATGCCTACTCAGGACAAGTCAACCAAGAAGCACAAATCTATGTGCATCAAGTCATCCGTGAAGATGCTCATCTACTTTACGGTTTTCGCTCGGAAGATGAGAAGAAACTCTTTCTCAGCTTGATCTCTGTGTCGGGCATTGGTCCTGTTTCCGCTCTTGCCATCATCGCAGCTGATGACAATGCAGGCCTCGTTCAAGCTATTGAGACCAAGAACATCACCTACTTGACCAAGTTCCCTAAAATCGGTAAGAAAACAGCCCAACAGATGGTATTGGATCTAGAAGGTAAGGTGGTTGTGGCAGGGGACGACCTCCCTGCTAAGGCTGCAGCTCCATCTAGCAGCGACAACCAAGAATTGGAAGAAGCCATGGAAGCCATGTTAGCCCTGGGCTACAAGGCTACTGAGCTTAAGAAAATCAAAAAATTCTTTGAAGGAACGACTGATACAGCAGAGAAATATATTAAATCTGCTCTCAAGATGTTGGTGAAATAGGAGAAGTCTATGCCAAAACGTTGTGGCTGGGTTAAAATGAACAACCCTCTATATGTAGCCTACCACGATGAAGAGTGGGGCCAGCCCCTTCATGATGACCAGGCTCTTTTTGAGTTGCTCTGCATGGAGACCTATCAGACTGGTCTGTCTTGGGAAACGGTGCTCAATAAACGCCAAGCCTTTCGGGAAGCTTTTCATGGTTACCAAGTTCATCGTGTTGCAGAGATGAGTGACTCTGAATTGGAAGATTTAATGGACAATGTAGCGATCATCCGAAATCGAGCTAAGATTTTTGCGACACGTGCCAACGCCCAGGCCTTTCTACAAGTGCAAGCAGACTATGGTTCTTTTGATGCCTATCTTTGGTCTTTTGTCGGTGGGAAGACGATTGTGAATGATGTGCCTGATTACAGTCAGGCGCCTGCCAAAACAGGTCTATCTGAGAAATTATCCAAAGATCTCAAAAAACGAGGCTTCAAGTTCACAGGCCCAGTCGCCATCTTGTCATTTTTACAAGCTGCAGGTCTGGTTGATGACCACGAGAATGATTGTGAATGGAAAAGCGGTAAGTAGTGAGTACAGATAGCGAAAGTATTTGAGAATATAGAAAAAGCTGAGAAATTCATCTCAGCTTTCTTTGTTATAGTCAAAGCGAATGACTTGCTCCGTTGCGTCTACATACGCGTGGACTCCAAAGGGAACAATTGCTCTTGGTGTAGCATGGCCAACGTTTAGATTATAGACAATCGGGATATTGCTATCAATGGTGTCCATTAAAGCCTCCTTATAGTCGTCATAGAAGGTTTCATCCATAGGTTTTCCGACCAAGAGTCCACTGATGACTTCAAATATCCCAGTTTCTTTTAAAGCCTGCAACATTTTTTTGAAATCATCAGGTTCAGGCTTTTCTTCACTTGTTTCTAGCAATAGAATCTTTCCTTTCCAGTCGGATAAGTCAGGAAAAAGTTTGTATTTTTGGCAGAGGTCTGTGCTATCTGCGTGTAGAGAGTTGTCAAAGATATCGTAGAGGGATTCGAGGCAACCGCCGAGGATTTCCCCCTCGAACTGGGCAGTTCCTTGTAACAACTCAAAACCAGTATTTGCATGGCTGACACGAGGTGTTCCCAGAGCCTTGGGACTGAAGTCAGTTCTTTCCTCATACCAAACGTCACTAGGGCGGATTTCCGAGATTTTTCCAGTCTCAATCAATTCTTTAAAGTAGTGGAGGCTATATGGCAACATTTCTTTGTCTAACTCACAAATGTCTGCTAAAAAGGATTGACCATAAAAAGTCTTGATTCCTAGTTTATGCAACATGAGGTGGTTCATAGTTGTATCCGAGAAGCCAAGAAAAATTTTTTGTTTGATAACCTTTTGTAGTTGGTCATTTTCAAAAAGATAAGGCAATAAACGATAGGTATCGTCTCCACCGATGGCGCATAAGATCATGTCGATGCTTTCATCAGAAAATGCCTGCATCAAATCCTCCGCACGAGCTTCAGGATGTTCTTTGATAAAGTCTAAGCCTTTTAGCGAATGGGGTAAAAAGATAGGATTGAGTCCGAGGCCCTTGAGACGTTGGACACCCAAGTCCATTTCGTGTTTGACAAAGTCTTCTCCGATAATCCCACTAGATAAACTTATAATACCAATAGTAGAAGTCATATATTATCCTCCTAGAAAAAATTGATGCTATTGTATCACAAAAGATGAGGGAAAACAACAAGAATTAGAGTCAGAAGAAGGTTTTTAGATCAAGAAAGTAGTAAAAAAGCAACCAATCATGTGGTTGCTTTTATAGTAGTTAATTTCTTATAGAGCAGTAAGGAAGGTCAGTCCGCCAAGGATAACCCCAGCCGAGTTTGGAATGATTAGAATCCAGTCTTTCTTAGGCTCTTTTGTCCATCCATAAATGACCCAGATTAAGCAAGAGACTGCTGCTGATAAAGGTTGAAATGGTTGAGCTTTATTTCCTTGTAAATTGGCAAAAATTTGGGGGATGTAGGCTATAAATACAATAATCCCGATAAAGGCACCAATTGAACCAACAATTTGATTAATTCTCTGTTTAGTCATATATATTTCTCCTTATTACTTTATTATCATAACAGAAAAACAACTTGGATTCAAGGATAAAACCTCGGGATTCCAAGGGAAGACTTTACATTAGAATGTTATTAGAAAATGTGTTTACTTCTTTTGAGAATCGAAAAATGATTTGGAACTACAAAAAAAGTAGTCTGTCTACAAAACACACTACTTTTATTGTTTATCTTAATATCTAGCTGGTCCTGCACTTGCGCTCTTGATGTTGAAACGTTTCTTGAGGTAGAAACGTAGGGCAAGGAGAGCTCCTCCAATCACCAACAAAACAAGAGGTGGTAAGCTGATGTTGATGGCTTGTGGAAGGAAATTACTCAAGAAGAGGATGAAGACCCAGGCAAACATGGTTGCTAACATAACCAAAAGTGATTTCCAGAATGGTGGGCGTTGGCTACGGTCAGTATCTGGTCCGTAGTAGCGGTAAATGAAGTGGTAGAGAAGATAGAAGGCAACTCCACCAAAGGCTCCTACACTGATAAGTGTTACCAATCCGTAGGCCACAGGTTGGTTCGAGAAGAAGCTCATCAAGGCGCTAACTACTGCAAATAATCCTGTGATGAAAAGGGCTGAATCCAACATCATCAATTTTGGATCGTCGTTTTCTTTTGGATGTTCTTTTTCGTATTGCTCTTTTTCGCTGAAACTATGAGCCCAGTGAGTTGGTGCTCCGTAGATAGAACGAGCTGTCACTCCTTTTGGTTGCTCCTCAAGGATATGAGGAATGACTTCTTCAAGGATAGCCTTGATTTCGGCATCGGTTTTCCCGTCCTTGAGAAATTGCTGGGTTGCAATATGGATAAATTCTTGGTTTTTCTTTGTTAATTCTTTTAAATCAATCTGTGACATAATAACTCCTGTTTAGAACCATTTTTTATGGATGAGGTAAAGAGTGAGAGAAACACTCATAGCAAAGGCGATAAAGACGATGAGCCAGAAAGCGTGCGGTTCTCCGTTTAAAGGAATTTCATTATCCTTAAAGTTCATTCCGTAAGCTGAGAAAATCATAGTCGGGATAGACATAACGATGGTCACGAGGGCCAAGGTTTTCATGATATTGTTCTGGTTGTTTGAAATGATAGAGGCAAAGGTCTCTGTCATAGAGTGAAGGACGTTTCCATAGATATCCGCCATCTCGATGGCCTGTTGCGTTTCAATCAAGGTGTCTTCAAGTAGATCTTCATCTTCAAGGTATTTCTTGATATTGCTAGTTGCGCTGGTCAATTTCTTAATCACGCGCTCATTTGTCTTAAGTGAAGCTTTGAAGTAGACGATGGTCTTTTCCAACTCCATGAGTTCAATCAATTCTTCGTTTCGAGTAGATTTGTGAAGTTGGCTTTCAATCTGCTCACTCTTACGTTCAATTGAACGGAGGGCAGTTAGGTAAATCTCCGCATTGCGGTAGAGGATTTGGAAGATGAAGCGCGACCGCATGAAGGTATAGAAATTCCGAAGTCTACGATTGATAAAGACATCAAGAAGTGGTAGAGGCTCCAAGCAGGTAGTGATGATAGCCTCTTCTGTGATGATAATCCCCAAGGGAATAGTCACGTAGTAGGTCTGGTTATTTCTTTCCTCTGTGATTGGGACGTCTACGATGATCAAAGTGTACTCATCTTCGATGGTGATACGAGACATCTCTTCTGCATCGAGCGGTGCACGGAGGTCAGCAATATCAATATCAAAGGCCGAGGCGATTTCCATCGATTCGCTTTGAGTAGGATTGACGAGATTGATCCAAGTGCCCGGCTGGAGCGTATCAATCTCTTTAAATTCAGTTGTAGTTGAGAGAAAGACTTGCTTCATATCTCCTATCCTTTCCTAATCTAATCCGTGTTTCAGTGATTTTTGACACCGTACTATTATACTACAAATTCGGCTTTTTTGGTAATAGAATTTCACTTTTTTTGGTATAATGGAAAGCAACAATGAACTAGAAAGAAGTAATATGCAAGATAAGATTGTCATCCATGGGGCACGCGCCCATAATTTAAAAAATATAGATGTGGAAATTCCGCGTGACAAGCTAGTTGTGGTGACGGGACTATCTGGATCAGGAAAGTCTAGTTTGGCCTTTGATACCCTTTATGCAGAAGGGCAACGCCGCTACGTTGAAAGTCTGTCAGCCTATGCTCGTCAGTTCTTGGGCAATATGGAAAAGCCAGACGTGGACTCTATCGATGGTCTCAGCCCTGCCATTTCTATCGACCAGAAAACGACCAGTAAAAATCCTCGTTCGACGGTTGGGACAACGACGGAAATCAATGACTACCTACGTCTCCTCTATGCACGTGTAGGGACACCTTACTGTATCAATGGGCATGGGGCTATCAAGGCTTCGTCTGTAGAGCAGATCGTAGACAAGGTTTTGGAATTGCCAGAACGCCAGCGTCTGCAGATTTTGGCTCCTGTTATTCGTAAGAAAAAAGGGCAACATAAGACGCTGATCGAAAAGATTCAAAAGGATGGTTACGTCCGTGTCCGTGTCGATGGAGTTGTTTACGATGTGACCGAAGTTCCTGAACTTGAAAAGAATAAACAACACAATATTGACGTGGTGGTAGACCGTATCATCATCAAGGATGGTATCCGTAGTCGTCTCTTTGATTCGATTGAAGCTGCTCTCCGTATCGCTGAAGGTTATGTCGTTATTGATACTATGGATGATTCAGAGTTGCTCTTTTCAGAACACTATGCTTGTCCAGTATGTGGATTTACGGTTCCAGAGCTAGAACCCCGTCTCTTCTCCTTCAATGCACCGTTTGGCTCCTGTAGTGAGTGTGATGGTTTGGGGATCAAGCTAGAGGTTGATACGGACTTAGTCGTACCAGATGCTAGTAAGACTCTTCGTGAGGGAGCCTTAGCACCTTGGAACCCTATCTCTTCTAACTATTATCCAAATATGCTAGAGCAGGCCATGACAGCCTTTGGAGTGAATATGGATAAGCCTTTTGAGGACCTGTCAGAAGAAGATAAGAACTTGATTTTCTACGGTTCAGATGGCAAGGAATTCCATTTCCACTATGAGAATGAATTTGGTGGAGTTCGTGATATCGACATTCCATTTGAAGGAGTGCTTGGTAATATCAAGCGTCGCTACCATGAAACCAATAGCGACTACACTCGTACTCAGATGCGTCTTTATATGAATGAGCTAACCTGTGGTACTTGTCACGGTTATCGTCTTAATGACCAGGCCTTATCTGTTCGTGTAGGAGGAGAGAAGGGGCTTCATATCGGAGAAGTTTCTGACCTTTCTATTGCAGACCACTTGGAAGCCATTAACCAGTTGACCCTATCTGAAAATGAAACCATCATCGCTCGTCCGATTCTTAAGGAAATCAAGGACCGCTTGACCTTCCTTAATAACGTGGGTCTTAACTATTTAACGTTATCCCGTTCTGCAGGAACATTATCAGGTGGGGAGAGCCAACGTATTCGCTTGGCAACTCAGATTGGTTCCAACCTCTCAGGAGTTCTCTATATTCTTGATGAGCCGTCGATTGGTCTTCACCAGAGGGACAATGATCGCCTGATCGCCAGTCTGAAAAAGATGCGGGATTTAGGAAATACTCTCATCGTGGTAGAACACGATGAAGATACCATGCGAGAAGCTGATTATCTAATCGACGTTGGTCCTGGAGCGGGCGTCTTTGGTGGAGAAATTGTTGCAGCGGGAACACCTAAGCAAGTAGCGCGCAACAGCAAGTCTATCACAGGTCAGTACTTGTCAGGCAAACGTGCCATTCCAGTGCCAGAAGAGCGTCGTGTCGGTAATGGTCGTTTTATCGAAGTGACGGGAGCGCGTGAAAACAACCTACAAAATATCACTGCTCGCTTCCCTCTCGGAAAATTCATTGCGGTGACAGGAGTCTCTGGTTCAGGGAAGTCGACCCTCATTAACAGTATTCTCAAAAAAGCCATTGCTCAAAAACTAAATCGCAATTCAGACAAACCTGGGAAGTTTAAGACTATCTCAGGGATTGAGCATATCGACCGTCTGATAGACATTGACCAAAGTCCAATAGGACGAACACCGAGGTCTAATCCCGCTACTTATACAGGTGTTTTCGATGACATCCGAGACCTCTTTGCTCAGACAAATGAAGCCAAGATCCGTGGTTACAAAAAGGGTCGTTTCAGTTTCAATGTTAAGGGTGGTCGCTGTGAGGCATGCTCGGGTGACGGTATTATCAAGATTGAAATGCACTTCTTGCCAGATGTTTATGTGGCTTGTGAAGTCTGCCATGGGACTCGTTACAATAGTGAAACGCTTGAAGTTCATTACAAGGAAAAGAATATTTCGCAAGTCTTGGATATGACCGTCAACGATGCGGTGGAGTTCTTCCAACACATTCCAAAGATTCAACGTAAACTTCAGACTATCAAGGATGTGGGACTTGGTTATGTGACCTTGGGACAACCAGCTACGACACTTTCTGGTGGAGAAGCGCAGCGTATGAAGCTGGCTAGCGAACTCCACAAGCGCTCGACAGGGAAGTCTTTCTACATTTTAGATGAGCCGACAACTGGTTTGCATACTGAGGACATCGCTCGATTACTCACCGTTTTGTCTCGCTTTGTCGATGATGGAAATACAGTTCTCGTGATCGAGCACAATCTAGATGTCATCAAAACAGCAGACCATATTATCGACTTAGGACCAGAAGGTGGTGTCGGTGGCGGAACCATTATTGCAACAGGAACACCAGAAGAAGTAGCTGCTAATGAAGCCAGCTATACAGGACAGTATTTGAAAGGAAAGTTACATCATGAATAAACGTGTGCAAGCATTTTTAGATAAAATGGAAGAAAAAGAATTAGATGGAATCATTATCAACAACCTTAAAAATGTCTACTATTTGACAGGATTTTGGGGTTCAAATGGTACGGTCTTTATCAGTCGTGACCGTCAAATTTTGGTAACAGATGCTCGCTATATTATCGCTGCCAAGCAAGAAGTTACTGGTTTTGAGATTTTTGCAGAGCGTGACGAGTTGGCTACTATCGCAAAGGTTGCAAAAGACATGGGTCTTTCTCGTATCGGGTTTGAAGATGAGATTTCAGTTTCTTATTACCATCGCATGCAAACCGCTTTTGAAGGTTTGGAACTAGTTCCACAGACACAGTTTGTTGAAGCGCTTCGTATGATTAAGGATGAGACAGAGATTGCGACGATTCGTAAGGCTTGTTCAATCTCAGATCAAGCTTTCCACGATGCCCTTGAATTTATCAAGCCTGGTAAGACTGAAATTGAAATTGCCAACTTCCTTGATTTCCGTATGCGTGAATTAGGAGCGGCAGGTTTGTCTTTTGACACAATCTTAGCGAGTGGCATCAACTCTTCTAAACCCCATGCCCACCCAATGCACAAGCCGGTAGAACTAGGCGAAGCTATCACTATGGACTTTGGGTGCCTTTACGAGCATTATGTGAGTGATATGACTCGGACCATCTACCTCGGTCATGTCAGTGACGAGCAGGCAGAGATTTACAATACAGTTCTAAAAGCCAATCAAGCATTGATTGACCAAGCTAAGGATGGTTTAGGTTTCCGTGACTTTGATAAGATTCCTCGTGACATTATTGTGGAAGCAGGTTATGGACAATACTTTACACACGGTATCGGGCACGGTATCGGACTTGATATCCACGAAGAACCTTACTTTAGCCAAACTTCCAAAGAAGTTATCAAAACTGGTATGGTCTTGACTGATGAACCTGGTATTTATATCGAAGGTAAATACGGGGTTCGTATCGAAGATGATATCCTGATCACAGATACAGGTTGCGAGTTATTAACCCTTGCTCCAAAAGAATTAATCGTAATCTAAGAAAAATGAGATAAATCGTTGACTTTTACTAGTTAAAGGTTTATACTGAAAGGCGAAAACGGTAGGTGAGGCTACCATAGGGATACGGATGACTACCGCAAAGCAGTGGAGACACTACTCGTTGGTTAACAGTCCTGGTCGCGAAGGTCAAGACTAAGCTCATTACATTGCCCTATGGAGTTAAAGCTTGAACGAAAACAGATCATAAGTTTTTTAGTCCTGCCATTTTATGGCAGGATTTTCTGCTGTTTTAAAACAAAGAAAGGAGACAAACGATGCAAATTGACGATCATCCAGAACCGCACATACACAGCCAATCGCTGATTTGTGTCGTTCTGGCCTTATAAAGTGATTAGTCCCTGTGTATGAAATCATCATTCATACAGATAGGAGAAACCAATGAAAACTACAAAAGAAAGACTAGCAACAGCTATTCAAACTCCATTAAAAGATAGTCTAGCTTTTTACCATACAAGTCTAAAAGGCTTAGACCAAGAACAAGTCGAAGAAAACCGTGACCTATATGGTGAAAATACCATTACCAAGGGTCAAGAGGATTCCATCTTTAAAAAGATTTATGAGTCCATTATCAATCCTTTCACAATCATTTTGCTTGTGATTGCCTTTATTTCTCTCGTTACAAACGTCTGGCTTGCCAAACCTGGCCAAGAGGACCCTACGACCTCTATTATTATCGTTGTCTTGGTTTTGATTTCAGGAGGCATCCGTTTTGTCCAAGAGTTGCGGAGCGACAAGGCGACAACCAATCTTTCAAAAATGATTGTCAACACTGCAACTGTTATTCGCGATGGTCTTGAACAAGAGTTGCCAATCGATGAGTTGGTTGTGGGAGATCTCGTGAAATTGAGCGCTGGAGATATGATTCCAGCAGATGTCATCTTATTCGAATCCCGCGACTTTTTCGTTCAACAGTCAGGCTTGACTGGAGAAAGCGATGCAGTCGAAAAACTTGCTTTAAATAAAGCCACCGGTCAAAATGTAGATAGCCTACTAGAAGCAGAATCTTTGGCCTTCATGGGGACAAACGTTATCTCAGGAAGTGCGACAGCTATGGTTCTAGCAGTTGGTGATGACACCATGATGGGAGCCATTGAGCAAACTCTCAACACTTATGATGAACCGACTTCTTTTGAGCGTGAAATGAACAGCATTTCTTGGCTCTTGATTCGCTTGATGCTTGTCATGGTTCCGATTGTGTTTTTTGCAAATGGTTTAACCGATGGAGACTGGCTAGAGGCTGGAGTTTTTGCCTTGAGCGTCGGTGTCGGACTGACACCAGAAATGCTTCCAATGATTATCACAGCCAGCTTGGCCAAAGGTTCTATTATTATGGCCAAGGAAAAGGTGGTCATCAAAAAACTCAATGCTATCCAAGACTTAGGAGCAATCGATATCCTTTGTACGGATAAAACTGGAACTCTAACGCAAGATGAGATTGTCTTAGAATATCCCTTGGATATCCATGGTGATTTGGATATGGCGGTTTTAAGAAGGGCTTATCTAAATTCACATTTTCAAACAGGTTTGAAAAACTTGATGGACCGTGCCATCATCAGTAGAACTGAAAAAGAAGCCAAGGAACATGTTATCCTACAAAATCTAGACACTAGCTTCCAAAAAATCGACGAACTACCATTTGATTTTGAACGTAGACGCATGAGTGTCATTGTCAAAGACGATAGCAATGTTGTTAGTATGGTGACCAAAGGTGCTTTAGAAGAAATGTTGAACATTTCAACATATGTGGAATATCATGGAGAAGTCATCCCTCTTACTGAAGACATTCGTCAAGAAGTGTTAGCGGAAGTTGGACAATTAAACCGTCAAGGTTTGCGTGTGTTAGGTGTTGCTTACAAGTCAGGTCTACGTGAAGATTATGCCTATGCTGTGACTGATGAAAGTGACATGATCCTTACGGGTTATCTTGCCTTCTTGGATCCACCAAAACCATCTGCAGCACCAGCTATTCAAACTTTGCTTGAGCATGGTGTCAGAACAAAGATTTTAACTGGGGATAATGAAAAAGTAACCCAAGCCATCTGTGAAAAGGTTGGATTGGACGTTGAACATATGCTCTTAGGTGCTAACATTGATCAAATGACAGACCAAGAATTGGCAGAAGTGGTTGAAAAAGTAACAGTCTTTGCTAAATTGTCACCTGACCAAAAAGCGCGTATCATTCTACAGTTAAAGAGAAATGGTCACGGTGTTGGTTATATGGGAGATGGTATTAATGATGCCCCCTCTATGAAGGTGGCAGATGTTGGAATTTCCGTTGATACAGCAGTAGATATCGCAAAGGAAACAGCTGATGTTATTTTGCTGGACAAGGATCTTATGGTTCTTGAAACAGGTATCGTTGAAGGCCGGAAGGTCTACGCCAACATGACCAAATATATTAAAATGACAGTTAGTTCAAACTTTGGGAATATCTTCTCTCTGTTGGTTGCGAGTATCTTCTTGCCATTTTTACCAATGGCTCCTGTTCATCTCATTGTTTTAAACCTAGTCTACGATTTATCTTGTGTGGCATTGCCGTTTGATAACGTGGATCAAGATTTCCTAAAACAACCCCATACATGGGAAGCAAAATCCATTACGCGATTTATGGTTTGGATGGGGCCAATCTCATCTATCTTTGACATTTTGACCTTTATTTTCCTCTACTTTATTATTGTTCCTTTGGTGACAGGCTATCATTATGTTCATGGGTCAGAATCTGCCCTTCAGTTTATTATCTTGTTCCAAACAGGATGGTTCATCGAATCTATGTGGTCTCAAACCATGGTTATCCATATGCTTCGTACGGCAAAAGTTCCTTTTGTACAAAGCAGACCAGCTTGGCTTGTAATCTTGACAACCTTGGTTGCCGCAATTTTCGTAACTAGTCTGCCTTATGGACCGCTAGTAAATATCCTTCGTCTAGCCCCCTTAGGGCTTCCTTACTTCTTGTTCTTAATATGTATTATTTTCTTGTATATGTTTAGCGTCACAGTTATTAAGAAATTTTACATTAGGAAGTACAAAGAATGGTTATAGTTCGGTTTTTGTCAAGAAAAAAGATAGAAAACTGGGGAAAAAGTTAAATTTTTTTAAAAATAGGTCGCAAGTCGGATGTTTTTTATGGTATAATAGAATAAACTGATAGTAACATGTAGCGAAAGGGGTAGGTACATGATCAAAATATATACAGTCTCAAGTTGTACTAGCTGTAAAAAAGCTAAAACCTGGCTCAATGCCCACCAGTTAAGTTATAAAGAACAAAACCTTGGAAAAGAAGGAATTTCGCGAGAAGAATTATTAGATATTCTAACAAAAACAGACAATGGAATTGCGAGCATTGTATCATCAAAGAATCGCTACGCTAAAGCTCTTGGAGTTGATATTGAAGATTTGAGTGTCAATGAAGTGCTTAATTTAATCATGGAAACACCACGCATCCTAAAAAGTCCAATTCTTGTTGACGAGAAACGTTTACAAGTTGGCTATAAAGAAGATGACATTCGTGCCTTCTTGCCACGCTCTGTCCGCAATGTAGAAAATGCAGAAGCACGTTTACGTGCAGCACTATAAAACATAAAGGCTGGGAGTGACTCCTAGCCTTATTTGATAGATAAATAAGGAAAAATAAATATGAAGAAGATAGTTATCGGTACAGTTGCGCTCCTATTTTTGCTAGCTGGCTGTGGACAAAAAAAAGAGTCTGCGGAACCTTCTAAAGACACAACGACAGAAGCTCTTCAATCAACTCTACCTGTTTTAGAGAATGCCAATAACAATACAGTTGTAACCAAGACTCTTGTTCTACCTGTTGACGAAAATGGGGTTCAACAAACCCAGACCATTACCTATAAGGGCAAACAGTTCTTGACCTTAACGATTCAGCAAAAACGACAAGTTTCAGAAGACCTCAAGAACTTTATTGCAGAGCATGGATTAGGGGAAGCAAAAAAGGCCTTGAAAGAAGGTGAAGACAAGGATGAATCAGTCCAAGAAGCACGTAAAATTCCTGGATTTAGCCTTGAAACCAATCTTTTAAGTGAGACCGAGATTGAAACAAAAACAAGTTATGATTTTCAAGTTCTAGACGTTAAAAAGGCAAGCGAAAGCGAATATTTAAAAAATGTAGGTTTAGAAAATCTACTAAAAAACGAACCAGAAGAATATATTGAAAATAGAGTAGCAAGTGGCGCGACTGTCCAGTAAGGACGTTACAGAAAAACAACAAATTCAGAATGTGTTATTTGTAGAAAGGTTGTGAATGTGCTATAATAGTACTATTCTAAGGAAAGAGGGTGTTAGAATGGGATTTACTGAAGAAACCGTACGTTTTAAATTGGACGATTCCAATAAAAAAGAGATCAGTGAAACATTGACAGAAGTCTATGCTTCATTGAACGAGAAGGGGTATAACCCTATTAATCAAATTGTGGGCTATGTTCTCAGTGGAGACCCAGCTTACGTTCCTCGTTACAATAACGCAAGAAATCAAATCCGTAAATACGAACGCGATGAGATTGTTGAAGAATTGGTCCGCTACTACCTTAAGGGACAAGGAGTCGATCTATAACCAATGAGAATTATGGGGTTGGACGTTGGTTCCAAAACAGTAGGAGTAGCGATTAGCGATCCGTTAGGGTTTACAGCACAAGGACTCGAAATCATCCAAATCAATGAAGACCAGGGAGAGTTCGGTTTTGAACGACTCAAGGAATTGGTTGATAGCTATAAGGTGGAGCGCTTTGTTGTTGGTTTACCTAAAAATATGAACAATACCAGTGGACCGCGAGTGGAAGCGAGTCAAGCCTATGGAGAAAAACTGGAAGAACTCTTTGGTTTGCCAGTAGAATACCAGGATGAGCGCTTGACAACGGTTGCTGCGGAACGCATGTTGATTGAGCAAGCAGACGTTAGTCGTAATAAGCGTAAAAAAGTTATTGATAAATTAGCCGCTCAATTGATTTTGCAAAATTATTTAGATAGAAAATTTTAAGACAGAGGAGAAACTATGTCACACGATCACAACCACGATCACGAAGAACGTGAACTTATTACACTTGTAGATGAGCAAGGAAACGAAACTTTATTTGAAATCCTTTTGACTATTGACGGAAAAGAAGAATTTGGTAAAAACTATGTTCTTCTTGTACCAGTTAATGCAGAAGAAGATGAAAACGGAGAAGTTGAAATTCAAGCTTACTCATTCATCGAAAATGAAGATGGAACTGAAGGTGAATTGCAACCAATCCCTGAAGATTCAGACGATGAATGGAACATGATTGAAGAAGTCTTCAACAGCTTTATGGAGGAGTGATACAGTCTGGGAGACTGTATCAGCCCTGCTTCTAGAAATTAGAAAAAGCAGGAACATCCGGGGGAAGTTTTTGCCCATATTAAAATAAAATATAGCTAGCTACTAGCTAATTCAGTAAAAAGCGAAGAAATTCTTCGCTTTTTTATTAAGGATTAAGGAGATAAGCATGTTTGAAGTTGAAAAATGGCTTCATAGTCGGATTGGCTTGAATTTTAGATCAGGATTGGGACGGATGCAAAGAGCGGTGGATTTGCTGGGGAATCCTGAGCAAACCTATCCAATTATCCATGTGACAGGGACAAATGGCAAGGGGTCAACTATTGCTTTTATGAGGGAGCTTTTTGTTGCCCATGGGAAAACGGTTGGTACCTTTACTTCGCCCCACATTGTCAGCATCCATGACCGTATCTGTATTAATGGCGAACCCATTTCGGACACAGATTTCATTCGTTTAGCCGATAAAGTTAAAGCAATGGAGCAAAGACTTTTAGAAACCTACGATCAGCTCTCTTTTTTTGAATTGTTGACCTTAATTGCTCTAGTCTATTTTAAAGAGCAAGAAGTAGATTTGGTCCTATTGGAAGTTGGGATAGGTGGACTTCTTGATACTACCAATGTCGTGACAGGAGAAATTGCAATCATCACATCAATCGGTCTCGATCATCAGGAGACCTTAGGTGATAGTCTAGAGTTAATTGCCGAGCAGAAAGCAGGGATTTTTAAGTTAGGCAAGACAGCGGTTGTTGCCAATCTAGTACCAGAAGCCCAGCTCGTTTGTCAAAGGACAGCCACTGATTTGGGTGTAAGTCTCTACCAGGCTAATAAAGATTTTTCTTTCCGAAATGGGAACTTTTCTTCTTCTCTAGCTGACTTGTCCCGATTGAAACTGGGATTGGAGGGAACTTATCAGGAGGAAAATGCAGCTCTTGCCTTGCAAGCTTTTCTACTATTTATGGCACAAAGAGACGAGAAAGTAGATCAAGAAGCAGTACGTGCTGCCTTGCAAGCTACTAAATGGGCTGGAAGGCTAGAAGCTGTCACTGAGTACATCTATTTGGATGGGGCTCACAATTTACCAGCTCTAGAGCGTTTGGTTGAGTTTATCCAAGAAAAAATCCAGCAAGGGTATCAGCCTCAAATCCTATTTGGTGCCCTAAAGCGGAAAGATTATAGTGGGATGCTTACTTATTTAACAGAGCATTTACCTGATGTAGCTCTCTATGTTACGAGTTTTGATTATCAGGGTTCCTTGGAAGAACAAGACTTTGGAGATTATAGAAGTATTGCTTCATATCGAGATTTTATAGATAATTTTGAGAGTTCTGCAGGGGAGCAAGACTTGCTATTTGTGACAGGTTCTCTCTATTTTATATCAGAGGTTCGCGCTTGTCTTATGAAACAAAAGTCATTTGATTGACCCTCCTATCTTTATTTGTTATAGTAGGGGTGTGGTGGCTCAGCAGGGTTATTCTGATTTTAAGCCACTAAAAGAAAGGAGCCATTATGTCGCTAAAAAAATTCACACTTTCTCTTGCTTCTTTGGCAAGTCTTAGTCTCTTAGTTGCATGTTCACCAAAAGAGCAAGCAACTCCTTCAACTCAAGCAAGTACTAGTACGGAAGTAACGACTGCTCAGTCAGCAGAAATGACTGTTTCTAGTTCGACTGCTAGTTCAGTAACCAACATTGATGGGACCTATAAAGGGCAAGATGAGGGAGATAGCATTACTCTCATTGTTACTGGTAATACTGGAACATGGACGGAAGTAGAACCTGATGGCGATCAGGAAATTAAGAAGGTAACTTTTGAACCAGAAAGTCAGAAAGTCATCATCGGAGATGACGTCAAGATTTATGTAGCTGAGGAGAATCAAATAATCATCGATGACATGGACCGTGAGGTTTCTGATCGTATTGTTTTAAAAAAATAGATATTTTTAAGGATTTAGATCTAGTTAAAATAGATTCAAATCCTTTTTTATCGGTTTTTGGTATAAAAAACTCCATACTGTTAAGGTAGTTATTTTCTACCAAAAAGTATGGAGTGGATGGAGTTAAAGGAATCGTTCTTGTAAAAAGTGAGCAACTCCATCTTCTTCGTTGGTTAGTGGCAGCTGTTCATCAGCAAAAGAAAGTAGTGCAGGATTTGCGTTTTTCATAGCATATCCTCTACCTGCAAAGGATAGCATTTCTTGGTCGTTATGTTCATCACCAAAGGCAATCAGATTCTGTCTGTCTATATTCATGACATTGAGGAGGTATTCAAGAGCAAAGGCCTTGTGAACTCCCTTTGGAGTACATTCGAGGATGTTCAAAGGACCACCCCAAGTGTTAATATTGAGTTGATGCTTGTAAAAACGGTTCATCTCTTCTGCCAGTGCATATTTATCGTCGGCCCTAGTTTGTAATAAAATACAGTTAGGTCCCTTAGTCACTAAGTCAGACTTGAATTGATTTTCAGGGCGAAAGTTTTCAACACCAAACAATTTAGGATCTGCAATTTCCTTGTCTGGTGCTGTAATGTAAAACTTTTTACGGTATTCACCTGCGATAAAGTCTGCCTCGATATCCTCTTTTCGTTTTACGATATCCAAGAGATATTTTTTGTCCACAGTAAGGCATTTTTCATGTTGCCAAGCTCTACCAGGTAGGTGAGTGAGCGAACCGTTGAAGTTAATCATAGGAGTCTCAAGTTCAAGTTGGTCATAAAAATCTTTGGCCATACGATATGGGCGACCGGTTGCAATAATGACTTTGTGGCCTTTTTTAGAGATTTTTTTAATTGTTTCAATAGTAAAGTCAGAAAGTTTACTTTCAGAGTTGAGTAGGGTTCCGTCTAAATCAACGGCAATCATTTTTTTAGTCATAAAATCCTCCCGAATCTAGTTTCAGATAAGATGTTTTCTATTATATCAAAAAGCTAAGAGAAAAGCTGATAATAAGCAAAAACGAAAAGAATAATATCTGATAAGATTTTTATAATTCAAGAAAAACATCTTGAAAATATGAATGATTGATGATATAATAGTCATATTGTTCGTAAAATGACAAAGGAGATTAAAAATGGACAAATTATTTAAACTAAAAGAGCACGGGACAGATGTCCGTACAGAGGTTCTTGCTGGTTTAACAACTTTCTTTGCAATGAGTTATATTCTCTTTGTAAACCCTCAAATGCTTTCACAAACAGGAATGCCTGTTCAGGGTGTATTCTTAGCAACAATCATCGGTTCTGTTGTGGGAACTTTGATGATGGCCTTCTATGCTAACTTGCCATATGCTCAAGCCCCAGGTATGGGACTTAACGCCTTCTTTACCTTTACAGTCGTATTTGGGATGGGTTATACTTGGAAAGAAGCTCTTGGGATGGTCTTCATCTGTGGAGTTATTTCACTGATTATTACATTGACCAATGTTCGTAAAATGATCATTGAGTCTATTCCTACAACACTTCGTTCAGCAATTTCAGCTGGTATTGGTGTTTTCCTTGCTTATGTTGGTATCAAGAATGCTGGCCTTTTGAAATTCTCAATTGACCCCGGTACTTATACTGTAGCAGGTGAAGGAGCAGATAAGGCTCAAGCGGCTCTTACTGCAAACTCAGCAGCTGTTCCAGGTTTGGTAGATTTCAATACTCCAGCTGTATTAGTAGCTCTTGCAGGTCTTGCTATTACGATCTTCTTTGTTGTTAAAGGTATCAAAGGTGGGATCATCCTTTCTATCTTAACAACGACAGTCCTTGCTATTGCGGTTGGTCTTGTTAATTTGTCAGGAATCGATTTTGCTAGCAACAATCTTTCAGCAGCAGTTAACGATTTAGGTACCTTGTTTGGTGCTGCTCTTGGATCAGAAGGTTTAGGATCTTTGATTTCAAACACGTCTCGCTTACCAGAAACCTTGATGGCCATTCTTGCCTTCTCATTGACAGATATTTTTGATACTATTGGTACTCTTATCGGTACAGGTGAAAAAGTTGGTATCATCGCTACAAGTGGTGAAAACAATGAATCAGCTAAATTAGATAAAGCTCTTTACTCTGACTTGGTGGCGACATCAGTTGGTGCCATTGCAGGTACTTCAAACGTTACAACTTATATTGAGTCAGCAGCAGGGATCGGTGCTGGTGGACGTACTGGATTGACAGCCTTAGTTGTTGCTATCTGTTTTGCCCTATCAAGCTTCTTTAGCCCACTTCTAGCGATTGTTCCTTCAGCTGCGACAGCACCAATTTTGATTATTGTCGGAATTATGATGCTCTCTAACTTGAAAAATATCCCTTGGGACGATATGTCAGAAGCAGTTCCAGCCTTCTTCACTTCTATCTTTATGGGATTCAGCTACTCAATCACACAAGGGATTGCCGTTGGTTTCTTGACTTATACTTTGACAAAGATTGTTAAAGGTCAAATCAAAGAAGTGCATGTCATGATTTGGATTTTGGATGCTTTGTTCATCTTGAACTACATTAGCATGGCTCTTAACTAATGATTAAACCTAAAAAAAGATGGAGGGAACTCCTCTTTTTTTATTAGTGGAGATATCACAAAAGAAAACTTTTTGGTATAATAGTAGCATGCACACAAAAAATGAAGATGAACTCATTGCTCTTGGACAAGAGCTCGGCTCTCTGCTAGAGAAAAATGATGTATTGATTTTGACTGGTGAATTAGGTGCTGGAAAAACCACATTTACAAAAGGTCTAGCTAAAGGACTAGGGATTCATCAAATGATCAAAAGTCCTACTTATACCATTGTTCGAGAATATGAAGGACGCCTACCCTTATATCACTTGGATGTTTACCGCATCGAAGGAGATGCAGATTCAATCGACCTTGATGAATTTCTTTTTGGTTCAGGTGTGACGGTTATTGAGTGGGGACACCTATTAGGTGAGGCTCTTCCAGCCGACTATCTGGAATTAGAAATTCTTAAAGATGGTGAGGGCCGTGAAGTTGTCTTTCATGCTCATGGTCAACGAGCAACAGAACTCTTGCAGAGGTTGACAGATGGAGTATGATTTATTAATTCGTGAAGCAGAAGCCCAAGATGCTACAGAACTTATTGCACTTTTGGATCAGATTGGTCATGAATCTAGTTTTACCAGTCTGGATGAAAATGGAATTGCAATGAGTGAATCTGAGATGCAGCGTTTTATTAACAAGCAGGCCCAGTCGGATAATCAGATTACTTTACTAGCTTATTTGAATGAAGAACTAACAGGCTTAATCAATATAACGGCTGATCAACGTCCGCGAGTTCGGCATATTGGGGATATCTTTTTGGGTATCAAAAAAGCCTATTGGGGAAATGGTCTCGGTAGTATCTTGATGGAAGAAGCTATTGAGTGGGCCCAATCGAGCGGAAGTATTCGACGCTTACAATTGACAGTTCAAAAACGAAATCTGGCAGCTGTTCATCTATATAAAAAGCTGGGCTTTATCATAGAAGGATTACAGGAACGTGGTGCTTGTATAGAGGGAGGAGAGTTTCTTGACGTTTACCAAATGGGTCGACTGATAGACGAATAAAGGTATGGTAAAAAAAATAATTGGAATGTTTTTAGGCTTTGTTCTTGTGACAGTGCTTGGTGTGGGAGCTTATGCCTATACTATCTACCAACAAAGTACACAGACTTTAGCCAAAACTTATAAACAAATCGGAGAAGAAACCAAGGTTATCGAGGCAACTGAACCATTGACAATCCTATTGATGGGTGTAGACACGGGGAACGTTGAGCGTACAGACCCATGGGCAGGAAATAGTGATTCAATGATCTTGGTAACAGTGAATCCTAAAACCAAGAAAGTCGTTATGATGAGTTTGGAACGTGATATTCTGACACAAATCCAACAACCAGATGGTAGTGTTAGAGAAGCTAAACTCAACGCTGCCTATGCTGATGGTGGGGCAGAGCTTGCCATTTCGACCATTCAAAAAATGATGAATATCCATATCGACCGTTATGTGATGGTCAATATGCACGGTCTTCAAAGAATGGTTGATGCTGTCGGAGGTATCACAGTAAACAACACTCTAGGTTTCCCAATCTCTATCCAAGACCAGGAACCATTTAACACGATTTCTATCGGTGTTGGGGAACAAACCCTAAATGGTGACGAGGCGCTCGTATATTCACGCATGCGCTATCAGGATCCAGAGGGAGACTACGGTCGTCAGAAACGTCAGCGCGAAGTTATCCAAAAGATTGTTGAAAAAATTCTTAGTTTGAATAGTGTCAGCCACTACCAAGAAATTTTGAAGGCACTTAGTGATAACATGCAGACAAATATTGAGATTACAGCAACAACAATCCCTCAGTTGATGGGCTACCAAGATTCCTTTAAGAATATTGAGTCTCAGCAATTGCGTGGAGAGGATGCAATGATTGATGGGACATCTTACCAAATCGTGACATCTGAGCATATGTTAGAGATGCAAAATCTTTTACGTCGTTCATTGGATAAGCCAGAAGTTACCGAATTGGAGACAAATGTAGTCTTGTATGAAAATATTTATGGGCGTTTACCACAAACAACTGGTTCTGTCGCAGATCAAGAACAACAAGGCCAACAAGAACAATAAGAAATGAAAATTAAAATCGTAGGAATTTTCCTGCGATTTTTTCAAAGAAATCCGAATAGATAGGTAGGAGGAAAAAATGAAAGCGGAAATCATAGCTGTTGGAACAGAGATTCTAACAGGTCAAATTGTCAATACCAATGCTCAGTTTTTATCTGAAAAGTTGGCTGAAATCGGTGTTGATGTCTACTTCCAAACGGCTGTAGGAGATAATGAATCTCGTCTCTTATCCTTGTTGGAAATTGCTAAGAATCGTAGCAATCTGGTTATCTTAACAGGAGGATTGGGACCGACAGAGGATGATTTGACCAAACAAACCTTGGCCCATTTTCTAGGGCGTGATTTGACTTTTGATGCTCAAGCGCAGGCTAAACTAGATGACTTTTTTGCTCATCGACCGGACTATGCCCGAACTCCAAATAATGAACGCCAAGCTCAAATCGTTGAGGGTTCAATCCCGCTACCTAATGAAACAGGACTAGCAGTCGGAGGTATGATTGAGGTGGCTGGCGTGACCTATGTCGTCCTACCAGGGCCACCAAGCGAACTAAAACCCATGGTTTTAAATGAATTGCTTCCGAGATTGACAACTGGAGCTAAGTTGTACTCACGTGTGCTTCGTTTCTTTGGCATTGGCGAGAGCCAGCTAGTAACGATTCTGTCGGATTTGATTGAAGAGCAGACAGATCCAACCTTGGCCCCTTATGCAAAAACGGGAGAAGTGACTCTGCGTTTGTCTACCAAGGCTACTAGTTCAGACGAGGCTAGCAATGCCTTGGATAATATAGAAGAAAAAATCCTTGCACGTCAGACTTTTGAAGGGGTTGCTTTAAAGGATATCTGCTATGGTTATGGTGAGGAAGCGAGTCTAGCTAGTGTAGTTGTTGAGGAGTTGAAAAAGCAGCATAAAACCATAACGGCTGCGGAAAGTTTGACAGCAGGGCTTTTTCAAGCAACTTTGGCAGACTTTTCGGGAGTGTCAGCTATCTTTAAAGGTGGTTTTGTCACTTATAGTCTGGAAGAAAAGGCTAAGATGTTAGATATTCCACAAGTAGAGTTGGAAAAACATGGAGTTGTTTCAGCCTTTACGGCGGAAAAAATGGCAGATCAGGCACGGCTTAAAACTCAATCAGACTTTGGAGTTAGCTTGACAGGAGTGGCTGGTCCGGATAGTCTAGAAGGGCATCCTGCTGGTACAGTTTTTATCGGTTTGTCTCAAGTATCAGGCACAGAAGTTGTTCAGGTCAATATAGCTGGAAGAAGCCGAGCAGATGTTCGTAAAATTGCAGTCATGCATGCTTTTAACTTAGTTCGCAAAGCTTTATTAAGTGACTGACTTTTGATATAATAGAAGAAGGTTCTTAGAATCATTAAAATATAGGAGAACAAAATGGCGAAAAAACCAACAAAAAAATTAGATGAAATTGGGAAAAAATTTGGAGCTGATCGTGAAAAAGCTTTGAATGATGCTCTTAAATTGATTGAAAAAGATTTTGGTAAGGGTTCAATCATGCGCTTGGGTGAGCGTGCAGAGCAAAAAGTGCAAGTGATGAGTTCAGGCTCTTTGGCACTTGATATTGCACTCGGTTCAGGTGGTTATCCAAAGGGGCGTATCATCGAAATCTACGGTCCAGAGTCATCAGGTAAGACAACAGTTGCCCTTCATGCTGTAGCGCAAGCACAAAAAGAAGGTGGAATTGCAGCCTTTATCGATGCGGAACATGCTCTTGACCCAGCCTATGCAGCAGCTCTTGGGGTTAACATTGACGAATTGCTCTTGTCACAACCAGACTCAGGTGAGCAAGGTCTTGAAATTGCAGGGAAATTGATCGACTCAGGTGCGGTTGACCTTGTGGTTATTGACTCAGTTGCAGCTCTTGTACCTCGTGCGGAAATCGATGGAGATATCGGAGATAGCCACGTTGGTCTTCAAGCACGTATGATGAGCCAAGCTATGCGTAAACTCGGTGCTTCTATCAACAAGACAAAGACAATTGCTATCTTCATCAACCAGTTGCGTGAAAAAGTAGGGGTTATGTTTGGAAATCCAGAAACAACTCCTGGTGGACGCGCCCTTAAATTCTATGCTTCAGTCCGTTTGGATGTGCGTGGAAGTACACAAATCAAGGGAACTGGTGATCAAAAAGATACGAACGTTGGTAAAGAAACTAAGATTAAAGTTGTGAAAAACAAGGTGGCTCCACCGTTCAAAGAAGCTCTTGTTGAAATTATGTATGGTGAAGGGATTTCTAGAACTGGTGAACTCTTGAAGATTGCTAGTGATTTGGATATTATCCAAAAAGCAGGTGCTTGGTACTCATACAAGGGTGAAAAAATCGGACAAGGTTCTGAGAATGCTAAGAAATACTTGGCAGATCACCCAGAAATCTTTGATGAAATTGACCACCAAGTTCGTGTTCAATATGGTTTAATTGAAGAGGAAGAAGGTTCTAAAGCAAGTGCAGTAGCAGCTGATGCAGATTCTAACCAAGAAGTAACACTTGATTTGGGCGATGCTCTTGAAATTGAAATTGAAGAATAAAAAAAGTAGCAGTTTTACTGCTACTTTTTTTATTTCGTGTTGACTAGTGGTCACTAAAGCGTCGGTATTCGATACGAAAGTCGAAGTAGTTCTCTTCTTGCAATTTTTGAAAGATGTTCCGATAGGCCTCTTCATCAAAGTGGTCGCCACGATAGAGAATTTCGAAACTCATTCCCTCGTATTCCAAGAAGGCGTTGGCAGTTTTAAAGCCATTTTGTAAGTAAAAGTCCATGCGGGATTTTCTTTGTTCAGGATTGTCACAGTCTTCGTCTAATCGCTCCACTTCAAGAATCATGGTACGCTGGTAAAAATCAATGAGTTTTTCAATGATTTCTCTCCCGTACCCATGACTGCGGAGATGGGGCATAATGGCAAAGAAACTAATGTAGAAAGCTTTTTGATTAGAAATGGCAAAAGCGAAGCCGACAAATTCATCTTCGTTGTAAAAGGCGAAAAAGTGGGCGTCATCTCTATCCTGGTAACTTAAAAATTCCTCCAAAGAGACGCGTTCTTCTTCAGGGAAGGCCTCCTTGTTTAATTGTTCCACTTTCTCAAGGTCTGGGAATACATCTGTAATTAACTGACTTGTTAAGCTCATACATACCCTCCTTTTCTGTCACGATTATACCAGATTATTTACATATAGGCAACGCTTTCTTAAGGGAACTCCCTTGTTCCTCAACTTGAAAGCTGATATAATAGCCTTATGAATAAAAAATCAACGGTGGACTTGATTCATGGGTCCATTCTTCCTTCACTGATTAGTTTTGCATTACCGATTTTACTGTCCAATATCTTTCAGCAACTATACAATACAGCTGATATTTTGATTGTTGGGCGTTTTTTGGGCCAAAATTCCTTGGCGGCAGTCGGAGCTACGACAGCCATTTTTGATTTGATTATTGGTTTTGCTCTCGGAGTCGGAAATGGGATGGGAGTTGTTATTGCTCGACTTTATGGCGCTCGTAATTTCACAAAGATTAAAGAGGCTGTCGCAGCGACTTGGATTTTAGGTGCAATCCTGAGTGGTCTTGTGATGTTGATGGGTTTCTTCGGTCTTTATCCGCTCTTACAATATCTCGAAACACCTGCAGAAATCCTCCCCCAATCCTATGAATACATCTCTATGATTGTCAGCTGTGTGGGAGTTAGCTTTGCCTATAATCTCTTTGCAGGATTACTACGCTCGATTGGTGATAGCCTTGCAGCGCTTGCCTTTCTTATCTTTTCAGCCATTGTTAATGTCATTTTAGATTTGTATTTTATTACACAACTGCAATTGGGGGTTCAGTCTGCAGGTCTTGCAACCATCATCTCGCAAGGTTTGTCCGCTATTCTCTGTTATTTTTATATCCGAAAGAGTGTTCCAGAGCTTCTTCCAAGCTTGAAGCACTTCAAATGGAACAAGGCTCTCTATGTTGATCTCTTGGAGCAGGGACTAGCCATGGGGCTGATGGGTTCAATCGTCTCTGTCGGAAGTGTCATCTTACAATCCTCTGTTAATGGCTTTGGAGCAGTTATTATCAGTGCCCAAACGGCAGCACGTAGAATTATGGCTTTTGCTCTATTGCCAATGACGGCAATTTCGGCTTCTATGACTACTTTTATCTCTCAAAACTTTGGGGCAAAACGTCCAGATCGTATCGTCCAAGGTCTTCGTGTAGGGAGCTATTTGAGTATGGCTTGGGCAACCTTTGCTTGTGTGTTCCTATTTTTTGCAAGTCCTAGCCTAGTTTCTTTCTTAGCGAGTTCAACAGATGGTTACTTGATTGAAAATGGGACCTTGTACCTACGTATTAGTTCTGTTTTCTATCCATTTTTGAGTCTTTTATTGATTTATAGAAATAGTTTGCAGGGCCTCGGTCAAAAACTCTTACCCCTCATATCTAGTTTTATCGAGTTTATCGGGAAAATTGTTTTTGTCGCTTGGATTATTCCTTGGGCAGGTTATACAGGTGTGATTCTATGTGAACCACTACTTTGGCTTGTTATGACTGCACAGCTTTATATCTCACTCTCTCAGCACCCTTGGATAAAAGAAGGCAAGAAAATCTTGGCAGTCGGTGGAAAATCCTAGCTTCATTTATAAAAGAAAAATCCATTTCCTCTAGTGAAAATCAGCTAGACTTGTGTTATAATAAGAAAGATTAAAATGTGAAAAAAGGAGATTCCTAATGGGACGTAAATGGGCCAATATCGTAGCCAAGAAAACGGCTAAAGATGGTGCTAACTCTAAAGTATATGCAAAATTTGGTGTAGAAATCTATGTAGCAGCTAAAAAAGGGGAACCAGATCCAGAACTCAACACTGCTTTGAAATTCGTTATCGACCGTGCTAAACAAGCGCAAGTGCCAAAACACGTTATTGATAAGGCTATCGATAAAGCAAAAGGAAACACAGACGAAACATTTACAGAAGGTCGTTACGAAGGTTTCGGACCAAATGGTTCAATGCTCATCGTGGATACCCTGACTTCAAACGTCAACCGTACAGCTGCCAATGTACGTGCTGCCTTTGGTAAAAATGGTGGAAACATGGGAGCTTCAGGTTCAGTATCTTACCTCTTTGACAACAAGGGTGTCATCGTATTTGCTGGTGACGACGCTGATGCTATCTTTGAACTCTTGCTTGAAGCAGATATCGATGTAGACGATGTAGAAGCAGAAGAAGGAACAATCACTGTTTATACAGCTCCAACTGACCTTCACAAAGCTATTGTGGCTTTGCGTGAATCTGGTATCGAAGAATTCCAAGTAACAGAACTTGAGATGATTCCTCAATCAGAAGTTGAGTTGTCAGGTGAAGATTTGGAAACATTTGAAAAACTTTACAGCGTTCTTGAAGACGATGAAGACGTACAAAAAATCTACACAAACGTAGATGGATTCTAATAGAAAAGCGAACAGGCTTAATAGCTGTTCGTTTTTTTGTTATGTTAAACTTTCACTCCATCATCAGTTTGCTCTTTTCTATCCAAGCCTAGGGAAAATTTACGGATAAGAAGAAACTGGCCGTTTTCCTGCTTTGCGAAAGTGAGTACGACTGTCTTGGTGTTTGAACCGAGGGATAGATAGGTGATTTTCTTAATGTCGTAGTCACCTGAGGTTGACTCAATTTCAGAATCTGGTAGTCCATGCTTGCTGATGATATCTTTGTAGTTGGAGCCGCCTTTTCCTCTGTTTGCAGTGTCTCCCTCTATCAAAGCATCAAACTGTTCCTGAGTCCAAGAGAAGGTATCAGTATCTTCGATATCCTCTTCATCATGATCCTCGTCTGGCCTATAATCTGGTAATTTTCCAAATTCCTCATCTTCTGTTAAAGAGGTCAGACTTCTGTATGGGTGTCGAAAGTTTTTAGCCAAGTCAGTAAAGACACCAGAAGGTAATACTTGCGTCATTAAGACAAGAAAAATGGATAGAATACCTAGGCTTGTTCCGATGATAGCCAATATTTTACGATTTTTGAGATTAAGGCCAATACCAAAAACTCCTAGGGCTATAGCAATAATGGCAAAGAAAAAGGCTAGAATGCTAATGATTGGTAGCCAGGAACCAAGAAGGGCCAAGGCTCCAAAGATAATGGCAAAGATTCCTAAAATTTTCTCTTCTTTATGTTTCATTTGTGAGTTTCTCATTTCTAGTCAGGCTAAGATTTTCTCCGTGTGAGATAGTGTTTATTATAGATAAAATGAGAACTAATGTCAATTCTAAATAAAATAGTTCTCGTAGAAACTTTTTTTCTTGACATCTTATTTGAAAATGATAAAATAGTTCTCATGGAAACTTAATTGTTCTCTAGAGAACTATTTTTTATTTAGAAGAGAGAAAGCATGGATAAACCGATGTTGGTCTTTAAACGTTTTGGTCACCAGTTGCATCTGATGGTACAAAAGGAAGCCAAGCGTTGTGGTATTGAATTTATGGGGGGACCGCAAGGGCAGGTCATTCGTTTTTTAGAACGTCGTGAGCATGAACAAGAATTAACACTCATCAAGGATATTGAACAAGAACTCAATGTCACTAAGTCAGTTGCTAGTAATTTGGTCAAGCGTATGGTGCAAAATGGTTTGGTGGAATTGGAGGCGAGCCCAAGTGATAAACGGGCAAAATTTGTTCATTTGACCGAAAAATCACGCTCTCAAATGAAGCAAGTTAAGTCTTTCTTTGATCGGATTGACCGTAGTTTACTTGATGGTATTTCTGAAGAGAATCTCGCTATTTTTGAAGAAGTCATGGGCCAACTACAAGCAAATGTAGAAAAAATAGGAGGTAAGAATGAAGAAACTCGCTAAGCGTATCACAGGAAAAGAGTGGGGCATGATTCTAATAACTGTTCTCTTTACCTGTTGCTCGGTCTATCTAGAGTTAGAAGTACCGACTTACGTTTCAAAAATAACAGAATTACTCGGAACGCCAGGTACGGAGTTGGGAGACCTTTGGTCGCCAGCAACTAAGATGATAGGTTTGTCATTCTTAGCCTTCCTATCATCTGTAACAGTTGGATTTTTTGCCGCTCGAGTTGCATCATCCTATACGGCTCATCTACGAAGCGATATTTTTAATCGTGTTTTGGATTACTCCCAGACAGAAATTAAACGTTTCTCAATCCCCAGTCTATTGACTCGGACGACTAATGATATCACGCAGATTCAGATGCTCTTTACCATGGGACTCCAGGTAGTCACTCGCGGACCAATCATGGCATTCTGGGCCATTGGTAAAATCCTTGGCAAGTCTGAATACTGGATTTGGGCAGTAGTGGTGGCAGTCATTGTCAATGTTCTGATGACAACTGTCTTGATGACTTTGGCCTTTCCGAAACAATCTGTCATTCAAAAATTGACAGATAAACTGAACAGTATTACTCGTGAAAGTTTGACAGGGATTCGGGTTGTTCGTGCATACAATGCTGAGGAATATCAAGATAAGAAATTCGAAGAAGCCAATGATGAAGTCACACAACTCAATCTCTTTGTCAGTCGCTTAATGGCCATTATGAATCCTATTATGATGGCGATTTCTAGCGGCTTGGTCCTCGCCATTTACTGGATTGGTGCTTATCTTATCAACGACGCTAGCTTGACAGAGCGTCTACCCCTCTTTAGCGATATGGTGGTCTTCATGTCCTATGCTATGCAAGTGGTAATGGGCTTCTTACTCATGGGTGCTCTCTTTATCGTCTTACCTCGTACCTTGGTTTCTGCAGGTCGTATCAATCAAGTCTTGGACCTCAATTCCACTATTGAAAATCCTAGTCACCCACAGACAGCAAACTCTTCTGTAAAAGGTCAAGTGGAATACCGTGACGTAACCTTCCGCTACTCTAAAAACTCAGAAGCAGTAGTGGAACATGTCAGCTTCAAGGCAGAAGCAGGGCAAACCATTGCCTTTATCGGTTCAACTGGTTCTGGTAAATCCACGCTTGTGAACCTCTTACCCCGTTTTTATGATGTGTCAGAGGGAGAAATTCTAGTAGACGGCGTCAATGTTCAGAATTATGACTTAGAAGATTTGCGTAATAAAGTTGGCTATATCCCTCAAAAAGCTGTGCTCTTTTCTGGAGATGTTAAGGGCAATCTCGACTTTGGTAAGAGTCAAGAAACGCCACTAAGTGAGACGGCCATGTGGCAAGCTCTGGAATTGGCCCAGTCTAAAAACTTTATCGAGGATAAGGAAGCAGGTCTTGACTCAGAAGTGGCTCAAGGTGGGACCAATTTCTCAGGTGGACAGAGACAACGTTTGGCCATTGCACGCGCCTTGGCTCGTAAACCAGAGATTCTCATTTTTGATGATTCATTCTCAGCCTTGGACTATAAGACCGATCGTATCTTACGTCAAGTATTAGCTGAAAAAACACAATCCATGACCAAGTTAATCGTTGCCCAACGCATTTCAACCATTATGGATGCAGACCTAATCTTAGTCTTGGATCAAGGTAAAGTCGTGGGACAAGGCACCCACAAGGAACTTCTCGCAAGCAATGAAGTTTACCAAGAAATTGCCTATTCACAACTATCGAAGGAGGAATTGGAACATGGAAAATAAGAAAATGTCCTTATGGAAACAGTGTAGACCTTTTCTAGCAGGTCTCCAACTTCCCCTACTAATCGCAGTTGTGGCGGCTATATGTTCAAGTATTATCACGGTTTATGGACCAACTAAAATCAAAGAAATTACCAATTTGATTTCAGATGGGTTAATGGCAGAGATTGACCTAGAGGCTGTCTCAAGTATTGCTAGCTTTTTGGTTATCCTCTATGTGCTTGGGATTATCCTGAACTATACGCAAGCCTACATTTTTTCAACTAGTATCCAACATTTCTCAAAACGTTTGCGGACAGCTATTGCTGAGAAAATCAATCGCTTGCCACTTGCTTATTTTGACCGTCATTCTCAAGGGGACACTCTTTCTCGTGTAACCAATGACGTCGATACGGCGGCTCAGTCACTCAATCAAAGTCTAGGGACAGTTATCTCAGCTAGCTTCTTGCTGATTGCAGTTTTGATTACCATGTTTGGTATGAACTGGATTTTGGCACTGGTAACCGTTGTTTCAACCCTTGTTGGATTTACGGCGGTTTCCGTAATTATGGCCAAGTCGCAGGGCTACTTTAAAGCTCAACAAAATAACCTAGCAGCTGTAAATGGCTATGTGGAAGAAATGTACTCTGGCCACAATGTGGTGACCAGCTATAATGCTGTGGAGCCAACAAAAGAAACATTTGCTAGTCTAAACCAAGATTTACATGATAGCATCTGGAAATCTCAGTTTATCTCTGGAATTATGATGCCTGCTATGTTCTTTGTTGGAAATTTTAGTTATGTTTTGGTCATTATCGTCGGTGCTGCCTTGGCTCTTGAAGGTCATATCAGTATCGGGATTATCGTAGCCTTCATGGTCTACGTACGTACCTTCTCGCAACCCTTATCACAGATTGCCCAAGGAATTACCAGCTTACAACAAGCTAGTGCAGCTATGACTCGTGTCTTCGAATTTCTAGGTGAAGAGGAAATGGAAGATGAATCTCATAAGGAAAGACAATTGACCAACATGAAGGGTGAAGTGGTCTTTGACAGAGTTTCATTTGGCTACACACCGGAGCGAACGATCATTCATGACTTTTCTGCGACAGCTCATGCAGGTCAAAAGGTCGCGATTGTCGGACCAACTGGTGCTGGGAAGACGACCATTGTTAACCTCTTGATGAAATTCTATGAGATTGATAAGGGAAGTATTCGCATTGATGGTGTGGATACCAAGGCTATGAAGCGCTCAGAAGTGCACGATGCCTTTTCAATGGTCTTGCAGGATACCTGGCTCTTTGAAGGAACCATTCGTGACAATCTCATCTACAATCAAACAGGTATCAGTGATGAAGAAGTGATTGAAGCTGCCAAAGCAGTAGAAATCCACCACTTCATCACAACCCTACCTGATGGATATGATACTGTTTTGGATGATACAGTGACCTTGTCAGTCGGACAGAAACAACTCTTGACCATTGCTCGTGCTCTGCTCAAGGATGCTCCGCTCTTGATTCTGGACGAAGCAACATCCTCAGTCGATACTCGTACGGAGGAGTTGATTCAAAAGGCTATGGACCGTTTGATGGAGGGACGCACATCCTTTGTCATCGCCCACCGCTTGTCAACGATCCGCAATGCTGACTTGATTCTGGTCATGAAAGAAGGAAACATCATCGAGCAAGGCAATCATGAAGAGCTTATGGCTCAGGGTGGTTTCTATGCAGACCTCTACAATAGTCAATTTACAGAAGACCAAGCAGAAGAATAAATCAAAAGAAGGCTTGACGGCCTTCTTTTTCTGCACTATACTAGAGTAGGAGATGCTAGCGGACTCGTTCTGTCAGGCTTCTTGTGTAAAATCTAGAAACAACGAGAAAACAGATGAAAAACTATCAAGAGTGGTACGATAAAAGAAAAGCAAGTCTTCTTCGACACCCACAATTATTGCAATTGATGCGAGTCTTTAATCGAATGATGACAGTTCTGATGCCTTTAGCTTACTTGACCTTGTTGGGAACAAACTATATAAGCAAGGGCTTGGGGCAAGACCTATATGCTTATATTTTGGTGCCGGCTTTTGGCTTTGTCTTATTGACGCTAGTTCGTAAGTGGATCAATCAACCACGTCCTTATGAAACTTGGGAAATTGTCCCGCTACTAGACAAGGACAGCTCTGGGAACTCAATGCCCAGCCGTCATGTCTTTTCAGCGACCATCATTTCCATGGCTTGCATGCATGCTAGTCTACCTATGGGGATGATTTTATTGGTTTTATCAGCTTTTCTCGGCCTTGTGCGGGTCTTGGGGGGAGTACATTATCCCAAGGATGTTTTAGTTGGCTACGTCTGTGGTCTCCTTTTGGGAATTCTTTTCTTTATTTTCTAAAAAGTAAAGCAAGTGGGCTTGGCCTCGTAACCACTTACGGGTCAAAACTGACCACTTGCTTTTTTGCCCTTGTAAAGTCTTCTGGCCTTTGGTATAGTAGATGCAGAAAGGAGATAGGATGAAGTTACGAATCGAGATTGATAGTGAATTAACTGAGACAGAGATTGTCATCAAGGCTGCAGCCCTGACAGATGAGATAGCTGACTTGCAACGACTCTTGCAAGAAACCAAGGCTCCTAGGTTGATCTTTTACAAGGGGACGGGTGAGTATTACTTAGACTTGGCAGAAATCCTCTTCTTTGAGACGGAAGGTAGCAAGATTTACGCCCATACCCAGAAAGAGGCCTACGAGGTGAGACTCAAGCTCTATGAACTAGAGTCCATCCTGCCCCGCTATTTCAGTCGGGTATCCAAGTCGACTATTGCCAATATCCGGCAGGTCTACTCGGTTGACAAGTCCTTCTCAGGGACGGGGACTATTTCCTTTTATCAAACCCACAAGGAGGTTCACGTGTCACGACACTACCAATCCCTCCTAAAAGAAAATCTAAGAAACATGAGGTAAGAACATGAAAAAGAAAGCATTTGGTATTGTGTTGCTAGTATTGGCAGCTTTAGTATTGTTACAGGGGAATTTTGGTATTCCTTCACTTGAAGGGGAAATTTGGCCCTTGATCGGTATTGGATTTTTTGCCTATCAATCAGTTGAGGCAATTCTTCGTCGTCATTTCACTTCAGCCTCTTTTACAGCCCTAGTGGCCCTCATGATTGCTAATCATTTTTATGACATTTTACCGATTCCCAATCAATCATTGTTCTGGGCAAGTGTTCTCATCGTGCTTGGAATAAGTATGCTGACTCATACTAACAGAACTTGGAATGGGAAAAAATGGTGGCATGATGGTGAAAAGACCATTCTGACAGACAAGGAAGTCGCTTTTGGGGCGGGTACATTTTACAAGCAAGACCAAGACTTGGTAGAAGACCAGTTTGAAGTCGGATTTGGGAATGCCAAAATCTATTATGATAATGCAGAGATGTTAGGAGATAGCGCAACCTTGAAGATAGAAGTCGGATTTGGGAATGCAGTTATCTATGTGCCCCAACACTGGAGAGTTGACCTGAAGGTGGAAACTTTTTGTGGTGCGGCCAAGGCAGATGCTCCTGTAGCCCCAACCAGCAAAACCTTGATTATCCGTGGAGACGTAGCTTTCGGGAAACTTGGTGTCGTCTACGTCAAATAAAAAAAGTCTTCCAATTCCCTTGCCAAAAATAAGAAAGTGTGATAACATAGTACGGTATGTGGTGCTAGCACATCCGCTATATTAGATCTAATAGGAGGAAAACACAATGGCTAAAGTATGTTACTTTACAGGTCGTAAGACTGTATCAGGAAACAACCGTTCACACGCGATGAACCAAACTAAACGTGCCGTAAAACCAAACCTTCAAAAAGTTACTGTTCTTATCGATGGTAAACCTAAAAAAGTTTGGGCTTCAGCTCGTGCTTTGAAATCAGGAAAAGTAGAACGCGTTTAATAAACATGAAAAGACCTACAGGGTCTTTTTTGTTTTGCTCGACAGCTGAAATCATTTGAAAAATCAAGCAAATATCCGATGATACATCATTCTGCTTTTACAGTTGGGCTGAAATATGATAAAATAGAGTATCAACTATTTGAGGTAAAAAAAATGACTGTAAAAATTAATACAAAAGATGGTCAAGTCGAACTGACAGATGATGTGATCGCTACTGTCGTAGGTGGCGCAGCAACTGAAATTTTTGGTGTAGTCGGTATGGCTAGTAAAAATGCCCTCAAAGATAATTTCCAAGCCCTTCTTGGTAAGGAAAATTATTCAAAAGGTGTAGTCGTTAAAGCAGCTGAAGACGGTAGTATTGCAGTTGATGTATATACTGTATTGAGCTACGGTACAAAAATCAGTGAAGTTTCAAAAAACATCCAAGAACGTGTTCGCTTTAGCCTAGAGAACCAACTTGGAATCACTGCTCAAACTGTGAATGTCTACATTCAAAATATCAAAGTTGTAGGAGAATAATCGTGTCAAATATTACTACAAGCTTATTTCAAGAAATGGTACAGGCTGCTTCAACTCGTTTGAACAAGCAAGCCGAATATGTCAATTCATTGAACGTCTTCCCAGTTCCAGACGGAGATACAGGAACAAACATGGGAATGACAATCGAAAATGGTGCTAAAGAAGTCGCAGACAAACCAGCTTCAACTGTTGGTGAGGCTGCAAGTATCTTGGCTAAAGGTCTTTTGATGGGTGCGCGTGGAAACTCAGGAGTTATCACTTCTCAGCTTTTCCGTGGATTCTCACAAGCCATCAAGACAAAAGAAGAGTTAACAGGGAAAGACCTAGCCCTTGCCTTCCAATCAGGTGTTGAGGTTGCCTACAAGGCTGTTATGAAGCCAGTTGAAGGAACTATCTTGACTGTATCACGTGGAGCTGCCATCGGTGCTAAGAAAAAAGCAGAGCAGACAGATGACGCAGTTGAAGTGATGCGTGCAGCCTTGGAAGGAGCTAAAGCAGCCCTTGCTAAAACCCCAGAAATGCTTCCAGTATTGAAGGAAGTTGGAGTTGTGGACTCAGGTGGTCAAGGTTTGGTCTTCATTTACGAAGGATTCCTTTCAGCTCTTACTGGTGAATACAGTGCGTCTGAAGACTTTGTGGCGACTCCAGCGAATATGGGTGAGATGATCAATGCAGAACACCACAAATCTGTAGCTGGACATGTAGCAACTGAAGACATTACCTTTGGTTACTGTACTGAAATCATGGTTGCCCTCAAACAAGGTCCGACTTATGCTAAAGAGTTTGACTACGAAGAATTCCGTAACTACTTGAACGACCTTGGAGATTCTCTACTTGTTGTCAATGACGACGAAATCGTTAAAGTTCACGTCCATACAGAAGATCCAGGACTTGTCTTGCAAGAAGGTCTTAAATATGGTAGCTTGGTCAAGGTTAAAGTGGATAACATGCGTAACCAACACGAAGCGCAAGTAGAAAAAGAAGCAGCTCAAGTTAGCAAGCCAGCTGAAGAAAAAGAATATGCCCTTATCGCAGTAGTAGCTGGACAAGGCTTGGCAGACATCTTCCGTGCCCAAGGTGTGGATTATGTCATCGAAGGTGGACAAACTATGAACCCTTCGACAGAAGACTTCGTCAAGGCTGTTGAGAAAGTCAATGCTCGCAACATCATCTTCTTGCCAAATAACAAAAACATCTTCATGGCAGCTCAATCTGCAGCTGAAGTATTGGAACAACCAGCTGTTGTGGTAGAAGCTCGTACAATTCCTCAAGGATTGACTAGTCTTCTTGCCTTTGACCCAAGCAAATCAATCGAAGAAAACCAAGAACGCATGACTGCAGCTCTTGGCGATGTTATCAGTGGTAGTGTAACAACAGCCGTTCGTGATACAACTATCGATGGTTTGGAAATCCATGAAAATGACAATCTTGGTATGGTTGATGGTAAGATCCTCGTATCAAACCCTGATATGCACCAAACCTTGACTGAAACATTGAAACATATGTTGGACGAAGATAGTGAAATCGTAACTTTCTATGTCGGAGAAGACGGAAGTGAAGAATTGGCTAACCAAATTGCTCAAGAAATCGCAGAAGAATTCGAAGATGTCGAAGTAGAAATCCACCAAGGTCAACAACCGGTTTACCCATATCTTTTCAGTGTGGAATAAAGATTAAATAAAAAGAAAGAGGTCAGGACAAACGTTCCTGGTCTCTTTTTTTGTTTGCAATGAGTTTTTGAACTGGTAGCTGATCGGGGCTAGACAATCGATCCAATCTAGTAATTTTTATTCCATCATTTTTTTGTGACATTTGTCATATTTCCTAATGACAGAAGCTTCTAGTGATTCTACCTTCAAAGAATTATACTAGATGTATCAAATGGAGGAAGAAAAAATGAAACATAAAGTAATTATCGCAATGAGTTTAGTAGCAGCAGGAGTCATGACTTATCTCATGTTCTCAGGATTGGATGAAGGCTTCTATCATTTTCCTTGGGAGTTATTTGCAGGATTTGGCATGATGTCTTGGTTGATCCGAGAAGGTTTGAAATTGGTTTCAGATGTGAAAAAGGAGTTTGAAAAATGAAACATAAAGTAATTATCGCAATGAGTTTAGTAGCAGCAGGAGTCATGACTTATCTCATGTTTTCAGGATTGGATGAAGGCTTCTACCATTTTCCTTGGGAGCTATTTGCAGGATTTGGCATGATGTCTTGGTTGATCCGAGAAGGTTTAAAATTGGTCTCAGATGTGAAAAAGGAGTTTGAAAAATGAAAAAAGCGATTCTCTATCTTTTTATTGCACTATCACTAGTGGTATGGTTGGTCGAAATGTTTACAGGTTGGTTTGACCAAGCCTTCCTTCACCAAGTCATTCGTGGTGCCTGGGGACTAGGATTTATGATTTTTATCGCCTTTCCGATGGGGAAGGAGTGGCTGAAAGGAGAATATCATGAACATGATTAAGGTAGAAAGCCTAAATAAAAACATCAAGGGCAAGGCTATTTTGAAGGATATTTCCTTTGAGGTAGCAGAGGGCGAATGCGTCGCCTTGATTGGTCCAAATGGCGCCGGTAAGACAACACTCTTGGACTGTTTGCTTGGAGATAAACTGGTCACCAGCGGTCAAGTATCCATCCAAGGCTTGCCAGTGACGAGTTCTCAGTTAGACTATATTAGAGGCTACCTCCCTCAAGAAAATGTCATCGTTCAGAAATTAAAGGTCAAAGAGTTGATTGCTTTCTTTCAAAGTATTTATCCAAATCCCTTGAACAACCAGGAGATCGATCAACTATTGCAGTTTGACAAGCAGCAAAAAGAACAATTGGCAGAAAAATTGTCAGGTGGGCAAAAGCGTCTCTTTTCATTTGTCTTGACCTTGATAGGCCGACCAAAGCTTGTCTTTTTAGATGAGCCAACTGCGGCCATGGATACCTCAACTCGTCAACGTTTTTGGGAAATTGTCCAAGACTTAAAAGCGCAGGGAGTCACCATTCTCTATTCGTCTCATTATATTGAGGAAGTAGAGCATACAGCAGACCGGATTTTGGTCTTAAATAAGGGAGAATTGATTCGTGATACGACACCACTAGCTATGCGCAGTGAAGAGATTGAAAAGCACTTTATCCTACCTCTGGCTTATAAGGAAGTCGTTGAGCAGTCAAACTTGATTGAAAACTGGTCACAAAAACAAGATGCCCTGCAAGTAGTCACACGCGAAGCGGATGCTTTTTGGCAACTGTTAGTCCAGGCAGGCTGTAGGATACAAGAAATTGAAGTCAATAACCGTAGCTTGCTAGATACAATCTTTGAAGAAACACAAAAGGGAGATGACTAAGATGAAACGATGGATCGCACTAAACAAGATAGAATTTCTATTGACCAAACGACAATTAGTCTATTATCTATTATCCGTAGGGATGCCGACGGCCTTCTATTTATTCTTTTCAGGCATGTACCAGGATACACCAGATGGGCCAGCTAATTTTATGCGCGACTACCTTATCTCTATGACGGCCTTTTCTATGATGTCGACAGCTATGTTTTCATTCCCAGCTGTTTTACATACCGATAAAATCAACAACTGGCAGAAAACATTACGCCATACTCCAGTAAATATGGTAGAATATTATCTATCAAAGATAACAAGTATGATGGTTGATTATTTGGTTTCAATCCTGGTTGTTTTCTCAGTTGGGCACTTGGTCAGAGGTGTGGATATGCCTTTAGGAAGCTGGATTGGGGCTGCGCTCTTGCTGATTGCGGGAAGTATAGCCTTTGTAGCGCTTGGTTTGATCCTGACACTCTTACCGTCTAGTCAGCTGATGTCTGTCGTGGGCAATCTTCTCTATCTAGGCTTGGCTGTTTTAGGCGGACTCTGGATGCCCATCACTTTATTTCCAGACTGGATGCAAGCAATCGGGAAGTGTCTACCAACCTATCAGTTGATGGAATTGCTCAAGACCTTCTTAAACGAGGGAGGCATCAATTTATCATCCACAGTTTATCTACTTGTTTTTTCAGCAGTTTTATTTGGTTTGACTATTTACCTTCAAGGTCATAAGGAGAATGCTTAATGCTTGAAAGACTGAAAAGCATACACTATATGTTTTGGGCCAGTTTGATTTTTATGGTTTTCCCTATCCTCTCTGCAGTAGTTGGGGAAATTCCTAGCTGGCATTTACTAGTTGATATTCTATTTGTGGTGGCTTACTTAGGCGTTTTGACAACCAAGAGCCAGCGATTATCCTGGCTCTTTTGGATTATCATGCTAGCCTATGTAGCTGGGAATACCGTCTTTATTTATGGCAACTATGTCTGGTTCTTCTTTTTCCTTGCCAATCTCTTGATTTATCATTTTAGAGTGCGTAGCTTACGTTCTCTTCATGTCTGGACTTTTCTCCTTGCTCAAGTTCTTGTTGTTGGCCAACTCATGATGTTTCAGTCAGTCGAAACTGAGGTTGTAGCCTTTGAGCTTGGGATTCTTACTTTTGTCGATTTGATGACATTGGGTTTGGTTCGGATTCGCATTGTGGAGGATTTGAAAGAAGCTCAGGCCAAGCAAAATGCCCAGATAAATTTATTGCTTGCTGAAAATGAACGCAGTCGTATCGGTCAGGATTTGCATGATAGTCTGGGGCATACCTTTGCTATGCTGAGTGTCAAGACAGATCTGGCCCTGCAGTTATTTCAGATGGAGGCTTATCCACAGGTGGAGAAGGAATTAAAAGAAATTCACCAGATCAGCAAGGACTCCATGAATGAAGTGCGTACCATCGTGGAAAATCTGAAATCACGGACCCTGGCTTCAGAGCTTGAGACTGTCAAGAAAATGCTGGAGATTGCTGGGATTGAGGTTGAGGTTGACAATCAATTGGACAAGGCTAGCCTGACCCAAGATGTGGAGTCGACGGCTGCTATGATTTTGTTAGAACTGGCGACCAATATCATCAAACATGCCAGCGCTAATAAAGCCTATCTAAAAATGGAACGTACAGATCAGGAATTGCTCCTGACAGTCAGAGATGATGGGAAAGGATTTGCAACTGTAAAAGGGAATGAACTCCATACAGTCCGTGACCGTGCAGCAGCCTTCTCAGGTCAAGTAGAGCTGGTCAGTTTGAAAGATCCCACAGAGGTGCGCGTGCATCTGCCTTATAAGGAGAGAAAGTAGATGAAAGTATTAGTCGCAGAAGATCAAAGTATGCTTAGAGACGCCATGTGCCAGCTCTTAAGTTTTCAGCCAGATGTAGAGACTGTCTTGCAGGCGAAAAATGGAGCCGAGGCTATTGAGATTTTGGGGAAAGAAGCAGTAGATATTGCCATCCTTGACGTCGAAATGCCAGTCAAGACGGGACTCGAAGCTCTCGAGTGGATCAAACAAGAAGTACCTGAAACCAAGGTAGTTATCGTTACGACCTTTAAACGCCCAGGTTATTTTGAACGAGCGGTCAAAGCAGGAGTAGACGCCTATGTCTTGAAAGAGCGGAGCATCGCCGAGCTCATGCAAACCCTGCATACGGTGTTAGAGGGGCGCAAGGAATATTCTCCAGAGCTGATGGAAGTCATGATGACTCACCCCAATCCCTTGACCGAGCAGGAAGTCGCTGTTCTACATGGAGTGGCTCAGGGACTCTCCAACCAAGAAATTGCGGACAAGCTCTACCTCTCAAACGGCACCGTTCGTAATTACATGACCAATATCCTCTCCAAACTAGGCGCCAGCAACCGAACCGAAGCAGCCAAAACTGCCGAAGAAGAAGGCTGGTTGTGAGGGGAGAAGAAAGAAAAAAACTCTTAGAAATGAATCTAAGAGATTTTTTGTGTTATGTGACTCGCACCTAACGGAGCGAGACGGAGTGAAAGTCACATAAAGAAAAAGGCTGGGAAAGCCAACCTTTTCTATTTATTCAGCTAAGAGCACTTCTTTGATGGTTTGTTTTTGGAGTTTTCTGTTGGATAGATAAAAGAGGCTTTCATAAATCAAAGCAAAACCTATCAAGGTCCAAAAGCACACATTCCCATCAAAGTGATGCTCAATCTTTTCAGGAACCGTATCTTTGATTATACCAATCAAGATTTCCATGATGCCATATTGATAAGCTGTCCCAAGAACAAATCCTAAATAAGCCCAAAAACGATAAGGGGCGAGAATATGACCTTGGCATTCACGATCGGTGTAGCCAAAAGCCTTCATAAGAGCCAAGGTTTCGCGACTTTCAGAGACCACAATCCCCAATGACAAAAAGAGTATCGAGAAAGAAAGGACCAAGCCAATCATGATCATCATGGTTTGGATGATATCATCTGTGTAATCCCTGAGGCCAAAGGACAATTGAACCATGGCAGCAAAACACATAGAGCCAAAGACTACAAAAAACAGTATAGATTTTCTCCCCCAAATCAGTGATGAGGACAGCTCTTTTAGGAAGGCCTTCTCTTTCTTAGGAGCCCTCTTTCTCCTTTGAGCCTTGATTGGTGTTGGAGATTTTTTCAATAAGCGAAGTGCCGGCGTTTGTAATTGTCTTCTAGCATAGCCAATCGCGAGAAGCATAAAAAATACCGTTGGCAGGATCACCAAAGCAAGCAAGAGCTGCCAATGAAAATGAATGGTGATTTCTGGCAGGATCCCCTTCTCATTACGAAAGTCATAAAAATGCTCCATCATAAGAAAAGAAGCTAAATAGCCAAGAAGCGCTCCGGCACCAAAACTGAGCCCAAATACCCAAAATCGTTTAGCCAACTGGCCATTGCTGTAGCCCAAGGCCTTTAAAATTCCTAATTGTTCCTTGTGGTCATCGACAAATTGTTTGATATAAAAACACATGAGAAGGACCGACGTCAAGGACAAGACGACCCCACTGACCATGGCCACCATCCAAGAAAGCGAAACCTGGGCATCATAGTAGGTCTGAATCATGGGATTGGTTTTCGAAATCTCTAATTGCTCGATGTCCAAGTAAAAATTTAAGAAGAGATTGGCCACAAAGACCGCACAAGCCCCAATGATGCTGACGACAACTAATTTTCGAATATCTTTTACTGAAAACATGGCTTACCATCCAATCTCATAAGCAGTCTGAGGCTGATCATTGGTCACAACTTCGGTAATCTTGCCACTATTGACTCGAATGATGGTTCTGGCCATATCCGCAATATTTTGGTTGTGCGTCACCATGATGAGGGTAAAGCCGAGCTTTTCCTTCAGTTTCCAGATATAGTCGAGAATCTTGCGCCCTGTTTCTTCATCGAGGGCTCCCGTCGGTTCATCTAAGAAAAGAATCTCTGGCTTTTTGGCCAAGGCCCGGGCAATAGAGACTCTCTGCTGTTCCCCACCCGACAATTCACTCGGATACTTGTCTAGCTTATCGCCAAGCCCCAAATTCTCGATGATCTGCAAAAAATCATGATTGTTTGCCAGGTCAGCTCCCATCTTTACATTCTGTCTGACCGTCAGATTAGGCAATAAATAATACTGCTGAAAAATAAAGGCAATCTTCTCACGTCTAAAGGCTGTCAATTGAGCATCCGTGAGTTGCGATAAATCCTGGCCTTGAATGAGAATATGTCCCTCGTCTACCTTTTCTAAACCTGACAGAACGTTTAAGAGAGTTGATTTGCCCGATCCAGAAGGGCCTAGGATAACCACATCATCCTGGTCTTGAATCTGCAAATCAATCCCTTTTAAAACCTTGGTTTGGCCGTAACTTTTGTGAACATTTTCTAGTTGAATCATTTTTTTCCTACCATTTCTTTGATGAGCGATTGACAAACCTCTGTCAGTAATCCAATTACTTCTTCCATGCTGAATTGATAAATACCAGAAGCAACCATAGAGGCCATCCCGTGTGAGTAGATAAATAGATGCTGGTACAATCGACTAGCCTCCTCTACAGTCAAAGGAAAGTCTGCGACAATCGAATCCAGAACCAATTGGTAACTATGATCCTTCATGGGAAGAAAATCTTGAAAGCGACGAATGGGATCTTTACTAGGATTTTGGAAAAGCAATTGAAAGAGTTGAGGCTCTTTTGAGGCGAAAAGGATATAAGCAACCCCGACAGATCGAAAAGGCTTCTCATCTTCTAAGGCCTTGCGAATATACTCCACCACGACCATTTCCGCAGCACCAATAACCTCTGCTTGTAACTCAGACATATTAGCAAATTGCCCAAAAATGACTCTCGGTGTGGCTCCCAGTTTCTCCGCTAATGCTCTAGCTGTCAAACTAGCCATTCCCTCTTCTCTCACCAATTGTAAAGCTGTCCCAATCATAGCCTCTTTACTAAATTTAACCTTGGGTGGCATAAGACTCCTTTCGTGCAACATCTGTTGCGCAACACTTGTTGCATAAAAGGATACCATAAAAAAGAAAGACTTGTCAAGAAAAAACTGTAAAACAAAAAAACAGCGGACTTTTTATTTCTTTGCTACCCAGACGATGGCATCGATTGGTGGGTTTTCGGTATCGATCCAGATGAATTCGATCTCGATTTCACCATTTTTAAACTTGGTCAATCGATTACCATTGATTTCTAGTTCGTTGAGTCGTTGATTTGTCAATACTTCTCGTTCCTTCAATTGGAAAAGTTAAAGGGAACTAATACAAATCTTCAAGACCTCTGTATTCTATAACTTCATTCTTTATGATACTCTTTTTAAATTCAAAATGATTCAATGGATTATCGATTAATACTAACTTTGGAATGTCATCTAGATTGGTAACCAAGGATAAAATAAAATCCGATTGAAACTCCTTGTTTTTTTCAAATTCTTTGGCAGTCAAACGCACACGCCCCTTAGATTTTTGCCACCAACCTTTTCGATTATGTCAAAATAAGGATCAAATAAATCCATTCTATTCTTTACAACCCCAGTTGTTTCAGCAATTCCCCAAAAAAACACGGCATTACACCGTGTTTCTGTGTTTATTTCACCAATTTCTTCATCTCATCAATACGTGCTACAGTCGCATCGTATTTCGCTTGGTAGTCGGCTTGTTTGTCGCGTTCTTTTTGGACGACTTCTGGTTTGGCATTGGCTACAAAGCGTTCGTTAGAGAGCTTCTTACCGACCATGTCCAGTTCTTTTTGCCATTTAGCCAGTTCCTTGTCGAGGCGAGCTAGTTCTTCTTCGACATTGAGGAGGTCTGCGAGTGGCAGGTAGATTTCTGCTCCTGTGATGACGCTTGACATCGCGAGTTCAGGTGCAGGGATGGTTGATGCGATTTCCAAGTGCTCTGGATTTGTGAAGCGTTTGATGTAGTTGACATTGCTATTAAAGAAGGCTTCCAAGTCGCTATCGCTTGTCTTAACAAGGATGGTGATTGGTTTGCTTGGTGCAACATTTACTTCCACACGCGCATTACGAACAGCACGGATCAAGTCTTTGAGGCTTTCTACACCAGTGTGAGCTGCAAGGTCTTCAAAGGCTGGCTTGACAGTTGGGTATTCCGCTGTAACGATAGAGCCTTCTGAGATTTGTCCAAAGATTTCCTCTGTCACAAATGGCATGATTGGGTGAAGGAGACGAAGGATCTTGTCCAAAGTATAAAGGAGAACAGAACGTGTGATGACTTTCTCTTCTTCATTATCGCTATAAAGGACTTCCTTAGTCAACTCAACGTACCAGTCCGCAAACTCATCCCAGATGAAGTTGTAGAGGATGTGGCCAGCAACACCAAACTCAAACTTGTCAAAGTTTTCAGTGACTTTTCCGATGGTTTCATTGAGGTTGTGGAGAATCCAGCGGTCTGTGACATTTCCAGCTTCCTTGTTGACAACTTTTTCGACATTGGCAGTTGCTTGCTCAAGGGTCAAGCCTTCATTGTTCATGAGGATGTAGCGAGAGATGTTCCAGATTTTGTTAATGAAGTTCCATGAAGCATCCATTTTCTCGTAAGAGAAGCGCACGTCTTGGCCTGGAGCAGAACCGTTTGAAAGGAACCAACGAAGGGCATCGGCACCGTATTTCTCGATAACATCCATTGGGTCAATCCCGTTACCGAGAGATTTAGACATCTTGCGTCCTTGCTCGTCACGAATGAGACCGTGGATCAGAACGTTTTGGAATGGCTGACGGCCAGTGAATTCCAATGATTGGAAGATCATGCGAGACACCCAGAAGAAGATGATGTCGTAACCTGTTACCAAGGTTGAAGTTGGGAAGTAACGTTTGAAGTCTTCTGAGTCAACATCAGGCCAGCCCATAGTTGAGAATGGCCAAAGGGCAGAACTGAACCACGTATCCAAGACGTCTTCGTCCTGAGTCCATCCGTCACCTTCTGGGGCTTCTTCACCGACGTACATTTCACCCTCAGCATTGTACCAAGCAGGGATTTGGTGACCCCACCAGAGCTGACGAGAGATGACCCAGTCGTGAACATTTTCCATCCATTGAAGGAAGGTATCGTTGAAACGAGGTGGGTAGAATTCTACCTTGTCTTCTGTGTCTTGGTTAGCAATGGCATTTTTCGCCAATTGGTCCATCTTCACGAACCATTGTGTAGACAAGCGTGGCTCAACCACGACACCTGTACGCTCTGAGTGACCAACGCTGTGGACACGTTTTTCAATTTTAACGAGGGCACCGATTTCTTCCAACTTAGCAACAACTGCCTTACGAGCTTCAAAACGGTCCATACCTGCAAATTCGAAGGCCAAGTCGTTCATTGTTCCGTCGTCGTTCATGACATTAACTTGTGGCAAGTTGTGGCGTTGACCAACCAAGAAGTCGTTTGGATCATGGGCAGGTGTGATTTTCACGACACCCGTACCAAACTCAGGATCAGCGTGTTCGTCCCCAACGATTGGAATCAATTTATTAGCGATTGGAAGGACGACGTTTTTACCAATCAAGTCCTTGTAGCGTGGGTCTTCTGGATTGACCGCAACCGCAACGTCCCCAAACATGGTCTCAGGACGAGTGGTCGCCACTTCAAGGGCACGTGAACCATCTTCCAGCATGTAGTTCATGTGGTAGAAGGCACCTTCCACATCCTTGTGGATGACCTCGATATCAGAAAGGGCTGTGCGAGCTGCTGGGTCCCAGTTAATGATAAACTCACCACGGTAAATCCAGCCTTTCTTGTATAGGTCCACAAAGACCTTGCGAACAGCTTTTGACAAACCTTCATCAAGAGTGAAACGCTCACGAGAGTAGTCTACAGAGAGTCCCATCTTACCCCATTGTTCTTTGATAGTAGTGGCATATTCGTCTTTCCATTCCCAGACTTTGTCAAGGAATTTTTCACGACCAAGGTCATAACGGCTGATGCCCTCACCACGCAAGCGCTCCTCAACCTTAGCCTGAGTCGCAATCCCCGCGTGGTCCATCCCTGGAAGCCAAAGTGTATCAAAACCTTGCATACGTTTTTGACGGATGATGATATCTTGCAAAGTCGTATCCCAAGCGTGACCAAGGTGGAGTTTCCCAGTTACGTTTGGTGGTGGAATAACGATAGAGTAAGGCTTAGCCTTTTTATCGCTAGAAGGCTTGAAAACATCTTCGTCAAGCCATTTTTGGTAACGACCAGCCTCAACCTCGGCTGGATTGTATTTAGGTGAAAGTTCTTTAGACATGTGTTTGTCCTTTCTAGTTATTTCTATTTTTAATGTTGACCTTGAGCTTCCCACTCACTCTTCAGCAATCCATATATCAGACTGTCACAGCGGTTACCTTGAGCATCTTTGCGGTCTCTTATGCGAGCTTCGAGGGTAAAACCAAGTTTCTCAGCGACTCGTTGACTTTGGATATTGTAGCCAAAGCAAGACAATTCTACCTTGTGAAGCCCCAGTTCTTTAAAAGCCAGGTCAATCAAGGCACGCGCTGCTTCAGGCACATAGCCTCGTCCCCAATAGTCTGGGTGCAAGGTATAGCCAATCTCCAGTACATCGTCTTCGTAGCGACGGGGAAAATCGACTGAGCCTATGATTTTATCGGTCCCTTTGACCACGATTCCATAGCCTGCTGGGAGATTGTCTTTTTGATTGCGCTCGGGAAGGATATGTTCTAGGTAATAAATCTCGTCTTCCAAGGTCTTGACAGGTGGAAAACCTGCTGGGTAAGAGACTTCTGGGAGACTAGCATAGTCAAAGATATCCTCGGCATCAGCCACCGTTCGGACTCGCAAGACCAGTCGCTCCGTTTCGATTTGTTCTGGCAACTCTGTTCTTGTCATCTTCCTACCTCGCTTTCTACAAAAAAATCGCCCCTGTCATTAATTTGACAGGGACGAATGTGTTTATCCGCGGTACCACCCAATTTCGGGCAGAGCCCGCAACTTTGTTTATTTCATTTTCATCCATTAGCAACCAGTTTTGACACATTTGTGGACTTCTCAGCACCGCCACTTTCTGTAAAATGTGGGATTCAAAACACCTCTAATGGCTTTATTTTAACAAGTTTTTCACGGAAAAGCAAGGAACAAGAAAGATTACTTGAACTTGATGCCGTTTTCTTTTAATTTCTTGATTGTAGCTGGACCGATTCCTTTCAAAGCAAGGAGTTCTTTTTCTGTCCAGTTTTTGAAGTCAGCAGCAGACTTGATGCCTTCATCGTAGAAAGTCTTAGCACGGTCGACTGAAAGTCCACCTAGGTTGGCTGCGAATTCTTCTGCTGAGCTTGTAACTTTTTGAGCTTGCTCTTTAGTTGCTTCTACAGTTTTTTCAACTTGCTTAGAGACTGCTTTTCCTGCTTCACTTGCTGCTTTTTCAGCATGCTTCACAACTTTTTTTGTTTCTTCGACAACCTTGTTTACAGCATTTGAAAGTGCGCCTGAGCGACGAAGACTGTTTCTTAATTGTTTTTTACGTTGTAGTTTTTTTGACATGATAAGATCCTTTCAATAAAAAACCCCTGTGACTGAACAAGGATAAATCTTTATGTTTTATTGTATCAACTTTCTTTAGGAAATGCAAGGCTTCTTAGTTTAGAAAGATAGGAGTTATATAGGAAATTCCGCCTTAGAATAAGAGAATATGATAGAAGAAAAGCGAAAAATATGGTATAATGAAACGATAGATTTTTGAATAGGAATACAATCATGTTTGGATTTTTAAAAAAAGATAAAGTTACAGAAACACCAGCGGTAGTGCCAGCTCACATTGGAGTTATCATGGATGGGAATGGTCGTTGGGCTAAAAAACGGATGCAACCGCGTGTCTTTGGGCATAAGGCTGGGATGGATGCTTTGAGAATAGTAGCCATTGCTGCTAGTGATATGGGTGTCAAGGCTATGACAGTTTATGCCTTTTCAACTGAAAACTGGACTCGTCCAGACCAGGAAGTTAAGTTTATCATGAACCTTCCGGTTGAATTTTATGATAAGTATGTTCCTGAGTTGCACCAAAAGAACATGAAGATTCAAATGATTGGGGAAACGGATCGTTTGCCTAAACAGACTTTTGAAGCTTTGAAAAAGGCAGAAGAGTTGACCAAGTTAAACACAGGTTTGATTCTCAATTTTGCCCTTAATTACGGTGGACGAGCTGAAATTACACAAGCAGTCAAGTTGATTGCGCAGGATGTTTTGGATGCCAAGGTGAATCCAGGCGATATTACAGAAGAGTTGATTGGGGAATATCTATTTACGGGACATTTGCCGAAAACCTTGCGCGATCCAGATTTAATCATCCGAACTAGTGGCGAGCTTCGTTTGAGTAATTTCTTGCCTTGGCAAGCAGCTTATAGTGAACTTTATTTCACAGATGTCTTGTGGCCTGACTTTGATGAGGAAGCCTTGAAGGAAGCTATTGCAGAGTTTAACCGCCGCAATCGTCGATTTGGAGGAGTTTAGGAAGAAGTTATGAAAAAGGATTTATTAAAGAGAACCATATTTGCCGCTCTGGCATTAGCAATCTTTATCCCACTCTTGGTGATTGGTGGACTCTGGTTACAGATTGCTATGGGACTTCTAGCCATGCTAGGGGTTCATGAGTTGCTTCAGATGAAAGGGTTAAATACCATGACCCCTGAGGGCTTGCTGACCTTGTTAGCAACTTTCGCACTGACAATCCCCCTAGAAAACTACTTGACATTTTTACCTGTAGATGGGAATGTTGTCGCATATGGTGTTGTGATTTTTATCATGTTAGGTTGCACTGTTTTTAGCAAGAATTACACCATTGAAGATGCTGTATACCCAATCGCCATGAGTTTCTATGTTGGTTTTGGATTCAACGCTTTAGTCGATGCTCGAATCGCTGGCTTGGATAAAGCGCTCTTGGCTCTCTGTATCGTGTGGGCAACAGATAGTGGTGCTTATCTCGTTGGAATGAATTTCGGCAAGAGAAGATTGGCTCCAAGAGTTTCTCCTAACAAATCAGTCGAAGGAGCTTTTGGTGGTATTATAGCTGCCATGCTTGTTACACTCATCTTTATGTTAGTGGATAGTACAGTTGCCCTTCCTTATGGTATTTACAAAATGACACTCTTTGCTATTTTCTTTAGTATTGCAGGTCAATTGGGTGACTTGATTGAAAGTGCCATGAAACGCCATTTTGGAGTCAAGGATTCAGGATTCTTTATCCCTGGACATGGTGGGGTGCTGGATCGCTTTGACTCTATGTTGGCTGTTTTCCCTATTATGCACCTATTCGGCTTATTTTAAGGAAAGGTGGACAGATATTAAATGTTAGGATTATTAACCTTTATCCTTGTTTTTGGAATTATCGTGGTGGTTCACGAGTTCGGACATTTCTACTTTGCTAAGAAGTCTGGAATTTTGGTTCGTGAATTTGCCATTGGTATGGGTCCGAAAATCTTTGCCCATATCGGGAAAGACGGGACTGCTTACACGATTCGTCTCCTACCGCTTGGTGGTTATGTCCGCATGGCAGGTTGGGGTGAAGATACCACAGAGATTAAGACAGGAACTCCTGTTAGTTTGACCTTAGCCGAAGATGGCAAGGTTAAGCGCATCAATCTTTCTGGTAAGAAGGTCGACCAAACGGCTCTTCCGATGCAAGTAACCCAGTTTGACTTTGAGGATAAACTCTTTATCACAGGTTTGGTCTTGGAAGAGGAAAAAACGTTCTCCGTAGACCATGATGCAACTATTGTGGAAGCTGATGGAACGGAAGTTCGTATCGCTCCGCTAGACGTCCAATATCAAAATGCGACTGTCTGGGGCAAGTTGATTACCAACTTTGCAGGCCCCATGAATAACTTTATCCTAGGCGTCATCGTCTTCTGGATCTTGATTTTCATGCAGGGTGGCGTTCGTGATACACAAAGTAATAACTTTAGTATCATCCCTGATAGCGCGATTACAAAGGTCGGTGTTGAAAATACGGCCCAAATCACTAAAGTCGGTTCACACGAAATCAGTAACTGGCAAGATTTGATTCAGGCAGTTGAAGCAGAGACCAAGGACAAAACAGCACCTGTTTTGGATGTGACAATCTCTGAAAATGGGACTGACAAACAAGTTAGTGTGACACCTGAGGAAAGCCAAGGGCGTTATATTCTAGGTGTTCAGCCGAGACTCAAATCGGATATCTGGTCTATGTTTGTAGGTGGATTCACATCTGCAGCGGACTCAGCCTTGCGCATTCTTAATGCCTTGAAAAACTTGATTTTCCAGCCTGACTTGAATAAATTGGGTGGACCTGTTGCTATCTTTAAGGCAAGTAGTGATGCTGCTAAAAATGGTCTTGAGAATGTTTTGTTCTTCTTGGCTATGATTTCCATCAATATCGGGATTTTCAACTTGATTCCTATCCCGGCACTAGACGGTGGAAAAATCGTGCTCAACATCATTGAAGCCATTCGCCGTAAACCGCTGAAACAAGAAATTGAAACCTATGTGACTCTAGTTGGAGTTGTGATTATGGTTGTCTTGATGATCGCCGTGACTTGGAACGACATCATGCGTACCTTCTTTTAAGAATTAGAGGAAAAATATGAAACAAAGTAAAATGCTAATCCCAACGCTTCGCGAAATGCCAAGCGATGCTCAAGTTATCAGCCACGCTCTTATGTTGCGTGCTGGTTATGTTCGTCAAGTATCAGCAGGAGTCTATTCTTACCTGCCACTTGCTAACCGTGTTATCGAAAAAGCTAAGAAGATCATGCGTCAAGAATTTGACAAGATTGGTGCTGTTGAGATGTTGGCTCCAGCCCTTCTCAGTGCTGACCTTTGGCGTGAATCTGGCCGTTATGAAACCTACGGTGAAGACTTGTACAAATTGAAAAATCGTGAGAAGTCAGACTTTATCTTGGGTCCAACTCACGAAGAAACCTTCACAGCGATTGTCCGTGATTCTGTCAAGTCTTACAAGCAATTGCCTTTGAACTTGTACCAAATCCAGCCTAAGTATCGTGATGAAAAACGTCCACGTAATGGACTTCTTCGTACCCGTGAGTTCATCATGAAAGACGGCTATAGCTTCCACGCTAACTACGATAGCTTGGATGTAACCTATGATGAGTACAAGGCAGCTTACGAGCGTATCTTTACTCGTAGTGGCTTGGACTTCAAAGCCATCATCGGTGACGGTGGAGCTATGGGTGGTAAGGATAGCCAAGAATTTATGGCCATCACACCTGCTCGTACAGACCTTGACCGTTGGGTTGTTTTAGATAAGTCTGTCGCATCATTTGATGAGATTCCTGTAGATGTACAGAAAGAAATCAAGGCAGAATTGCTCAAATGGATGGTTTCTGGTGAAGATACCATTGCCTACTCAAGTGAGTCAAGCTATGCAGCTAATTTGGAAATGGCAACTAACGCCTACAAACCAAGCAACCGTGTTGTGACTGAAGACCAAGTAGCTCGCGTGGAAACACCAGGTGTCAAATCGATTGATGAAGTAGCAGCCTTCCTAAATGTTTCAGAAGAAGCAACAATCAAGACCTTGGTTTATATCGCAGATGAGGAGCCAGTTGTGGCACTACTCGTTGGCAATGACCAGCTCAATGAAGTTAAGTTGAAAAACCACCTTGGAGCAGACTTCTTGGAACCTGCAACTGAGGCAGAAGTCAAAGAATTATTGGGAGCTGACTTTGGTTCTCTTGGGCCAGTAGATCTTCCAGAAAATGTTAAGATTATCGCTGACCGCAAGGTACAAGATAGCCGCAATGCTGTTGTAGGTGCCAACGAAGATGGCTACCACTTGACTGGTGTCAACCCAGGTCGTGACTTCACTGCCGAGTATGTGGATATCCGTGAAGTTCGTGAGGGAGAAATTTCTCCAGACGGACAAGGTGTTCTCAACTTTGCGCGCGGTATCGAAATCGGTCACATCTTTAAACTTGGAACTCGTTACTCAGCAAGTATGGGTGCAGATGTCTTGGATGAAAATGGTCGCGCCGTGCCAATCATCATGGGATGCTACGGTATCGGTGTCAGCCGTCTCCTTTCAGCAGTCATGGAACAACACGCTCGCCTCTTTGTTAATAAAACTCCTAAAGGTGAATATCGTTACGCTTGGGGAATCAATTTCCCTAAAGAATTGGCACCGTTTGATGTGCACTTAATTCCAGTCAATGTCAAGGACGAAGCAAGTCTTGAATTGACAAATCGTATCGAAGAAGCCCTGGTCAACAAAGGCTATGAAGTCTTGACAGATGACCGTAACGAACGTGTCGGTGTTAAATTCAGCGATAGCGACTTGATCGGTCTTCCAATTCGTATCACTGTTGGTAAGAAAGCAGCTGATGGTATCGTAGAAGTGAAGATCAAGGCGACAGGAGATACAATCGAAGTTCATGCAGATAACTTGCTTGAAACTCTTGAAATCTTAACCAACAAATAAAATCTATAATCAGAAGAAAAACAAGACAAAAATGTAACTAGTTTTTACCTTGTTTTTTCTTTATAATGAGATAAAATAAAGATAAAAAGAGTAAATAAAGAGGTAGAGCTATGCTAAAATTTCCAAAGGATTTTGTCTGGGGTTCCTCAACTTCTGGGCCACAGACAGAAGGGCGAGTGCCTGGTGACGGAAAGGGAGATAATCTCTGGGATTATTGGTTTCAAGTGGAACCAAATCGCTACTACAATGGGATTGGACCAGATAAGACATCGACCTTCTATGAAAATTGGGAAAAAGATATCGAATTATTGTTAGAAACAGGGCATACAGCCTTTCGGACTTCTATCCAGTGGTCTCGTATTTTCCCACAAGGACGTGGAGAAGTCAATCCTCAAGGTGTGGCGTTCTACCGTCAGGTCTTTGAAGCTATTAAGGCCAAGGGAATCCTTCTCTTAGTCAATCTTTATCACTTTGATCTGCCTTTTGCCCTTCAAGAAGATGGCGATGGTTGGGAAAATAAGGCAACTATCCAGGCTTATGAAGACTATGCGCGTTTCTGTTTTGAAACTTATGGAGACTTGGTAGACCAATGGATTACCTTCAATGAGCCTATCGTTCCTGTAGAGTTTGGCTATTTCTATGATGCGCATTATCCACATAAGGTGGATGCCAAAGCTGCGGTTCAGGTAGCCTATAACACTCAACTGGCCAGCACTCTTGCGGTGAAGGCCTGCCATGAGGTTTTGCCTGATTCTAAGATTGGGATTGTTCTCAACTTGACACCAGCCTATCCACGTAGCGAGCATCCTGCCGATGTCAAAGCTGCACGCATTGCTGATCTATTCCAAGCTCAATCTTTCCTAGATCCATCTGTCTTGGGAACTTATCCAGAAGAATTGGTGGAAATTTTAGCTGAGCATAATTTGCTGCCAGATTCTACAGCTGAGGAGTTGGAACTTATTCGTGAGCACACAGTAGACTTCCTTGGAGTCAACTACTACCAACCTTTGCGTGTCATGGCGCCACGTTTTGCTAAGCATCCTGACAGTCCGCTTTTGCCAGAGCATTTCTATGAACCTTACGTCATGCCTGGTCGTAAGATCAATCCGCACCGTGGTTGGGAAATCTACGAGCAAGGGATCTATCATATCGCTCAAAATATCAAGGAAAACTATGGCAATATCGAGTGGATGTTGACAGAGAATGGGATGGGCGTTGAAGGTGAAGATAAATTCCGTGAGAATGGAATGATTCAGGATGATTACCGTATTGACTTTGTTAAAGGTCACCTTCGTGAGCTTCATCGTGCCATCGAAGACGGTGCCAACTGTAAAGGCTACTTGATTTGGACCTTTATCGACTGCTGGTCATGGCTCAACAGCTATAAAAACCGCTATGGTTTGGTCGAGCTTGACTTAGAAACACAAGAACGTCGCTTGAAAAAATCAGGCCACTGGTTCAAAGAACTCAGTGACAATAATGGATTTTAAGCTACTTTTCAAATAGATTCAAAAAAACCATTGGAAATAAAGATCTCTGAGAGAGTCTCCAATGGTTTTTCTTGTTCTTAGAATAGTCCGATAAAAAGTAGTAGAGCTGATAAAGCAATAAAAGCTAGGGTTGCAAGACCACGTTGGCCTGGGCTGTAAATTTTTCGTTCTCCTCGAACTGGGAAGACGATAGCCAGTAAAGCACCACCGATAGCTCCCCCGACATGCCCAGCAAGGCTAATACCAGGCATTAAAATACTACCTACTAGATTGATGACTAAGAGGGAGAGGTAGGATTGACCAAGTTGTTGGAGATAGGGATTGCGTGAAGCATATCGGAGAACAACAATTGAGGCAAACATACCGTAGAGGGCAGTTGAAGCACCTGCAGTAATAGCATTGGGACTAAAAACTAGGACAAAGAGATTTCCCATCATACCTGATAGAAGGTAAATAAAGAAAAACTGTTTGGAGCCAAAGATTTGCTCCATCTGACGTCCCAAAAAGTAGAGGGATAGCATATTGACTAAAAAGTGCTGCAAGCCAATGTGGACAAAGGTTGCGGAGAATAAGCGCCAGATTTGTTCAGGCATGGCCTTGATAGCAGGGGGATACACAGCTCCAAATTTATACAAGGTGGCTGCGCTGGTATAGTTAAAACCACTGGTTAGAAACATGAGTATAAAAACCAGGCTTGTCACGAGTAGAAAGAAGCTCGTGACAGGATACCGACGATCAAAAATTTCTTTCATAGATGAGTACCTCCTCAACAGGAATATCGTAGTGCTCAGGTTGAAAATTCTGAATCTGACATGGATAAATCGTACTAATTGTATGACCTGGGAAACGCTCCAAGTAGCGGTCATAGTAGCCTCCACCATACCCAATCCGATAACCGGAAGGATTGAAAGCCAAACCAGGAACATGAATCAGGTCAATCTGAGAGGGTTCAAGGATTGTGAAGTCTCCTTGAGGTTCAAGAAGTCCAAAAGAATTTCTTTCGAGTTTCTCTGGTTCATATAGAACAAAGTCCATTTTTCCATGTGGATAGGTTTTGGGAATGAGGATAGTCTTCCCATCTTTTTGAGCTTGTTCAATGAGTCTAGCTGTCTGAAATTCATGAGGAAAAGACAGGTAAGTAGCGATGGTTTTTGCTTCCTTGTGGAAGGGATGTAGAAGTAGTTGCTCAGTCAACCAAGCGTCCATGACTTCCTTTTCTTCGGCTGATAGAGATTTGAGTTCTTGCAAGACCTGCTTGCGTAGGGCTTTTTTCATTGTTTACTCCGCAACTTTCTTTGCTAAAAAGCTTGATACAGCCTCGACACCGACAGCCAGAGCTTCTTCCTTAGGACTCATCTTTGGATGGTGAAGAGCATAGGGACTGTCAATTCCAAGCCAGAACATGACTCCAGGAACCTTTGATAGAAGATATCCAAAGTCCTCCCCTGTCATGGCAGGTTCGATGTCGATTAGTTCAATTCCCTCTTTTTCATCAAAGAAGGTCATCAATTCCTGGGCTAATTCAGGGTTGTTTTCGACAGGTAGGTAACCTCCCTGTTTGAGTTCAACTTCCACATCCATATCAAAAGCAGCTGCGACACCTTCAGCGATGGCTTTGACACGTTTTTGAACTAAGAGGCTCATGCTATGTGTGAGGGCTCGAATGGTTCCATGCAAGAAAGCTGTATCAGCGATGACATTATTGGTTGTTCCAGCTTGAAAAACACCGAAAGTGACGACAGCTCCCTCGATAGGATCGACATTACGGCTAACGACTGACTGGACTTGAGTGACAAAATAGCTAGCTGCAACCAGAGCGTCGTTTGCTTGATGTGGAAAGGCAGCGTGACCACCTTTACCCTTGAAGCGAATCTTGACTTCGCAAGTTCCTGCAAAGAGTGTATGGGTATTGGTCGCAATCTGACCAACCTTTAGGTCTGGACGGACATGAAGTCCATAAAATTGATCAGGCAACCAGTCGCCAAAGGCCCCATCTTCATACATGAGCATGCCACCTGCTTCATTTTCCTCGGCAGGCTGGAAGAGAAAGAGGAGATTGTTTTTGGGTTGTTTTTCTAATGCACGTTCGAGACTTCCTAGGGCAATGGTCATGTGAAAATCGTGTCCACAAGCATGCATACGGTCTGGGTGCTGAGAGGCAAAGGCAAGACCTGTTTGTTCAACGATTGGGAGTCCGTCGATATCTGTCCGCCAACCGATGGTACGTTCTGGCTGACTTCCCTGTAAATACACTAAAATACCTGTTCGCCAAGTACGAATCTGAACAAAATCCTTACCAGCTGTTAATTTCTCAATGACATTGAGCAAATAAGCTTGAGTCTTGACTTCTTCTAAACCGATCTCAGGAATTTGGTGAAGATCGCGTCGAGTTTGAATCAAATCTAACATATCTAATTTCCTTCTACTGATACGATAAAGAGGCTGGAAAAGTTTCCGCCTCTGTTACTAATTACAAGGTACGAAGCGCATCCTCTAGCGCTGTTTTTTGTTGAGTTTGGCTATCAATTTCTTTGATGATACGAGCCGGAACACCAGCAACCACAACATTTTCTGGGACATCTTGAGTGACGATGGCACCTGCTGCAACAACAGATCCGCTACCGATTTGAACACCTTCTATAACCACAGCGTTAGCACCGATGAGTACATTATCACCGACACGGACAGGCTCTGCACTAGCTGGTTCGATAACACCTGCAAGAACAGCTCCCGCACCCACGTGACTATTTTTACCGACAATAGCACGTCCACCTAGAATAGCACCCATGTCAATCATAGAGCCAGCACCGATTTCAGCACCAATATTGATCACAGCTCCCATCATGATAACAGCGTTGTCGCCAATTTCAACCTGGTCACGGATGATAGCCCCTGGTTCGATACGGGCATTGATGTCACGCTTGTCAAGGAGAGGTACAGCTGAGTTACGGGCATCTTGCTCAACAACATAATCCTTATTTTCAGTCAGTCCTTCAAGAAGAGGTGCGATATCCTTCCAGTCTCCAAAGAGAACATTTCCAAGCTTGGTAACAGAAGCAGGGATAGATCCAGTAAGTTGCCCCTCAAAGGTCACTTTTACACTTGTCTTTTTCTCAGCATTGGCGATAAATTGGATAATTTCTTGTGCATTCATTTTTGTAGCAGTCATAGATGTCTCCTCACTCTTTGTAATGCTTACTATTCTACCAAAAAAGGCTTCAAAATTGAAGCCTTAAGTGTTAAAAGAAGATTCTTTCAGTTTGTCCTTTGATTCTTCGATGGATAAGAAGATCATGGGAATAATAATCAAAATCATAGCTAATAGTAGGTAGCCGTCCAAGACCAAACCTAAAAATAGAACGCTTAGAATAGCAGAGGATAGTGGTTCACTTGCACTGACCACTGACACCACCAATGGGGATACCAGCGATACAGCCTTCATAGATAGGAAAAAGGCAAAAGCTGTTCCCAAAAAGGCAATGGTCAAACAAATCAAGATGCTCACCCAATCTAGCTGAAAGCTAATTCTATATACAGGGTAGAGAAAATTACTAAAGAGTCCAGCCAGCATCATTCCCCAACCAACAGTGGGAACAAAACCATATTTTCGAGCAAATGGCTGGGGCAAGATAACATTAAACATGACGCCCAGCGCACTGAGAAGTCCAGTTAGTAAGGCAATAGGAGTGATGGATAACTTAGATAAATCGCCTTTGGTAGCCATCAAAAAGACCCCAAGCATAGCAGTTAAAACATAGAAGATTGCTTTTTTAGAAGCTTTTTTCTTGTAGATGATACGGTTGTATATGAGAATGAAGACAGGACTGATAAATTGTAGGATGGTTGCAGTTGTCGCATTAGAGTATTCTACACAGAGATAGAAGAAATACTGAACAGAGAAGATTCCTAAGATGGCATAAGCCAGAAAAGGCAGGTAGTTTTTGCGCTTTCTCCAGATATCGAATAGCTGTGAGCGAAACTTAAAGCTAGACAAGATAAGCACGAAACCACCTGCAAGGCTTAGTCGCATGGAAGTAATCCAGCCGGATGATACTTGATAATGCGTAAAGAAGAATTCTCCTAAAATGCCACAAATACCCCATATTAATCCAGATAGGAGGGAGTAGATGGTCCCCTTAAAAATATTCTTTTGGTAGTGATTCATATAAAAGGTTAGCGTTGTAGTCTATTTGACGAAGAGTCGTTACTTCCGTTGGTAATATTATTGTTATTATTACCGTTATTGTTGCTACTGTTGCTATTATTATTGCTATTGCTATTGTTATTTCGATTATTGTTATTGTTGCTATTGTTGTTTGAATTAGAAGATTTTGGTAAGCTTCCCAAAATAGTATTCCAAGCATTTTGGTAGTCAGCATCGCTTCCACCAATAGCAAATCTGTAGGTAGTAGTCGGAGCACCAGTTTGGTTAGCCCAGTAACTCGTTACCATTTCTCCAGTTACTTCAATTTCTCTACCGTTAATAGTAACCTTACCTGGTTTCTGACCAGTTGATCTAAGAACTTGAGAAGAAGTGACGCTAGAGTCCAGGCTAAAGCGTTCAGAACCCCAAACAGAAGGAGAAGCTTGCTGAATAGCATTGACCAGATAAGCCATATATTTAGCATTGCGGTAGTGACCAGCTCCCTTTCCAAGAGGTCGGTTGTCATCGTGACCAAGCCAACCGCCAAGTGTCAATCTTGGAGTTGAAAGCATAAGCCACATATCACCATCTTCATTGGTTGTACCCGTTTTACCAATCCAGTCAGCGCCCGCTAAACTTGGATTGATCGCAGCAAGGTCGCTCTGGAAGCTTGAAGTGACTCGTGACGAAATAACATCTCTCAACAAGCTCTGCATAATGGTTGCAGTCGCTTTAGAGTATACCTGAACAGGTTCGTCTTTGTGCTCATAGATAACCTCACCACTAGTTTTTTCGATTTTCGAAATCATGAATTTTTTATGATAAACACCGTTGTTGGCTAAGGTTTGGTATCCGTTTGTATGTTGAGCTACAGTAACATCGATTCCTCCACCCATAGGCAAACTTTCAATGTCGTATTCCGGGATTTCATAGCCCATTTTTTCCATGTAAGAGCGAACATCAACACCCTTTTCACGGAGGGTACGATAAGTCCAGTAGGCTGGGATGTTCCATGAATAATTGAGGGCTTCTTTCAAGCTCATCATGCCTGTACCAGGGCTATTGACATACATGATTGGGTTTCCGTTTGAGAAGTTGGTTGGATAGTTAGATAGGATACTAGCACTTCCCATCAATCCTTGGTCAATAGCAATACCATAAGCTAATAGTGGCTTAGTAGTAGAGGCAGGAGAGCGTTTAGTATCAAAAGCATGATTATTTTGATTGTTTTGGTAATCTCGTCCTCCTACAAATCCTATGATGGCCCCTGTTTTATTATCCATTAAGACATTTCCGACTTCAGGTTGACCACTACTATCATTTAGAAGGTAGCCATAATTTGCCACAGCATCTTGCATGGCAGCATGGATTGTTTTGTCGATTGTAGTAGTGATACGGTAACCACCATTTTGAATTTCTTTTTCAGCTAATTCACGATAAGATTTTTGAATAGATTCGTTCTTGAGTTCTTGGGCAGAAACATTATCTTTTTGTACCAAATAATCATACATGAGGTTAGTTGCTTCATCGAGAGCAGTAAAGTAGAGATAGCCCTTAGCAGTTATGTTTACATTTTCTGCTGGCAAGAAGTCTTGCTTAATGTCGTATGCCTTATATGTCTCGTAGTCTTCTTGACTGAGCACTCCAGTTCTGTACATATTGTAAAGGACATCTTTGGAACGTTTAATACCTAGTTCCATATCCTCTTCGCTCTTCATTTCTCCAGTAGATTCATAAGGTGAGTAGGAGATAGGACTTTGTGGCAATCCTGCTATGAAGGCTGCTTGAGGAATCGTTAGCTGATTGGCGTTAACTCCGAAAATATCCTTAGCTGCTTGTTGAGCTCCTGCGATATTTTGCCCTTTATTGTTACGACCAAATGGAGCAACGTTGAGATAAGTTGTCAAGATTTCGTCCTTACTCATTGCTCTCTCCAAGGCCAAGGCATCCACGATTTCAGTAGCTTTACGGGTTAGTGTAGGAGCATCCCCAACCACTTGCTGCTTGATGAGCTGTTGGGTTAGTGTAGAACCTCCACTAGAAGAACCAAGTCCGATAAAGTTTCCTAGACTGGCACGAATAACCGCTTTAGGAACGACCCCATTATGTTCTGCAAAATGTTCATCCTCTGTTGCAACGATTGCCTGCTTGAGATTGTCTGAAATAGCATCCGACGCAACAGATGTTCGCAGAAGATCACTCTCAATAGCACCAATCATGGATCCGTCAGCATAGTGAATCTCAGAGATGGATGAAATATCATTCACTTGCTTGAGCAAATCTTCTGTTTGAGGGACGGTCACTTTGTCAAATAGGGACACTGCATATCCGAAAACAACCCCAGTGCCTAAAAGTCCACCAAGAAAGGCGATGATGAATAGGGTATTAAAGGTTGCCTTGATTCCCAGTAAGATATTAGCAAAGATAGTCCAAATATTAGTCTTTGTTTGCTTTTTCTTTTTAGATTTTTTAGGACCACTTTTACCTAAATGTATATTTTTTAGTTTTGATTTTAGAGACTGCAGTAAGGCCAGTCCTTTTTCTTTCATAGATAATAATTTATTCTTCATTTCTTTCCTCACTCTTATTATTATACCATAAAAGCAATGATTGCAAGAAATTAGTCTTGGACGAGCTTTGGAGGTGTTTAGACAACAAAAAAACCAGGTATTTTCAACCTGGTTTAAGGGCTTATTTTTCTCCTGAGAGTTCTTTCCCAAGGTTAATCAAATAAGTTTTCAAGTCATCTTTGACTTGAGGATGTCTAAGTGCGTAGTCGATTGAAGTTTTCATAAAGCCAAACTTGTCTCCAACATCATAACGAGCCCCCTTGAATTCACGAGCAAATACACGTTGAGTTTTGTTGAGGGTATCAATAGCGTCTGTTAGCTGGATTTCATTTCCGGCACCAGGTTTTTGATTTTCAAGAATACCAAAAATCTCTGGTGTGAGGAGGTAACGACCAATAATGGCTAAATCACTTGGTGCGTCCTCAGGTGCTGGTTTTTCAACGAAGGTTTCAACACTGTAAAGTCCATCTTTTCCTTCTCCTTGAGGATCGATGACACCATAGGCAGAAACTTCTTCGTGTGGTACAGGCATTACGGCGATAGTAGAAGCGTGAGTCTCTTCGTAATCATTCATAAGTTGCTTGGTCAATGGGACAGCATTGTCATCAGTGATATCCATGAGGTCATCTCCGAGCATCACCACAAAAGGTTCATTCCCAACGAAAGCTTTGGCTTGTAAAACGGCATCTCCGAGTCCACGTGGGTGTGTTTGACGGATGAAGTGAAGTCGCATGCCTGTTGTTTCATCAACTAATTTTAAGAGATCTGTTTTTCCTTTTTCCTTAAGGTTATATTCTAGTTCAAAGTTTGAGTCAAAATGGTCTTCGATAGAACGTTTTGATTTCCCTGTTACTACAAGAATATCCTCAATTCCAGACTTGAGAGCTTCCTCAACGATGAATTGAATAGTTGGCTTATCCACGATTGGCAACATTTCTTTTGCCAAGGCTTTGGTTGCTGGAAGGAAACGAGTTCCAAGCCCCGCGGCAGGGATAACAGCTTTTCTAACTTTTTGCTTCATGAGCTTCCTTTCTAACGGTGATTATGACCACTCGTTTTCTGCCTTGAACTCGTTACTCATGAGCTCAGAAACAGCATCTTTAATATTAATGTTTTCATAAATAACTTGGTAAATAGCCTGGGTAATAGGCATATAGACTCCAAGCTCTTGCGCCAATTCGTAAGCAGCTTTGGTTGTTGAAATTCCTTCGATGACCATTCCCATGTTGGCTTCGATATCTGACAAGGCTTCACCACGACCAAGAGCATCACCTGCTCGCCAGTTACGTGAGTGGATTGAAGTTCCAGTAACGATTAGATCCCCAACACCTGAAAGTCCGCTATAAGTCAGTGGATTTGCTCCAAGCTTGACTCCTAGACGAGTGATTTCCGCAAGCCCGCGCGTGATAATGGCAGCCTTAGCATTATCACCAAAGCCGAGTCCATGAAGAGCCCCTGCACCAACAGCAATGATATTTTTAAGAGCACCAGCTGTTTCCACTCCAATCACATCTGTATTGGTATAAAGACGGAAGTAGTGGTTACTAAAGAGTGCTTGAACATACTGAGCTGTTTGTAAATCTTTAGAAGCAGCAGTAATCAAGGTGATGTCGCGGACGATTGTTTCTTCTGCGTGGCTAGGACCAGATACAACCACAATTTCACTGCGGAACTCTTCAGGGATTTCTTCTTCAAGAATGGTTGAAAGACGTTTGTGACTATTTGGCTCGAGGCCTTTTGAAGCATGCATAATAACCACTTTATGATCAAGAACAGCAGCCACTTGTTGAGCAACCAATCTTGTCACCTTAGTTGGAACTACGAACAAAACAGCGTCAGCGCCTTTCAAGACTTCTGCTAAATCATGGTAGGCAACAATCTTTTCGTCTAAAACAGTATCCTTAAAATAGCGTTTGTTGGTATGTTGTGTATTGATTTCGTCAATTTGGTCAGGAATATTTCCCCAGATACGTACTTCATGTCCATTGTCATTTAAAACTTGTGACAGAGCAGTACCCCAAGAACCAGGCCCTAAAACAGCGATGGTTTGTTTGTTCATTTTCCCCTCCTTCTGAGAAAGCACTTTCCTATATTCTACCATAAAAAGCACTATCTTGCATCTATATTATTTATGAAGCATTAATTGAATGATAGAGTATAAATAAAAAAACAGCCAATGAGTAATTTGGCTGTTTTTAGGAGAAAAACTAGAGGGTAATGCTATTGTTTTTAGAAATTTTCATAAATAGTAATAATGAAGTAACTGTTAAGACAGTGAGGATAGTTGACAAAGCAGCTGCCACACCATAATTTCCTCTGAGAACCTCTGTATAGATTGCTACGGTCATAGTTTTTGTTTTGGCATTATATAGCAGGATAGAAGTAGATAGTTCTGAAATCATTGTTACCCATGATAGAATAGCTCCAGAAATAATACCGGGTAACATCATTGGAACAGTGATGTTACTGAAAGTATTGAGACGGCTACTTCCTAAACTCTCAGCTGCTTCTTCAATACTAGGTGCTATTTGTTGTAAGCTAGCAACAGATGAGCGGATTGTATAAGGGAGTCTTCTTACAGATAAGGAGATAATCAAGATGAAGGCTGTTCCTGTAATCATAAGGAAGCCACTTCCGAAGATACCTGTATTGAATGAAGAGATAAAGGCAATACCGAGAACTGTTCCTGGTACGATATAAGGTACCATACTAAGGCTATCAATTAAGTTTGTAAACAAATTTCGTTTTCTAACAGCTAGGTAGGAGATAAATGATGCAAATAAAACAACTAGAATCAAAGCAATCAAAGGAATGCGAATCGTATTAAAAATAGTAGCTCCCATGCGATTGAAGGCAATCTTGTAACTGTTTAGAGAATAGCCTTTGACAAATACCATACCTGATGTTTTTAAGAAAGAGGTATAAATCAAAAATAATTGAGGTAGAACAGAAAATAAGACAATTCCGTAAACTGTTGCATAAATTGCTGCCATTTTCCCTTTTGTGGTTTTTTTCGGCTCAATTGGATGGAGAGAATTCATGCTGAAACTATAGCGATTGGAAATATATTTTTGAATAAGAAAGATTGTTAAAGCAATGATAATCGCCATGATTGCTAAAGCAGATGCAAAAGCAGAATTTCCGCCAACCTCACTAATGAATTGATTATAAATTAAAACAGGGAAAGTTCGATATCCTTCACCAATTAACATAGGAGTTCCGAAGTCGGAAAATGCTCTCATAAATACGAGTAGGGCAGCGGCAAGTAAAGTTGGAACTAAAAGGGGCAAAATAACTGTTATCATACGTTTGAATCCAAATACTCCCATGCTTTCAGCGGCTTCAAGAAGAGAATGGTCAATTCTTTTCATGGCTCCAGCCACGTATAGAAAAACTAATGGGAATAGCTGGAGTGTAAACACAAGTACAATTCCTTTGAAGCCATAAATATCAATAGCTGGAAGATGAAGGGCATTTGTCAAAAATTTAGTGATGACACCATTTCGTCCCAACAAGAGAATCCAAGAGTATGCCCCTACGAAAGGAGCTGACATGGAAGCGATGATAATCAATATCTGTAAAAATTTCTTTCCTTTGAAGTCATATATAGAAAAGAGGTAAGCCAATAAGGTCCCTAAAACTAGGGAAGTTACAGTAGAAGTAATGGAGACGTTAAAACTGTTTACTAGTGTCTCAGAGTAATAGGATTTACTAAAGAAATCCTCAAAATTAGCTAGTGAGAATTGACCTTCATGTATGAGTGCTTGCTTGAGTACAATAATAATTGGATAAACAAGAAAAATAAGATAGGTAAGAAAGATGAAGAACGAGGAGGCTGTCCAAATATTTAGTTTTTTACCTTTCATAGCCAACTCCTGTAATAAGATTTTGGGAACCATCTGCAGAAAAGACATTTAACTTTTGAGTATTGATTCGTAGACGAATTCGATCCCCTTTTTGAAGATCTTCTTCAAAAGTTGATTCTTCGCTGACCTGTATTTTTGAAGAAAATGCAGTCTCTACAAAATATTCAGTGGTGAGTCCAAGATAAACACTATCGGTGATTGTTCCATCGATTGGACCATTTTCATCACGGATAAATTCTTCAGGACGGATGCTAACACGGATGTTTTGCTCGTCAACTTGGTCAAGAGTTGGCATACGAAGAGAATAGCCGTCTTCGAAGACTATGTAAGCTCCATCAGCTTGTTTTTCTAAACGAGCAGGGATTATATTTGTTCTACCAATAAATGTTGCAACAAATTCATTTGCTGGTTTGTGGTAAAGCTCTTTTGGACGACTAATTTGTTGAATAACACCGTCTTTCATAACAGCAATTTGGTCAGAAATGGCCATCGCTTCTTCTTGGTCGTGGGTCACATATACAGTTGTAATTCCCACTTCGTGTTGAATTTCTCGAATAACTTGGCGCATATCTAAGCGAAGTTTCGCATCCAGGTTACTAAGAGGCTCGTCCATGAGGAGAACACTTGGATTAACAGCTAAGGCACGTGCCAAGGCGACACGTTGTTGTTGTCCACCACTGAGTTTATCGGGCTTTCGATCTGCGTATTGATCAATTTGCATTAGTTCCAGATATTTATTAGTTTGTTGAACTAATTCATCTTTTGGAACCTTTTTTTGTTTAAGGCCAAAAGCAACATTATCTCGAACAGTCAAATGTGGGAAAATAGCGTAGTTTTGGAAAACCATACCGATGTTGCGTTTGCTGGGTTCTATGTTATTGATTTTAGTATCATCGAAGTAAAATTCTCCGCCTTCAATACTGTTGAAGCCTGCAATCATTCGAAGTAGAGTCGTTTTTCCACAACCTGAAGGTCCAAGAATAGTGAAAAGACTTCCTTTTGGGATCGTAACATTTAAATTCTCAATGACAGGAATGTCATGGTAGATTTTTTTTGCGTTAATAATTTTGATCTCACTCATAGCGAACCTCTTTTACTGTTTCGATTGAATATTAGTGAAAATATCATTGTACTTTTTAAGAATAGCTGATTTATTTTGGATGACGTACTCAGAATCTTCAGTGGCGATATTGATTTCGGTCATTGATTTCATATTTTTATTGGTTTTAGCATTTTTTCGAATGGGTCTAATGGTTGTTTCAGTTCCTAGTTTATCCTGAATGTCTTGAGAAAGAAGGAAATCGATAAATTTTTTAGCGTTTTCCATGTGTTTGGCATTTTTGATAATAGCTGCGTTACCAGGCAAAAAGACGGTTCCTTCTTTTGGATAAATGACTTTTACATCAACGCCATCGTTTAAGAGTTTCAAGGCAGGATCTTCATAGGTAAGTCCTACAGCCATTTCTCCGTCAGCGACAGATTTGTAGACATTTGAAGAACTAGAAGCAATTTTACCGTCTACTAAGCTAAATAGATTTTTCACATATGTCCAAGCTTGCTCATTTTCATAGCCACCTTGATCCACAAGCATGTTTGTTAATTGAGCAAAGGCGCTAGAAGAATTACTTGGATCAGCAGTTGCGATTTTTCCTTTTAATTTAGGATTGAGTAGATCATTGTAGCCTTCAATTTTAATATCTTTTGTAAGAGCTGAATTGGCAATGATGACACTGACATCAAGTGTATAAGGCGTGTAGAATCCAGTTTTATTTTGATATTCAGGGATTATCTGGTCGTTCTCTTGAGAAATATAAGGTTCAAAAAGATTTTCGTTAGAAGAGAAGAGGGCGTAGGAGCCTCCGAAAATGACATCGGCTACAGGGGATTCTTTTTCAGCCTCAGCTTTTTTGAACAATTCACCAGTGCTGGCTTGTACTAAGTCAACCTTAATACCATATTTTTCTTCGAAGGCAGGGATTGTTTCTTCGATAAGGTCTTCAGGGTTAGGCGAGTAGATAACCAAAGTGTTATCTGAATCTTTTTCAGAGCTAGTTTCCGCTTCTGTTGTTGAAGAACATCCTGATAAAGTAAGAAATATCCATCCACAAGAGAGAAAGAATAGTAGTTTTTTCATAAGAGTCTCCTTTTTTACGAACGTTTTTACTCCACAGCTTGCTTAATGTTTATAATTTGCAGAGTTCTATAGGATATAATAAAAACCTTAAAGAAATCTAAAACGAGGAATATGAGTCAAAGGCGTTAGGGGAAAAAGATGGAAGAGATAAATAATCGATATAAGTTAATTTCAAGTGTTAGCTAATTTCTTATACTGCTAAATAAGCTGGATTTGCGATTCAGTCTTTCTTTCCATCCAAGCCCAAAAGAACATTTCTCGACTTTCAAATTCCCCCAAAAATGGTATAATAGGAGCATCACGAAAATTGGAGAGACAGCATGAGTTTTTACAATCATAAAGAAATCGAGCCTAAGTGGCAAAAGTACTGGGCTGACCATCACACTTTTAAGACAGGAACAGATGCTTCAAAACCGAAGTTTTATGCATTGGACATGTTCCCTTATCCATCTGGAGCAGGTCTGCACGTAGGGCACCCAGAAGGCTATACAGCGACAGATATTCTCAGTCGTTTCAAGCGTGCCCAAGGCTACAACGTCCTTCACCCAATGGGATGGGATGCCTTTGGTTTGCCTGCAGAGCAATATGCTATGGATACAGGGAATGACCCAGCAGAATTCACAGCGGAAAACATTGCCAACTTCAAACGCCAAATAAATGCGCTTGGATTCTCTTACGACTGGGACCGTGAAGTTAATACTACAGACCCAAACTACTACAAGTGGACGCAATGGATTTTTACTAAGCTTTACGAAAAAGGCTTGGCTTATGAAGCTGAAGTGCCAGTAAACTGGGTGGAAGAGTTGGGAACAGCTATCGCCAACGAAGAAGTCCTTCCTGACGGAACTTCTGAGCGTGGAGGTTATCCAGTTGTCCGCAAACCAATGCGCCAATGGATGCTTAAAATCACTGCTTATGCTGAGCGCCTGCTCAATGACTTGGATGACCTTGATTGGCCAGAGTCTATCAAGGACATGCAACGCAACTGGATTGGTAAATCAACTGGTGCCAATGTCACTTTCAAAGTCAAAGGGACTGACAAGGAATTCACCGTCTTTACCACTCGTCCTGACACCCTTTTTGGTGCTACCTTCACTGTTTTGGCGCCTGAGCATGAACTAGTAGATGCCATCGTAAGTGCGGAACAAGCTGAAGCTGTAGCAGACTACAAACACCAAGCAAGCCTCAAATCAGACTTGGCTCGTACAGACCTTGCCAAGGAAAAAACAGGAGTTTGGACGGGTGCTTATGCGATTAACCCTGTAAACGGCAAAGAAATCCCAATCTGGATTGCCGACTACGTTTTGTCTAGCTATGGTACAGGTGCTGTTATGGCTGTACCTGCCCACGACCAACGTGACTGGGAATTTGCCAAACAGTTTGGTCTTCCAATCGTAGAAGTGCTTGAAGGTGGAAACGTTGAAGAGGCTGCTTACACAGAAGATGGTCTTCACGTCAACTCTGACTTCTTGAACGGTCTTAACAAAGAAGATGCTATTGCCAAGATTGTGGCTTGGTTGGAAGAAAAAGGTTGTGGTCAAGAGAAGGTAACTTACCGTCTCCGCGACTGGCTCTTTAGCCGTCAACGTTACTGGGGTGAACCAATCCCAATCATCCATTGGGAAGATGGGACTTCAACAGCCGTTCCAGAAAGTGACCTCCCACTTGTCTTGCCGGTAACCAAGGACATCCGCCCTTCAGGTACTGGGGAAAGCCCACTAGCCAACTTGACAGACTGGCTGGAAGTGACTCGTGAAGATGGCGTCAAAGGTCGTCGCGAGACCAATACCATGCCACAATGGGCAGGTTCAAGTTGGTACTACCTCCGTTACATTGATCCACATAACACAGAGAAATTGGCCGATGAGGACCTCCTCAAACAATGGTTGCCAGTCGATATCTACGTGGGTGGTGCAGAACACGCTGTTCTTCACTTGCTTTACGCTCGTTTCTGGCACAAATTCCTCTATGATATCGGTGTTGTACCAACTAAAGAGCCGTTCCAAAAACTCTTTAACCAGGGAATGATCTTGGGAACAAGCTACCGTGACCATCGCGGTGCTCTTGTAGCGACTGACAAGGTTGAAAAACGTGACGGTTCCTTCTTCCATGTGGAAACAGGAGAAGAATTGGAGCAAGCACCAGCCAAGATGTCTAAATCCCTCAAGAATGTGGTGAACCCAGACGATGTGGTGGAACAATATGGTGCTGATACCCTTCGTGTCTATGAAATGTTCATGGGACCACTTGATGCTTCAATCGCTTGGTCAGAAGAAGGTCTGGAAGGAAGCCGTAAATTCCTTGACCGTGTGTACCGTTTGATTACAAGTAAAGAAATCGTTGCGGAAAATAATGGCGCTCTAGACAAGGTTTACAACGAAACCGTTAAGGCTGTCACAGAGCAAATCGAGTCCATGAAATTCAACACAGCCATTGCCCAACTTATGGTCTTTGTCAACGCTGCTAACAAGGAAGACAAACTCTATGTGGATTACGCCAAAGGCTTTATCCAATTGATTGCCCCATTTGCCCCTCACTTGGCAGAAGAACTCTGGCAAACAGTGGCAGCAACAGGCGAGTCTATCTCTTACGTAGCTTGGCCAACATGGGATGAAAGCAAATTGGTTGAAGACGAAATTGAAATCGTCGTTCAAATCAAAGGAAAAGTCCGTGCTAAACTCATGGTCGCTAAAGATCTTTCACGCGAAGAATTGCAAGAAGTTGCTCTCTCTGACGAAAAAGTCAAAGCAGAGATCGATGGTAAGGAAATCGTGAAAGTGATTAGTGTACCTAACAAGCTTGTAAATATTGTTGTGAAATAAATTTAAAAGTCCTTCAGAGCTAAGTTCTGGAGGATTTTTGTATTGCTATATGCTATAATAGTTCCAACTAAGATAAAAACACAGTTCTGGTTGGTAGTCCAGACGTAGGCAAGCCTATCAGTAACCTTCCTCCTTGGTTGTCCATTCTTAGGGATAGATTTAAGGAGGTGCTGTCGTGGAAACAATTTCAATTGGATTGACAGTTTATTTTGAAGATGGATTTTGGCATGGTTTGTTCGAACAAGTGTATCGAGAAACTTATCAAGTTTGTCGTGTGACATTTGGTAAGGAGCCAAAAGATGATGAAATTCTAGAGATTTTACAGACTCAGTTTACTCAATTATCTTTTAGTCCAGAAACTACAGTTAAGCAACATGTAAAAATCAAGAATCCTAAACGATTACAGCGAGCTGTGAAGAAACAAGTAAAGCAGAAAGTTTCTTCCAAGTCGAAAGAACTATTGCAGTTGCAGTATGAGGAAAGGAAAAAGATTTCAAAACATCAATCTAGTGTCCAAAAACAATTGCTCAAACAAGAGAAATTCGAACGCAAACAGCAAAAACGTAGAGAGAAGCACAAGGGGCATTAACTCACTCGTTTCCATATTTGATCAATCCTCCATAATCTGGAGGATTTTTTGTAGATTACCTGTGAGATGTGATATACTATTCACATCTTTAAACTTATAAGTGTGAGACAAGGAGAAAGCTATGCCAGTAAATGAATACGGTCAGATGATTGGTGAACCTGTAGATGATACACCTGGAGTTTTGCCTTCACTTGTACGGATAGAAGGGCGATATACGATTATAGAAGCTCTATCGGTGGAAAAGCACGCGAAAGATTTGTTAGCTGTTTATGGCCCAGATAGCCCTCGTGACATGTGGACCTATCTCTTTCAACCACCAGTAGAAAATCTCGAAGAATTAATCGTCGCTTTAAAGAAGATGATTGAGCGCAAGGATCGCTTCTATTATACGATTATCGATAAAGTGACTGGAAAGGCGTTGGGGACTTTTTCTCTCATGCGTATTGACCAAGCCAATCGCACCATTGAAGTTGGCGCGGTGACCTTTTCTCCAGCTCTCAAACAGACTAGGATGGGAACAGAAGCTCACTATTTGCTAGCCCGTTATGTCTTTGAAGAGCTCAATTATCGACGTTATGAGTGGAAGTGTGATGCCCTCAATCTTTCATCTAGAAAAGCAGCAGAACGTTTGGGCTTTGTCTATGAAGGAACCTTCCGCCAAGCTGTTATCTATAAAGGTCGCACCAGAGATACGGATTGGTTGTCCATGATCGATAAGGACTGGGCTCAAGTCAAAGCTCGCTTGGAAGCGTGGTTGCATCCTGAAAATTTTGATGAAAATGGGCAACAGTTGAAATCTCTTAGAGAATGTTAGAAAGGTTCTACTATGATAAAATTTACAAAAGAATCCTCTGTTTCAATTGATGACGTTTTACATCTCTATCAGGCAGTTGGTTGGACAAACTATACCAATCAGCCACAGATGTTAGAGCAGGCCTTGTCTCATTCGCTAACGACTTATCTTGCGCGTGATGGTGAGGAAATCGTTGGTTTAGTGCGTCTGGTTGGAGACGGTTTTTCATCGGTTTTTGTCCAGGATTTGATTGTTTTGCCTAGCTATCAGCGCCAAGGAATTGGTAGTAACTTGATGAAAGAAGCCTTAGCTGACTATAAGGATGCCTATCAAATACAACTAGCGACTGAACAAACAGAAAAAACCTTGGGTTTTTACCGTTCTCTGGGGTTTGAAACCTTATCTACTTATGATTGTACAGGAATGATTTGGGTGGATCGAAAAAAATTTAAATAATTTTTTTATCTTAAGTTAACTTTAAGTCTTCTCTTGTAACATATAGTTATTAAGTAAAGACCTCCTAACTTTATTTAATAGAAATCCTAAACTTTTCTTTTTCATAATAATCTCCCTAAAGAAGCCACCAAATCAGGTGGCTTTTTTATGTTCAAATGCAGAAGTTTTAAGGTAGAATTGACCACATAATCATCCATTTCGACCACATAGCACCAAACAATATTTTTTCTTTTTCCTTTTTGTTAAACTGAAGGTGTAAAAAGGAGGAAGGAAATATGATTTTACAAGCAAAAGGCCTCACTAAGAACTATGGAGACCATACAGCAGTAAAAGATATAAATTTAGAGTTTAAAAAAGGAAGTTTTAACGCAATCTTAGGACCTAATGGGGCTGGCAAATCGACCACGATTTCAATGTTAATCGGACTTAAACGAGCTACTAATGGTCAAATCATCTATGCGCCCAATACTAGGATTGGAGTTGTTTTTCAAGCAAGTGTATTGGATGAAAAGTTGACGGTCAAAGAAAACCTAGCCATTCGTGCCCAGCAGTATAAGGGAATTAAAGGTGGTCGTGTGGAAGATTTAATCAATCAACTAGGGTTGACTGCTTTTCAGAAACAACTTTATGGAACTTTATCAGGAGGACAGAAACGTCGAGTTGACATTGCTCGGGCTCTCCTATCCAATCCCGATATTTTATTTCTAGATGAGCCTACGACTGGACTAGATATTCAGACTCGCAAATCCATTTGGGATTTATTGTATCGTCTACAAAGAGATGAAGGGATGACTATTATCTTAACGACTCATTATCTGGATGAAGCAGATGAGGCAGATCAACTTTATATTATAGATCATGGAAAGGTTATTGCCCAAGGTTCTGCTACTGAGATTAAAAGTGAGTACGCTTCCAATCATTTAAAAATTTGTTTTAAAGATAACCAGGTGGAAAAATTCTTACCTAAAAATATGCCTGTGGAAAAGGAAAATGAGTTTGAGTATAGTCTTTATCCTAAGAGCCAATTGGAAGCTATTGATTATTTGACCCAAGTTCGTGAGAAGATTGCTAGCTTTGAATTTCGTCCAGGAACTATGGATGATGCCTTCATAGCCCTTACAGGAAGAGAGGTGCGCTAATGTTAGCCTTATTAAAACGTGATTTTTTGTTGTATTTTCGTAATCGTTCAGGAGTCTTTTTCTCATTACTGGGAGCTTTGATTTCCTTTCTACTCTATATCATTTTTTTGCAGAAAAATTTGATGGATGCCTGGTCCCAACTTCCTGATAATAAGAGCCTTTTAAATAACTGGTTGATGGGTGGAACCTTGGCTGTGACTGGGATTACAACCAGTTTTACAGCTTTGTCCCAGATGGTACAAGACCGTGAAAATCAAGTGGATCAGGATCTCTTTTTGACAGATTTAGGGAGCTGGGGCTTGCAACTGTCTTATCTTATTAGTAGCCTTATCATTTCCTTTGTTATGCAAGCCTTTATGCTTATTGTTATGAGCCTTTATTTTCAAGAAATTCCAGCTATGAGTAAGCTATTTGAAATAAGTTTAATCATGCTGCTAAGTAGTCTCCTTTCAACATTGGTAAATGTACTCTTGATTTATCATTTCCAGTCAGTAGATAGTCTGGGTAAATTGGCTACAATTGTAGGTACAGCATCAGGATTTTTAGTAGGAACTTATGTACCAATGGGAATTCTTCCTAACTTCGCTCAAGTTCTCATGAAGTGCACACCGGCTACCTATCTTGCTTCTCTCTATAGACAGGTCTTAATGAAGGAGCAATTAGAAACTACATTTATGGAGAATAGTAGCTTATTAGAAGAGTTTCAAGAAAAATTAGGAATCCGGCTTAACTGGCAGAACCTTTTAACAAAGGAAGAAACATACTTAATAGTGGTGAGTATCTGCCTCTTAACTTTTCTGCTTTGGCTGGTAGTAGTTAAAATCTCTAGCAAAAAAATAAAATTTATAGGTTAAGCTAACTTTAAGTCTTCTCTTGTATCATATAGTTATTAAGTAAAGACCTCCTAACTTTATTTAATAGAAATCCTAAACTTTTCTTTTTCATAATAATCTCCCTAAAGAAGCCACCAAATCAGGTGGCTTTTTTGTTTGTAGGCTGGATTTTTGCTATAATAGGAACATGAGTAGAATTTTAGATAATGAAATCATGGGTGATGAGGAGTTGGTAGAACGTACCCTCCGTCCCCAATATTTACGTGAATATATCGGTCAGGACAAGGTCAAAGATCAGCTTCAAATCTTTATCGAAGCAGCAAAAATGCGTGATGAGGCGCTGGACCATGTTCTTTTGTTTGGCCCTCCAGGTCTCGGGAAAACAACCATGGCTTTTGTCATTGCCAATGAATTGGGAGTCAATCTCAAGCAGACATCTGGCCCTGTTATTGAAAAAGCTGGTGATTTAGTTGCAATTTTGAATGATTTGGAGCCGGGAGATGTGCTTTTTATCGACGAGATTCATCGCTTGCCCATGTCAGTAGAAGAGGTCCTTTACAGTGCAATGGAAGATTTCTACATCGACATCATGATTGGTGCAGGGGAAGCTAGCCGTAGTGTCCATCTAGACTTGCCGCCTTTTACCTTGATTGGTGCGACAACACGAGCAGGGATGCTTTCAAATCCTCTTCGTGCCCGTTTTGGGATTACAGGTCACATGGAATATTACGAACATGCTGACTTGACAGAGATTGTCGAGCGGACGGCAGATATCTTTGAGATGGAAATCACTCATGAAGCTGCATCTGAGTTAGCTTTACGCAGTCGTGGAACTCCTCGTATCGCTAATCGTCTCCTCAAGCGCGTGCGTGACTTTGCGCAGATTATGGGGGATGGCTTGATTGATGATATCATTACGGATAAGGCCTTGACTATGCTGGATGTAGACCACGAAGGATTGGACTATGTGGACCAGAAAATTCTCCGCACCATGATTGAGATGTATGGTGGTGGTCCTGTCGGTCTAGGGACTCTTTCGGTCAATATTGCGGAAGAGCGTGAGACGGTAGAGGATATGTATGAACCTTACCTGATCCAGAAAGGCTTTATCATGCGAACTCGTTCAGGACGGGTCGCGACAGCCAAGGCTTATGAACATTTGGGGTATGAATATATTGAAAAATAAGGCTGAAATCTTAGATTCTTTCAGAGAAAATCCTGACATGATGTCCATTCTGACCATCATCCGAGACCTGAAGTTGAAAGATTCCTGGTTGGCAGCAGGTTCGGTTCGAAATTTTATCTGGAATCTCTTGTCAGATAAACCGGCCTTTGACCGTGAAACGGATGTGGACGTCATTTTCTATGACTCAGAGGTGAGTTATGAAGAAACGCTGGCAATAGAAAACAAATTGAGAAAGGACTTTCCCCAGTACCAATGGGAGCTGAAAAATCAAGTCTATATGCATCAGCATAGTCCTTATACGCCTCCATATGTGAATTCCTGTGATGCCATGAGTAAATATCCTGAACGCTGCACGGCGATAGGTCTTCGCTTGCACGCTGATGCAAGTTTAGAGCTCTTTGCCCCTTATGGCTTGGAGGATATTTTCAACTTTCAGGTTCGTCCGACTCCTCATTTCTTAGAGAATGAAGACCGGATGAAGCTCTATCAACAGCGTCTATCCAAGAAAAACTGGCGAGAAAAATGGAAAAATCTCACATTTAAACTAACTTAAGGAAACTTTAAGTTAGGAGCTGTATACTTGTCTCATAAGTTAAGAATACCTTAACTTAAACTCCTAAAACTTTTTCATAATAATCTCCCTATAAAAAAATTAAGTCGCCCAATCAGGCGGCTTTTTTTGTTGTGAACTTGAAATAAGGATAGTTATAAACAAGGGCAAACCCCAGCGAAATGTTGACAAAGGGGAAAGATTTCTCTAGTATAAGAAGTGAGCTAGAGATTTTCTGAGATTAGAGTAAATTGAAGTCCAGTGGTTTGAGAAAGAGATGTTGAACAATGACTAAAAGAATGAAAAACAATAGGAAACTAGTTAATCTAGGATTGTATCAAAACAAAATAGTCTATTATGACTTAAAAGAAAAGAGACTTTACTTTTCAATTCTAGAAAGAACCTCTAAGAATCAACACTACTACACTCTTGGACTTACATTACTCTCTCTCCCCATTATTAGATTGCTGAATGGTTTAACCATTTTTGATATCCCTACTATCAAATATTCTAGCGTCATTCTATGTTCCTGCCTTTCCTTGCTCATAGGAAAACTTGTAGTTGACTACTCTAACAAAGACTTGGACTTATATCCTGCATTGTTTACAGATATTGAGTACTCAGAGTTCTTAGAAATAGCAAAGAAAAATGGAACTCTTGCTTTTGTATTTAATATTATTAGTAGTGTCAGTTTGATAGGTTCCTTGATAGTTTACCTGGTCTATGCAAAGTTTTTAGGATTGCTGATTTATTCTGTTCTCTTGTTCATTCTCTACATCTGTGTGGTCAATAATGTACATAGACGGAATAAATTTATTAAAAAACTAAACTAGTGAAAATCTTCCATATGATTGATTGTGGAAGGTGTAAGGATATAGGAAGGTCTCGTGGAGTACTATGAATAAAATTTTTAAAAAAGATTGGAGAAAATATGAGTAACAAAGTGTCAATTATGCAAGAGATGTTTAAAAAAGAGGGGTCAGATGAACTGGTTCCTGCAGTAACCATTATCTTAGATGGTCACATTAGAAATATCATCGATGCTCTTTCAGAACAGAATGGCTATGAAGGCTATCCAGAAGCTATATCAGAAATTCTTTTCAAAGGAATAGAAAGTATGATTAAAAAATAAATCCGGGAAAGCAAATACAAGAAAAAGAGAGCGAAAACCGCTCTCTTTTTATGATATAATAGCCCTATGAGATTAGATAAATTTTTAGTAGCCTGCGCTGTCGGGAGTCGGACTGAGGTCAAAAACTTTCTAAAAACTGGGCGCGTGACGGTCAATGGCAAGAAAGAAAAATCTGCCAAGCTACAAATCAATGAAGATACGGACGAGATCTGTTTTGACGGTAAAAAATTAGAGTACGAAGAGTTTGTCTACTATATGATGAACAAACCTCAAGGAGTTATCTCAGCGACTGAAGATCCTAAACACAAGACTGTTTTGGATTTGTTGGATGACTTGGCTCGTTCAAAGGAAGTTTTCCCAGTGGGACGTTTGGACATCGATACGCACGGACTCTTACTCTTGACCAATGATGGCAAGCTAGCTCATGCTCTTATTTCTCCTAAACGCCATGTGGATAAGACCTATCTGGCTCAGGTCAAGGGAATCATGACGAATGAAGACATTGAGACATTTGCACAAGGGATTCCGCTCAAAGACTTTATCTGCCAACCTGCTAAGCTGGAGCTTGTGTCGATTGATACGGAAAAGGATCAAAGCCTGGTCCGAGTGACCATTGCAGAAGGAAAATTCCACCAGGTCAAGCGTATGGTGGCTTACTGTGGCAAGGAAGTTGTGGACTTGCAACGTCTGACCATGGGAACGTTGACCTTGGATGAGGATTTGAAACGTGGAGAATGGCGTCGCTTAAGCAAGGAAGAACTAGAAGGCTTGCTTGAAAGTGTTCAATAAACTGGATAATCGGAAAAGGTAGGGAAAATGTCCCTGCCTTTTTCAGTTTTTGGTTGCTTCCTTTGTGAAAAGAGTTATAATAGACAGTAAGAAAAAAGGAGGATTTTATGAACGCGATTCAAGAATCATTTACAGATAAATTATTTGCTAACTATGAAGCAAATGTAAAATACCAAGCTATCGAAAATGCTGCTAGCCATAACGGTATTTTTGCAGCCCTAGAGCGTCGTCAAAGCCATGTCGACAACACACCAGTTTTCTCACTTGATTTGACAAAGGATAAGGTTACTAACCAGAAAGCTTCTGGTAGATGCTGGATGTTTGCGGCTCTCAACACTTTCCGCCACAAACTCATCTCTCAATACAAACTTGAAAACTTTGAATTGTCACAAGCCCACACCTTCTTCTGGGACAAGTATGAAAAATCTAACTGGTTCTTGGAGCAAGTGATTGCAACTGCTGATCAAGAATTGACGAGCCGCAAGGTTAGCTTCCTTCTTCAAACACCTCAACAAGATGGTGGACAATGGGATATGGTAGTAGCTCTTTTTGAAAAATATGGTGTCGTACCTAAATCAGTGTATCCTGAATCTATCTCATCTAGCAGTAGCCGTGAGCTCAATGCAATCCTTAACAAATTGCTTCGTCAAGATGCTCAAATCTTGCGAGATCTATTAGCTTCAGGTGCGGATCAAGCGACTGTTCAGACTAAGAAAGAAGATCTCTTGCAAGAAATCTTTAACTTCCTTGCAATGTCACTAGGCCTCCCACCGCGTAAATTTGACTTTGCTTATCGTGATAAAGACAATAACTACCAAAGCGAAAAAGGAATCACGCCACAAGAGTTTTACAAGAAATATGTCGATCTTCCACTAGAAGACTACGTTTCTGTGATCAATGCTCCAACTGCTGATAAACCATACGGTAAATCATACACAGTTGAAATGTTGGGAAATGTCGTTGGTAGCCGTGCAGTTCGTTACATTAACGTACCGATGGAGCGCTTGAAAGAATTAGCGATTGCTCAAATGCAAACAGGTGAAACTGTTTGGTTTGGTTCAGATGTCGGTCAGCTCAGCAACCGTAAAGCAGGAATCCTTGCGACAGATGTTTATGACTTTGAATCAAGCATGGACATTAAACTCACTCAAGACAAGGCTGGACGTTTGGATTACAGCGAAAGCTTGATGACTCACGCCATGGTCTTGACAGGTGTTGATGTGGACGAAAACGGTAAATCAGTCAAGTGGAAAGTTGAAAACTCATGGGGAGACAAGGTTGGTACCGATGGTTACTTTGTTGCTTCAGATGCTTGGATGGACGAATACACTTACCAAATTGTTGTTCGTAAGGAATTACTAACAGCAGAAGAACGAGCTGCTTACGAAGCAGAACCAATCGTCCTTGCACCATGGGATCCAATGGGTGCCTTGGCAGAATAAATGAGATATAAAAAGAATGTTTCTATAATTTTTAGGGTTGGTGGAAATTTTCCACCAACCCTATTTTAGTGTATACAAAAAGGCCAACATCCATTATATTAAAAGCGCCTAAACCTAAAACAAAAGAATGATGACCATATGAACAATATACTAGAAGCTACACTACAAATCAAAGATAAAAACATTATTTGGGATAATAATGTTCAAGAGAAGATATTAAAAAATAGAAAATCTTTATTTTATTCAGCTACATATACGCATAAACCAGAATTTTGTGCCGTTTGTGGGTGCGTTAGCCAAAATAACAATATAGTTAAAAACGGGACGAAAACTTCTCGTATCACTCTCTGTTCTGTTTCAGGCCTTCCAGCCTACTTAAATCTACGAAATCAGAGATTTCTCTGTAGAGAATGTGGTTCTTCATTTACTGCAGATACTAGTCGAATTGTAGAAAAATACTGTCATATCTCGAAACGATTAAAAAATGAAATTAAGGCAAAAATAAGTGAAACAGTATCTGAAACATATATTGCCAAAGAAACAAATGTTTCAATTCATACCGTTAGACGTATCATAGATGATACAGCACGATTATTAACGATTAAACCATTACATGATTTACCCGAGCATTTGTGTTTTGATGAATTTAAATCTGTTAAATCTTCCGATAGTAATATGAGCTTCATTATTTGTGATAGCACTACACACAAGTTGGTCGATGTTGTACGAGATAGAAAATCTTACAGTTTGAAACAATATTTTTATCGTTTTGAGCCTAAGACTAGATTAAAGGTGAAAACTATCTCCATCGATATGTACTTGCCATACATTCAATTAATAAAAGAAATGTTTCTTAACGCAAAAATTATCATTGATCCTTTTCACATTGTACAAGCCTTGAATAGAGAACTAAATCGAACTCGGGTACGTATCATGAATCAGCATCGTTATAAAAATCCTAAATTATATCGAAAGTTAAAACATTATTGGAAGTTAATTTTAAAGAACCCTAATGAACTTCAGAACTATAAATATAATCGTTATAAGCTTTTTGAAAGCTTCATAACAAGTAAAGGAATCGTAGATTATATCTTAGAAAACAATCCATCTCTAAAAAATGATTATGAGGTTGTACATTCACCTCGTGAATGTATACAGGATAGAGATTATATAGAATTCAAGGAAACGATTGAAGCAGCTACGCAATTAGACCTATCTCCTGGTTTAAAAAGAGTATTAAAGACTCTTATGACTTACTTGCCATATATTCAAAATACTTGTGAGTATCCAACTAGAACAAATGGCCCTATTGAAGGAATAAACAATAAAATAAAAGTGCTTAAAAGAAATGCCTACGGCTTTAGAAACTATTACTATTTTAGAAATAGGATTATTTTAATAACAAAAATGTTTGGCCCAAAACAAAAAGGAATTAAGCAACAATTAGTTGCTTAATCCCTTCCTAAATTTCTTCATCAACACTATTTGACAAAGAGCCCTTTTTTAGTGCTCAAAATAGCACTCAATTTTAAATGGATTTGGTGTTCAAAAAATATAATCAAATGCAACAAACTAATTTCATTTTTAATAGGCACAATTAATTTTAGAAGATAGTACGAAAAAATATTGACTGTTTTCTTTAGAATGTGTAAAATTTAGATAGATTATTTAAAGTGAGGTTTTTTTATCTTGTCTATATTAAAGAAGAAATTTAATAAGTTTAGTGTTCTATTGAATCTGGTATTAATAGCTATTATAGCTATTGGAGTGCTATTTTTCTTACCTAAGGAACATAAATCAGAAGTCAAATCGTCAATTAATATCGAAAGTATTGAAAAAGTGAATGAAGTTGTATTTTTGAATGCGGGAATTAATGAAATTATTTCTGAAACAAAAACAACTCAAGTTTTTGGGTTTGATGTGCCGTTCTCTAAAAAAGCAGCATTAGTAATTTTAAATTATAACGCTAAATTTGGAATTAAAAGTAGTGTAAAGGTTGAACAAATAAGCGAAAAAGAATATAAGGTTATTGTTCCAAAATTGGAAGTAATTGGTGTTGAACTTTCAAAAGATGATCCTTATGATTTATATGATAGTCATGGAGAGTTATTAAGTGGGACTACAGAAGATGTTGATACTGGGAAATTGGTCACAAACCAACTTTCTAGTGATAAACAAGCAGAGTATTTAGATAAATTTAAGAGTGAAATTAAAGAATCTGCAATCAATTATTATAAAACAATATTTTCTTCAATGGATTCTGAAGTAAAAGTAACTATAGAATTTACAGAATAATTTTTGAAATACAAAACCCTGACCATCTCTGGTCAGCGTTTTGTGTGGTTCTATAATTTTTAGGGTTGATGGAAATTTTCCACCAACTCTATTTTAGTGTATACAAAAAGGCCAACATCCATTAAATCAAAGATGCACACAATGAAGGTGTTACATTCCATTTCTTAGAGAATATTAAAGAAGTATTGCGTGATGAGAGTGGGAAAGTAACTGGTGTAAAGGTTATTACAATGGAACTTGGTGAATCAGATGAAAGTGGAAGAAGATTAACGCATGAAGTGGCAGGTAGTGAACATATTATTCCATGTGATCTTGTCGTTGCAGCAATTGAACAAAAGTAGACTTTAGTGTTCTAGATGAAAGGTAAAAATTTGACTTTCGGTCAACATCAGAATACAATAGAAATAAATAATAACAGGTGATGCATATTTAGGTCCTCAATCTATCGCAACCGCAATTAAAGACGGGCGAGAAGTTGCGACAGAAGTACATGAATCGTTTAAAGAAAACATATAAATAACTTGTGGTGCCTTTCGTTTTTTACTGGGAAAATTAAGGAACTATAGTTATAAATACTTAAAGATATTAATATATTAACATGCGTATATTTATAGGAAGATTAAATAGAAATATTTGATATTAGCAAGAATATCTACATCTTATAACATATAGGTATTAATATATTCATAAAATATTAGGAGGAGAAATAATGAACAAGAAACTATTATCAGGCTTATGTGCAGCAGTACTCTTATCAGGTTTAGTAGGATGCGGACCTAAGGAGTCAAAACAAAATACCACAACAAGTACTTCTACAATAGAAACAAAAAATACCACAACAAATAACTCTGAAGTAACAGAGAAGAACTTCAAAGACTTCCCGGATACAGATGAAAAGTACTTCACATATGAAGAGTGGCAAGAAGGATACGCAATCTATAGTTGTACTTCTGACGACAAGGTTGTTCGTGTACCAAAAACCATTAATGGTAAACCTGTTATAGCGATTGCACAGCGTGGTATGGCAAATCTTGAAAAATGTGAAGCAATCGTCTTACCAGATACAGTAAGATATGTTGGAGAGTCATCTTTTGGTCAAGATAAAGCATTGAAGTACATTTATTTAGGAACATCATTAGAAACTGTTGATGATCACGCATTTTTAGGAGCAAGTTCTCTAGAGTCTGTTGTATTTCCAGAAGGAACAAAATCAATTGGTCAATTGGTATTTTCAGACACACCATCAATCAAATCGATCACAATACCTGAAAGTGTAATTGAAATAACAGACTTATTTTACTTCCCAGAAAATTCAAATAAGAATGTAGAAATCCATACACCTAAGGGATCAAAGGCAGAAGAGGCTGCCAATAGTTTAGGACTCAAAGTAGTAAATGACTAAAGGGGAATAGTATGAACAAGAAACTACTATCAGGCTTAGGGACTGACCCCAAAAAGTGAGAATTTAATAAAAACACCCTAGGGCTACCGTCTTCGGTATTCAACCGGAGACAGGTAGTCCAATTTTTGTTGGATTCTTTTTTCATTAGGTTCTTCATCAACACTATTTGACAAAGAGCCAAAAGAATCAGGTGATAAACCTGATTCTTTTTTGTTTGTATATTCTCACCGAGATTACATGATACCGAAGTAACGAGCTGCGATACCAACTGCAAAGAGTGCAAGGATGATTGTGATTGGAGATACTTTTTTCTTAAGCAACCACATGCAAAGGAAAGTAAGGAGAAGTCCCATCAATCCTGGGATCAATGAGTTCAACTGACCTTGAAGCGTTTGTGGTTGAACGCTATCCAAACTCAAACCACTAAGTGCTTGACCAAGAATACCCTTCAATTCTCCACCTGTAACAGCGCCTTCTGGGAAGTTGATGTAAGCACCTTCTGCCAATTGTTTACCTGGAAGATTGACAGTGAAGTTGATAGAAACCCAACGTTGTACAAGAACGGCAAGGATGAACATACCAAGGATAGAAGCTCCTTTAGTGATGTCTTTCAAGATACCACCTGACATGTCTTTAGTGATTTCAGATCCAGCCTTGTAACCAAACTCTTGTGTGTACCAAAGGAAAGACATACGGATTGCATTCCATCCAAAGAAGAAGAGAAGCGGGCCAACGATGTTACCAGTTGCAGCAAGTGAAGCACCAAGGGCACCAAGGATTGGACGAACTGTAAACCAGAAGACTGGGTCACCGATACCAGCAAGAGGTCCCATCATACCAATCTTAACACCTTGGATAGCAGCGTCATCGATTTCAGTACCGTTAGCGCGTTCTTCTTCAAGTGCAAGAGTAACCCCCATGATTGGAGCAGCTACGTATGGGTGAGTGTTGAAGAATTCAAGGTGACGCTCAAGAGCAGCTGCTTGGTCTTCTTTTTTAGTGTAAAGTTTCTTGATAGCTGGGATCAAAGAGTAAGCCCAACCCAAGTTTTGCATACGTTCGTAGTTCCAAGAACCTTGAAGGAATTGTGAACGCCACCAAACTTTTTGGCGATCTGATTTTGATAATTGAATTTTTTCAGCCATGATTGTTCCCCTTTCTAGTAGTCTTCTAGGATATCACCGATTGGATCGTTAGAAGTTGCAGCTCCTCCGCCGGCGTTTCCACCTTGTTTAGAAAGGTTGAGGTAGATGAAGGCAAGGGCAACACCGATGACACCAAGGGCAATCAAAGTCAATTGAGAAATTGCTGCAAGAGCAAAACCGATAGCAAAGAATGGCCATACTTCACGAGTAGCCATCATGTTGATAACCAAAGCGTAACCAACGGCAACGACCATGGCACCACCGACAGCCATACCACCGTTCAACCAGTCTGGCATCAATTTAAGAGCATCTTGAACAGCAGAAGCTGGGATAGCAATAAGGAAGGCTGCAGGAACAGCGATACGAAGACCTTGAAGAATAAGGGCAAAGTAGTGAGCGCGTTCAACAGCTGCAATGTTTCCTTCTTTAGCAGCAGCATCTGCAGTGTGAACCAAACCAACTGAGATTGTACGAACGATCATTGTCAAGAAAAGTCCAGCTACGGCAAGAGGGATTGCAGTTGCAGTTGCGACTGCGATACCTTCAGTAGTAAAGTTACCACCTTTAATCATGATAATTGCAGCAGCAACAGAAGCAAGAGCAGCGTCAGGAGCTACGGCTGCTCCGATGTTAGCCCAACCAAGGGCAATCATTTGAAGTGATCCACCAAGCATAACCCCTGCTTCGAGGTTACCAGTTACAAGACCGATGAGGGTACATGCTACGATTGGTTGATGGAATTGGAATTGGTCGAGGATACCTTCAAGACCTGCGAAGAAGGCAACAACTACAACCAAGATAGCAGAAATGATTGAAATATCTGACATGGTTTTATTCCTTTTCTATTTAATGTTAATTATTGAACGTTAGCTTTGCTAATCAAGTCAAACAAATCTTTTTTCGTGTCGTTTGGTACTTTACGTACGTCAAATTCAACACCAAGGTCACGCATTTTTTCAAATGTAGCAACGTCGTCTTTGTCCATTGACAATACGTTGTTGATCATTGTTTTACCAGTTGAGTGAGCCATTGAACCAACGTTAAGAGTCTTGATTGGTACACCGCCTTCGATAGCACGAAGGGCATCTTGAGGTGTTTCAAACAAGATAAGGGCGTGTGTGTTACCAAAACGAGGGTCTTTTGCAACCTCAATCAATTTTTTGATTGGCACAACGTTAGCTTTTACTCCGTTAGGAGCAGCTTGTTTGATCAACTCTTTACGCAATTCGTCGTTTGCAACGTTATCTGAAGCAACGATGATACGGTCTGCTTTTGAATCTGGTGTCCAAGCAGTTGCGACTTGTCCGTGAAGGAGACGTGTGTCAAGACGTGCAAGATTGATTTTCAATTTACCGTCTCCGATAACTGTTCCTTCTGGAATAGCAGCTTGGGCTACAGGAGCAGTTGCAGCAACTGCAACTTCCTCAGCTGGGTTTAGCTCTTCTGGAAGAGCCTTGATGCCATCTTTGGCTTCTTTAATGATGTTCGCAGCAACTTTAGCCACTCCGGCATTAGCGTCCATCAGGCGTTCGGTGTAGGCTTGGATCAACATCGGCAAGTTAAGTCCTGTGATGATGGCAAATTTACGCTCAGGATTTTCTCCCATTACGCGGCTAGCTTGGTTAAATGGAGAACCACTCCAAAGGTCAGCCAAGACTAGAACCTCATCTTCTGCGTCAAATGCAGCTACAGCATTGTTGAATTTTGCGTATAAATCATCTGGACCTTCGTTTGGCATAAAGGTTACAACTTGAACCTTTTCTTGTTCACCAAAGATCATAGATCCTGACTGATGAATACCCGCGGCAAATTCACCGTGACTCGCAATAATGATTCCGATACTCATTATTGTCATTCCTCCTTATAAAATGTTTGACTTGTAGTTTAAGAAAACTTTAAGACTCTTTAAGTATAAACCGTTTTCAGCAAAAAATCAACTACTTATAATAAATCCTAAAAAGCAGCGTAACAAACCTGTCATTCCAAACATTGATATATCAATATCTTTAGATAAGATTTTGAAGGTAAGTATGGGAAATTTAATATAAAAAAGTCATAGTACAGAAATCGACGAAGCAAATCGGTATCTTATTTCTAGCCCTATACTTCAACCGTTGGATGCTTAAAGAATGTGGATAGTAAAATGACGTTTTGTCAATAGTGTTCTTGAGCGTAAAAAAAAAGAACTTTAAGTTCAATAAATTGCTATATCAAAATTTTATTGCTAAAAAACGAGGTGGGGTCTTTTGTCCCTACCTCGTTTTGGAATTTATTATCTATCTTAATGAGTAAAGTCTAGAACCATGCGACCTTGGATGGTGCCAGCAGCCATTTCATCAAAGACAGCAATGGCATCTTCGACAGGCCGTTTTTGAACAACTGGAACAACGAGACCTTCAGCACCAAATTGGAAAGCTTCTTCCAAATCTTTACGTGTACCAACAAGGGAACCGATGACCTGAATACCGTCAAGAACTGTTTTAACGATACTTAGATCCATCATTTCTGAAGGGAGTCCGACAGCTACTACACGACCACCTGCACGAACAGAGTCAACTGCTTGGTTGAAGGCAACTTTTGATACAGCTGTTACGACAGCTGAGTGAGCACCACCGTTTGTTTTTTCTTTGATAAGGCCTGGAACATCTTCGACTTCAAGACCATTAATCACGATATCAGCACCGACTTCTTTAGCTAGAGCAAGTTTATCGTTGTTAATATCTACTGCGATAACGTGAGCGTTGAATACTTTTTTAGCGTATTGAACAGCTAAGTTACCAAGTCCTCCAGCACCATAGAGTACAACCCATTGGCCTGGCTCAACTTTTGCTTCTTTGATAGCCTTGTAGGTAGTAACACCGGCACAAGTGATTGAAGAAGCTTGGGCTGGATCGAGACCTTCTGGAACCTTAACGGCATAATCTGCAGTTACGATACATTGTTCTGCCATACCACCATCAACTGAGTAGCCAGCATTTTTTACTGTACGGCAAAGGGTTTCGCGTCCGGTTGTACAATATTCACACATGCCACAGCCTTCAAAGAACCAAGCTACGCTGACACGGTCACCAACTTTTAGACTCTTAACATCAGGAGCGATTTCTTTTACGATACCAATCCCTTCGTGACCGAGAACACGTCCTGGAACTTTTCCAAAGTCACCATGGGCAACGTGGAGATCTGTATGGCAAACACCACAGTACTCAACTTCAACAAGTGCTTCGCCATTTTCGAGAGGACGGAGCACTTTTTCTTCAATAGCAACACCAGTGCTTTCTGGATTTACAACAACAGCTTTCATAGCTATCCTCCTTGGTTAGTAGTTGAGGTGCAGAGGAAAAGGGGCTTGCCTTAAATCGTGATTCAAGTGAAGTCAAATTTGAACTGCCCTCTTTTTGTCTATATGTGAATTATATCACAATATTTGATATAATGCAAGGAGATTTATGCAAAAATATATGAAATCGCTTAACTGGTTGATGATGCTGTGAAATTTGCACAATGATATCTAACGTATTCATGTAAAATTTCATATAAAGAGAAACTTGTTTGGCCTCAAATCTAGGGAGTGAGCTTGCAAACAGATTTTCTAAGATTCATCTCTAGGAGTTTTTGGTATAATAGAGAGTAATTTATTTTCTAGTATGAGAAGTTAGAGTGAGAGGTATGTATGTCCCCTTCAATTCAGTTATTAAAAGACCGCTATTTAAAAAATATCAAAGAAAATCCAGATCTCTACATCGGTATTGAGTTGGAGTTTCCTATCGTTCATACGAAAGGCCAACCTACAGATATTGAAGTCAGCAAGGACTTGATGAATTTTTTGGTTGATGCTCTCAGTCTGGAAGTTGAAAAGGTAGACCAGGAGGGCAATTCGATTCAACTTGTAGAACCGGCGAGTCAAGATCGGATTTTGTTTGAAGTTTCTTATACAACCTTGGAGTTTGCCTTTGGTAGGGCTCAGAATATCCAAGAGGTTGAAGGACGTTTTCAGGCCTATATGAAGGTAATCCAAGAAAAGCTAGGTGAAAAGGAACATGCTATCCAAGGTTGGGGGATTCACCCGAACTGGGATATCAATGATAATAGACCTGTAGCTTATCCACGCTATCAGATGCTGATGGATTATCTGCGTATGGGGAGTCACCAAGAAAGTGCGCATTTACATGACTTTCCACAATACGGGGCCTTCATCTGCGGGAGTCAAGTCCAGTTGGATGTTTCGACCGCTAACTACCTACGTGTCATCAATGCTTTCACTCAGATTGAGTCAGCCAAAGCTTACCTGTTTGCCAATTCTGAGTTTTCTGGAGCAGACTGGGATACTCAGATTTCACGAGATATTTTTTGGGAAGACTCTATGCATGGGATTTATCCAGAGAACGTTGGTGTCAATTCAAAACTCTTCAAAGATGAGGATGATTTCTTTGATTATCTAGACCACTCTGCGATTTTCACAGCAGAACGAGATGGAGAAACCTATTATTTTTCTCCGATTCGTGCTAGAGATTACCTAGCTACTGATGAGATTCATGCTTATACTTTAAATGGGAAAGAGACTCTGCTTGTCCCTCAAGAAAAGGATTTTCAAACGCACCGTAGTTATCAATTCCAAGACTTAACAACTCGAGGAACAGTCGAATTTCGGAGTGTTTGTACACAACCCCTAGACCGCACTTTTGCTTCGGCAGCCTTTCACTTGGGACTTTTGGTGAATTTAGACAAGCTTGAAGCTTACCTAGAAACAGCTCCTTTCTTTGAAAGTTTTGGTCGTGATTACAAGTCTTTGAGACGACAATTTTCTAAGAAGCAGCTCACAGACGAGGAGAAAGCTGGGATTGTACGTTTCTCCAAAGACTTGCTAGCTATAGCAGAGCAAGGTCTTGAGATGAGAGGTCAAAGTGAAATGACCTACTTAGAGCCTTTAAAAGAAGAAATGACCTTATAATTTTCTTATAAAGGGAGAATTTTCTGAAAAATCATGTTATAATGAATAAGACTATAGATAAAGGATAGAGATTTATGACATTAGTTTATCAATCAACGCGTGATGCGAAAAATACAGTAACGGCCAGCCAAGCAATTTTGCAAGGTTTGGCAACTGATGGAGGTTTGTTTACTCCGGTTAGTTATCCAAAGGTAGATTTGGATTTTGACACATTAAAAGATGCTTCTTACCAAGAAGTGGCTAAACTTGTCTTGTCAGCCTTCTTGGATGATTTTACAGCAGAAGAGTTGGACCACTGTATCAACAATGCCTATGACAGCAAGTTTGATACGCCAGCCATTGCTCCTCTTGTCAAACTTGATGGCCAATACAACTTGGAACTTTTCCACGGTTCAACCATTGCCTTTAAAGATATGGCCTTGTCCATCTTGCCATACTTTATGACGACAGCTGCTAAGAAACATGGCTTGGAAAACAAGATTGTCATCTTGACAGCAACATCTGGGGACACTGGGAAGGCTGCCATGGCTGGATTTGCAGATGTTCCAGGAACTGAAATCATCGTCTTTTATCCAAAAGACGGTGTCAGCAAGGTGCAAGAGTTACAAATGACCACTCAGACTGGTGATAATACTCATGTCATCGCCATCGATGGGAACTTTGATGATGCCCAAACCAACGTGAAGCATATGTTCAACGATGTGGCTCTTCGTGAGAAATTGGCAACCAACAAGTTACAATTTTCATCAGCTAACTCTATGAATATCGGTCGTTTGGTGCCACAGATTGTCTATTATGTGTATGCCTACGCTCAGCTTGTTAAGACTGGCGAGATTGTGGCTGGTGACAAGGTCAACTTCACTGTACCGACAGGAAACTTTGGAAATATCTTGGCTGCCTTTTACGCTAAGCAAATCGGTCTACCAGTCGGCAAATTGATCTGCGCTTCAAACGACAACAATGTCTTGACAGACTTCTTTAAGACTCGTGTCTACGACAAGAAGCGTGAGTTTAAGGTAACTACTAGCCCGTCTATGGATATCTTGGTTTCTTCAAACTTGGAGCGCTTGATTTTCCATCTTTTGGGAAATGATGCGGTTAAGACAGCTGAACTCATGAATGCCTTGAACACTCAAGGACAATATGAATTGACAGATTTTGATGCAGAGATCCTTGACCTCTTTGCAGCTGAGTATGCGACAGAAGCAGAGACCGCAGCAGAAATCAAGCGTGTCTATGAGGTTGATTCTTATATTGAGGATCCTCATACAGCGGTTGCCTCAGCTGTTTATAAGAAATACCAAGCAGAGACAGGTGATGCGACAAAGACTGTGATTGCGTCAACAGCTAGTCCATACAAATTCCCAGTCGTTGCAGTAGAAGCTGTAACTGGACAATCAGGGCTTAGTGACTTTGAGGCCTTGGCTCAATTACACGAAATCTCAGGTGTCGCGGTACCACCAGCAGTTGATGGTCTCGAAACAGCTCCGGTTCGTCACAAGACAACTGTTGCAGCAGCAGATATGCAGGCTGCAGTAGAATCTTATCTAGGACTTTAAAACAGAGGAAGTAAACTCGGTTGGGAAACTAACTGAGTTTCTTTTCATCAGGAGGAAGGATTGTTTAAGAAAAATAAAGACATTCTCAACATTGCTTTGCCAGCCATGGGTGAAAATTTCTTGCAGATGCTCATGGGAATGGTGGATAGTTATCTGGTGGCCCATCTAGGTTTGATAGCCATTTCGGGTGTATCTGTAGCGAGCAATATTATCACCATTTACCAGGCAATTTTTATTGCTCTAGGAGCTGCGATTTCAAGCGTCATTTCAAAAAGTTTGGGGCAGAAGGACCAGTCTAGACTGGCCTACCATGTGACAGAAGCTCTCAAGATAACCTTGCTATTGAGTTTAATTTTAGGTAGCTTGTCCATCTTTGCAGGTCAAGAGATGATTGGTCTTTTGGGTACTGAACAGGTTGTGGCTGAAAGTGGAGGCTTATACCTATCTTTAGTTGGCGGGACAATCGTTCTCCTGGGCTTAATGACTAGTTTAGGGGCCTTGATTCGCGCTACCCACAATCCTCGACTGCCGCTTTATGTTAGTTTTTTAGCCAATGCTTTAAATATCCTTTTTTCAAGTGTCGCCATTTTTATCCTTGATATGGGGATAGCTGGTGTAGCTTGGGGGACTATTTTGTCTCGTTTGATCGGGGTTGTAATTTTGTGGTCACAATTAAAACTTCCATATATGAGACCGACGTTTGGACTGGATAAAGACCTGCTGACCTTGGCGTTACCTGCAGCGGGAGAACGTCTCATGATGAGGGCTGGTGATGTAGTCATTATTGCCTTGGTTGTTTCCTTTGGGACGGAGGCAGTCGCGGGAAATGCTATCGGTGAAGTTTTGACTCAGTTCAACTATATGCCTGCTTTTGGTGTTGCGACAGCAACAGTCATGCAGGTGGCTCGAGCAGTAGGGGAGGATGATTGGGCAAGGGTGGACAGACTAAGTAAGCGAACTTTTTGGTTGTCTTTCTTTCTCATGTTGCCTTTAACACTTAGTATCTATGCTCTCGGGACACCACTAAGCTATCTCTACACCAGCGATTCTGTGGCTATCAAAGCCAGTGTTTTAGTGACTCTTTTTTCACTTTTAGGGACTCCTATGACAACGGGAACGGTCATTTATACAGCTGTCTGGCAAGGTTTGGGAAATGCCCGACTTCCCTTTTATGCGACAAGTATTGGAATGTGGGGCATCCGTATTGGGACTGGTTACCTGATGGGAATTGTTCTTGGATGGGGGTTGCCTGGTATCTGGGCAGGAACACTTTTGGATAATGGTTTCCGTTGGATTTTTCTACGCTATCGTTACAAATCTTATATGACATTGAAAGGATAAAAAATGCAAGAAACGGCTTTTATTTGGGATTTGGATGGAACCTTGTTGGACTCCTATGAAGCTATTTTGTCAGGAATTGAGGAGACCTATGCACAGTTTTCCATTCCTTTTGACAAGGAAAAAGTTCGAGCTTTTATCTTGAAATACTCTGTCCAGAATTTACTAGTGCAAGTGGCAGAAGAAAGAGGCTTGGATGTTGATAGGCTCAATCAAGTCCGTGCTCAGAGCTTGGCTGAAAAGAATGCCCAGGTCATCTTGATGCCGGGGGCGCGCGAGGTTTTAGCCTGGGCAAATCAGCAAGGAATTAAGCAATTTGTCTACACCCACAAAGGCGAGAATGCCTTGACTATTTTACGAGATTTGGGATTGGATGTTTATTTCACAGAAATTTTGACAAGCCAGAGCGGTTTTGCTCGTAAACCAAGTCCAGAAGCAGCGACCTACCTTATCAGTAAATACCATTTAAAACCAGACCGCACCTTTTATATAGGGGACCGTACTTTGGATATCGAATTTGCTCAAAACAGTGGCATCCAGAGTATCAATTTCCTTGGAACTCCGGTGGATTGCAATCATCAGATTTCTTGTTTAGCGGATATTCCTTCTCTCTCTTTATGAAAGTTTTATGAAAGAGAATATGTCAGCTTTGTGACAAAATTCATACATACTATTTCAATTAATGTGGTTTGTTACAGAGACTAGACAGTTTTATTAAATAGCCCCCAAAGGGCTTTTTTTCTTTTTTCTTTATGTTATGATAGAAAGGTACTACATTTGAAAAGGAGTTTGAATAGTATGAAGAAACGAATTATTTTAGCATCAACAGTAGCTCTATCACTTGCCCCTACCTTGGCGACTCAAGCAGAAGAAATTGTATGGTCACCACGTACAGTTGAGCAAATTCAAAACGATATTGCTAAAAGCGAAAATAAAACAAGTTACACAATTAAGTACGGAGATACCCTAAGCACGATTGCAGAGGCTTTGGGAGTAGACTTAAATGTCCTTGTAAACTTGAACAAAATCACTAATATTGATTTGATTTTCCCAGAAACTGTACTGACTACAACTGTTAACGACAATGAAGAAGTAACAGAGGTTGAGGTTTATACACCTCAAGAAGTTGGTTCTGATGTAGCAAGTGCAACAGCAGATTTAACAACGAATCAAGTAACAGTAGATGAACAAACTGTTCAAGTCGAAGATTTGACACAACCAGTTGAAGAAACTGAAGCTGTAGCAGAAACTACAGTATCGTCAGAAGTAACAACAGCAGAAGCAACTACTGAAGCTGCGGCACCTATCGTTGAAGAAACAACTACGGTCGCTGAACCAACAACTACAGTTGAGGAAACAACTACGGTCGCTGAACCAACAACTACAGTTGAGGAAACAACTACGGTCGCTGAACCAACAACTACAGTTGAGGAAACAACTACGGCCGCTGAACCAACTACAACAGTTGAGGAAACAACTACAGCCGCTGAACCAACTACAACAGTTGAAGAAACAATGACTACTGTTGAGGAGACAACTACAACAGAAGCAACAACTGAGGCTGTAACAGAAGCTCAATCAGCTCCAGCAACTTACCAAGCTGAACCAAGCCAAGGTGCATCGGCAACTTATACAGCGCCAGCGGCTCCTGATTATGCAAGTATTGCAGCTTCAAAATCAGAAAATGCAGGTCTCCAACCACAAACAGCGGCATTTAAAGAAGAAGTTGCGAACTTGTTTGGTATCACATCATTTAGTGGTTACCGTCCAGGAGATCCAGGTGACCACGGAAAAGGTCTAGCGATTGACTTCATGGTCCCAGTTAGCTCGGCTCTCGGTGATCAAATTGCAGATTATGCTATCCAAAATATGGCTAGCCGTGGCATCAGCTACATCATCTGGAAACAACGTTTCTACGCACCATTTGATAGCAAATACGGACCAGCTTACACTTGGAATCCAATGCCAGATCGTGGTAGCGTAACAGAAAACCACTATGACCACGTTCACGTATCTATGAACTAAGAATAATAAGAAGCTATACATTTAAAAGTGTAGCTTCTTTTTTTATAAAAATAGTATTTACAAGTGAAAAAAAATATCAAACATGATAAAATGTAAGCGAATACAAAACTATACCGGCAATTTTAAGCATAGAGAGAAAGGATGATAAAGATGACAAACCGATTAAAAACTCCATTTGAGAAAACAAGAGATGATTTTGAAGAGGAATTTTTAGGAGAAATTGTTGAGCTCTTGATTTTTACCTTCCAAAATGTAAGTGGAGCAATCTCCTTAAAAGATGGATGCAAGGTACCGTCAGTAAATTTTAAAGCTAGTGTCAATGTCGCAACCCAGGAATTCTCTGAACGTGAAGGACGTTTGGAATGGCTCCTGACTCCAGAAGAATTTGAAGAAAAGCGATGGGGATTTAGTTTTGAACCCTACAAAATTCATCGGATCAAATGTCAAAAACGCCCCTTCATGGAGCTAGAGCCATATATGTCAGAAGTAGCTAACAACTGCTATCGTTTGCTGGAATATTTAGATGACCAATCCACGGATGCTAGATTAGAGACCTTGATTGAAACCTATCAAAAACCAGTCATCATTCAAGACGATATTGGTGAATTCACCTTAAATAGAGCCTATTCTTGGTTTGAAGGCTTCATCACTTATGAGGGCGGTAAGATTCATGCTATCTTTGTTGCGGATGCAGATGAAAGTCTTCCTCCAAGTTCTTTCGATGATCTAAAGAAATTTATGGAAACCTTCCAAGTCCAAGATGCTCGGATTAAAGACTATATTGTCAAAGAACTGTGGGAAGCAGCTCAAGACTGGATAGATTCGGATGAAAATGATGTGGAGTTAACAGAAGAGTATTTCACCAACTCTCTTTCCTTGAGTGAACTATCGATCAACGAAGATGGGGAATTGACCCTCTACTATGATGATAGCGAGGAAATTTTTGCAGGCCATGCCATTGAAGTCGTCATTGATAAAGAGGGAGAAATCCTTCGAGCAGATTTGGTAGGTTAGTGCTGGATTTTATCTAGAATATAAGAAACATAGCCTTTTGGGATTGAAACCAAGAGGCTATGTTTTCGGAGTGAGCAAAATAGTTGCGTTTTTTAACCTGCTTGCATTATAATTGATAAGTCAATAGTTGACAAATCAAATATTAACAAAGGAATAGAAATGTCAGAAATCAATGAATTACTGTACCAGCTCCATTTGGTAGATCAGACGATTACTCAACTTTTTGAGAAACAATTGGGAATTAGTTTGACCCGCTATCAAATTCTGCAGTTTTTATTGCAAAAGTCACCGTGTAACCAAACTGCCGTTCAGGAGAAGTTACAGATTGACCAGGCAGCTTTGACCCGTCATTTTAAGGTTTTAGAGTCAGAGGGTTATGTCAGTCGTAAGCGTAATCCAATCAATCAGCGAGAAGTCCTAGTTGAATTAACCCAAGAAGCCAAGAATCAACTCTTGGTCAATCCGCCTAAATATCATTTGAATGTGAAGGAACAGATGGAGAACATCTTATCGCCTGGTGAGCAGAAAGAACTGACAACCTTACTGACAAAACTAGTATCAGGTCTAGAAAAAATAGAATTTTAAGGAGAAAACGATGTCACTCATTACTACTATTTTAGCAACACTTGTTGCCTTGGAACATTTTTATATCTTTTATTTGGAGAGTATCGCAACCCAATCAGACGCAACCAGCCGAGTCTTTAATATGGAAAAGGAAGAGTTGACTCGACCATCTGTTACCTCACTGTTTAAAAACCAAGGGATTTATAATGCTTTGATTGGGGTGTTTCTTATCTATGGGATTTATTTCTCACATAGCTTAGAAATCGTAACAATCTTTGTTTTATTTGTCATAGGAGCAGCGACTTATGGCGCTTTAACAGCAGACAAAAAAATCATTCTAAAGCAAGGTGGTCCAGCAATCATAACTCTTTTGAGTATCCTCTTATTAAAATAAAAACAACCAGCACTTTCTATGAAGGTGCTGGTTTTTAATAACTGCTGTTAAACTTTTCTGCGTTTGATTTCCAGTAGCCTTTGATAGAAGAAGATTTGGCTACTATAGATATAAGGGAAGATAGAGATACTTGCGATTCCAAAGCTAATCCAGATAAGGATATACCAAGGAAGTAGCTGTAAATCAAGGACAAAGCGTTGGAACTTATAGCCTTTCATGAGAAAGCGGCTGGTATGCAGCACGCGGCTAGGTTTGGCAATTCCGATTGCAAGGGTGTCACATAAAAGTAGTTCAACTTGGGAATAGGCATAATATTGTGGCAGATAGATAATGGTTCCCAAAATCATTACTAGGACGCTACCAAAGAAATAGAGAGCGAAAGTAAGTAGGAAGTGTTCGATATCTGGATTGGTGACGTCAACAGATGGAAATTCGGGATGAAGTTCCACAAATTTACGAGCCATGGCACTGCTATAAAAGAGCAAGAAGACTCCAAAAAGATTAGGGATGCTCCATAAAAAGAGATAGAAACGCTTGAGTAAGAGCGTTAGAAATGTTTGGGTAAAGAAGCGGTTGTCAAGCAAGGACAGACTATCTTTAAAGGAAAGCTCTATCTCAGAAATTCTGTAAAGATTAATCGTGGTAAAGAGAGCACCAGCTAGGATGATGGAACTTGTAAATCCAACGGCTATCGGAAAGAGAGCAGACTGGATTGTGATCCCTAGAAAACTCAAGAAGGACTGTTCAAGAATACCTTCATCAAGTAGGGATAAAGGTCTGATAAAGCTCGATAGAATCAAGAGAATACTTGGTAATAAAAAGACAAGCAGCAAGCGAGGGTGCTCGGCTTGAAATTGTCTAGCCTGCTCGCGAACTTCTTTTAAATTAATTTTTGGGTACTTCATTCTTTCATTATACCATAAATAGTACATAGCTTGCTAATCCTTTGAAAACAGTGGACGTCTAGCGTGTTAAGCAAAAGTGAATACGAGATTGAATACGACTTTACTTTTAGCTGGAGCGGATGAAATCCATGAACTGGTCAACGACTTCAACACGTTGATTATCATTGATGTGGGTATACATATCAAGGGTGATTTGAACATTATTGTGACCGAGTCTATCTGAAATGATTTTCGCTGTAACACCAGCTTCAAACAGAAGAGAAGCATGTGTATGCCTAAATCCGTGAGGCGAAATTTTTTTAAGTTCTTTGTGTTTACAAAAGAATCTGCTAAGCTTCACTTTCATAGTTGCGGCTAAAAGCCATCCCCCTATGTCATTCGTAAAAATATAATTCAAATCATGTTTGTAAGGCACACCAGCCTGGAAATATTCTTTTATTTGCTGTCGTTTCCAGAGTTTTAAGACATTCAGAGTTTCATCATCTAAGGTGATAACCCTCTTACTCCTTTTGGTTTTAGGGTCCTGAACAGTTTGTTTTTTGCCAATCACGACAGCCGTGCGAGAAATGCTTAACCGTTTATTTTCAAAGTCAACATCTGACCACATGAGTCCGATTGCTTCTCCAGTTCTCAAGCCAGAAAAAGCGAGTAAGTGGAAAAAAGTGTAGTCTACAGGCTTAAAATTTGCTTTGGAAACTTTAAGAAAATCCGTTAGCTCCTGTTTTGTATAGTAGTTTTCTTTGCCCTTTAAGGGTTTATTTTTAGGCTTGATAATCTTGTCTAAGGGATTTGACTTAATGATGTCAAGAGAAGTGGCATACTTGAAAATACGGCTAATAACAGAGTAGTAATTGGAATAGAGGACATAGCGATTGCTTAACTTTATAGCAACCTTCTGACAATAAGCAACACTGATCTGCTGAATTTTCATATCTGTAAAATACAAATCAATCATAACATCAAGTTTCTTCTTAGTGTTCTGATAAGTTGTTGGTTTTACAGTGCTCTTGTAGCTTTCAAGCCATAGCTCAGCAACTTCAGCGAATGTAGGGTTCTGGGAATCTTTATTGTTTGAAAAACCATTTTCTTCAACATCTAAGAGAAGATCACGTTCGACTGCCTTGGCCTCTTTGATGGTCTTAAAACCACGGCGTGTTGTGCGTTTTTCTTTTCCAGTAGCTGGATCTATGCCCAGGTATGTTTGAAAGAGGTATCTAGTCTCTCCTTTTTTTGTAATGTATTTTTTTATCATAAAATGTCCTTTCTTTTCGATTGCTTGCCCGCATAGTTGAAAAGGTGTAGAACTTATGATAAACTATAGTTGTATTTTTTTATCATCTTTTCCATTGCTTGTCATATGGAAGGTTGAACCCTCACACTCAAAAACTTGGCGGTCGGAGAGTGTGGGGATTTTTTATTTTTTATTCAACAAAAAACGGTAACTAAATTTATAGTTACCGTTTCTACGTGGCAGCTTGTGCCAACCAGATTATTTGCACTAGGATTTCTCCTAGGTTGGTAACTATATATTATCAAATATATTTCATTTTGTCAAATAAGATAGCGCGCTTTGATTTCATCGCTTAAAATTTTCATTTGTGGTTCAAGTATTTGTGCAACCCCAATTCCATCTAAAGGATTGATTTTCTTAAAAATCTTCACTTTGTCAATAGTTGTAATTGAATCTAATTTCGCATAGGTTGTTTTATCTAGGTCAGATACATATTTTTCAAGACGTTCACCAGCCAATGCAACGCTATCTGTAAGTTTTTGAACAAGGTTTATTGCACGTTCTTTCTCTTCTAATCGACCTTCTTTATCCAATTTTGCGATAAGTTCATCAAAATCATCATATTCTCCAAAATGTGATACCAGTTCATTTTCAACCTTATCTTCAGCAGCTTTGATTAGGTGTGTAGTTAGTAAGCCAAGTCCTTCAGCTAGGTTAAACTCTAGTGGTAAATTATCGTATCCAGGCTTGGATGTTAGAGGGATAACCGTGATAGTATTTCTATTCTTTTTGTCTTCTTTGGTAAGCGTAATTGCATAATGTGGCGCAGAGAATTCTGATCCAAAGTTTATCCCAAAATCAACATAGACAAGTGTGCCGTAAGGGAATACTCTATTTCTACGACGCTTTCCTTGTATTTCACGCTCTAATTGATTGCTATAATTGGTCATACTTTGACCAAGTCTAGAGGTTTTGAAGTGATTTGGATTCTCAATGGTTAGTTGTTTCATTTTATCTGTTGAGACTGTCAATTTATCAAGATTATTTTTTTCAAATTGGTCCATTCTCTAACCTCTATACAAATCCACGACTTCACCGATAATTCGGAAGTCTGTCTCTGGTGTGATTGGCATATCCTTGTACGATGGGTTTAGGCTATGTAGGTATGCCTGTTCTTTGTCAATGACAAGCTGCTTGATATAAGCATCGCCGTTGTAGTTGAATACTCCGATAACACCGTCATTCAAGTCCACGCTGGTCTGAATGAATACTAGGTCGCCGTCGTGATAGTCAGGTTCCATGGAGTCCCCTTTGATTGGAATGACGAAGTCGGCATCGATATCTACTGGCAACTCAATCCGTTCCACTCGTACATCGTTCAAATACTGGCCTGTACCTGCAGAAGCTGGGTGGTCGTAGTAGTCGTAACTATAGAGCTGAATAGCTTCCGATACTTCGTTTTCCCTCGTTTCTCCTTCGTTTCTCTGTCGATACGTTCCGCGATTTGCTTTTTGACTCTCCCAAAGATCCTCAGAGGTACGTAGTACGATTTTCTTATTATCAGTGTTTAATTTTCGAGCCGTATTTGTAATTTTTTCTAAAAGGGAGTCTGATGGTTGTGCGGTAGAAATCTTATTTTCAATAAGGTCGGATTTATTTATATTGAAATAGTTTGCCAAAAGTTCAATTTTACCAATCCGAGGATAAGTTATTCCTTTCAACCAATCGCGAACAGTGGTGTATTTTAAATCCAAGTCTGCGCATAATGTATTTCTATCTACCCCTTTTTGTTCCATGTAGAAACTCAGATTATTGGCAAAAATTTTTTTGTTTTCGATTTTCATTTCCGCTCCTCCTTATATAGTATATTTTACGGCAAAAACGCAAAAAAGTAAAGAATAAAATAAAAAATTGCGAAAAAAACGCAAAAAACACTTGACATTGCGGTTAAACCGCAGTATAATATAATCAAGCTTAAGGAAATAACAAAAACAAATCGGAGGGAAACATCATGAACACATTAAACGAGAAAGCCATCAACATCTTTAAAGCAGTGGTTGCAGAAACCTTGCTTCAAAACACATACGAGGAACGCTTCCTCTATGGTCAGCTTGAATCATTCTGGAACAACTGCCGTCAGTTCGCTTTCGGATGGACAGAGTTGGGAGAAGAGATCGAACGCCAAGAGAGTTACCTTCTTGATGCTGGTTTCACTCAAGACGAAATCGATGACATTCGATTTGATGCAGCATTCGCAGGAATGATGGACAAAATGAATGTAGCCTGATCGGTAGCACTAGGGTTCGACTCCCTGGCAGGCTGTTGCTCATAGAGCGAAAAAAGAAATAATAGAAAGGAGAAACAATGAGACCAAGACGATATCCGTATAGTGGGAAAAGAAAAAAGCCTATCGAACGACCGATAGACTTTACGATAGATAAAGATTCTATTCTTCAGTTGGATTTTCGAATTTCCCAATCGAAACACCCAATATCTGATCTAAAAATAGACAAACGTATGGCATTTTGAATGGTCCACCGATTGAATTGGTGCGAACTTCAACATCTACTAAAAAGATTGCTGTTGGATTTTTTTCATCGTATTCAGAAAATCTAAGATCTTTTATCTTTTGAGCAATAGCAGATACGTAAGGGTAATCTGCATTATCAGGATCGTAAGGTTTGCCAATGAATTGTCCAGCAGCTGTTTGGATTATCAATTTGTGATCTGTATCTTCAGCGATAATCCCATGTGTTAGTAGAATGTCAAGTTTTGCCAAGTTGTTACTCATTTTTTGCTCTCCTTTCTGTTTAAATTTTGACTAAAACGGTGAGAGGTCCTAGTCAATAATGATTATAACATGAATAACAGAAAAGCACAACATATTGTTAATTAAATATATTTGTTTAACAACATATAGTGTCCGAGGTGTAAAAATGTGGGAACAATTAAACCGAATAATGCAGGAAAGAAATTTGAATGGCTATCAATTATCTAAGATGTCTGGGGTCAACCGTAGTTTCTTTTCTGATTTAAAAAGCGGAAAGGTGAAATACCTTTCTTGGCCGAACATATGCAAAATTGCTGATGCACTAGAAATCAGCTTGGATGAATTTAGATAAGGAGGTAGGAACGTGCCGAAAATGACATTAAAAACACTAAGGACACTCAAAAATTGGAGACAAAGTGATGCGGCAGAAGCTGTGAATGTATCAGTTGATACTTGGGGCCATTGGGAACGTGGGGTAACAGAACCTAGTGTCTCAAAAGCATATCAAATCGCTAGTGTTTTCGAGGTCTCAGTAGATGATATTATTTTTTTACCTGAAGTTGCGGTTTAACCGCAAAAAGATAGAAAAGGGAAAGGAGCAAATATGAATGAATTAAAAATAAGAGAAGATGGTATTTATTTGAATAACCAAAAATTAAAAGGTGTTCAAGCAATCAAAACAAAAAGCACGGTTGAAAGTCACCATGCTGCTGTCTACTTAAAATTTATTGCCAAGCTGATTTGAAATGAGGGGGCGAGGAAATGAGACAAAACAATATCCGTATAGTGGGAAAAGAAAAAACGTACTCCAGCTGCTATCTGAAGTACGCTACGGAAATTGTTCTGCTCAAACTAATAGCAGTAGTCAACAACACTTCGCTGGTATCGTCCCCAGCACTGTAGTTGAAATAAACTCTGATTCTCGATTTTAGAGTCTAGCTTTCCACGGCTTTTAGTGTCTAGCCAAGACGTTTCGGGAAGGCTAACTCTCCCTATTGAACCCTGCTAGCCAGGTGCGGTAGGCAAAAGGTAAACCTACAAATGAATCCAAAGTTTACTGAGACACAGTTCCTATCAAAAATTTTGCCAATTTACATTAGCTCCTTTCTTGTTAAGGATAATATAACCATATACCATTTGTGAGTGGTTGACATCGGTCTCAAGACTGATTTTTGGAGAAAATCATGGAAGATAAAATCATCGAACTTGCTGATTATTTCATCAGCGAATCTAAAACGTACAGAGAAGCTAAAATAGCATGTGAGAAGCTATTGAAACAAGTTAGCCATGAGATAGAACTCAGGGCGATGGAAAGTAATATTGTATAAACAAAAAAGCACCTGACGACAATCAGGCGCATACTAAAATAATTAAAACCATTATATCACAAAAATGCTTGCCCGCATAGTTGAGAGGATGTAGAAAATGGAAGGAATAACGTTACAATTACGATTGGACGGCGAAAGTGCTGAATTGTTCACCAATCAATTATTGGCTTTTGCTGAAAAGCAGGTCAAGGACCAGTTAGAGAATGATCGTATGCCAATCAATCAACAGGCTTTGATGAAGAAATTTGGCTTTACTCATGGCTATATTAAGAAGTTAGAACGTAAAGGATTAAGATTTCGTAAGCAAGGGAAAGATATTATGTACGATGTCAATGATGTTTATGAGATTTTAGAGTTAGAAAAACAAGTACGAAAATTAAGAGCGTAAGGAGAACAAAATGACAGAACCAACTTTATCAAGCCAAATGCTTGGCTTGGCGGCCATCTTTATCGGAATCTTTATCATGATGCTACTGACTGCTAAAAATGAAAAATCGGATGAACAAAATGTAGTAGTCATCATTGAAAAAACAGAAGATTTCGGAGAAGTTGCCCGAAGAAACTTGAAAAATAGCGACAGGAGATTCACCTATGACACTCAGCCACCTGTAGGACTCGCTTCATCGATTGAGGACGTACCACAAGTTTTTAGAGCATGCATCGAAGATTATGACAGACTGGCTCAGGACTACCTGGAAGAAGCAGGTAACAATGATTTTCTAAGAAAGCAAAATTCAGGCCTCTTAGAAGAAAATGGACGTTTGCTTTATCAGGAAATGACCATGAATTTCCGTCAGAATCCAAGAAAATGGAGGGCAAAGACATGAGTGTTAGTCGCAGTATGAATGAGTTAGAAATTCGTGTCTTAAACATGATTATCAATTGTGCGACCTTCGACTTGCCAATCCAAGCCAGTGAAATTCGTTTAGAAACTGGGCTCTCAAAACGTAAGGCAGAAGAAATCATCGAGAGCTTGCGTGTCAATTTTGGTCATCCTATCGTAGCTAAGAAGACGAAGCCGAACGGATATTACTTGCCACGAAGTGAGGAGGAGCGACAAGCTGGGCTTGCGCCTTATCGTCGTCAAATCCTAACCGAGCAGAAGAATCTTGCTGCTGTCATGAATATTGACTTAGAAAGCTACTGGAGGAAGAGTGTATGAGTGAAGATTTTAGAATACTACCTCATGATCTAGTTGCAGAGCAGTCGGTTCTGGGTGCTGTCTTTATCTCACCGGAAACGATGATATCACTTGCAGACGAATTAACTCCTGACGATTTTTACAAACCTGCCAACAAGATTGTATTTAAGACCATGTTGTCATTGCTTGAAAAAGGTGAGCCAATCGATGCTACAACTATGGTGTCTGCTCTTACCAATCAAGGTGACATCTCAAATATCGGTGGTATAAACTACGTTGTCGAATTGGTAAATTCAACACCAACTTCAAAAAATGTGGAGCACTACGCTAAACTCGTAAAAGAAAAAGCAACGCTTCGGAAAGTAATTGATGAACTGTCGGAATCACTTTCTAGTGCATATCAGGGAGGTATTTCTATCAATGAAATCATCGAAAAAACTGAAAAATCAATTCTTGATATCAGTAATCAAAATGTTGGAAATGGATTTCGTAATGTGGCTGATATTCTTGATACACATATGCAGATAGTCGAGACTCGCTCGCAGACAGATGGATTCGTGACTGGTCTGTCTACTGGCTTTGTCGGATTGGATAAGATTACAACAGGCCTTCACGAAGGGAATCTTATCATTCTTGCTGCTCGTCCTGCTATGGGTAAGACGGCGCTAGCATTGAACATTGCAAAGCATGTGGCTACGATGGAAAGAAAACCTGCTGTCATTTTCTCGCTTGAAATGGGAGCAGAGGAATTGATTGAGCGCATGGTGGCATCTGAGGGTATGATTCCAGGTTATCATTTGAAGACTGGTAATCTTAGTACAGATGAGTGGAAAAGACTTGTACATGCGCAAAGCAATCTCTATGATGCGCCTATTTTCGTGGATGATACTGCCGGTATTCGGATTTCAGAAATACGGTCAAAAGCTAGAAAATTATCTCAAGAAATGGGCGGTCTAGGCATTATCATCATTGACTACTTGCAGTTGATTACTGGTTCAAAGAGGGAGAATCGTCAGCAGATTGTTTCTGAAATTTCAAGGGAATTGAAGATACTAGCAAAGGATTTGAGGGTTCCTGTCATAGCCTTATCGCAGTTGAGTCGGTCGGTTGAGCAGAGACAAGACAAGCGCCCAATGCTATCAGATTTGCGAGAATCTGGTTCGATTGAGCAAGATGCAGACATTGTAGCTTTCTTGTATCGTGATGCCTACTACCAGAAGGAACAGGCAGATAGTCAGGAAGCAAACAACGTGACTGAGCTGATCCTGGAAAAGAATCGGCATGGCAGTCTCGGAACAGTGAAGTTGTATTTTCACAAAGAGTACACAAAATTTTCAAATGTGGAGGGGTAGATGGCAAATTGGTTTGTGAGAATCAATCACAGAAAAGAAAACAAAGATAGTTACTACTCTCAGCAAGTAGAAAGAAGGCTCTACTTTGATTTAGAAACTAAGAAGGATGTTTTGACAAAAATTAAAGAAGATTATCCAGAATATTTTTCAGAAAAGATACCTCAAAGAACTTCGAAAGGGGAATTCTTTTTTGTCAATGTTTATGAATTGAGTGAAAACTGGGAAAGTTTTTGGACCGAAAAAATTCCGTGTAAATTTTGTGGAGAAAATCCTGTCAATAGAATTGACATAAAGAACAATAATTATAGCGGTTATTATTTTTGTTGTTTAGAACATGAAGAACAATTCTATGCAAACAGGATTGCTGAAGATGTCAGAACATATAGAAGTAGCAGTGTAGTTGGTTTCATCTATAAAATCACTCATAAACAGACGGGCAAGGTTTATATTGGAAAAACTGTTAATCATCCTATTTTTCGTTGGTTCCAACATTTTAAAGCGCAGTCAGGTAGTTACTTCCATGAAGCAATGAAAGATAGCGAGATAACAGACTGGACGTATGAGGTTATAGATGTATTGGAAGAAGGTTTAGAAAAGGATTTACTAGACCTAGAAAGTAAATACATAGCTGATTTTAAAGCAACAAATCCTGAATATGGATATAACACTAAAAATTAGAAGAAAGGAGTAGTGCAATGATTAAAAAAAGTGAAGTCACTGGTTTCTTATCGTTTTTCAAATTTCCAAAGCCATTCATCTATGATGAAAAATATAAGACTTTGAGCAATAACGCTAAAATGCTCTATATGCTTCTGTTTGATAGGTTAGAACTATCTTTAAAAAATGGATGGCATGATAAAGAGGGGAACGTTTTCCAGTATTACACAAACGAACAGTTGATGATTGACTTAAATTGCAATAGCAACAAGACGATTATCAAAATCAAAAAGGAATTGAAAGATGCTGGTCTAATGACGGAAGTCAGACAAGGTATGAACTTACCAAACCGTATTTATCTTGATGCTCTTAATGGAAGTGTAGAAAGTACATTTCAGGAAGTGCAAAAAGTACACATTGGAAGTGTAGAAAATACACTTTCGGAAGTGCAAAAAGTACACACAATCAAGACTGAGAATACTAAGACTGAGAATAACAATAATAAATTGTTGATTTGTAAAGAAGTTATTTCTTATCTCAATTTGAAAGCTAAGAAGAATTTTAAGGTTGACACTGCTAGTCATCAAAAATTTATCAAGGCAAGGCTAAAAGAGGGTTATGTCCTTGAAGATTTTAAAAAGGTTGTGGACATCATGGTCGCTAAGTGGAAAGGTACAGAGTATGAACAGTATCTTCAACCACAAACACTTTTTGGTAATAAGATGGACAATTATCTGAACCAACCTATGCCACGAAAAGTTCACTCTTTTCAATCAGCAGTTGATGAAAGGCTAGGATTTTAGATGAAACAATTTAAGCAATTTAGAACTAGAACAGTTCTTGATGATGTCTGTGAAATCCATGGATGCCATCTTTGGTCTGTTAAGATTCCTATCAAGGGCAAGGTTGAGGAAATCAATCAATGTCCTGAATGTGAGAAAGAGAACATTCGACTTTTTGAAAAGCAGTTGAATATGGAATCTGAAGTAAAGAGTAAGCTTTCGGACACTTATGAGGTTTTTGCTCGTGACAGTATCGTTTCAAGTAAGCTTGCCAGCAAGTCACTACATGACTACGAGATTCAGGTTGATATTGATGAAAAGGCTATGAATTTCGTGAAGCGATTGGAACGTTGCTATGCGAAAGGTGAGATTGGCAATGCCATCATCACAGGACCTTCTGGAGTCGGGAAGAGTCATCTTACTTATGGCTTGGCTCGGTTTCTCAATGAGCAGTTCAAAGCATACGACGAGCCTAAAAGCGTTCTCTTTGTGTCAGTTGTGACTTTATTTGACAAGATTCGAGAAAGCTTTGAGTTTGACAATGGCTATTCAGAAGCTAAGATGGTCAAGCTATTGTCTGAGGTTGATTTTCTTTTCTTGGATGACCTTGGTAAAGAGAGTCGTAAGGCTGACACGAAGCGGAACGAGTGGGCGCATCAGATATTGTTCAAGATCCTGGATAATCGGACGAATACGATTATCAACACTAATCTATCTAGTGAAGAAATTAAGGAGCTTTACTCGGACGATTTTGGGAATGGTGCTTTATCAAGTCGTATCTTTGAGGGAGCAACTGGAAAGTGCTTTGTGTATCCATCCAATATGAAGGATAGGAGATACTGATGTTGACCTTATATTTTGTCTATAACGGGCATCGAAAATTCTTTCTCGGCTATCACTCACCCAAGATTTCAGAAGCACATCGGAAAGCGGACAATACGATTCGACTACGGTGCTAAGGATTGCTACTATTTAGCGACTTTTCACGAGGGGCAAACACAAATCCGCTTGATTTTTCAGATGATGATTTGCCGTTTTAAATATGTGTATAAAGGAGAAAAACAATGAAACAACAAAATGAATTTTACGCAATCGCAAAAAAAGGGACAAATAGTTTTTTAACTAAGTATCAAAACAATGAACGAGCTCTAACGTTTAGCGCGAGCTACTCTAAAGATATTCGTTTTGCTTTGATTTTTGAGAAATCGAATGATGAAACAAACGAGTCAATCCAAAACATCGCTAAAGCGTTTGGCGGTCGTCTTGATTGGTCGCCAACAAGTAAGGCGCTATTGGATGGTTTGACGGATGCGAAGTTTTGGACAGATGATAATTATCACGTTATCAAGTCAACAGACTTCAGACACGGTGGAAAGTCAGGAAATAAAAAATATAGAATTGAACTGGAGATTACAGAATGGAAAGAAGCGGACAAGTAAAAATTGAGTTATACAATGACCATTTTGAAAACGCTAAACGTTACAACATACCACGGGCGCAGTTGATTATTGCTGATATACCCTACAACCTTGGAAATAATGCTTACGCAAGTGATCCTCGCTGGTATAAAGACGGGGACAATAAAAACGGAGAAAGTAAACTTGCTGGGAAGTCTTTCTTTGACACGGACAATGATTTTAAAATCAATAACTTTTTCGATTTTTGCAGTCGCTTATTGAAGAAAGAACCAAAAGAAAAAGGACAAGCGCCAGCAATGATTGTTTTCCACGCTTGGCAACAACGAGAAATGGTTATTGAATGCGGAAAAAAACACGGTTTTAATAATGCTTATCCGCTATACTTTACAAAAAAATCAAGTCCGCAAGTCTTAAAAGCAAATATGAAGATTGTTGGAGCGGTTGAAGAAGCGACTGTTTTATATCGTGATAAGTTGCCGAAATTTAATAACAACGGCGCAATGGTATTGAACCATGCACCGTGGGAGAAGGATAACTCATATCCAAGTATTCATCCAACGCAGAAACCTATTCCAGTCTTGAAGCGATTGATTGAAATTTTTACAGACGAGGGCGATGTGGTTATTGATCCCTGCGCCGGAAGTGGTTCGACACTTCGAGCAGCCGCAGAAATGAACCGGAATGCCTATGGATTTGAAATCAAGAAAGATTTTTATAACAAAGCGCAAGAGCAAATGCTCTCAACCTTTCAAACCAGTTTATTTTGAACCGGCATATCAAACTACAATCTATGATTTTTTGGAGTAAAGATGAAAGTTAAAGAACAAATGATTGAAGAACTATCTGAACCTTGCGTGAAGTCGCTTGCACACACAAAAAGCGCTGAGCGTGATTTTTGGAAGAAGAAACTGAAAAGGTATCAAGAACAGTTAAAGGAGTTGGAAGATGAAATATAAAGTAACAGAATACAACTCAGATTTTCAAGAAGAACAAACGGGTACTTGTGATTTATGCTATGGTACTGCTTGGGTTGAAAATGGTTCAATCACAGTTGAAGATGAAAACGGAACAGAAACAGAGATTGACCTAACTGTTTGGGATTGGGGTGATTTTGACACAATCTATATTGATAATGTGGTTAATTTCTCAGCATGGCTACAAGAAAGAGAAGTTGAACCAATCGATGAAGAAACTGAACCGTGGTCGTGGTTGCATGAATTGGTAGAGAAATATAATGAGGGACAAGAAGATGAATAAGCAGGAATTGATAAGAAAGTATAAAGAATTGTGGAAAGAACACAGCCCTTTTCATGAGCCTGTACCCTATACTTCAATGGTTGAACTTTTTTTGAAAGAGTTGAAACAACTAGACGAACCCGAAAAAGTGAAAGTCCCGCAGTTTGTGGCGGATTATATTGAATACGCAAAAAAAGAAGATTATCACATCTTAGGCGCAATGAGTGAAGTCAGAAAACATGAAAACAAGGATATTGAAGATTGGCTTTATACAGATGACAATATTGAAATATTCGCTCGTGCTTGGCTTGACGGATATGAAGTAGAGAGAGGGAAGCGGTATATTGTCAAAGTTAAAAATACATTGACAAGACAAGGAACTTTAAATCGTGATAAGAGGTCAAAAAAATTTATTTTTTCAAATCCAGAAGAAAACGCACTTTATGATACAAAATTCACCCGAAAAGAACTCGAAGAAGCCGGATTTGGCTGGGTGTTTGGTTGCGAGGGTGTGGTAGTTGAGGAGGTGGAGTGATGAGGAAAATTATAGTTAATTTGCCAGACGATCTTTTCGCACACCTCCAAGCATTAAAACTATACTATGGGTATTCCACTAAATATGAAGTTATTGAGAAAGCACTAGACGAATTGATTGGTAAATGCGCTGGTAATATTGTTTTTCAACATTATCTAAGCGAAGTAAGAAATAAGCTGAAAAACGAAAGTTAGATAGTAAGGAGGTCACAGAATGAAACGTTTTATCGCAATCTGGATTTTATTGTCTGCTGGATTAAATATTTGGCAGAGTATCCACATTAAAAAACTAGAAGAAAAGTGCCCGATAGTTATCTATCGGGCCGATAATCAAGGCGCAGAAATCAAAGGCAGAGTCGTCCATAAAGAGAAGATTGGCGAACTCTACACGATCACGATACAGAACTACGGCATTTTCGTGGTATCGCAAGACAACTACGAATTTTTGAAAGTTGGGGATGAGGTAAGATTGTAATGACAAAGTACAAGAAACTAACTTACATCATCATCATTCAGGATGCAAGAGCAGGCTGCATTCATAAAAGCTAATACCAGGAAATGGAGAGCAAGATGAATAGAAGGATTAAAAAGAAGAAAGCTAAACAACTTACTCAGAAGAAACAAATAGAATTAGAAAATAAGCTTAGAAAGTTAAGTCAGGAAGAAATTGAAATTTTATCTAGAATGATAAAGCAGATAGTTTCTGACATCAGTAAGGCTTTTTCTAAAATGTTCGATAGCTTATTTAATTATTTAGAAAATTCGGAGGTAAAATTTGAAGAAATTGAGCAACAAGGAACTTCAACTACTGGACCAAGAACTATTCAAGTTCCGAGGTATCCAGCGAACCATAGATTTACGCAGGCTGGAGCTAACTACCAGAAACCCAGACATCCAAAGTGGGACTTCAATCGGAATCAGCAAACCAACAGAAACCATCGCGGTCAAGCTAGCGGATGATCCGACATTAAAGTTCCTGGAAAGCTTCAAGGAGATTGTGGACAAGCTACTTTCTAACCTAATCGACGAAGACAAGGAAATCTTCAATCTACGCTGGCAGTACCCACAACTACGCTGGGAAGAAATTGCAGACCAGAAATTTTTAAGCAATGCAACAATCTATCGCCGTCGTAGAATTATCTTGGAGCAGTATGCAATATTAAAAGGGGAATTGTAAAATGAGAAAAAAGGCTACTATTTTTCTCATGAAAATCTTGGTATTATGATAGTGTCGGAACGAGAAGACGGATAGATACCCACAAGAGCCTTTCGTTTTCAGAGGAACACCTTTCAAGAATAACCAGAACTCGCCCGACAGATTTACAGGTCAGTTGCAGAAATGCACTGGCTTTTTCATTTATCTGCAAGAAAGGAGGGAAAAGGCTATGAACTATGTTGAACCAATTCGCAACAAGGAAGACATCGACATCATGTGTGATTATCTAAAAGATTGGGACTATCGCAACTATTTGATATTCTTGACAGGGATTAACACAGGCTTACGCATTTCCGACATTCTGAATCTAAAGGTGTCTAATGTCCGTGGCTGGTATCTTTTGCTGATAGAAAGAAAAACCAAGAAACGTCGCAAGGTCAAGATGAATGCTTTTCTCAAACGGGAAATGGATAAACACATCAAAGGCAAACGTGTCGGCGATTACTTATTCCAAAGTCGCAAAGGAAAGAACAAGCCGTTGACAAGACAGGCAGCATACAGCATTATCAAGATAGCTGCTGAAGATTGTGGAGTTGAAAATGTTGGAACGCATACCATGCGAAAAACTTTTGGCTATCACTATTATCAGAAGTACAAGGATATTGCCATGCTCATGGAATTGTTCAATCATGCTAGCGCAGCAATTACCAAAAGATACATCGGTATCAACCAAGACCAACAGGACCGAGCCTTAGCAAATTTCCGTTTAGGAACATAAGAATGTGACATATTGCAGTAGTGTCAGATTGAAAAATAAGAAAGCTGGAAAACCTTTTGTTTACAAGACTTTTGAGAAAAAAGCGAAAGTGACAAAATATAGGTTAAAGATGATTGAGAGGGAAAATGGTATAGTTTTATTTTAGGAACTACCAAGCAGAGAACTTGTCAAGTAGTTTTTGAAAAATGAGAAAAAAGGGTACTATTTTTCTCACGATTTTCGTGTTATATTTGTATCATGAATTTTTGTAAACAAGTAGGACAGCTGGACGAGTTGTCCTTTTCTGTTGATGAGGATAGTGTAACATGAGAACATTTTGCATCATGAATAAACAGACAGGAAAATTTGTTTATGGAACTGACTATAGATATTCTCCTCCACACCAAAGGACAAGTGATAGACAAGCCTTGACTTATTCAAGCAAACTTAAGGTAACACTTGAGCTCGAGAAAAGAGGATGTGGTCGTAATTATGTGGTTGTCCAAGTGAAACTGGAGGTAGTCAGTGGCATTTAAACCTGTTCGTAAAACGCTGAAGTCTAGTCGCTGGGATAAGTTCCGAAGTCGTACAATGAAACGTGACAAGTATCTCTGTCAAGAATCGTTGAGATACGGCAAGACTGTTCCAGCTGAAATGGTACATCACATTTATCCAGTATCAGAATATCCAGAACTGGAGTTTGTATCTTGGAATGTTATTAGTCTGACTAACAAAGTACACGGAACCTTTCACGATAGAACCAACGACAAAGTTGTAGGGCAGGGCTTGTGGTGGCAAAGAAAACGAAAAAAATTTTTTGATGAATTTTATAAAAATCTTTCAGTCATTCACAAAGCCCCCCCTCAAAATTAAAATCACTTTGTGCCGTTGGGGACCGGGAAGGGGAAAGTTTTCCCCCTCTACGATTCTGTGAGGATTTTTGTCACATTTTTACACGAAATTTTTGGAAGGAGGGGAGTTTTTGGCAAGGCCTAAAGGACAAAGCACAATCAAAAACAGAATTGTGAAGTCCATGAAAGAAATGGGGACCTACTCAAAGCATTATGATGACATCATCGAAATCTATTCTGGCTTGCTCTATGACTACCAGAACGCACGGGAAGAGTTCTTGGCTAATGGGTCACAGTTCACAGAAGAGCATGAAACAGGTAGAGGCACCATTGTTGAGAGAAAGACACCGTTGGTTCAGTCCATGGAAAATCTTCGCAAGGATATTGTTACCTATTCGGATAGACTTGGCTTAAATCCAAAGGCTGTCGGAATCGAACCACCTAAACAAAAGGATGCTGGAGGTCTGGAAGGCATGATTGCTAATCTGCTATGATGATCAAAAACAATTCACCCAACTTCAAAATAGCGGTGGACTATGCAACTGATGTAGTCTCTGGCAAGATAATTGCTGGCAAGAGGAGAATAAAGGCTTGCCAGAGGTTTCTCGATGACCTTGCAAGCGACAAGTTTGATTTTAGAAATGAGCAGTTTGATTTTGCAGTAAAATTCATTCAGGGTTTGATCGTACACAGGAAAGGCGAATCCTTGGAGGGTATGCCCTTAACAAATACCCCTTTCATTTTGCAACCTTGGCAGATTTTCTGTATCGTCAATCTCTTTGGTTTTTATCGTAAAAATACAACAATAAGGCGTTTCACTGAAGCGCTTTTTATGTTGCCACGGAAAAACGGTAAAACACCATTTGCCTCTGCCCTGGCTTTGACAGCTGCTATCTTAGATAACCAAAGTGGCTCAAATGTGTATATCCTAGCCAACTCTCTCAAACAAACACGAGAGAGTTTTGACTTTTTAACGCATACAGTCAAGTTCTGGAAAGATAAGTCCATCAAAATCAAGGATAACAACAATGAGCATGTAATCCGTAAGGAGTTTTCCAAAGGCTCTTTCACCATCAATGCTCTTGCTGCTGAAGAAGACAATCTGGACTCATTCAACGGGAACATCATCATCCTAGATGAGATCCACGGGATGAAGTCATCCAAGAAGTACACGCTGATGAAAAATGCCCAGAGGGCTTATCGGAATAAGTTGCTTATGGCCATCACGACTGCAGGGGACAAGCCAAACGGTTTCTTGGCCCAGCGGTTGAAGTACTGCGACAAGGTTCTTGATGGAACTGTGGAAGATGACAGTTATTTCTTGTTTATCTGTGATGCGGATACCGATAAAGATGGGAAAATAGTCGATTTCACTAACCCAATCTACATCCAGCAAGCCAATCCGTCGCTTGGTGTGACGGTCGAGCTCAAGGAACTTGTCCACGATGCAGAGGTCGCATTGGCTGATCCACAGACACGGAATGAATTCTTTAACAAGACCCTCAATGTCTTCACTAACTCAATGACGGCATATTTCAATGTTCAGGACTTTATCAACTCTGATTTGAATTATGACTGGACCTTGGAAGACTTGGTTAAGTTGCCTATCAAATGGTATGGTGGTGCAGACTTGTCCAAGCTTCATGATTTGACTGCTGCAGCTCTATACGGAACTTATGAAGATGTGGACATTGTTATCACTCATGCATTCTTCCCAATTACTGCTGCACATCAGAAGGCTAATGATGATGGTATTCCATTGTTTGGTTGGGAACAAGATGGATGGTTGACCATGTCAAACACTCCAACAGTTTCCTATGACGACATCGTGAATTGGTTTGTCAGTATGAGGGATATGGGTTTCAAAATCCAACGTGTGGGATTTGATAAGAAGTTCGGTCGTGAGTTCTTCTCAGGTATGAAAAAGGCCAAGTTCAAGATTGTGGATGCTCCACAGTATTTCTGGAAAAAGTCGGAAGGCTTCAGACGAATTGAAACCAAGTCACTCAACGGGAAATTTTACTATTGCCATTCTGACGCATATGAGTATTGTGTCGGAAATGTCCGTGGGATTGAAAAGGTCGATGACATGATCCAGTATGAAAAGGTCGAGAAGTCTATGCGTATTGACTTATTCGATGCGTCGGTGTTTGCTGCTTGTCAAATGCTAGAAGATAGCGAGAAATCAGGCAACGCTTCTGCTTGGTTGAACGGAGGAAGAAATTGAAAAAACGAAAGAAAAACAACACAAATCAAATTCGGTCTGAGCCATCATCTGCTATGCAAGTCTTTGTGTCAGAGGATTTTTTCAAAAAATCCATGTCACAGGGTTATATTCGGCTTGCTGATTGTCCAGAAGTTCGGACGGCGGTTGATAGGATTGCTGACATGGTTTCGTCCATGACCATCCACTTGATGGAGAACACAGAAAAAGGCGACATTCGGCTCAAGAATGAGCTATCTCGCAAGATTGATGTCAATCCTTACAAGTGGATGAGCCGTAAGAAGTGGGTAGCCAACATTGTCAGGTCAATGCTTTTGGAAGGCGATGGGAATAGCGTTGTCTATCCAATCATTGACAAAGATGGCTTGATTGCTGACTTGAAACCATTGCCACCATCAAAAATACGATTTGACGGGACCAGCTTTGACTATCAAGTTGTCTATGATTACCAAGAAGTGTATGGATCTGACGAAGTGCTACACTTTGCCATGAATGTCCACCCTGAAAAGCCTTGGCTTGGGCAAGGGTATAGGGTTGTCATGGCTGACCTGCTGAAAAATCTCAAGCAGGCTTCTGATACAAAAAATGAATTTATGTCTGGGAAGTATATGCCATCTCTGATTGTCAAGACGGATGCCAATACGGCAGAGCTTGCTTCGGAAGAAGGTCGTGACAAGGTATTTGACATGTACCTAAAAAACTCTACGGCTGGCAAGCCATGGATTATTCCTGCTGAGATGATAGATGTCCAGCAAATCAAACCACTTAGTCTGAATGACATTGCCATCAAGGACAGTGTGGAAGTAGATAAGACAACCATTGCCAATATCTTACAAGTACCAGCCTTTTTTGTCGGTGTCGGTAAATTCGATAAAGCTGAGTTTGATAACTTTGTCACCACTCGCATACGCTCCATCGCTGAGATTATTCAACAGGAACTGACAGCCAAGTTGCTACTTTCTCCACATCACTATTTTATTTTGAACTGGAGAAGTCTACTGACTTACGACCTCAAGGCTTTGTCGGAAATTGGCTCAAATCTCTATATTCGTGGATTGATGGAAGGGAATGAAGTCCGTAATTGGATAAACTTGCCACCAAAAGAAGGGTTGGACCAGCTTGTCATTTTGGAAAACTTTATTCCAGTGGACAAGATTGGCGATCAGAAAAAACTAGAGAAAGGAGAAATAAGTGGAGAGAACAACCTATCTGACTCGTAGCTTTAAATCTGAACTTGCTGTTCGTGAACAACAAGAAGGCCAACAAGAGAAAGTAATTGAAGGTTATTTTGCAGTCTATGGCTCTGAAACAGAATTGTGGCCAGGTGCTTTTGAAGAAATCAAAAGTGGCGCATTTGATGATACTCTCGAGAATGATATTCGAGCGCTTATCAATCACAATACAGAGCTTGTACTTGGTCGTAATAAGGCTGGTACATTGACTTTGGAAGCTGATGACAAGGGACTATGGGCCCGTGTTGTTATCAACGAACAAGATACTGATGCACTTAATCTGTATGCTCGTGTTCAACGTGGAGATGTGGATCAATGTTCATTTGGTTTTAACATCATCGAAGAATCAACAGAATTCCGTGAAGATGGAACAATCAAGTGGACAATTGAGAAGATTGACCTACATGAAGTATCTATCGTAACTTTCCCAGCATATGAAGCTACTAGTGTTCAAGCTCGGAAACGAGATTTTGAAAATCTACAAAATCGGACCTTGGAAGTCCGAAAAAAACAATTAAAGGAGAAATTAACCCATGCTAAAACAACTCATGCTCCGTCGCAAAATTAAGGTCTTGAAAGAAAGCTTGTCTGAGCTGAACGACGGTAATAACTTTGATGAACGCAGTGCTCAGCTTGAAGTAGCCATCGAAGAAGCACGGTCTGACGAAGAAATCAAGGCTGTCGAAGAAGAAATCGACACTTTGACAAAGGAACAAGCTGAATATCAAGACCAAGTCGATGCTATCCAATCCGAAATTGACGAACTTGAAGAAGAATTGGCTGCATTGGAAGGCAAGGAGCCTAAAGATGAACCCAAAGAAGAACCTGCTGCTGAACCTGAAAACCGAAACAAACAAAAAGGAGAACTCTCAACTATGACACGAAACAAATATTTTGGTGGATTGACTCGCGCTGCTATGGCTGAATTGGTAGAACGCAGCGAAGTCAAGTCATTCCTAGAAAACACACGCAGTCTTATCCAAGAAAAACGTGCTGTCAATGGTTCAGAATTGACCATTCCAGAAGTGTTCTTGGAGTTGCTTCGCAACAACATGGACCAATATTCAAAACTAATCACTAAAGTTTGGCTCAAACCTGTGAAGGGCGAAGCTCGTCAGAACATCGCTGGTACAATCCCAGAAGGTATCTGGACGGAGATGATTGGAAAACTCAATGAAGTTGATTTCAAATTCAATCAAGTCGAAGTTGACGGCTACAAGGTTGGTGGCTTTACAGCTGTCCCTAATTCCATCTTGAAGGACTCAGACCTCAACCTTGCTAACGAAATTCTTTTGGGTCTCGCTCAAGCCATTGGTCTTGCTCTTGATAAGGCTATCCTTTACGGTAAAGGGACTAAGATGCCTGTTGGTATTGTGACTCGCTTGGCAGAAACCCAGAAACCTAGCTACTGGGGTAAGAATGAGCCAGACTGGACTGACCTGCATTCTACTCACTTGTCAGTAGTACCTACTAAAATCACTGATCCTATCAAATATTATCAGGAATTGGCTACTAAGCTAAATGTCATTGATGCCGACTACTCAGACGGCAATGTCTTCTGGGCTATGTCTCGCAAAACACATCAAGACTTGAAAATTAAGTTGATGAGTTTCAACTCGGCTGCAGCAATCGCGTCAGGTCTTGACAATACATTGCCTGTCATTGGCGGTGATGTTGAAGAACTAAACTTCATCCCAGATGGACATATTATCGGTGGCTTTGGCTCTCTTTACATTTTAGCAGAACGTGAGGGAGCAACCATGGCCCAATCTGAACATGCTCAATTCATCGAGGACAATACTGTCTTCAAGGGCATTGCACGTTATGACGGGCGTCCAATCTTTGGTGAGGCTTTCGTGGCAGTCAATGCATCAGGTAAAGATGGAGCAGTTGCCCCAGCACCAACAGATGTGACATTCGCTGCAGACAAGGCTAACACACCAGGTTAGGTGGTAAACCATGAAGTCAGTTGATGTAAGAGTTAAAGCACTCGTAACTTTTTCCGATAGCCAATCTCCGATTGGCCTTCGGAGAAAAGATGAGGAGTTTGTGACGGCAAAAGACCGAGTAGACTATCTGAACGGTTTGAATGAAGAACCGCTTGTAGCTGTTTTGGAGGAAATCGAAATACTGCATTCCGAATCAGTAAGTGAAAGTGTTTCTGAATCTGTGTCCGAGTTAGCAAGCGAGCTGTCCTCAGAAACCACTACAACAGAAAGCGAGTAAGCCATGGAAAATTCAGATGTCTTGAAACTGGTTAAAATGAAAGAAGGTATCAAGTCCGACAAACGCGACGAATATCTAACAAAGCTTATCAAAAGCTCTATTGATGAGTTAGAACAAGTCAAGGGCATTGCCATTGACCTGAATCTACCTCACCATGCTATCTTCGTTGCCGATTGGACATACTACCAGTACATCAACAAAGACCAGCCAACCATGCCACGCTATCTACAGCAGAAATTGCACGACTATCAAATCACATATAGGAAGCAGGCAGAGTCATGAGATGGAATGAAGATTGCACCCTAATTTCGCTTTCTGAAGAGCCGACATTGGATGAGTTGCTACAACCAACCTACAAAGAGGTAGGTGTTGAGGTATCATGCAATAAGCGGTCTCTCACACGGTCAGAGTATTATTTTGCATCACAAGCCAACATGAATCCTTCCATGGTACTTGAGGTCCACGATTTTGAGTATGACAATCAGGTGTATGTGGATTTTGAAGGAGTGAGATACGAGGTCATCAAGACATTTGAAAATGGGGATATCATCGAATTGACTTGTGAGGTAGTAAAAAATGGCACTGGATCTAACTAGCGAAATCATGTCTGCACTGGAAGAGTGGTCGGAAGAAGTTGAGCAAGAAGTTGATGAAGCTGCTAGCGATGTTGTCGATAAAGCTGTAGCCAACTTAAGGGTCAGCAGCCCAAAGATGACAGGAAACTATAGAAAGAAATGGGCCAAGAAACGATTAAAGAACGGAACTTATGTGGCATATGTCAGAGGACCTGACTATCGCCTAACCCATTTACTTGAAAATGGGCATGTCAACCGTGATGGTGGACGAACGAGCCCGCAGGTCCATATCGCACCAGTGGAAGCAGAAGCTATTGCCGAATTTGAAGAACGCATCAGGAGAATTGGCCAATGAAACTATCAGAATTTGCAGCTGTCATGAATGAATTAGGAATACCGTGCCGTTACCGTCAATTCAGGAAAGGGGAAAACCCTAAACCACCCTACGCAGTCTATTATCAGGATGGAGAGGATAATCTCAATGCTGATAATGAAGCGTATCACACTATCAAATCAGTTACGGTAGAACTGATTACTGATAAGAAAAATGAAGCATTGGAAGATACATTAAAGAGCCTGTTTAATCAAAACAAGCTCTTTTTTGAGTTTTCTGATGAGATGTACATTGAGTCAGAAGGGCTCTATCAAGTCATATATGATGTCAGTCTAATTTAAGAAGGAGAAGAACATGACAAAAAAACCAGAAAACAAAATTGAATTTGGTTTGGAGAAAGTCCATATTGCCAAAATTACCTCAGAGGATGCCCTAGGCAATTTGACTTACGACACTCCACAAGCACTACCTGGGGCCGTCGAGTTGACAATTGAGCCACAAGGAGAAACGATTGATTTCCAAGCAGACAACGTGACCTACTATGGCGGCTCAACCAACAAGGGCTACACAGGTACATTGACAATTGCTCGCTTGACCGAGTATTTCCAAACTGAAATTTTAGGGGAGAAGCTAGCTTCAGACGGAACACAGTCTGAGTTTGCTGATGCGGAGCAAGCAGCCTTTGCGATGATGTTCCAAATTGAGGGGGATAAGAATGCTACTCGTTACGTAATGTACAAGTGTACAGTTACTCGACCAAAGCAGGGTTCAAAAACTAAGTCAGGAGACCCGAACACTACGGAACTTTCCTTTGCATCAGTCCCACGATCATCTGATAAAGCTGTTAAGACTCGGACAACAGCAAATACAACCAAAGAGGTTTACGACAGTTGGTTTAAAAATGTTTACAAACCTGCAGAAGGCGTGACATTTGGAGCAACAGAAGGAGTAGGTGGCTAATGGAGCGACTTTTTCAGATTGAAGACCAAGAATTTCGCTTGGTAACTAATGGCTATACGCCAATTGCTTACAAAAATCAATTTGGCCGTGATTATTTCCAGGACTTGATGAACATGTTCCAGGGGGACGCCCTATTGAAAATGATGGCTTTGTCACAAGAACAGAAAGAAATTGATGTCAGTAAGCTAGACATGTCCATGTTGAAAGATTTCGATATGACTTTCTTTAACCGACTGTTTTGGACTTTTGTGAAATCGGGAGACCCTACGGTCAAGCCTTACGACAATTTTTACATGGATTTGGAATATTTCCCTGTCCAAGACGTCGCTCCTGTCTTAATGGAAATGCTGGAGGCAAACATGGCCACAAAAAAGCCTTCGATGACAGCGAATCTGCAAGTGATGAACTTTTTACAGTAGAGTCCTATTTATCCTGCTGTAAAGAAGTCGGTCTGTCAGTAGAGGAGCTACAACACATCACACTTGGCATGGCCCTTGACTACCAAACAGACTATGTCAATCTTCGTGATCCAGACAAACAGACCGAAGTTAAGACAAGAAGAGCTACACAAGACGATATTGATAATTTCTAAAGTGCTTTGAGAGAATTTCTACGATGAATACCTTGTTAACTCAAGGAAAACGTTGCTAGAATCGCTCTCTCAGCACTTTTATTTTTAAAGAAAGGAGGACACATGGCAGGAAAAATTAAGGGTATCAATATTGAAATTGGTGGCGACACAACCGGCTTAGATAAGGCCTTAAAAAATGTCAATAAGTCTGCCTCTGATGCCAGCAAGGAAATCAAAGAAATTGATAAAGCCTTGAAATTTGACCCTGGCAACGTTGTCTTGCTTAGCCAGAAACAGGAACTCTTGGCAAAACAGGTTTCCAACGCTAAAGAGAAACTCGAAACTTTGAAGACTGCAGAGGAGCAGGTCCAGAATCAATTTGCAGAAGGAAAGATTGGTGAAGAGCAGTATCGAGCTTTTCAACGTGAAGTTGAAACTACTAAGAATGTCCTGAAAGGTTACGAAGGCAAACTAGCAAACGTTAACCAGGCACTTGCAGAAAACGGCAATGCTACCCAAAGCAATAAGAGTCAGCTTCAGAACTTACAGAAAGAGCAGACTCGCCTTGCAAGTGAATCTGAAAAAGTTGTAAGTTCATTCAAACTACAAGAAAGCCAACTAGGAGCAAATGCTAGCGAGTCCGAAAAACTAGCTCTGGCGCAGAAAAAGATTGGCGCACAATCCTCTTTCGTCGCTAAACAGATTGAAAATCTCGAGAAGCAGTTAGAACTAACCAAGCAAGAATATGGCGAAAATTCTGTTGAAGCTAACAAAATGGAAGCTCAACTGAACCAAGCTAAAACAGCGTATTCAAATCTTTCTCAAGAGATGAAGAATTTGGGTGGAGCTGGCAAACAAGCATCTGGAACTCTGACTGAAACGAACAATCTTCTAAAAGCTGAGCTACTTAATCAATTCTCAGAGAAGCTAGCTGATATTAGTCAGAAACTTGTGGATTTTGGAAAGAATGCACTAGAAGCCTTCAGGCAAGTTGACGAAGGCATGGACACTATCGTGACCAAAACTGGTGCGACAGGCGATAGTTTGAAAGAAATGCAAGATATTGCTTCAAACATCGCGACAACTATCCCAACTGATTTCAGCAAGGCTGGTGAAGCAGTCGGAGAGGTCAACACACAATTTGGACTGACTGGTGATGCCCTCAAAGATGTATCCGTAGAAATGATTAAGTTTGCTGAAATCAACGGTACAGACATTACCAATTCAACTATTTCAGCAAGTAAAGCCTTGGAAGCTTATGAGCTATCAACTAGTGATTTAGCGAAAGTCCTAGACTCTACAACCTACACAGCTCAATCAACTGGTGTATCTGTTGATGACTTGATGAAAAAAGCTATCGAAGGCGCACCACAGATTAAAATGTTAGGCCTTTCATTTGAAGAAGGTGTAGCATTGCTCGGACAATTTGAGACGAGTGGTGTCGATGCTTCAAGTGCTTTATCAGGATTAACGAAGGCAGCAGGCTCTTACGCTACACAAGGTAAGACCTTGAAAGAAGGTCTTGTCGAAACAATCGATAAGATAAAGAATACAACTAGCGAAACCGAAGCAATGGGACTCGCTATGGAAATATTCGGAGCCAAGAAAGCACCTCAAATGATTGACGCAATCAAGCGTGGTTCTTTTGACTTCCAATCATTCGCTGAATCTGCTGAATACTCAGTAGGAGCGGTTTCAAAGACATTTGAAGCTACTCTGGATCCAATTGATAAATTTAAGACAGCACAAAACTCAGTCACGCTAGCTATGTCCGAACTAGGCGCAGCAATTGCTGAAGTTCTAGCCCCTGTATTTGAAGTGCTGGGAAACATAGTCAAAGATATTGCAGAGTGGTTCAGTGGTCTACCTGGTCCAGTAAAAGAATTCATCGTGATTTTGGGAGGTGTAGTCACAGTCGCTGGGATTCTAGTCCCGATATTCTTAACCTTGCAAGCAGCAGCAGTTGCGCTTGGAACATCCATCGGAGCAATGATTGCAGCAGCTGCACCCATAATCGGTATTGCTGCTTTAATTGTTGCCGCTATTGCAGCAGTCGTAATTGGTATTAAGTATCTATGGGACACAAACGAGGGATTTCGTGACGCTGTCATGACAGTTTGGAATGCCATTCTGGAAGTCATTAACAAAGTTGTAAGTGAAGTTTCTGACTTCATCATGAGCATGTTTGGAGTGGTTGTGGACTGGTGGACGGAAAACCAAGAGTTGATCAAGTCGTCCGCAGAAATAGTCTGGAATGCCATCTTATCTGTCATTAACACAGTCATGACAGCTTTACAGCCGCTCATTCAAGCCGCTTGGTCGAATATCCAACTAGTCATCGAGACAGTCTGGACAGTCATCAAAAAAATTGTAGAGACAGCAATCAACACTGTACTTGGAATCATCAAGGCGGTTATGCAGGCGATTAACGGTGACTGGTCTGGCGCATGGGAGACGATGAGAGGTGTTGTAGACGGCTTAATCAATGCAATCAAGTCCATCATTGAGACAGTTCTCACAGCTATTCAGCAATACATTCAAACGACTTGGCAAGCGATTGTGACCTATATCCAATTTGTACTCAACATGATTTTCAATATAGTATCCACAATTTGGAATAGCATATTGTCATTCATCAGCAATATAGTAACCTCGATTTCCAATACTATTTCTAATGTATTTAACGGAATATCGAGCACAATTAGTGGTATAATGTCTGGCATTTTTAATACTGTAAACAGTGTTTGGAATGGTATTAGAGATACTATTACGAATACCATTAACGGTGCTAGAGATGCTGTTTCCAATGCTATCAATGCTATGAAGGGTTTCTTTAACTTTGAATGGTCACTACCTAGACCGAAACTACCACGCTTCAACATCAGCGGTGGTGAGGCACCGTGGGGATTCGGTGGTAAGGGGTCATTGCCATCTATTGATATTACATGGTTTGCCAAAGGTGGTATTTTAACCAAACCAACCATTTTTGGCATGAACAGTAATGGGCTGATGGGTGGTGGAGAGGCTGGTAAAGAAGCGGTACTGCCATTAAACGAAAGCACACTTGGAATGATAGCAGATCATATCATGTCTACTGTCAAAGACAAGATTATTGTGAATGTGGAACAACCAAATCCACAACCAATCATTTTAAATATTGACGGCAAAACATTCGCTCAATTGATTGTGGGATATGTTTCAGATGCCCAAGCACAGCGTATTCAAATTATCGAAGGAGGAGGCACAGTTGGCTAAACACTACGGAATTAGATACAATGGCAGGCACTCATTTGAAGATGAAGGCTTGCTTTTGTTAAATGAACGGTCAATTAGCATCCCTAACAAAAAGAAGGTACTGGTGCCAATTCCATTTTCAAATGAAAAATATGATTTTTCAACGGTTTACGGCGGGCAGCTCTACGAACAGAGGACATTGACCTATCAAATAAAAATCAAGAATACAATCTATGGCACGAAAGAAGCCATGAATATGGCTAAAACAAGTGCTATTAACTGGCTAATGGGTACTACTGGACTCGCACCTCTATATGACGATGCAATTCCTGGTTTTTATTTCCTAGCCGAAGTCCAAGGGGATAGTGCTTTTGAAGAGGATTGGGCGCATGGTGTGCTAAAAATTACATTCACAGCCTATCCCTTCATGATTTCCGAGAAAGCTGAAGGAAGCGATATCTGGGATGAATTTAACTTTGAACTAGACGCATTCCAAGATATTGCTTTCGATGTTAAAGGTTCGCTTGATATTCTATTGGTCAACACAGGCATCAGCTTGGCACGACCAGAGATTACGTCGACCAGCAACATGACATTGACTATGCGGAATCAACAGTTCAGTATTATTCCAGGTAGTCGTGTATATGACTTTTTCACACTCGAAAAAGAGAATGAAATTCGCATCAAAGGAAACGGCAGAATCTCGTTCAAATGGTTTAAGGAGCTGATTTGATGTATGCAGTTAGTTTGATTAACGGTGCCAACGTGACACCGATACACGATTCAATGGCTGGCGGGAATAAGCTCTTGTCGGCCATTATTAAGTTTGAAATCAATAAGATTGCCCAGTTTGATTTCCAGTTTTTGCCAAACAACGCTGGTTACAAGGCTCTTATCAAGCCTTTACAGACCATGGTACAAGTAGTCAATATGCGGACAGGTAGAGAAGTATTTTACGGTCGTATCGCCCCAATCACAAATGACATGGCAGAAAGTGGAGTGTTTACATTTGCATACAATGCCAAATCGGAGCTTGATTTTCTGAACGACAGCAAACAAAGGCAACAAATTTACCGCGGGAAGAAATCTGATTTTGTAAAACAAGTCTTGAAATTCCACAATGACAACCTGGAATCTTATAAGGAATTTTTGCCAGGTGATTTGACAGACCTAATCGCAACAGGCGACCACATGGAAGCCGATGTAGACCCTGCCAAGTCGACTTTTGCCACATTGACAAACCTTATCCTGAACGAGTATGGACTGGAACTACAAATTCGCAAGGAGAATGGGAAGAGATATCTTGATTTTAAGAAGCAGATTGGTGTTGACAGCGACACGGAAATCAAGCTCTCTGTCAATCTATTGTCATTAAAGCAGCATATCAACCCAGAGGGCATCGTATCTCGCCTGCTTGTATATGGCAAGCAAAATAGTGAGACAAATCAGCGTGTCAGCATTGCCTCAGTCAACAACGGAAAAGACTACATCGATAGACCTGATTTGATTGCCGAGTATGGTATCAAAATGGAGACTGCCACGTTTGATGAAATAGAGAACCCTGTTGCTCTAAAACAGGCAGGAGAAAGCCAGCTAGCCACTCAAAAAGCTGTAGCTTATCAATACTCTGTTTCAGCAGTCAACTTATCGCACATCAACCCGAATTTTGACGAGTTTGAGGAAGGTAACACATATAGGGTTATCAATCCTGTTATGTTTATCGACGAGCGACTGAGAGTTGTTGCTCGACAGATTGATTTGTTAAATGTTGAGAGATCTAGTTTGACGATTGGAGAAAAATTTAAGTCTGCGGAAGAGTGGCAGTTAGATAATATTCGTAAGCGAACTCGGCAATTAGTTACAACTAATCAGCTTAAAGAGCAACAGGCAAGATTGGAAGAAGTGCGAGTTATTGCTAATGCAGCTGCAGAGACAGTTGAAACTGTCAATAATACCGTGAACGAACAGTCTAGCCAACTCTTATCTACTCAAGATAAGAAAAAACTGGATTATTTGCTAATTTCAAAGAAAGTTGACTTAGATGATCTATTGAAACGAATTGAAAATCTAGAAAGGAAAGTTTAAATGGGAATTGACCAATATTTAAAAGTTATCAAGGAAGGAGTTTTTGGTCGCGATGTTCGACAAGCTATTCATGACGGTATAGAACGAGTCTATGAAGATGCAACATTTGATGGCAACACAAATATGGAAGTGGCTAAGGCCAGAGGTACCTTTGACCATCTATCCGATAGATTCTCTACGATTGATAATATTATCAATTCAAAAGCAGACGAAGCTGAAATAAAAGCTATGCTTAATAATATTCTAGACGGAACTCCTAAAGGAACATATCCAAATGTTTCAGCTTTACGTTCAGCAAAGCCATCTGGTGATAAAGGTATTTATGTTACAACTGATAACGGCCACTGGAATTACTGGGACGGAAGTTCATGGGCGGATGGTGGTTCATATCAATCGCCAACTGACGGCGTTCCTAATCAGTTCGGCGTAATTTTCGACGGATTATTAACTATTGATCGTAAGACTAAAACAGTATCCTTAAAAAAAGATACATGGATTTCGTTTGGAAATAAAAATTATGCTCCAAATGCTAATTTGAGCATTAGTTACGAACCAACTGGATTGTCAGAATATGTTGTTTACGACTTCCAAAATAAAGGGTTAACCGTGATGACTTTGGCGAACGTTAAGAACATCACGTCAACGCAAGTCATACTTGCTATTATGTATAAGGGTACTTTACATTATCCAGTTAATTCTATGTTCGTTAAGACAATTGGCTACTCAGAATATACGCAGGATAGCTTAATCGGTTCGGTTGTACAAGGCAAAATAATCTATGACAATTATTCAAAAACGTTTAGTTTTAATGGTTTTGGAGAACAGAATGAGATTATTGTTTCAAAAGGGACAAGTTACTACTCGATAAAAGAGCATGAAAATCTTCAAGTTAGTAGTGGATACTTGCATCATCTTATTTTGGATACTATAGAAAATAAGTTTAAGCTAGTAAAGAGTTCAGTGATGTCTAATGGAGCAACTTTTACAAGCAAGAATACAGACATTTTGATTGCATCAGTATATCTTGAAGAACTCACGCATTATTCTAGTAATAATTTTATTCAGACTACAAAATCATTACCAAATAATGGATGGCAATTGGAAGAACTGATTGTCGACCTTCAGACTAAAAAAACTGTTATTGTGACGCTGGGAGATAGCACGACTGATGGCTGGAGGACTTCAAATTACACCAGCAACAACGATAATATTAATAATCTAAAAGACGGAAATAATACATATTCTGGAATACTCAATAATATTATTAATCAACAACGTGGTTACAATTTCGATCATAAAATTTATAATCGAGGTTTTTCTGGAAAAAATATTAGCTGGCTCCGTCAAAATTTGGATGCCGTTCTATCTCCGATACATGAAACAATTGATTATGCATTTATTGCTATGGGTATAAATGACATGGTATATGATGCTAGTAAGATTAAATCATTTCGAGACGATCATATCAATGTTGTAAGTCGATTGTTGGCAAAAGGAATTAAACCTGTACTAATGAGTACTCAAGCTGAATTTGAGAATTACAAACGATTTGGTTCGAAGATTAATGCGATCGCTGACAACATCAAGAAGGATTTAGCCAAAGAATTAGGATTACCATTCATTGATTATAATGCTGGCACAAGTAATATTTTGAACCATTCAGAATACAAGCTCAAGGATTTAATTCCAGACATGTGCCACTTTGGAGATCTTGGTCATCAAAAAGGGGCAGAATTCTTAGCTAGTCAGTTGATTCCTCAAACGGTATTTGTTTCAGGTGTTAGTAAAATTGTGTATCAAAATAACAAAGTGGCATCTGATTTGAATTATTCAGATTATTTGACTGATGAACAAAAAGATGTGAAGTGGATTACTAGAACTGACGGCTTCGATTTAGAAGGACAACTAAATTCTACTCAAACAAAGACAATGTTTGAGGTTTCGGTTTATATTGAACGTCCGTCAATTGTCCGCTATTTTGGAGACAACGTGATTCTGACATCAAATGGTCAGACGTTATCAGACGGAGCTACGCTCGATATTGGTTTTTATCGAATTTCAGCCAAAAACATCCCTGGAGTTGCTAGTAAATTCCGTGGCTTGAAATTTAATCTGAAAGAAGTATAGACAAAGGAGGTTGTATGCAAATCGAATTTTTCAATTTTTTAAGAAGTGTCGTACAGACCGAAGATGGTTTGGTCTTGTACGCTCTTGCTTTGATTGTTTCGATGGAAATCATTGATTTCTTGACAGGGACAATTGCTGCGATCGCAAACCCTGACATCGAGTATAAGAGCAAAATCGGCATTAATGGACTCCTTCGCAAGATTTTAGGAGTCCTTTTACTGATGATCCTTATCCCGATGTCCGTGCTCTTGCCTGAAAAGACGGGCTTCGCATTCTTGTACTCGATCTATCTCGGATACATCGCATTTACTTTTCAATCACTAATTGAAAATTACCGCAAACTAAAAGGGAATATCACTCTTTTCCAGCCAATCCTGAAAGCATTCCAACGATTGCTTGAAAAAGACGAAGACAAAAATAAAGGAGAATAACACATGCAACAAATCAATGAAATCATCATCAATGCAGCAATTAGCGTTCTTGTCGTTTTGGCTAGTATTGCAGTCAAATCAATCAAGGAATACCTGATTAAAAAAGGCGGTGAGCAATCTGTCAAAATCGTCGAAATCCTTGCCAAAAATGCGGTCAATGCAGTCGAGCAAGTTGCTTCTGAAACTGGCTTTAAAGGTGAGGAGAAGCTGGAGCAGGCCCGCGATAAAGTCAGAGCTGAGCTTAGCAAGTACAACATCAGCATGACTGATAAGGAACTTGATACATTTATCGAGGCATCGGTTAAAGAAATGAACGATGCATGGAAAGGGGCAGATAATGTCTAAAAAACAAGATATGATTAGGGACCTTATGGCTCATGCTGATGCAGGCACTGGGGTAGATTATGACGGAATGTACGGCTATCAATGCGCTGATGTCACCTGTTACGGTATCTATGAATATTTTGGTATTCGTCTCTGGGGTAATGCTATCGATTTGCTACGCTCAGCAGAAGCAGCAGGATTGCAAGTTGTCTATGGTGCTCAATATCCGAAAGCTGGTTGGTTCTTTGTGAAGAACTTCGTAGCAGGCGATGGCGTGAACTACGGTCATACCGGCCTTGTCTATGCAGATTCTGACGGGGATACTATTCAGACAATCGAACAAAATATCGATGGCAACTGGGATTATCTTGACGTTGGTGGACCTTGTCGATACAATGAACGCTCAGTCAATTCGATTGTAGGTTATATCGTACCACCTCAAGAAGACCAAACAGGATGGAAACACGATGATACTGGATGGTGGTGGAGTCGCAAAGATGGCTCTTACCCTACTTCAAAATTTGAAGCAATCGACGGTAACTGGTTCTATTTCAATGATAACGGCTATATGTATGCAAACCAATGGCTGCATCACACAGATGGCAATTGGTACTGGTTTGACAAAGACGGCTACATGGCCAATAGCGGATGGAAGAAGATCAATGGCAAATGGTACTACTTTAATCGTGATGGCGCTATGCAGACTGGCTGGGTTAAATACTACGAGAAATGGTATTACCTCAATTCAGAGAATGGCGATATGGTGTCAAATGCATTCGTCCCTTACAACGGTGGCTACTACCTCATGCTTGAAGATGGTCGATTGGCTGACAAGGAAGCGTTCGCTATCGAGCCTGACGGCTTAATTACCACAAAATAAAAATAAAGCATAGAAAGGTTTTCAAAATTTAATTACACTTGACCGCTAGCAGTTCGCTGGCGGTTTTTTGTTTGTTCAAAATAAAAAAGCAGTGATGAAGCTCACTGTTTTTCTTGTAGTGTATGGGCGTAAGAAGTCATGCTGATAGCATGTTTTAAACGCATGTTCATAATATCTGATACACCATTTTTATACTTATCTACTGCCTGAATAGATACGCCACAGTTTTTGCTGATAGCATAGGCTGTGGCGTTGTCTAAAAGCCAGCGGATAGCTTTAATATCTACTGACATATATTACCTCATAAAATACCAAACTGCAAATAGAAGTAGAAGAAGTCCGATAATAAATTCAACTTTTTCACGCTTGGTGGTTTTTCTAATTTTTAGATTTACTTTCATTGTTTTTCCTGTTATAATTTAAGTACACCCCCGAAGGGGCGGATAGTGATTTCTCACTATCCAATTTCTAAGTGCCATTCAAAGCTGATTATAAATAAGTTTATTTTGATGACTATCTTATTTGTTTTGACTTTGAGTGGCTTCTTTTTGAACTTAAACATTTTGTTTTCCTTTCTACTAGTTTCCTTGTCTAAGGTTTCCTCCTTAACCTTATGTATCTATTATACAACTAAAGTTGTATAATGTCAATAGTTTTGATGAAGTTTTTTTAAATTTTTTCAAAAAAAAAAAAGACCTTGTCCAGAGGTCGGGGAGTCGGAGGGGACACCCTCCAATGTAAACTATTAGAACTAAATTGCAGCCTTCTCAACTATACGGGCAAAGGTGAGTATGAAAATGAATACGAAGATGAATACGATTTAAAAAAATGACGAAAAATAACGGAAATGATTTTAAATAAAAATAAGCAAAAACTAAACTATTGATAAGCAACAGAAAGCATTAGTAAACATTTGTCACTTATACCATAGTTCGTGACAGTTCCTGTTTTTTTTGATAGAATCATACAGTATGCCCTTGGGTATAAAGTAAGAACTGGGACTGTCTTTCCCAGCTTCGGAGGTAAAAAATGTCAGATTCGCCAATCAAATATCGATTGATAAAAAAAGAAAAACACACAGGAGCTCGTTTGGGTGAGATTATCACCCCCCATGGGACCTTCCCAACGCCTATGTTTATGCCAGTAGGGACTCAGGCAACGGTCAAGACTCAGTCGCCAGAAGAATTGAAAGAGATGGGGTCAGGAATTATCCTATCCAACACCTATCACTTGTGGCTTCGCCCTGGGGACGAACTCATTGCCCGTGCTGGAGGTCTTCACAAGTTCATGAATTGGGATCAACCGATTTTAACAGATAGCGGTGGCTTCCAAGTGTATTCTCTAGCGGATAGCCGTAATATTACAGAAGAAGGAGTAACCTTCAAGAATCACCTCAACGGTTCTAAGATGTTTCTTTCACCTGAAAAGGCTATTTCTATCCAGAACAATCTAGGCTCAGACATCATGATGTCCTTTGACGAATGTCCCCAATTTTATCAACCTTATGATTATGTAAAAAAATCGATTGAACGTACTAGCCGTTGGGCAGAGCGTGGTTTAAAGGCTCACTGTCGTCCACATGACCAAGGTTTGTTTGGGATTGTACAGGGGGCAGGATTTGAAGATCTTCGCCGTCAATCAGCTCATGATCTTGTAAGTATGGACTTCCCAGGCTACTCTATCGGAGGACTAGCAGTTGGAGAAACCCACGAAGAGATGAACGCAGTTTTGGACTTTACGACCCAACTGCTTCCTGAGAACAAACCTCGTTACTTGATGGGAGTAGGAGCGCCAGATAGCTTGATTGATGGTGTTATCCGTGGTGTCGATATGTTTGACTGTGTCTTGCCGACTCGTATCGCTCGTAACGGGACTTGTATGACCAGTCAAGGTCGCTTGGTAGTCAAGAATGCTCAGTTTGCGGAGGACTTTACACCACTTGATCCAGAGTGTGATTGCTACACATGTAAGAACTACACCCGTGCCTATCTTCGTCACTTGCTCAAGGCTGATGAAACCTTTGGTATCCGCTTGACAAGTTACCATAATCTCTACTTCTTGCTCAACCTCATGAAGCAGGTTCGTCAGGCTATTATGGATGACAATCTCTTGGAATTCCGTGAGCATTTTGTTGAAAAATATGGCTATAACAAGTCTGGACGTAATTTCTAAATTTAACTTAATGTTAGCTAAAAATCCTAAGTTTTATCTTAGGATTTTTCTGTTTTTTTTGATAAAATAAAGGTATTATGGATTGAAAATTAGATGGCTTTTTTGCTAATCTAATGAATGGAGAATAAACTCGTATGCGTATTAAATGGTTTTCCTTGATTAGGATTACAGGTTTGCTTTTGGTACTCTTGTACCATTTCTTTCAGACGCTTTTCCCAGGAGGTTTCTTTGGTGTTGACGTCTTCTTCACGTTTTCAGGTTTTTTAATTACTTCACTATTATTAGAAGAATTTGGACAAAAAGGGAAGATTGATATCTTAGGATTTTTTAGAAGACGTTTCTATCGGATTTTTCCACCAGTTGTTTTAATGATTCTTGTCATCATGCCATTCACCTTCTTGGTTCGTCAGGATTATGTGGCAGGAATCGGTGGTCAAATTGCTGGTGTTCTAGGATTTATGACTAACTTCTATGAAATGCTGACAGGAGGAAGTTATGAATCTCAGTTTATCCCTCACCTCTTTGTTCACAACTGGAGCTTAGCTGTTGAAGTTCATTATTATATCTTGTGGGGTTTAGCAGTCTGGTTCTTGTCCAAACATGCAAAGACAAGTGGACAACTACGAGGAATGATTTTCCTACTTTCCTCAGCAACCTTTATGATTAGCTTCCTTTCTATGTTTATTGGTAGCTTTATCGTTAGCTCCTACTCAACACTCTACTTCTCAACTTTGACTCATGTTTATCCATTCTTCTTAGGAAGTGTGCTTGCGACCTTGGTAGGTGTTCGTCATGTAACGCCTCTTCTCAAACGTTTAAATAGAAGCTTGGATTTGAGACAAACCTTACTAGTCTTTGGGGCGGGTCTAGGAGTCTTGCTCTTATTGACCTTCTTTGTAAAATTCAATTATCTCTTTGCCTATTTGTTTGGTTTCTTGTTGGCAAGCTTGGCTGCGCTTCTGATGATTGTTGCAGCACGACTGTTGCACGAGAAAACTCCGACAATCGAAGAACCAAAGGTTATCAGTTTTTTAGCAGATACCAGCTATGCTGTTTATCTTTTCCACTGGCCGTTTTATATTATTTTCTCTCAATTGATGGGGAATATACCGGCAGTGATTCTAACAATTATCTTCTCTTATCTCTTTGCTACCCTTTCTTTCTATATGATCGAACCTTTCATTGCAGGGAAGTCTAGTAAACTCTTGCGAATGGCAGAAGAAATTCCGCACATCAAACCAATCTTTGCTGGTAGTGTTGGAGTTCTTAGTTTGATTACCTTGGTTGTGATTCTGATAGCTCCACAAGTAGGTGCCTTTGAAACGGATTTGATGGTTACTGGGCTCAATCAAGCCCTAACTAATATTACTCGAACAAAAACGATGGCCGATCAAGCAGAAGCCAGTCGCTACAACATAGCTGATGGCGTGTCCATCATTGGAGATTCTGTCACCTTGCGTGCTTCAGAAGGACTGAAAGAAATCTTACCAGATGCTCAGATTGATGGTCAGGTCAGTCGAAATACTAAACAAGCAAATGCATTGATGCTGAATTACAGTCAGAATAAAGCCTTGCCTAAAATTGTAGTCATCGCGACTGGCGTTAATAATCCTGAAGATTATAAGGCTGATTTGGATCTACTGATAACAAATCTTCCGAAAGGGCATCAACTTGTTCTAGTTACTCCATACGAGGGGGATACAACACAGGAAACTCAACCTTATGTAGAACAATATGCAAACTATGCGCGTGAACTGGCACAAAAATATCCATATATAGCACTAGCAGATTGGAACCAAGTCGCCAAAGATCATCCAGATATTTGGAAAGGGACAGACCAGGTTCACTTCGGTAGTGATACGACCAAGCAGGATGAAGGAGCAAAACTTTACGCAGAAACCATTAATGCTGCCGTTAAAGCTCTTGCAGACAAACCTGTCAAATCAAAATAATCAATCAAAAGTAGAGATTGTATCTCTACTTTTTGCTTTAAAGAGAATTGGGAAAAACTTGCCAAATTGTCAGAATTATGAGAAAATAGGTGCAGTCTAAAAATGGAGGGAATGCAATGAGAGAAGATATCAAAATCAATAACCGTGCTCTATCATTGGAAGATCAAATCATTGAAGTGCTCGAAAAAGTTTATGATACAGATGTAGAGTTAGATGTATACAACCTTGGATTGATTTACGAGATTGACTTGGACGAAAATGGCCTTTGTACAGTTGTTATGACCTTCACTGATACTGCCTGTGACTGTGCAGAAAGTCTGCCAATCGAGATTGTGGCAGGTTTAAAACAAATTACTGGGATTGAGGATGTCAAGGTTGAGGTTACCTGGTCTCCAGCATGGAAGATTACACGCATTAGTCGTTATGGGCGTATAGCTCTAGGGCTACCTCCACGATAATGATTTATTTTGAAAATATAAAAAAGCAAGCCAGTTGAGGCTTGCTTTTGATTTGCTTATTTTTTACCAGATTGTTCCATATTCCAGAAATCTGTAACGGCACCACGTGATGCAGAAGATACGGTATGGGCATACTTACCAAGGACACCACGGCTATAGAGTGGTGGCAAGGTTGTTTCTGCCTTGCGTTTTGCAAGTTCTTCATCGGAAACGTCCATGGAAATTTCTTTAGTATCTTGGTCAACCGTAACAATATCGCCTGTACGAAGATAAGCAATTGGTCCACCATCCTGAGCTTCAGGAGCAATATGTCCGACAACGAGACCATAAGTACCACCAGAGAAACGGCCATCTGTCAAGAGGGCAACCTTGTCTCCTTGGCCTTTACCAACGATCATTGATGAAAGTGATAGCATTTCAGGCATACCAGGACCACCCTTAGGACCAACGAAACGAACAACGACAACATCGCCATCAACGATTTCATCTGACAAGACAGCTTGGATAGCATCTTCTTCAGAGTCGAAGACCTTAGCTGGGCCAACGTGACGACGAACCTTAACACCTGACACCTTGGCAACTGCACCGTCAGGAGCAAGATTACCGTTCAAGATGATAAGCGGACCGTCCGCACGTTTAGGATTTTCAAGTGGCATGATGACTTTTTGACCTGGAGTAAGATCTGCAAAGTCAGCCAAGTTTTCAGCGACAGTCTTACCAGTACATGTGATACGGTCTCCATGAAGGAATCCATTCGCCAACAAGTACTTCATAACTGCAGGCACACCACCGACTTCGTAAAGATCTTGGAAGACATACTGACCAGAAGGTTTCAAATCGGCCAAGTGAGGTACACGTTCTTGGATGGTATTAAAGTCCTCAAGTGACAAGTCAACATTAGCTGCGTGGGCAATAGCAAGCAAGTGAAGAGTAGCATTTGTAGAACCACCCAGAGCCATAGTCACTGTAATGGCATCTTCAAAGGCTTCACGAGTCAAGATATCTGAAGGTTTGATACCAAGTTCAAGCATTTTGACAACTGCACGACCAGCTGCTTCGATGTCTTCTTTCTTATCAGCAGATTCAGCTGGGTGAGAAGAAGAACCTGGCAAACTCAACCCCAAAACTTCGATAGCAGTAGCCATGGTATTAGCTGTATACATACCACCACAACCACCAGGGCCAGGGCAGGCATTACATTCCAGACGTTTCACATCCTCAGCTGTCATATCACCGTGATTCCACTTACCGATTCCTTCAAATACAGAAACCAAGTCAATGTCTTTGCCATCCAGTTTTCCAGGGGCGATAGTACCACCGTAAGCGAAAATAGCTGGGATATCCATGTTGGCAATGGCAATCATGGAACCAGGCATGTTCTTGTCACAACCCCCGATAGCGACGAAGGCATCCACGTTGTGACCACCCATAGCAGCTTCGATAGAATCCGCGATGATATCACGAGACGTTAGGGAAAAGCGCATACCCGGTGTTCCCATGGCAATACCGTCGGCTACGGTAATAGTCCCAAACTGCACAGGCCAAGCACCAGCAGATTTAACCCCTTCTTTAGCCAATTTCCCAAAGTCATGCAAGTGAATATTACACGGTGTGTTTTCTGCCCAAGTCGAAATGACCCCAACAATCGGTGTTTCAAAGTCCTTATCTGTCATACCAGTCGCACGAAGCATGGCACGGTTAGGTGATTTTACCATGCTGTCATAGATGCTGCTGCGGTGACGTTTATCTAATTCTGTCATTCAAGTCCCTCCCATTTCAGTTTGTTCCATTATAGCACAATTTTTACATGAATAACAGAAGAAAATTTTTAAATTTTCAGACAATTCAGCAGTGTACGATAAAAAAATACAACTTTTTTTGTCAAGTAACTTTACTTTACAAAAAAGTTTTGATATACTATTAAAGTTGATGAAAATCAAACCTAACTGAAATTATATCTTAAAAGGAGAAAAACGAAATGGCAGTACCTGCACGTCGCACATCAAAAGCGAAGAAAAACAAACGTCGTACACACTACAAAGTAACAGCTCCATCTGTAAACTTTGACGAAACTACTGGAGATTACTCACGTTCTCACCGCGTATCACTTAAAGGATACTACAAAGGACGTAAGATCGCTAAAGCTGCATCAGCTGAATAATAGAAGGGAGATACCATGCGCGTAAATATTACACTTGAACACAAAGAATCTGGTGAACGCTTGTACCTTACTTCTAAAAACAAACGTAACACTCCAGACCGTCTTCAATTGAAGAAATACTCACCAAAACTTCGCAAGCACGTTGTGTTTACAGAGGTTAAGTAAGCATTCAATACGAATCAATACATAAGAAAAACGCTTATTTTAAGCGTTTTTTCTTTTTTCCAATTTCAATACATGTCACTATATTTCAGTTCAATCTCTACCTTTTTCGCCTCTAACTTGATTGATGTTATCGACTTGTTATTTATTTTATCAATGTACATTTGACGAAAAAAAGAATACAGGACAAACAAATTCCTGTATTCTTAAAATAACTTAGAACAGATATGATAATGATACGACTAACATGATTATAGCGCAAATTATTTTTACGATTTTTACATATTGTTGTTTGAACAATTTATCAGAGAAAAGACTCAAAATAAGAGCAATCCAAAACACGGTAGTTCTTAAAATAAAAATAGTCATGTCTCGTACCCCTTTCGTTATTTTGTAAATCCAATAATTGATTTAAATAGTCATTAGTTTACCTGCAAAGATGTTTATCTTCTCTATAAATCCCTTTTGTCATTAATCGGTATTTCTATCTATCTTAATTATACTACTAACATCATTATTAAACCAATAAATGTATTTATTTTTATTGCTCCTGTTTTTGAGAGCGCTTGAAATATGTTATAATAAAACTAGATTAAATTTTTGGAGGAAAACCGTGGGAAATTTCATTGAGCTAGTCTTTCATCGTTTCTTTTTGGGGATGATTGCGACGGCTTATTTTTGGTTATTGACACTAGCAGGAGGAGTGGTCTTTGGTATAGCACCCGCTAGTGCAACTCTCATGAGTTTATTTGCTGAAAACGGATATTCTTACCGTGCTTATCGTTTCAAGGAAGCATGGGCTTTATTTAAGAGCAATTTTGTCAAAAGTAATCTCAGTTTCTACACCTTTATAGGGATTGACTTCATCTTGATTTATGGCTTGTATCTGATGATTCAGTTGCCAAACCAGACCATTATCCACTTGGCAGCAACATTTCTAAATATCTTTTTAGTAGCCTTGGTATTTTTGGCCTACACGGTATCTTTAAAGTTACAGGTTTACTTTGAATTGTCCTATAAAAACACCTTAAAGCTCGCCTTTATCGGAATTTTTATGAGTTTATCAGCAGTGGCCAAGGTTCTGCTTGGTAGCGTCTTGTTAGCCATTATTGGCTTCTATATGCCAGCCCTCATCGCTTTTGTAGGTATTGGAATGTGGCATTTCTTTATTAGTGATTTATTGGAGCCTGTTTATGAGAGTATTCATGAAAAATTGGCAACAAAATAATACCAAACAGTTTCGTCTCCACTCACTTCTTAGGCTTTATAGCCTAGTCATGATTGTTATCATCACTTGTTTTGCTCTCTTGCTCTCCTATGTTTACTGGGATATGCGTGAAAAAGAAGCAAGTCGAGTCAGTCAACGTGTCTTGGCTCGGACGGTCGACGAGGTTGAATACTATTATCGTGAATCCACTCGCCTGGCTCAAGGTTTGGTAGAAAATCAAGCTCGGATTGAAGGAATTTACAAATATTTTAGCCTCAGCACGCCGGATTATTTTTACTGGCAGTTAGAGCGCAAGGCGTCTCCGTATATTTCGGTTTCTATTTATGAAAATATCGATGATATCTACGTGCGAAATGATTTCGTGAGTGGTGTTGCGATTGTTCTACAGGATTCAACGGACGTCTTTGTATCCAAGAGAGATAATCGTAGTGGACAGAAGATTCCGGCTGAGAGCTTTAAACCGGATGCCAATAGTTTTGCCGTTCCGGTATCTGATCCAGTATCAGACCGGGCCCTAGGGGTTATTTATATCTCAGTGCCACCGGAAGTCCTCTATAAGGCGATTGATAACACTAGAGGAATCGTTCCAGTCGCTGTTTCTGTCATCACGCCCTATGAAACAGATATGTTCGATTTGGGAGAAAAAAGGACTAGAGGTTCTTGGCTTGTAGGAACAACAGCGCATGGTTATCAGGTTCAAGTGGCCGTGCCTCAGAACTATGTTTTAAATAGTAGTTTAGCGAGTTCAGCTCTCATTATTGGTTTGAGTGCTCTCTTTATCATCATCTTATATGTCACCCTAAGAAGAACCTTTTCTGATTATCAACTTCAGGTTGTGGACTTGGTGGATTCGATCCAAGCCATTACTAAGGGAGAGCAAACCAAGAGGATCAATACCGACAAAAAGGATCAAGAATTGCTTTTGATTGCTGAAACGACAAACGATATGTTGGACCGGTTGGAAAGTAATATTCACGATATTTATCAACTGGAACTCAATCAAAAAGATGCCAACATGCGTGCGTTACAAGCTCAAATTAATCCGCATTTCATGTATAATACTCTGGAGTTTTTGCGGATGTATGCTGTGATGGAGAATCAAAATGAACTAGCAGATATCATCTATGAGTTCAGTAGTCTCCTACGCAATAATATTTCCGACGAGCGAGAAACGACACTCAAACAAGAAGTGGAGTTTTGTCGGAAGTACAGTTATCTCTGTATGGTTCGCTATCCAAAATCCATTGCATACGGATTTAAGATTGACCCTGAATTGGAAGAAATGTGTATTCCAAAGTTCACCCTCCAACCTTTAGTGGAAAATTATTTTGCTCATGGAGTTGACCACAGAAGAACAGATAATGTGATCAGTATCAAAGCCTTGAAAAAAGAAGGCTATGTCGAAATCCTGGTAACAGATAATGGTCGTGGGATGTCTGCTGAAAAACTAGCAGAAATTCAAGCTAAACTGGCTCAAAGAACCTTTGAACACACAGCAGATTATAGTGGGAAACGGCAGTCTATTGGGATTGTGAATATCCACGAACGCTTTGTGCTCTACTTTGGAGGCCGCTATAACATTAGTGTAGAATCTGCTGAGCATGAAGGTGTTCACTATCGAATCACCATTCAGGATGAAGAGAAAGGATAAACATGTATAAAGTACTATTAGTAGACGATGAGTACATGATTACAGAAGGGCTCAAGCGTTTGATTCCTTTTGAAAAATGGGATATGGAAGTCGTCGCAACAGCTAATCATGCTGACGAGGCTTTGGACTATGCTCGAGAGCATCCCGTAGACATCGTCATTTCTGATGTCAACATGCCTGACAAGACAGGTCTTGAAATGATTGGGGAGATGAAGGAACTATTACCAGATGCTTACTATATCCTTCTTTCAGGCTATCAAGAATTTGACTATGTCAAGAAAGCCATGAACCTCAATGTCGTAGACTATCTTGTCAAACCAGTTGATAAGGTCGAGCTAGAGCACTTACTTGAGAAAATCCTCGGTCAGCTTCGTGAGAAAGTGCATGAACCAGAAATGTTAAGCCAAAAATTAGATGAAGAAGCATTTAAGACGCATCTCTCTCAAAAAGAAAACTGGTGGATTGGACTTTCCCAGGAAAAACAAGGGGATTTTGTCATTCCTTACTACGTCCTAGGTCAAGACTGGCAAATTGTGATTGCAGACCAGAAATTCGACGGTTTACTCGTTCTACCTTTTGAGGCGCCTTATCAAGCCAACTTTGAAAAATGGAAGTTTGACGCTGAAAAAGCACTTTTCTATGGAACTGTAAATCTAGATCAGTCTAAAAGTCTCTTCTCATATTATGAACCTATCTATCGAGTTATTATCCAGGGAAATCTTCAGCAGATTATCGATGAGTTAAACCTACTCGAGAAGATTGTGCTAGAAAACACACCAAGGGTATCCATCACCAAGCAACTCTTTACTCAGTTTGTTATGGATGTCTTCCACCTCTTCGAGCATCTGAAAGCAGATGATATGACAGATATCGTCAAGAATATTCATGCCATCACAAACTTTGAGGACTTAGTCGCTTATACAAAAGAAACCTTGACTTCCTTCTTTGGTCAATACCGCATGAATGAAAATGTCGTCAGTGTTCTCGAAGTTATTGGTAGAGATTACAAAAAAGAGTTATCTCTCAAGGATATCAGTAAGGACCTCTTTATCAACCCTGTGTATTTAGGGCAGTTAATCAAGAAGGAAACCAATTCAACCTTTGCGGAACTTCTCAATAAGCAACGCATCAAGGCTGCCCAGCAACTCTTGCTCTCTACAAACGATAGTATTGAGGATATCTGCTATACGGTTGGGTATAGTAATGTAGGGTACTTCTACAAGGTTTTTCGAAAACTATGTGGAAAGTCTCCGAAGGCCTACCGCAAGCAGATCGAGGTCACCCTCTAACTTTTGTTATCCATCTTAAAATATGCTATAATAAATTCAAAAATATGAGGAGGTTGCTTTTATGAAAAAGAAACCAATCTATCTATGGGTTTTATTAGTCTTATCAGCGATTAATTCAGCCTTGGCAGTAGTTGGAATATTCACTCCAGTACCTAGTAAGGACGCACTTCGTGCTAGCCAAGGAAATGTTGGGACACTTAGTGCTCAACAAATAGAAGATGCTGTTAACTATGCCCACCAAGTGTCAGAGTTATCTCACTCTATTTTTAACACGATACTCATTATTCTATCTGCTATCCTAGTTGTAGTAGCCTTTGTTTTCTTAATTCGTAAGAACCTGCAGTTGGCAAACTACACTTATGTTGGATATGCCTTACTAGCTATTGTTGGACTAGTCCATGACAATATGAATCTACAAGATGCTATGCAATTGATTAAAGATGACACCCTACGTTTAGGAATGGAAGTCATGTCAAAAGTAACCACTATCATATTCATCGTCATCAATGTTATCTTTTTGGGAATCGTCTTCTATAAAATATGGCGTCAGCAAAAAGAATTAACAGAATCTCAAGAGGAAGAACTCGCCTAAGAGTTGACAAAGGATAACTATCAAGATACAATCTTGGTAGTTATTTTTTATGATTCAAAAAAGGAGGAGAAAATGAAAAAAATTTCCTTGGTCTACATCAGTCTGAGCGGGAATACGGAGAGTTTCGTAACACGATTGAAAGCTTATTTGTTGGAGCAGTATGCGAACATTGAAGTAGAAAAAATTCATATTAAAGACTTGGTCAAGGATGGAGAAGACTTCTTCGAGATGACCAACCCGTATGTGGCTTTTCTACCGACTTACCTCGAAGGTGGCAATGGGGTTGACAATGGCGATGTGGAAATTTTGACCACTCCAGTAGGTGACTTTATCGCATATGGTGATAATGCTAGCAAGTGTTTTGGTGTCGTAGGATCGGGTAACCGTAATTTTAACAACCAATACTGTTTGACCGCCAAGCAATACAGCCAGCGCTTTGGTTTTCCAGTCCTAGCTGACTTTGAAATGCGCGGAATGCTAGGAGACATCAAGAAGGTTGCTGGGATTATTGCAGACTTGTATGAATTAGAAGATTTATAAGAGGCTAGATTTTCTGAGGAAGAGTTTTATTCTATGGATAAAGGATTTACTTCAAAGGGGACAATCGAAATGAGTAAACTACAGAAATCATTTTTAAAGTATATAAAACGCAAACCAAGCTTCAAGGATATTATGCTATGCAGTGCTTTGCTACTATTAGCGATTGCTCTGCTACTGTTCTCTGAGAAAATTTTTGATGAAAATGCAGCACCATTTGGAACCATGGTATCCTTAGGGATTGTTATCCTGGTAGAAATCTTAGCTGTCAGAAATAAATAAAAAGACTCGAGAAATGCATCTCGAGTCTTTTTGTTAGTTGCGAATTTCGTCAACGATTTCTTTTGAAATGGGAATCCCTAAACGGTAGCCTTTATTCACGTAATCAATGACATCATTGATATTTTCTATCGTTTGGATTTTTTCTTTGATAGTTGCACGAAAATCTTGATCTTTCAATAGTTGGTCCTGAAGCAGTCTTTGAAGTTTCTCTTTTTCATATTTGTTGACAAGAAAGAGAAAAAGAAGACTAATAACAACTAAGATATAAGCGTATTGGCTCATAAAAATTCTCCCTAGGTGATAAAGAAGTAAGTGGTAAGATAAAAGTAAATTTTTTATTTTTCGAGTGATAGTACTGTAAGCGCCTAGCCAAAGCCCGAATAGGATTTGGCGTTAGTTACTTAGCTTGCTTAGTAATAAATTAAATTAATAGATCACGACATGCATCCAAATAAGTCGATATTATTTATTTGGATGCATTAGTAAGGCGTTTAGGCAAATCGCCCGATAGCGATTGCCGTCAAGAGACTAGGAACTTTAGTTTCAGTCTCTTGTAACGAATCACATCTTATCTGGCGCCTCTACACCCAACAGACGAAGCGCTTCTTTGAGGACAACTGCTGTTGCATAGCTAAGGGCTAGACGGCTGTCACGTTCTGGACTTTCATCTAAGATACGAGTGTGGGCATAGTATTTGTTAAAGGCTTGCGCTAAGCTGATTGCAAATTTAGCGATGATAGAAGGCTCGTAGTTATCAGCTGCACGTTTAATAATACGTGGGAAGTCTTGGATTAGCTTGATGATTTCCCAGCTTTCAGCATCGTTCAAGCTATAGTTGGCACCTGCTTCAGGTTTGAAATCGGCTTTACGCAAGATTGATTGGATACGAGCGTAGGCGTATTGAACATAAGGGCCGGTCTCCCCTTCGAAGGATACCATAGCTTCAAGGTCGAAGTCATATCCATTTGTACGGTCAGTTTTAAGGTCATAGAATTTAATGGCCCCAACTCCAACAGCATGAGCGACCTGGTCTTTGTTTTCAAGTTCTGGATTTTTGGCTTCGATCTGCGCTTTAGCACGGCTGATGGCTTCTGCTACAGTTGGTTCTAGCAAGATAACATTCCCTTTACGAGTAGAAAGTTTTTTCCCTTCTTTTGTAACCAAGCCAAACGGAACATGGACAATATCTTGGCTCCAATCGTAACCCATCTCTTGCAAGACAGCCTTGAGTTGTTTAAAGTGAGCAGATTGTTCTTGACCAACGACATAGATAGATTTGGCAAATTGGTATTCGTTTTTACGGTAAAGGGCTGCAGCCAAGTCACGTGTGATGTATAGAGTTGCGCCGTCAGATTTCTTGATAAGAGCTGGGTGTTCAATTCCATATTTTTCAAGATTAACAACTTGGGCACCTTCTGATTCGACTAATAGTCCTTTTTCAGAAAGGATGTCTACAACTGCATCCATTTTATCATTGTAGAAAGCTTCTCCGTTATAGCTGTCGAATTCAACTTGTAGCTCATTGTAGAGACGGTTAAATTCTACCAAGCTTTCATCGCGGAACCATTGCCAAAGAGCGAGAGCTTCCTCATCACCGTTTTCAAGTTTGCGGAACCATTCGCGTGCTTCTTCATCCAAGCTTGGATCGTTCTCAGCTTCAGCATTAATGCGGACATAGAGTTTGAGAAGTTCATCAATTGGATGTGCTTTGACAGCTTCTTCATTGCCCCATTTCTTGTAGGCAACAATCAACATCCCAAACTGTTTCCCCCAGTCTCCCAAGTGGTTGACCTTGACAGTTTTATAGCCGATTTTTTGGAAGATATGTGACAAGCTATCTCCGATAACTGTTGAACGAAGGTGACCGATTGAAAATGGTTTAGCGATATTAGGGCTAGACATGTCAATGACAACATTTTCTTGATTGCCAATCTCTTGGTCAGCGTAGTGCTCTTTTTCAGTGATAACGTTTTGTAGAACTTGATCAGAAATGGTAGCCTTATCAAGGAAGAAGTTGACGTAAGGACCTGTTGCTACAACCTTTTCAAAAGCTTGACTATTGATCTTTTCAGCGATGTCAGCAGCAATCATTTGAGGAGCTTTACGTTCGACCTTTGCCAATGAGAAGGCAGGGAAGGCGATATCTCCCATATCTGAGTTTTTAGGTGTTTCTAGTAAATTTAAAATAGCCTCTTGGTCCAGGCTATCAATGACGCTAGCCAACTCGCTAGCAATCAATTCTTTTGTATTCATTTAGTGCTCCTTTAGGGCTTTTCTACTATTTTATCACAATTTACTACATTTTTTTTGAAAGAAGAGATATTTTTTGAAATATCCAGTTTTTTTGATATAATGTTCTTACTAAAAAAATGTAAAATGTAATAAATATGCAATCGAAAGGATCTTATGAGAAAAAGAGAACGTCATCAGCTCATCAAACGAATGATTACAGAAGAAAAATTAGGAACTCAAAAGGAAATTCAAGATCGATTGGAAGCCTGTGATGTCTTTGTGACACAAACGACCTTATCCCGTGATTTGCGAGAGCTTGGCTTAACCAAAGTTAAGAAAAACGATGTTGTTTACTATGTACTAGCAAATGAGACAGAGAAGATTGATCTGGTCGAATTCCTTTCACATCACTTAGAGGGTGTTGCAAGAGCCGAATTCACCTTGGTTCTCCACACTAAACTTGGAGAAGCATCCGTATTAGCAAATGTAGTAGATTCAAATAAAGACGGTTGGATATTAGGTACAGTTGCCGGAGCGAATACCTTGTTGGTAATCTGTAAAGATCAACATGCAGCTAAAGTCATGGAAGAACGCTTACTAGAGCTAATGGAAGATAGATAAGGTCTTGAGAGCTTCTCTCAAGACTATTTTTACAAGGAGAGAGTAAATGACTACTGAAAAATTATCACCTGGGATGCAACAGTATGTGGATATCAAAAAACAATATCCAGATGCTTTTTTGCTTTTTCGCATGGGTGATTTTTATGAGTTGTTTTATGAGGATGCCGTCAATGCCGCTCAGATTCTAGAGATTTCGTTGACCAGTCGCAATAAAAATGCTGAAAATCCGATTCCCATGGCTGGGGTTCCTTATCATTCTGCCCAACAGTATATTGACGTTCTAGTTGAGCGTGGCTACAAGGTTGCCATCGCTGAACAGATGGAAGATCCTAAGCAAGCTGTTGGTGTCGTTAAGCGCGAGGTTGTTCAGGTCATTACACCAGGGACAGTGGTTGATAGTAGTAAGCCAGATAGTCACAATAACTTTTTAGTGGCTATTGATCGTGAAGATTCCCAGTATGGACTAGCCTATATGGACCTAGTGACAGGTGATTTCTATGTAACGGGATTATCAGATTTCTCTCTAGTCTGTGGTGAAATCCGTAATCTCAAGGCCAGAGAAGTGGTGATTGGTTACGACTTGTCTGAAGCGGAAGAACAGATTCTCAGTCGTCAAATGAATCTAGTGCTTTCCTATGAACAAGAAACATATGAAGATGTTCATCTGTTGGATTCAAGATTGGCAACTGTTGAAGGAGCAGCTAGTGGGAAACTTCTTCAGTATGTCCATCGGACGCAGATGCGAGAGTTGAATCACTTAAAACCTGTTATTCGTTATGAAATCAAAGATTTCTTGCAGATGGATTTTGCGACCAAGGCTAGTCTTGATTTGGCTGAAAATGCTCGCTCAGGTAAGAAACAAGGGAGTCTGTTCTGGTTGCTAGATGAGACTAAAACTGCAATGGGTATGCGTCTTCTACGTTCTTGGATTCAACGTCCCTTAATTGATTTAGATCGTATCATAGAACGTCAGGAGGTTGTGCAAGTCTTTCTGGATTATTTCTTTGAGCGCAGTGATTTAACGGAAAGCCTCAAGGGAGTCTACGATATCGAACGTCTGGCTAGTCGAGTATCTTTTGGCAAAAGCAACCCCAAAGACCTCTTGCAATTAGCAGCTACCTTAGGAAGTGTTCCACGAATTCGCGCCATTTTAGAAGGAATGGAGCAACCAGCTCTAGCTTATCTAATTGAACAACTAGATGCTATTCCTGAGTTGGAAAGCCTGATAAGTGCTGCCATTGCCCCAGAGGCTCCCCACGTGATTACCGAAGGTGGTATTATCCGAACGGGCTTTGATGAGACCTTGGATAAATACCGTCGTGTGCTGAGAGAAGGGACTAGCTGGATTGCTGAGATCGAGGCCAAGGAAAGAGAAAACTCTGGCATCAATACTCTCAAGATTGACTACAATAAAAAAGACGGCTACTATTTCCATGTGACCAACTCGCAGCTCGGTAACGTACCAGCCCACTTTTTCCGTAAGGCTACGCTGAAAAATTCTGAGCGATTTGGGACAGAGGAATTGGCGCGTATCGAGGGAGAAATGTTAGAGGCGCGTGAGAAATCAGCAAACCTAGAGTACGAAATCTTTATGCGTATTCGTGAGGAGGTTGGCAAGTATATCCAACGTCTACAGGCTCTGGCTCAAGGAATCGCTGCTGTCGATGTCTTGCAAGGCTTGGCAGTAGTTGCAGAAAAACAACACCTGATTCGACCAGAGTTTGGGCAAGAGTCGCGGATTGATATCCAGAATGGTCGTCACGCAGTTGTTGAAAAGGTCATGGGAGCTCAAACCTATATTCCCAATAGTATCCAGATGGATGAAGATACTAGCATTCAACTAATTACAGGTCCGAACATGAGTGGGAAGTCAACCTACATGCGTCAACTAGCCATTACAGCGGTTATGGCTCAGATGGGTTCTTATGTCCCTGCAGAAAGTGCTCAACTGCCAATTTTTGATGCGATTTTTACACGTATCGGAGCGGCAGATGACTTGGTTTCAGGTCAGTCCACCTTTATGGTAGAGATGATGGAAGCTAATAATGCCATTAGTCATGCGACAAAGGATTCATTGATTCTTTTTGATGAGCTTGGTCGAGGAACCGCAACTTATGATGGTATGGCTCTAGCCCAGTCTATCATCGAGTATATCCATGAGCATATTGGCGCCAAGACTCTCTTTGCCACGCACTACCATGAATTAACCAGTCTGGAAGCTAGTCTTGAACATCTAGTAAATGTACACGTGGCTACGCTTGAGCAAAATGGTCAGGTCACTTTCCTTCACAAGATAGAACCAGGACCAGCTGACAAATCATACGGTATCCATGTAGCTAAGATTGCAGGATTGCCAGCAGACTTGCTAAAAAGAGCGGATGCGATTCTAACTCAACTAGAGAGCCAAGGTCAGGAAAATCCAATTTCTATCAATCAAAGGAATGTTGTCAATGAGCAAATGTCTCTCTTTGATGAAAAAGAAGAGAATCCTATCCTAGCAGAGTTGGCCCAAGTAGATGTGTACAATATGACACCGATGCAAGCCATGAATCTCTTATTAGAATGGAAGCAAAAATTATAAGCAAAAACCCACTCGCAAAAAGGAGTGGGTTTTTAGGCCTTATTTTTTCTGAGCTAATAGTTGGTTGATGTGGGCAACCTTCTTTGATTCTCTTTTGTAGAGAATCGTCCAAATGATGAGGTAGACGATGGCAAACTCTGGGATGAGCTGAAGGATGAAAGTCCAGTGAAGAGGGAACCAGCCTGCTAGGATTGCTAGAGGGACAAAGCCTAGCAACATAAGAAAGAAGTGGGTGACAGTTGCACGAAGGAGACTCCAATCTTGAGCAAAGAGACGGCTACCAAAACTAAAGAGGATTCCAATCGCTGCCCAAATAAGCAGACAGTAAAGTAAGACGAGTGATCCATGCACCTGATGTTGGGTCATGAATTGCCCAATTAAAGAGTTGGGGCTGAGAGGTGCGTAGTTACTTGGTGAGTGGATAAACGAAAAGATAATAGATAGGATGAGACCGATGAGGATACCAGTTGTGGCATCGTGAAATACTTGTTTTTTCATAGTTCTAATTTCTCCTTAATAGCTTTGAGGTAACGGCGAGATGAGTAGGTAAAACTGTCGTTTTTAAGATAAATTTCAATCAAGCCGTTAGAGGTTAGTTTTAGATGACTGATCGCATCAATGTTGACAATTTCGGATTGGGAAATTTGGATAAAGGAAGCAGGTAGAATTTCACTTGCTTGGTAGAGACGAATGTCAAGTGCATAGGTTTGGCTATTCGTTTCGGCCAGAACCTTACGATTTTCAATGTATACACGCTGAATCTTGCTAATCTGAATCAAGTAGACCTGGTCTTGGAATTTCCCTTTTATGGTATCTTTTTGATCTAGGGATTGGACAAAGTTCTGAACCTTTTGAACTTTAGGGGACAAGGACGGTGCCTCTATGATGATTTGCTCTTCAGTGTATTGCTGATCAATATCGAGTCTGACTTTCATAATTTCTCCTTTCATCAAGTTGTAATAGAGATCTCTTACTTACAAATCTATTAAACACCATTTTGTCGACAAATACAAGATGCTTTGTCTATGTGGTCGGTTGAAGAGTCTATCTGGTAGGCGAACGTTTTCAACTAAATTTAAGAGCAAAGAAGTCAAAAAATAAGAAGAAATATATTGACAAAAATAGAAAAAACGTGGTACAATGTTAGACGGTACTTTTTACTTTTGGTCTCTCAAGAGTGTACAGGGACGTGCTGACAAATGTTGCAAAAGTACACACAGATGATAGCTGTCACCAAGTGTATCATCACCAAAAATAAAAAAAACACAGGAGAATGTAGATGCCTACAATTAACCAATTGGTTCGCAAACCGCGTAAATCAAAAGTAGAAAAATCTAAATCACCAGCTTTGAACGTTGGTTACAACAGTCATAAAAAAGTTCAAACAAACGTTTCTTCACCACAAAAACGTGGTGTAGCAACTCGTGTTGGAACTATGACACCTAAAAAACCTAACTCTGCCCTTCGTAAATTTGCTCGTGTACGTTTGAGCAACCTTATCGAAGTTACTGCCTACATCCCAGGTATCGGACACAACTTGCAAGAGCACAGCGTGGTGCTTCTTCGTGGTGGACGTGTAAAAGACCTTCCAGGGGTACGTTACCATATCGTCCGTGGTGCACTTGATACTGCAGGTGTTAACGATCGTAAACAAGGTCGTTCTAAATACGGTACTAAACGTCCGAAAAAAGCATAAGGAAAGGGGATAAAGAGAAATGAGTCGTAAAAATAGAGCTCCAAAACGTGACGTATTGCCAGATCCGCTTTACAATTCACAATTAGTTACTCGTCTTATCAACCGCGTTATGCTTGACGGTAAACGTGGTACAGCTGCTTCAATCGTTTACGGTGCTTTTGAACAAATCAAAGAAGCTACTGGTAACGATGCACTTGAAGTATTTGAAACAGCTATGGAAAACATCATGCCTGTACTTGAAGTACGTGCACGTCGTGTTGGTGGATCTAACTATCAAGTCCCAGTTGAAGTTCGTCCAGAACGTCGTACAACACTTGGACTTCGTTGGTTGGTAACAATCGCTCGCCTTCGTGGTGAACACACAATGCAAGACCGCCTTGCAAAAGAAATCTTGGATGCTGCTAACAACACTGGTGCAGCAGTTAAGAAACGTGAAGACACTCACCGTATGGCTGAAGCTAACCGTGCCTTCGCACACTTCCGTTGGTAATAAAATGATACCAAGAGCGACAAAGGCCCAAGGCAAAAATAGGAAACTGATGCAGTGTTCCGTGAACACAAAGCAGTTTATCTTTTTTGCACCGGGCCTCGCTCGGGTTCAAATCAGTTAACTTGAGCTTTTAGCCCGGGTTCAATTGATCTCAAATCGGCTAACTAACTTTAGCCCGAGTACAATTCAACTTCCCATCTCACAAGTTGAAACCAACTAAACAAGATAAACATTGAGAACGGGTGGGTCCTGCCTATCCGTTTTTATTGAAATCGTGTTATAATAGAATAGAAATAAAAAATATAGGAGAAACAAACCTCATGGCACGCGAATTTTCACTTGAAAAAACTCGTAATATCGGTATCATGGCTCACGTCGATGCTGGTAAAACAACTACAACTGAGCGTATTCTTTACTACACTGGTAAAATCCACAAAATCGGTGAAACTCACGAAGGTGCGTCTCAAATGGACTGGATGGAGCAAGAGCAAGAACGTGGTATCACTATCACATCTGCTGCAACAACAGCTCAATGGAACAACCACCGCGTAAACATCATCGACACACCAGGACACGTGGACTTCACAATCGAAGTACAACGTTCTCTTCGTGTATTGGACGGTGCGGTTACAGTTCTTGACTCACAATCAGGTGTTGAGCCTCAAACTGAAACAGTTTGGCGTCAAGCAACTGAGTACGGGGTTCCACGTATCGTATTTGCCAATAAAATGGACAAAATCGGTGCTGACTTCCTTTACTCAGTAAGCACACTTCACGATCGTCTTCAAGCAAATGCACACCCAATTCAATTGCCAATCGGTGCTGAAGATGACTTCCGCGGAATCATTGACTTGATCAAGATGAAAGCTGAAATCTATACTAACGACCTTGGTACAGATATCCTTGAAGAAGATATTCCAGCTGAATACCTTGAACAAGCTCAAGAATACCGTGAAAAATTGGTTGAAGCAGTTGCTGAAACTGACGAAGAATTGATGATGAAATATCTCGAAGGTGAAGAAATCACTAACGAGGAATTGAAAGCTGGTATCCGTAAAGCGACTATCAACGTTGAATTCTACCCAGTACTTTGTGGTTCTGCCTTCAAGAACAAGGGTGTCCAATTGATGCTTGATGCGGTTATCGACTACCTTCCAAGCCCACTTGATATCCCTGCGATCAAAGGTATCAACCCAGATACTGAAGAAGAAGAAACTCGTCCAGCATCTGATGAAGAGCCATTTGCAGCACTTGCCTTCAAGATCATGACTGACCCATTCGTAGGTCGTTTGACATTCTTCCGTGTTTACTCAGGTGTTCTTCAATCAGGTTCTTACGTATTGAATACTTCTAAAGGTAAACGTGAACGTATCGGACGTATCCTTCAAATGCACGCTAACAGCCGTCAAGAAATCGACACTGTTTACTCAGGTGATATCGCTGCTGCCGTTGGTTTGAAAGACACTACAACTGGTGACTCATTGACAGATGAAAAAGCTAAAATCATCCTTGAGTCAATCAACGTTCCAGAACCAGTTATCCAATTGATGGTTGAGCCTAAATCTAAAGCAGACCAAGATAAGATGGGTATCGCCCTTCAAAAATTGGCTGAAGAAGATCCAACATTCCGCGTTGAAACTAACGTTGAAACTGGTGAAACAGTTATCTCTGGTATGGGTGAGCTTCACCTTGACGTCCTTGTTGACCGTATGCGTCGTGAGTTCAAAGTTGAAGCGAACGTAGGTGCTCCTCAAGTATCTTACCGCGAAACATTCCGCGCTTCTACTCAAGCACGTGGATTCTTCAAACGTCAGTCTGGTGGTAAAGGTCAATTCGGTGATGTATGGATTGAATTTACTCCAAACGAAGAAGGTAAAGGATTCGAATTCGAAAACGCAATCGTCGGTGGTGTGGTTCCTCGTGAATTTATCCCAGCGGTTGAAAAAGGTTTGGTAGAATCTATGGCTAACGGTGTTCTTGCTGGTTACCCAATGGTTGACGTTAAAGCTAAGCTTTACGATGGTTCATACCACGATGTCGACTCATCTGAAACTGCCTTCAAGATCGCTGCATCTCTTGCACTTAAAGAAGCTGCTAAGACTGCACAACCAGCTATCCTTGAGCCAATGATGCTTGTAACAATCACTGTTCCAGAAGAAAACCTTGGTGATGTTATGGGTCACGTAACTGCTCGTCGTGGACGTGTAGATGGTATGGAAGCACACGGTAACAGCCAAATCGTTCGTGCTTATGTTCCACTTGCTGAAATGTTCGGTTATGCAACAGTTCTTCGTTCTGCATCACAAGGACGTGGTACATTCATGATGGTATTCGACCACTACGAAGATGTACCTAAGTCAGTACAAGAAGAAATCATTAAGAAAAACAAAGGTGAAGAATAATTCACCGTCACTTTAAAAGAAGTCACTTTGTGGCTTCTTTTTCTGTTTGGTAGAAATAGCTAAAATTGCCTCAAATATGGTAAAATAGAAGGAGTATATTGTGAGGAAAATGGATGTCAACCACTTTTGAAATTTTAATGAATCAGTTGGGAATTCCCGCTGAGATAAGAAATCATGAGGCCTTCTCCCAGGCTGAAATTGAACAAGTTATTGTACACAAGCAAAGTAACATTTGGGAGTTTCGTTTTGTCTTTGAGAATATCCTCCCCTTTGAACTCTTTTTAGCATTGAAGAAGGGATTGAAAGAAGAATTTTCAAAAACGGGAAATCAAGCGACTTTCGAAATTAAAACGAAAGATCAAGATTTTTCAAGAGAGCTTTTACAGGCCTACTATCGGGAGGCTTTTTCAGCTGGCCCTTGTTCTAGTCAAGGCTTTCGGACCATGTATCAGGATTTTCAGGTTCGGTTTGAAAATGATCAATTGATTATTGAGGCCTCTGAAGCAGCAGATACAGAGCATTTCAGAAAAAACCATTTGCCAAATCTTAGCAAACAACTTGAGCTCTTTGGTTTTCCTAAGTTTACATGCCATTTAGAGAAAAATGAAGATTTGACAAAGGAAGAGCAGGAAGCTTTCCATTCTGAAAATCAAATGATTGTTCAGGCTGCCAATGATGAGACCCTTCGAGCTATGGAACAGTTAGAACAGATGGCACCACCACCTCCAGTTGAGGACAAACCTGTCTTTGATTTCCAAGCTAAGAAGGTAGCTGCTAAGCCTAAACTCGACAAGGCAGAGATAACTCCAATGATTGAGGTCAATACCGAAGAAAATCGTCTGGTTTTTGAAGGGGTTGTCTTTGATGTGGAACATAAAGTGACTAGAACGGGTCGTGTCTTGATTAATTTTAAGATGACGGACTATACGTCTAGTTTCTCCATGCAAAAATGGATCCGAAACGAAGAAGAAGCTCAGAAGTTTGATATCATTAAGAAAAATTCATGGCTCCGTGTTCGTGGAAATGTCGAGGTCAATAATTTCACACGAGATTTGACCATGAATGTGCAAGATGTGCAGGAAGTTGTTCACCATGAACGCAAGGACTTGATGCCAGAAGGTGAGCGTCGCGTTGAGTTTCATGCCCATACCAACATGTCGACCATGGATGCTCTTCCTGAGGTCGAGGAAATCGTTGGAACAGCAGCAAAATGGGGACACAAAGCAGTGGCAATCACAGACCACGGCAATGTGCAGTCATTTCCTCATGGTTATAAGGCAGCCAAGAAAGCTGGTATTCAGCTCATTTATGGGATGGAAGCCAATATCGTAGAGGATCGTGTTCCTATCGTCTACAACGAAGTGGAGATGGATCTTTCTGAAGCGACTTATGTAGTCTTTGACGTGGAAACGACAGGTCTTTCAGCCATCTATAATGACTTGATTCAGGTTGCGGCTTCCAAGATGTATAAGGGGAATATCATCGCTGAGTTTGATGAATTTATCAATCCAGGGCATCCCTTATCAGCCTTTACAACCGAGTTGACAGGAATTACCGATGACCATGTAAAAAATGCTAAACCCTTGGTTCAAGTTCTGAAAGAATTCCAAGAATTCTGTAAAGATACAGTTCTTGTAGCCCATAATGCGACCTTTGACGTTGGCTTTATGAATGCAAACTACGAGCGTCATGGCCTGCCAAAAATTACTCAACCTGTCATCGATACGCTAGAGTTTGCTAGAAATCTCTATCCTGAGTACAAACGCCATGGTCTGGGACCATTGACCAAACGTTTTGGTGTAGCTCTAGAACACCACCACATGGCCAACTATGATGCGGAAGCAACTGGCCGTTTGCTCTTTATCTTTATCAAAGAAGTTGCAGAAAAGCACGGTGTGACTGACTTAGCGCGATTGAACCTTGATTTAATCAGTCCAGACTCTTATAAAAAAGCTCGGGTCAAGCATGCGACCATCTATGTAAAAAATCAGGTGGGCTTGAAAAATATCTTTAAGCTGGTGTCTCTCTCAAATACCCAGTATTTTGAAGGAGTTCCACGGATTCCACGTACGGTGCTAGATGCCCATCGAGAAGGTTTGATCTTAGGTTCAGCCTGCACAGAAGGGGAAGTCTTTGATGCAGTCGTATCACAGGGCGTAGATGCGGCGGTCGAAGTTGCTAAATACTATGACTTTATCGAGGTCATGCCTCCGGCTATCTATGCCCCTCTGATTGCCAAAGAGCAGGTCAAGGATATGGAGGAGCTTCAGACCATCATCAAAAGCTTGATTGAGGTCGGAGACCGTCTCGGAAAGCCCGTTCTTGCAACAGGAAATGTCCATTATCTCGAACCCGAAGATGAGATTTATCGAGAAATCATCGTACGAAGTCTAGGTCAGGGAGCTATGATTAACCGGACGATTGGTCACGGAGAAGCTGCCCAACCAGCTCCGCTACCCAAGGCACATTTTAGAACGACCAATGAAATGTTGGATGAGTTTGCCTTTCTAGGGGAAGACTTGGCTCGCAAGATTGTTATTGAAAATACCAATACCTTGGCAGAAATCTTTGAACCTGTGGAGGTTGTAAAGGGTGATTTATACACGCCTTTCATTGACAAAGCCGAAGAAACAGTTGCCGAGTTAACCTACAAAAAAGCCTTTGAAATCTATGGGAATCCACTACCTGATATCGTTGATCTACGGATTGAAAAGGAATTGACCTCTATCTTGGGGAATGGTTTCGCCGTGATTTATCTGGCTTCACAGATGCTAGTGCACCGTTCCAACGAACGAGGTTACTTGGTTGGTTCCCGTGGGTCTGTTGGTTCTAGTTTCGTTGCGACCATGATTGGGATTACCGAGGTTAATCCGCTATCGCCTCACTATGTCTGTGGTCAGTGTCAGTACAGTGAGTTTATCACGGATGGTTCTTACGGTTCAGGATTTGATATGCCAGATAAAGACTGTCCAAACTGTGGGCACAAGCTCAGCAAAAATGGACAGGACATTCCTTTTGAGACCTTCCTTGGTTTTGACGGGGATAAGGTTCCCGATATCGATTTGAACTTCTCAGGTGAGGACCAGCCAAGTGCTCACTTGGATGTTCGTGATATCTTTGGGGAAGAATATGCCTTCCGTGCAGGAACGGTTGGTACGGTGGCTGCTAAAACAGCCTATGGATTTGTTAAGGGTTACGAGCGTGACTATGGCAAGTTCTACCGTGAAGCCGAAGTAGAGCGCCTAGCCCAAGGAGCTGCAGGTGTTAAGCGTACGACCGGTCAGCACCCAGGAGGAATCGTTGTTATCCCTAATTATATGGATGTCTATGACTTTACTCCAGTACAGTATCCTGCAGATGATGTAACTGCTGAATGGCAGACTACTCACTTTAACTTCCACGATATCGATGAGAACGTCCTCAAGCTCGATGTTCTTGGCCATGATGATCCGACCATGATTCGCAAGCTTCAGGACTTATCAGGCATTGATCCAAATGATATCCCTATGGATGATCCTGATGTCATGGCCCTCTTCTCGGGTACAGATATCCTGGGAGTGACACCTGATCAAATCGGGACTTCAACTGGTATGCTTGGAATTCCAGAGTTTGGGACCAACTTTGTTCGCGGAATGGTGGATGAAACCCATCCGACGACCTTTGCGGAGTTGCTACAGCTTTCTGGATTGTCTCACGGTACCGACGTATGGTTGGGAAATGCCCAGGACTTGATTAAGGCTGGAATTGCGGACCTATCAACCGTTATCGGATGTCGGGATGACATCATGGTTTACCTCATGCACGCTGGCCTAGATCCTAAGATGGCCTTTACCATCATGGAGCGAGTTCGTAAGGGAATGTGGCTCAAAATCTCAGAAGAAGAGCGCAATGGTTATATCGAAGCCATGAAGGCTAACAATGTACCTGAGTGGTACATCGAATCTTGTGGAAAAATCAAGTACATGTTCCCTAAAGCCCATGCGGCAGCCTACGTTATGATGGCCCTTCGTGTGGCCTACTTCAAGGTTCACCATCCGATTTATTATTACTGTGCTTACTTCTCAATCCGCGCCAAGGCTTTTGATATCAAGACCATGGGTGCAGGCTTGGATGCTATTAAACGTAAGATGCAAGAAATTGCTGAAAAGCGCAAGAACAATGAAGCTTCCAACGTAGAAATTGACCTTTACACCACACTTGAAATCGTCAATGAGATGTGGGAACGTGGCTTCAAGTTCGGCAAATTGGACCTCTATCGCAGTGATGCGACTGAATTCATCATAGACGGAGACACCCTCATCCCACCGTTTGTCGCTATGGATGGTCTAGGAGAGAACGTTGCCAAGCAACTGGTTCGTGCTCGTCAAGAGGGAGAATTCCTCTCTAAAACAGAACTCCGCAAGCGTGGTGGGCTCTCATCAACCTTGGTTGAAAAGATGGATGAAATGGGCATTCTTGGCAATATGCCAGAGGATAACCAGCTGAGTTTGTTTGATGATTTGTTTTAAGAATTTGAAATGTCTTATGTAGGTTTGAGGTTAGTTAATGATGGTAAAGAAAAAAAGAGCAACACCTTGGAAAACAGGGAAAGTTATTTCCATACGCTTGCGAAATGGCGTTTACGTATTAGCACAAATGGTGCGTGATCCCTATCTGGTATTTTTCAACCATTTTAACGAAGAAAATAACTGGAAGGGAGTGACCTTGAAAGAGGAGGATATCCTCTTTTGTAAAGCAGTTACTCGTCAGTTTCTACGCTATAGTCCTGTAACGATTGTTAAAAATCTTGAACCCCTGTTAGATTATGAACTACCCAAAGAATGGATTTATAGCCATATTGGAGGACATCCTATTACTGTTTCGGTAAAGGGACGGGAGCGCCAAGTAGCTGGTTTTGGTCGACGCTGTTCTTTAGTTCTAGCGGATAAGGACAGTGGTCAACCGGAGGATAATCCACTTATGGGCCTCTTCCAAGCTTATATCATACCAGATATCAAAGAACAGGATTGGGATCGGGTAGGCCAGGCTGAACTCATGTCTATTGAAGTATTTCCAACACTCAATGAGCGTCTCTACCTTTGCTATCTTTATGGGAAAAATATAAATCCAGAACAAGATATCTCTTTGGGAAAGCCCCTGCTTGATGACTATGAAACTTATGTAGATATCCTCACTAACAGCCCAGAGGCTCGACGTCTCTATCTAGGAGAGTACGAAGAATAAGAAAGGACTTTTGATGAAACTCAGAATTTTTGCGGAAGACAAACCTGCTCAAAAGGTTTTTGAATATCAGTTAGAGCTTGCTGATCAGACAATTCTTCTATCGACAGCACTCTTGTCTGGTGCTATTGCTTTAGCAGGATTATTTTCTGCTTTGAAAGAAAAATAAAAATAGAAAAGGGAAACACAAATGGTTTTACCAAATTTTAAAGAAAATCTAGAAAAATACGCTAAGCTTTTGGTTGCAAACGGAGTTAACGTGCAACCGGGTCACACTTTGGCTCTCTCTATCGATGTGGAGCAACGCGAGTTGGCTCACTTAATCGTCAAAGAAGCCTATGCACTTGGAGCCCACGAAGTTATCGTTCAATGGGCAGATGACTTTGTAAACCGTGAGAAATTTCTTCACGCGCCGATGGAGCGTTTGGACAATGTACCAGAATACAAGATTGCTGAGATGAACTACCTTCTTGAAAACAAAGCTAGTCGTCTCGGTGTCCGTTCTTCTGACCCAGGTGCCTTGAACGGAGTGGACGCTGAAAAGCTTTCAGCTTCTGCTAAAGCTATGGGAATTGCTATGAAGCCAATGCGTATCGCAACTCAATCTAACAAGGTTAGCTGGACTGTAGCAGCTGCTGCTGGACTAGAGTGGGCTAAGAAAGTCTTTCCAAATGCTGCGAGTGACGAAGAAGCAGTGGACCTCCTTTGGGACCAAATCTTCAAAACTTGCCGTGTCTACGAAGAAGATCCAGTTAAGGCTTGGGAAGAACATGCAGCTATCTTGAAGAGCAAGGCAGAGATGCTCAACAAAGAGCAATTCTCAGCCCTTCACTACACAGCACCTGGAACTGATTTGACACTTGGCTTGCCTAAGAACCACGTTTGGGAATCAGCTGGAGCTATCAATGCTCAAGGTGAAGGATTCTTGCCAAATATGCCAACAGAAGAAGTCTTTACAGCTCCTGACTTCCGTCGTGCAGATGGTTATGTAACATCTACGAAACCTCTTAGCTACAATGGAAATATCATCGAAGGCATCAAGGTGACCTTTGAAAATGGTCAAATCGTTGATATCACAGCTGAAAAGGGTGATCAAGTAATGAAGGACCTCGTCTTTAAGAATGCTGGTGCGCGTGCCTTGGGTGAATGTGCCTTGGTACCAGATCCAAGCCCAATTTCTCAGTCAGGCATTACCTTCTTTAACACCCTTTTCGATGAGAATGCTTCTAACCACTTAGCTATCGGTGCCGCTTACGCAACTAGCGTTGTTGGTGGGGCAGAAATGAGCGAAGAAGAACTGGAAGCTGCAGGGCTTAACCGTTCAGATGTTCACGTTGACTTTATGATTGGTTCTAACCAAATGGATATCGATGGTATCCGTGAGGATGGAACACGCGTGCCACTCTTCCGCAATGGAGATTGGGCAATTTAAGGAGAAGCTATGATTGGAAGTATGTTTGTCGGTCTTTTAATCGGACTATTAGCAGGAGCTATCACCAATCGTGGAGAACGGATGGGATGCTTCGGGAAAATGTTTCTCGGATGGATTGGTGCCTTTTTAGGACAATTACTCTTTGGTGCATGGGGTCCAAGCCTAAACGGTACAGCCATTATCCCATCAGTTTTAGGAGCCATGATTTTATTAGCCATCTTCTGGGAAAGAGGAAGCTAGTTTTAACTTGCTAGAACAGATAAAGAGGTTGGAAATCTTCCAACCTCTTTTTTATGAACTGCAAAAAGACTGATATGCGACTAGCTTGGCTTTCAGTGACTGGTTCTTTTTATATTGCGTCAAGTATGGTACAATAAAAACATGAGAATTCAACAATTACACTATATTATCAAAATCGTAGAGACTGGTTCCATGAATGAGGCGGCCAAGCAACTATTCATTACACAACCGAGTCTATCAAATGCCGTTCGTGACCTAGAAAATGAGATGGGAATTGAGATTTTTATCCGAAACCCCAAGGGAATTACCCTCACGCGTGATGGGATGGAGTTTTTATCCTATGCCCGTCAGGTTGTCGAGCAAACGCAACTTCTAGAAGAACGCTATAAGAACCCAATCGCTCATCGCGAGCTTTTTAGTGTGTCTTCGCAACACTATGCTTTTGTGGTCAATGCCTTTGTTTCCTTGCTTAAGAAAAGCGATATGGAAAAGTATGAGCTTTTTTTGCGTGAAACCAGAACCTGGGAAATCATCGACGACGTCAAGAACTTCCGCAGTGAAGTCGGAGTCCTCTTTTTAAATAGCTATAACCGAGATGTTCTTTCGAAGATGTTGGATGACAACCATCTAGTTGCTCATCATCTCTTTACAGCCCAGCCCCATATCTTTGTCAGCAAGTCCAACCCTCTTGCTAAAAGAGACAAGGTGCAGTTGGCAGATCTAGAAGACTTCCCATATTTGAGCTATGACCAAGGGACCCATAATTCCTTCTACTTTTCAGAAGAGATTTTGTCACAGGAACACCACAAGAAATCCATCGTGGTTAGTGACCGTGCGACCTTGTTCAATCTCTTGATTGGTTTGGACGGTTATACCATCGCGACTGGTATCCTCAATAGTAACCTTAATGGGGACAATATCGTTTCTATTCCACTTGATATTGATGATCCGATTGAATTAGTTTATATTCAGCATGAGAAAACTAGCTTGTCCAAGATGGGTGAACGCTTCATTGAATACCTACTTGAAGAAGTTCGCTTTGACAGCTAATGAATTCTATTAGAAAAGAAAAGGGAAAATGACACCAATGAATACCAATGATTTTGATTTTCACTTACCAGAGGAATTGATTGCTCAGACTCCTTTGGAAAAGCGCGATGCCTCTAAACTCTTGATAGTCAATCGCCAGACTGGAGAATTTCAAGATCGCCACTTTCACTCCATTATCGAAATGCTAGAGCCAGGTGATGCCCTAGTTATGAATGATACCCGTGTCTTGCCAGCTCGACTTCATGGTCAAAAAGAAGAAACAGGGGGACACGTTGAACTCTTGCTCTTGAAAAATACAGCAGGAGACGAATGGGAAGTCTTGGCAAAACCTGCCAAACGTCTCAAGGTCGGCACCCGTGTTATCTTTGGTGATGGTCGACTTAGCGCAGTTGTGACCGAGGAATTAACCCATGGCGGTCGTATTGTTCGTTTTGAGTATGAGGGAATTTTCCTAGAAGTGCTTGAAAGTCTGGGAGAAATGCCTTTGCCTCCTTATATCCACGAAAAGTTGGATGACCGTGAACGGTACCAGACCGTCTATGCCAAGGAGAGTGGCTCAGCTGCTGCCCCAACTGCGGGTCTGCATTTTACCAAAGAATTACTAGAAGAGATCCAACAAAAAGGAGTTCACCTAGTCTACTTGACCTTGCACGTTGGTCTTGGTACCTTTAGACCTGTTTCAGTCGACAATCTAGATGAACACGAAATGCACTCAGAGTTTTACCAATTATCTGAGGAAGCCGCTTCGACCTTGCGTCAGGTCAAGGAAAATGGTGGTCGCGTGATTGCTGTGGGAACAACTTCTATCCGTACGCTAGAGACTATCGGAAGCAAGTTCGACGGACAGATCCAAGCCGACTCTGGCTGGACTAATATCTTTATCAAACCAGGCTATGACTGGAAAGTGGTGGATGCTTTTTCTACTAATTTCCACTTACCTAAGTCAACCTTGGTCATGCTTGTCTCAGCCTTTGCAGGCCGTGAATTGGTCCTCGAAGCTTACCAGCATGCTATCGAGCAAAAATACCGTTTCTTTAGCTTTGGCGATGCCATGTTTATCTACTAAAAAACGAGCAAATCAAAACTAGAAATAAAAGGGCTAATTCCTATTTGGATTAGCTTTTTTTGATATATGATAGCTGTTGAATTAAAAGCAAATAAATGATACACTGAAGACTACGATACAGCCGTCAAATATATGCAAAATCTGACGAGCTACTTTTATCTGTGTCTATTTCAAAGGAGATTTTTATGAAAAACAAAACATTGCGCTATACGAGCCTATCAGTCCTGACCTTATTGGCTGCCTTGACCTTGGCTGCCTGTGGTGGAAAGACTAACAAGAACACTTCAGCTTCAAACCAAAAGGAAACAACAAGCAAGGTGACTACAGAGTCCGCAAGTAAAACTGAAGCAGGTCAAAAAGAGGAGCAGAAGTCAGAAACAAATAGTGCGACAGAAGCTACAACCACTCAAGGAGAACAAACGGAAGATAAGCAAAAATCACAAGAGGCTTACGCTAAGTTTGCAGGGACTTGGGAAAACTACGCGGGAACAACTGCAACAGTCACAGCAGATGGGATTGTAACAATCCAAAGTGCAAATGGAACCTTTAAATACGAAATGGGTCAAGTAGAGGAAAAAGATGGCTACTACTCAACAGGTATTCATCTTGTCGGTGGTGGACAAGGGGCACGACTGATCTTTACCCCAGCTGGAGTCCAAAATGAAGTGACAGGTACAGACGGTAGCCAAGACGTCTTGTCTATCGGTCAATCTGTAAGCGACAAAGATAACCAATTTTACCGTAACTAAAAAGATCAATCAGAAGTAAGGGTGGTGAAATATCCTTGCTTTTTTAAAGTTTTCGATGTATAAATTTTTAAACATCCAAGTTTACAATACGTTTAAGTTGGATGATAAACCAGTCCATTTTAAAGCGTATGTAGTGAATCGCTAACAATACAAAAAGCCCTGATGTAGGGCTTTTTTCTTGCTAATATAAGAAATCGATTCCGTAGTTTTCTTTTAGATAGGTCGCCAACTCGGCTTTTTCTTCCTCTCTAAATCGACAGAGGCTAAGGGCGAGACGCAATTTCAGGGCACTTGTATCGATGATGGCGTTTGACTTTGAAATATCTTCTAGCTGGGTCACTTCTCTCAAATCGAAGTCTAAATAGTAAGCCTTGCTGTTGACATGGTCAGGGTCACTGACATCCACTTCAACATACGATGCTCGCAACAATTCTTCTTTTGGGATAAAGATTTCTTTTGAGAAAAATAACCCAGGATAGACATAAATACCTTCAAAGGTGAATTCAAAGGAAAGCCTGCGACTAGTCAGTCTTTTGATGCCTGCAATCGCTGCATAGATAGCAGCGAAAAAGAGGATGGTTGGGACTACAGTAAGAAGACTAAGCTGGGAAAAGTCGATCAATCCATGCGCGAGGAAAAAGAAAAATTGAAAGAATACACCCGCCGCAAAGACTAGATAGCCGACACCGACAAATTTTGAATAATAGATTTTCATAGAAACCTCCAGATATAGAATTGAACTCTCCAACGCTTTTTCAGTAGAAGTCGTAAAGATCATGCAGAGTTAAAATTTTAGGTATTCCCATCATATCCTATGGAGCGAAGTTCTGTCAACCTTTTAGCAAGATGTGGCTCTTAGCTATCTTATGACCTAGCAAGTTGGTTTATGGTATACTAGGATAATAAAATTCCAAAATTTGAAGACTTGTTTTCATAAATAGAAAGAGGTCAATATGTTTTTTCTGAGACGACGTCGTGTCTTTATCGGCGAATGCAATGGTCAGGCTGTTTATTATGACCAAAAGACAGGAGAGGCTTTAGCTGCTCCAAAGAGTAAGTTGCTCAATACTGAAAAAGCTGGTGAAACGAATTCTTTTATTCCTGAATTGGTAATTCTCTTACTAGCAGGTGGACCTGCAATTTCGGGCTTCTTTTCCCTCAAGTTTATTGGTGTCTATAACTGGTTCAGTCTAGCCTGTATTCTTCTATTTTGGTTGATGCAGTTTTCCTTGTTGGTTGCTATACTTGAACGAGCACTTTATAAAAATGTTCGAAAGGCCCAGCCAACGACAGAGAAAGTCTTTTTCTTTGCAGCATCTCATAATTTGTTTGTAAAAAACCAGTTTGATCCTAGACAACTGTCTGCTTTACCTTATCGATTTGCCCGCTTTGTAGTAAATATAGTGTCTATCTATTACTTTTTGTATTTCTTGATTCTTCCTCTAAAATTTGGCCAACCGATTGGTGATGAAGGCTATGGTTTGTGGTTTGCTGGCTTGTTATTCTTTTCAGTATTTCTTTTGTATAACCAAAACAATCCAGTTCGCTTTGTGAAGATTATGAGATTATACAGCCAAGGAAAAGTACGATTTAAGGAAGAAGTGGAACATTGAGAAACTATCTTGGGATTCTGCTAAATATCTAGAGAAAATCTTTTAGAAAAACAAAAAAGCCTTGTAAATCAAGGCTTTTTCCTGTTGTTTAGATGCCCCCTGCAGGCTCTTTGAAAGAAACTTAGAAAAATCTAAAATGAAATTATTTCAAAATGGGGTAAAAGCAAAATTTCCCTCCCTACTTTCTCAATTATTCCTAATTTTAGTTCCAAAAAGCTTCAATTCATAATCTAATTATAATATGGGTAATGGGTACTATCTTATTACATTCAGATTTTTGTTCTTTTCAAAGCGTTATGAGGACTTGAAACTTCTTTTATGATTTTTAATTAGTAAAATGTTGAACTATAGGGAATATTGTGTCATAATAGGTAATAGATGAATAATTAATAGATTGGAAATAATGCTTTCTTACCTTAACAAGTTGAATTGGTTATACATTTTTTCGTCGCAATTGTGTCTATCTCTCGAGTTTAGCTAGTTTTTATAAGCTCTGGTTTCTAATCAATATAACAAATTTTAGAAGTGCATAAGACAAGATGGTGACATTGCTACAGTCAGTCGCCATGTCTTGCTGGCACAGGCTGTTTGTGCCGTCAGCTATTTACCAGTCAATTTGATCAAAGGGCTTAATTATTATTTTTGAAAGGTCTTTTATGGAAAAAATTCTTTCTTTAGGTCTGACAGGTAAGAAATTACTTGCTCAGGGGTTCTTGTTTGTTCTGCTAGGTCTCATCTTGATGGTCACGGGGACTTGGTTGCCAGTAAAGGTTATTCGACTGGTTCTGTTTTTAGCTTGGATAGCAACGGTCTTAGATTTAGTATTACGTATTTTCAAAAAAAGTCAGTCAACGGACACCTTGGGAGTTGCACTGGTTAAATTGTTAGTGCTGGGATATTTGCTTGGCTCCAATCTTGCGACGGATGTGCCGATTTATATTTTGGCTCTTGTGATTGGAATTTCTCAGATTTTTCATGCTAGTATCAACCTTGTCACCTATGTTCTCTACCGCAAAAACAAAATTCGACCTCGTTTTCGTCTCTTACTAGATGGACTCGTACTAGTTTTTCTTGGTGGGACTAGTCTTTTGTCCTCTACAGGAAATTCTGTCTTTCAACTCTTTGTATTAGGGGCTTATTTTTTCCTTTATGGTGTGTCCAATATCCGTGATGGTTTCTTGTTTGAGGAGGAAATTGGGAAAAACCATCTCAAACGTCGTGTAAGAATGAGCTTACCTATTGTCCTAGCCGCTCTCATCCCTGCAAGTACTTTAGCAAAAATCAACAAATTCATGCAGGAAAATGCTGATGAGAGAGAGGATATCCATCTTGGAATGGTGAAGTCTGGTAAGACAGCGGAGCTTGAAATTTTTGTTCATACAGCTGAGACCTCTCTGTTTTCGGCAATTGGTCATGTGGATATCTGCTATCAAGGCCGTGTTATTTCTTATGGAAACTATGATCCGTCATCTGAGACCTTATTTGGTATGGTTGGAGATGGTGTTTTATATTTTTGCGACCGTGATAAGTACATTGATCTATGTAAACGTGAGAGTCAAAAAACGCTTTTTGGTTACGGAATAGATTTGACACCGGAAATGGAAGAAGCGGTTCAGGAAAAATTAGCTGAATTAAAACAACTAACGATTCCTTGGGAGCCAAGCGCAGATAAAATTAAAACGGAAGATGGTAAGGAAGACTACACCTACGCTTATAAAATCAGACATGAGACGGATGGGGAACTTTATAAATTTATCAAATCTAAGTTTAAATCCTACTTTGTCTTGTCCACAAACTGTGTGCTCTTAGCTGATACCATAGTCGGTCAGGCTGGCACCGATATCCTCTCACCCAAAGGATTTATCGCTCCAGGAACTTACCAAGCCTACCTTAATCGAGAGTTTGAAAAACCAAATAGCATAGTCGTATCTAAACATGTTTATTAAGGAGAATTTATGAACTTAGTAAAAAAATACACCCCGTTAATACTTTTTATAGGGCTGGTTGCTCTTGTAATTCTGAATGCATCGAGCTTTATATCAGGAGCAATCTCTCTCTTTGATGTAATATCAACCTTGATTTATGGTGCTGTTATTGCTTTTGTGCTTAATGTTCCTATGAAAAAAATTGAACAGTACTTAGTTAAATTGAAGGTAAAGGCAGAGTTGCGTCGTCCGATTGCCATGGTACTTGTTTTCCTAGCTCTTATCTTAATCGTGATTGCTCTTTTGGTTTTGGTGCTGCCAACCCTAGCCCAGACTATTAGTCAGCTGGGAACAGTCCTTTCAACAGTCCTTACTCAACTTGGGAAATTGCTAGGCAGCTCGGAATTTGTAACCAAAGACATGTTGTCAACTATCGTATCAGGCATACAGGGACAATCTAGTTCTATTAGCCAAGCTTTGATAGGTTTTTTATCAGGTCTGACTAGTAATATCGGCAATATTTTTTCAAGTTTGATGAATGCCTTTTTGATTATAGTCTTCACCTTTTTATTTTTATCCAGTAAGGAACATTTGGCAGCGATGACGAGTCGACTTCTAAAAGTTTTTCTTTCAGAGAAGGTGGTGATAAAGTTGACTTACATTGGACAAGTAGCACTAGAGACTTATGACCAATTTTTGATGAGTCAGCTGATTGAAGCAGTTATCATAGGAGTTATGATAGCGGTTGGTTACAGCGTGTTTGGGATACCCTATGGAGTAATGACAGGTATCTTTGCAGGAGTGCTATCGTTCATTCCTTATGTAGGGCCTATGATTGCTTGTGTTGTGGGAGCGATTTTTATCTTCACAGTGAGTCCTACTCAAGCCTTACTTTCTCTTCTTCTATATCAAGTTATACAGCTGATTGAAGGAAACCTTATTTATCCTAGAGTTGTAGGTCAGTCTATTGGTTTGCCAGCTATTTTCACGCTTGCGGCTGCTAGTATTGGAGGCAATCTCTTTGGCTTACTTGGGATGATATTCTTTACACCGATATTTGCTGTTATCTATCGATTGGTTAAAGAATTTGTCGTTGCAAAGGAAAATCAGGTAGATTGAGAAAGACTGAATTTAATAAGATATACTAAGAAGAGAGTGAAAGATTCTCTTCTCTTTTATTTTTAAATACTTTGCTACAAAAAGCTATTGGACGTAAAAAAGCCTTGATTTCAAGGCTTTTTCCTGTTGATTTAGATGCCCCTACAAGGGCTCGAACCTGCGCCCCATAGATTAAGAGTCTACTGCTCTACCAACTTAGCTAAAGAGGCAATAGAAAAAGCTGAGAATGTAACTTCCCAGCTATTTTAATATGCCCAAAATGGCAGCTAGATTATTTACGAAAGGCATCAAGGATATAGGTGAAACCAACAATTAAAAATGCAAAGGCAACGACATAAACGACAAAGACACTTGTAGCTACTGGATTGAACAAAATCACTAGACCTAGTAAAAATGCAAGCAACGCTATCCACATGATATGGTTGCCAATAATAGGGAAAATCAATCCCAGACGATTGCCTTTAAAGAAAACTATAATGGCTTCTACAATTAACCAAATCCCTAAAATAATTGGAATGACAACTGGCAGCGTCACAAAGCCATAGGCAACGAGGTAAAGAGCTAAGAGAAGATTAACAATCCCTTGGAAAAGATGAGCTGGTGAGCGAAGCTCTTTTGGTACAGAGAAATAGCCTAAAATAGCTGCTATGGAAGCAACCAGTAAACCAAATGCAATCCACCAGCTGTAAGCAACAAGATTAGCTACTGGGTCTGTAAATAGAAAGAGTGCTAAAAGGACAAAAATAACTCCTGCAAGGAATAGCGATAAACGATTAGAAAATTTCATTTCAATACCCCCTATATAGTATAGTATAGTTTGTTAATAAAACTATTGTAGTTATTTTTATAGAAAATGTCAATAAAATAAATAAACAATTTGGAAGTTTCAGTCTGATTCATGAAAAGAAAATCAGTTTTTATCATTTTGAAAATAAAAAGAGAAGATAAAATTTGTCTTCTCTACATGAAAATATTGTATGGCATCAAAGCAAAAGTAACTGGCTTTACACTATTTGTTAAGATGTAATTTGATTCAAAAAGAAAAGATAGATTTAAAAGTGGGGCAAATCAGTTATAGATAAGCAAAAAAGCCTTGATTTCAAGGCTTTTCCTGTTGATTTAGATGCCCCCTGCATGAATTTGTAAGAACTTTTCATATTGAAAATAAACAAAAATGTTGAAATATAGCTGATTTTAGGGAAATACTTTTAGGTATTTTCAATGTCAGGATTTAAAAATGGGGCAAAAGTGGGGCAAAAACGAATGACTCACATTTGGTTTGAAAATCTATAATACCTAATGATTATGCCATACTAGATATATAGTGTTGTTATAAATAAATGTCAGTGCGAGTTCAAATCGGAGGATAAAATGGAAAAACAAATTAATGAAAAAAAAGCCTTGGAAAACCAAGGCTTTTTTAATGCTATAAACTCATTAAAAGAACCCCCAGTTAGATTTGGAATATTTTTTATTCTGTGTCACATAAAAATAAATAAAATGAATGGCTATAGCTAGAGTAAAAATGGTTGCAATACTCAACACTGTTATAGGATTAGAAGCGAAAAGCAAAGAGAGAATCAAGGCAGCCAGATAGAGTGTCGCTTGAGCACAGTAGTAACTTCTCGGATAGCGAAGATAGTTTTTGTTATAGGGCCCATTTGCTAGGACAGCAGCTTGGAAGAGGCCAATTCCGATATAAAAGAAGCTGATTGCAACGAGAAGATTAGCCTCGGGATTCAGGAGATAACCCATCGAAACTGTCATCAACATAAGCCCGATGAAAATAGGATAGTGACTATAAATTACAAATAATCCCTTTTGACTAGATCCTTCATCAATAGCATGGTCAAATTCGCCAAAATAAAACAAGAACAGGGAAAGCATGATAACGAAATTGAGAACCGAATAAATCGAGAAATTCTCGACTGTAAAGAAGCTAGCTAGCCCAACAACCATCTCTCCAAACGTAATAATCACAAGAAGGGAGACGCGCTCGATTAAATGGGGAAGATTTACCTGGAAATGCTCATCTTTAGTAATCAAGAAAATTGGCACAATAAATGTTAGCAGAATACTAGCAATAAAGATATAGACTCCAACGTAAATAGGAAAAAGAGCTGCCAGATAGACTCCTAAACTTCCTAGACCTGTTAACCATAGAAAACCTTTGATACTTTCCCGATCAGTATTATCGGTTGATTTTCTAAAAAATTCAACCAAATATTGAAAAAATAAGGTAAGGGTCAATGTACCAACAGCCCAACAGGTATAATAGAACCATTGTTGCCAATTGTATCCAATCATATTGGACATAAAGAGCATAAGTCCCATGTTGATAAACATGATTACCATGTTAAATAACGAGTTTGTTCCATAGCGATTGGTATAAATGGTTTGAATCATCCAGGAATTGATGATAACCATGACAGAGATGAAGAAATCAAGTAAAGAATCCCAAGCCACAACACCGCTATGAAGAGGGTGAATTAAAGCAGTTGCTTTTGAAATTGCAAAAACAAACACTAGGTCATAAAATAGTTCTGAAAATTCTACACGTTTATGCTTAATAAGAGTTGTCATCTTAAGTCCTTTCTATTCTAGAAGTACAATTTATTATAACAGAAAATGGTAATGAGAGAAAAGGATATGCTTAAATAACTTCATGTGACGCGAATTGTCAAAATCTTGACTTCTTTTGTCATTTACTTGAAAAAGCAACCCTGACGAGTTGATTAAAATCCTATTAAAAATTAACTTTGTCAGGATCATCCTGAGTTTTGATGCCTTGAATCTTATCCAAGACCGCCATATCTTCCTCTGATAAGTCGAAGCCGAAGATATCCAAGTTAGCTTTTATATTTTTAGGTGTCACAGACTTAGGTAGTGGCAAGAAACCTTTTTGAAGGCTCCAACGCAGAGCAACTTGTGCCACAGATTTACCGTTACGTTCAGCCACTGCTTCAACATCTTCATTTCCAAAAATGCTACCTGTACCTAGTGGACTATAGGCTTCAAGAAGGATATCGCGCTCTTGGCAATAGGCAACTAAGTCTTTTTGGTCACAACCTGGAGCCAAGAGGATTTGATTGACATGTGGCACAATTTCAGCTGTTTCAAGAAGAGCTTCTAGGTGATGTTGCATAAAGTTAGACACACCGATAGCACGCACCTTACCTTCTTTGTAGGCTTCTTCCATTGCCTTCCAAGCGCCTGCATTACCAGACTTCCAAGCATCATTCTCACGAAGCGCCTTTGGATTAGGCCAATGGATAAGCAAAAGATCCAAATAATCCACACCTAATCTTTCGAGAGACTCATCGATAGAAGTCTTAGCCAACTCGTAATCGTGCTTATCATTCCAAAGTTTGGTAGTTAGGAAAATATCCTCACGTGCCACATTACTATCAGCAATCGCCTTACCTACAGAAACCTCGTTACCGTAAATTTGTGCGGTATCAATATGTGTGTAACCCGCCTTAAGTGCGAAGCTAACGCTGTTATAGGCCTCTTCACCTTCAGCAATTTGCCAAGTTCCAAAACCAATTTTAGGAATAGCAACCCCATTTGCAAGTGTATATGTTTCCATGATTTTCACCTCTTCTTTTTTAATAGTACTATGTTAAAAAAGATAAGGCAAAAATGCAAAGATTTGCTACGGCCATTATTATGAATAGTTCCTTACTTCTTTTTCCGATGTTCGTAACAGCTTTTGGAGATATTATTACATGGGAAGAGAATGAATTTGTAAGAACTTTTCATATTGAAAATAAACAAAAATATTGAAATATAGCTGATTTTAGGGAAATACTTTTAGGTATTTTCAATGTAAATATTTCAAAATGGGGCGAAAGTGGGGCAAAAATAACGAATGACTCATAAAGGTTTCCTAATCTCTAACCTTTTCTGACAACAGGTTGCTCAACTTCTAACTGAGAAAGTATCACTAACGGATATTGCCAGAAGACTTCGTATGAACCTCTGTTCCCTTTTATAGTAAATGCCAATACATTCTAATGGGGAATAGTAGCGAGTGAGTATGAAATCCGGCAATAGAAAAAATGCCTAAAAAATACTATAATATTAAGTAACATAGACAAATAAATTAGAATTTAGAGAGGTTTTTCGGCGAATGTTAGGATATGAAAAAAACGAAAAGTTAGAATTTAATTATAAAAAATCTTGCGGTTTGTGGTTAATTGCGGTTGCCGTAGTTATCGCAGTTGCTACCTTAATAGGTGGACAACAAATTATAAATATGCAAGTGTTTACTAGTGGTTATATAGTCTTCTTTTTTACGATTAATATGAATAAAGACTTACTAAAAAAACTATCCACTGGACCATCGACTAAATTTCAAAATAAGGTTTCTCAATACTCAATAATATTTCTGTTTATATTAATGGTTTTTTTAGGCGGTTCATTTTTTGTTACGGAGAATTGGAGATTGATATGGTTGGGGGCATTATTAGTCACAGCATTGCATTTTTTCCCATTATATTTTGTACATGGAAAATCAATGATTTTATTAGGAATTATGTGCACTATTAATATTATCATGGGGTATATTTTTTCTGATGTCCCTTTGGTACTATTTGCCTATATTGATGCAATAATTAAATTTATATTTGGAGTTTATTTGTTATTTTTTTCTAAAGCAACGAAGCAATAAATCCCAATTGTTTGTTGAACTAGCAACTTAATAAGAATAACAGAGGAACAGTAAATCGGAAAAAGGTTTACTGTTTTTCTTTGCTCAAAATACTTAGCTTGTGAAATCATATTTCTCCCTCCTTCTGACATATTTAGTCTAACAAAAAAGCCGTCGGGAAAACGGCTTTCGAAGATAAGATTATACAACAGAAAAGCGAGGTTATCCTCGCTTTTTTATTTAATCCAATAGCTCCTTATTTTCAATTAAGAGTTCTAGTGGAGATTTTTCTCTTGCTACAATAAAACCAGGTTCATATTGGTTATGAAGTGTTCTTTTCTGAGAAGTTGGATCAATATACAACTCATCTCCATCTTCTGTGTATAGTTGGTTGCCTCTTGTTAGGTAAAGTAAATCTTCTAAGTGCTGTCCATTAGTATGTAGGAAATGCTCGATGTATTTGACAGCTTTTAAAATCTCACTTACTTTATCAGAGTATTCATTAGATTCAAGAACACTCTTTTCTAACTCAATCTCTTTACTAGTTCCAAATAGTTGGGTTGGAGTTGCATTAAAATATTCTGCTATCTTATCCAAATTTGCAAAGGTAGGATAGCTTTTTTGTTTTTCGTAATCAGAGATGTCTGGAAAGATTGCTCATAAAAAAATGTGGGGCAAATGATGGGGCAAATCAGTTATAGACAAGCAAAAAAGCCTTATAAATCAAGGCTTTTTCCTGTTGATTTAGATGCCCCCTACAGGGCTCGAACCTGTGACCCATAGATTAAGAGTCTACTGCTCTACCAACTGAGCTAAGGAGGCAAATAAAAAGCTGTATTGGTGCCGAAACTTCACGGTTTGTATTGAACCCGCGCAATTAAGCAGGTGGGCAACTCGCTCTAACTGAAGCTGTTTCCGTGTGAGACGGCCTACATGCTGTTAGAAGACTTTTGTTTCCCTAATAATACAAAAAATAGTCGGTCAACACTTAAATGTGAAGTCGTACACCACAGCGTTTCTATGATTATATGATACCACTTTTTCAAAAAAAATCAAGGGAAAATTAAAAATTTTGAAAAGGATTTCACGAGTTTCGTAATTTATCAATGGTTTCCTTGCGTTGAGCCAGGGCCCGTTCGTATTTTCCACTATCTTCTGGAGAAAAGTAGTGATGGTCACGGATTTTTTCTGGCAAGTACTCTTGCTTGACCCAGTGGCCAGGATAATTATGTGGATAGAGATAATTTTGGGCGTTCCCTAGTTCCTTGCTACCGCTATAGTGACCATCTCGCAGGTGACGTGGGATTGGTAGGTGACCGGATGTTTTAAGGTCAGCTAGGGCCTTATCCATAGCCACATAGGCTGAGTTGGACTTGGGTGAAAGTGCCAGATCAATGACGACATTGGCAATGAGGATGCGGGCTTCGGGGAATCCGATCCTTTGCGCAGCATCTAAGGCAGTTACGGTATGAATCTGGGCTTCAGGATTGGCTAAGCCAATATCTTCATAAGCAATCACAGTCAAACGACGAGCTAGGCTAGGAAGGTCACCAGCCTCTATCAAGCGAGCAGCATAGTGGAGACTAGCGTCCACATCTGAACCGCGAATAGACTTTTGAAGGGCAGAAAGGACATCATAGTGTCCGTCTCCATCCTTGTCCATAGTGATGTAGCTTCTCTGAAGACTATTTTCCATGATATCCAGTGTAATATGGTGGATACCTTTGTCAGTAGCTGGAGTGGAGAGAACTGCCAAGTCCAGCGAGTTAAAGGCAGAACGGAGATCTCCGTTGGTCGATGTTGCTATAAAATCAAGGGCATCCTCATCTAATTCAACAGGGAAATCAAAACCACGTTCAGGATCTGTCAGGGCTATTTGAATGGCCTTTTTGACGTCTTGATTGGATAAGGGTTCTAATTCAAAAATCTGAACACGGCTACGAATGGCTGGAGTGACAGAAAAGAAAGGATTTTCAGTCGTGGCTCCAATCATGATGACCAGTCCACTTTCCAAAAGAGGCAAGAGGAAGTCTTGCTTGGTCTTGTCAAGACGATGAATCTCGTCTAGTAGCAGTACAAGGCCACCTGAGAATTTAGCTTCCTCAGCGATTTCTTGGAGACGTTTTTTACTATCAACAGTGGCATTGAAGGTCCGAAAAGCATACTTAGTCGTTCCAGCGATGGCTGAAGCGATACTGGTTTTTCCGATGCCTGGAGGTCCGTAGAGTATCATAGAGGATAGGCGATTGGCTTCCACCATGCGGCGGATAATCTTGCCTGGTCCAACTAGATGCTCCTGACCGATGACCTGGTCGATGGTTTTGGGGCGCATACGAAGCGCGAGATTGTCTGGCATAGCAGTCCTTTCTAACATGGATTTTCTGATACGAATGTGGTAATATGGTAGTATCTATTTTAGCATATTTCCGAGTATTCGGGGCGATTAAAGAGTCGTATAGAAAGAGGACAAAATGACAACATACGGATTTTTAGATGTTTTACAAGAAGAGTTGGACAAGAACTTTCCTTTTGATTATGAGATTAGCTGGGATAAGCGCAATCATGCGGTTGAAGTGAGTTTTTTGCTAGAGGCACAAAATGCTGCGGGGGTGGAGATGGTAGATGAAGACGGAGAGGTTTCGTCAGATGATATCCTTTTTGAAGAAGCGGTACTTTTTTACAACCCTGCCAAGTCAATAGTTAATGAGGAAGACTATCTGGCAGTCATCCCTTATTTGCCGAAGAAAGGTTTTTCTCGTGAGTTTTTAGCTTATTATGCGCTATTTCTTAAAGATACTGCAGAGGTTGGACTAGATGCCCTCATGGACTTTTTGGAAGACCCAGAAGCAGAAGAATTCGTCATGGAATGGAACCAAGAAGTCTTTGAAGAAGGAAAAGTTGGATTGGAAGAAGGAGAATTTTACCCTTATCCGAGATATTAGGAGTCTAGCATGGAGCTAGAGATTTCTGATTTCACAGGCTGCAAGATTGCCTTACTTTGTGGAGATAGTGTCCTAACTATTCTGCGTGATGACAAGCCCAGCATTCCTTGGCCCAATATGTGGGAGTTGCCAGGTGGAGGTCGTGAAGGGGACGAAACTCCTTTTGAGTGCGTAGCGCGTGAAGTTTTTGAAGAGTTAGGGATTCATCTAACTGAAGATAACCTGCTTGGGAGTAAGGTCTACCCAAGTATGCTTTTTGAGAGGAAGCAGTCGGTCTTTATGGTTAGTCAGTTAAGTCAAGAACAATTTGACAGTATCGTCTTTGGAGATGAAGGCCAGGGCTATAAATTGATGAGCATTGATGAATTTCTTGGCTCAGATAAGGTTGTACCTCAGTTGCAAGAGAGATTAAAAGATTATTTAAAAGTAAGTGATTAGAAAGGACGGTTCGGTTAAATTTCTAAACTGAACCCGCCCTAAACACTGTGCCAAAAAGATAAACTTCTCTTAAACATAAGTGTCTTAAGAGAGTTTCCTATTTTGGCTTTGTGTTTTATGGGCTTGGTATCTTAATTATGGAAACATGGCAAGAGTTAAAAGTAACGGTTAAGCGTGAGGGGGAGGAGCTAGTCTCTAACCTCCTGATTGAGCTAGGCGCCCAAGGGGTTGCAATCGAAGACAGCATGGACTATGTGGGTAATGTGGACCGCTTTGGTGAGATTTTTCCTGAGGTGGAGCAACAGGAAGAAATCGTGGTGACAGCCTACTATCCTGAAACGGTGGATGTGGCAGCGGTTGAAGCGGACTTGCAGGCTCGCTTGGCAGAATTGACAGATTTTATGGATCTGGGAGAGGTCAAGATGGGCACGACTGCCTTGGCTGAGGAAGACTGGGCCGACAACTGGAAGAAATACTATGAACCAGCTCGCATTACCCATGACTTGACCATCGTGCCATCATGGACGGACTATGAAGCGACGGCGGGCGAAAAGATTATCAAGCTAGATCCAGGTATGGCCTTTGGGACAGGTACGCATCCAACCACTAAGATGAGTCTTTTTGCCTTGGAGCAGGTCCTTCGTGGTGGTGAAACGGTGATCGATGTGGGGGCAGGTTCAGGGGTTCTTTCCATTGCTAGCTCTCTACTTGGTGCTAAGGAAATCTTTGCCTATGACCTAGATGATGTAGCAGTTCGGGTCGCTCAGGAAAATATTGAGCTCAATCCTGGCATGGAAAACATCCATGTGGCACCAGGCGATTTGCTTAAAGGCGTGGAGATTGAGGCAGACGTCATCGTGGCCAACATCTTGGCGGATATCCTCATTCATCTGACGGATGATGCTTATCGCTTGGTCAAGGATGAAGGTTACCTCATCATGAGTGGCATTATCAGGGACAAGTGGGACATGGTCCGTGAGTCAGCAGAAGCAGCTGGATTTTTCCTTGAAACTCATATGATTCAAGGAGAATGGAATGCCTGTGTCTTCAAGAAAACCAAGGATATTTCAGGTGTGATTGGAGGCTAGCATGCAGCAGTATTTTGTCAAGGGGAGTGCAATCTCTCCTGTCACTATCGAGGACAAGGAAACCAGCAAGCACATGTTTCAGGTCATGCGTTTGAAAGAAGAGGACCAGGTTACCTTAGTTTTTGATGATGGTATTAAGCGCTTGGCGCGCGTGATAAATGTAGAGGCGCGTCAGTTGGAGCTGATTGAAGAATTGGCTGACAATGTAGAATTGCCAATTCAAGTGACCATCGCATCAGGCTTTCCCAAAGGAGATAAGCTAGAGTTTATCACTCAAAAGGTGACGGAACTGGGTGCTAGCCAGATATGGGCCTTTCCCGCAGACTGGTCAGTCGCCAAGTGGGACGGCAAGAAATTGGGTAAAAAGGTCGAGAAACTAGAAAAAATCGCCCTTGGTGCTGCCGAGCAAAGCAAGCGGAATCTAGTCCCAAGTATTACCCTTTTTGAGAAAAAGGCAGACTTTCTAGCCCAACTGGATCAGTTTGATTCTATTGTGGTGGCTTATGAAGAGTCAGCTAAAGAAGGAGAATCAGCTGCACTTATACAAGCAGTTGCTGAGCTTGAAAAGGGAGCCAAACTGCTCTTTATCTTTGGTCCAGAAGGAGGTCTCTCACCTGCAGAAATTGAATCTTTTGAAGCTAAAGGAGCAGTTCTAGCAGGACTTGGGCCTCGCATCCTACGAGCAGAAACAGCACCGCTTTATGCCTTATCAGCCATCAGTGTTTTGTTAGAATTAGAGAAATAAGAGGAAAAAGATGGAACAAAAACACCGTTCAGAATTTCCTGAAAATGAACTTTGGGACTTAACAGCCCTATATCAAGACCGTGAGGATTTCTTGCGTGCGATAGAGAAGGCGCGTGAAGACATCAATCAATTTAGCCGTGACTACAAGGGCAATCTTCACACTTTTGAGGATTTTGATAAGGCCTTTGCAGAATTGGAGCAAATCTATATCCAGATGAGCCATATTGGTAATTATGCCTTTATGCCTCAGACGACAGATTATAGCAATGAAGATTTTGCCAATATCGCCCAAGCTGGAATGGACTTTGAAACAGATGCCAGCGTAGCCTTGACCTTCTTTGATGATGCCTTGGTGGCAGCAGACGAGGAAGTCTTGGACCATTTGGGTGAATTGCCTCACTTGACTGCAGCCATTCGTCAGGCCAAAATCAAAAAAGCCCACTATCTAGGGGCTGATGTGGAGAAGGCCTTGACTAATCTTGGCGAAGTTTTCTACAGTCCACAGGATATTTACACCAAGATGCGAGCTGGGGATTTCGAAATGGCTGACTTTGAAGCCCATGGAAAAACCTACAAAAACAGCTTTGTGACCTATGAAAATTTCTACCAAAATCACGAGGATGCTGAAGTTCGTGAGAAATCTTTCCGTTCCTTCTCAGATGGACTACGTAAGCACCAAAATACAGCTGCGGCAGCCTATCTTGCTCAGGTAAAGTCTGAGAAATTGTTGGCAGATATGAAAGGTTATGACTCAGTATTCGACTATCTTTTGGCTGAGCAAGAAGTGGACCGTGCCATGTTTGACCGCCAGATTGACCTCATCATGAAGGACTTTGCGCCAGTTGCTCAGAGATACCTCAAGCATGTTGCCAAGGTGAATGGTCTTGAGAAGATGACCTTTGCTGATTGGAAATTGGACTTGGACAATGCTCTCAATCCAGAGGTTAGCATTGATGATGCCTATGATTTAGTTATGAAATCAGTCGCACCTTTGGGTCAAGAATACAGTCAGGAAATCGCTCGCTATCAAGAAGAGCGCTGGGTTGACTTCGCTGCTAATAGTGGCAAGGATTCTGGTGGTTATGCAGCTGATCCATATCGTGTGCATCCATATGTCCTCATGAGCTGGACAGGTCGTTTGAGCGATGTTTATACCTTGATTCATGAAATTGGGCATTCTGGTCAATTTATTTTTTCGGATAATCATCAGAGCTACTTCAATGCCCACATGTCGACCTACTATGTCGAAGCACCGTCAACCTTCAATGAATTGCTGTTAAGTGATTACTTAGAACACCAATCTGATGACCCACGTCAGAAACGCTTTGCCTTAGCTCATCGCTTGACGGACACCTACTTCCATAACTTTATTACCCATCTCTTGGAAGCAGCTTTTCAACGTAAGGTATATACGTTGATTGAAGAAGGTGAGACCTTTGGAGCAAGTAAACTCAACAGCATTATGAAGGAAGTCTTGACGGATTTCTGGGGAGATGCCATTGAGATTGATGATGATGCGGCACTGACTTGGATGCGCCAAGCTCACTACTACATGGGTTTGTATAGTTACACTTACTCTGCCGGTCTTGTAATTTCAACTGCTGGCTATCTCCATCTGAAACAATCAGAAACTGGAGCTGAAGACTGGCTCAATCTCCTCAAGTCAGGAGGTAGCAAGACACCACTTGAGTCAGCTATGATTATCGGAGCAGATATCTCTACAGATAAACCACTCCGTGATACCATCCAGTTCTTGTCAGAAACAGTTGATCAGATTATTGCCTATAGTACCCAGTTGGGGGAGTAAAGGAATAGAAAGGTTGTTTTAGAATAATGCTCTTGGGATTATTAATTGTCATTATATTTGGTTTAGCTGTAGCTATTTTCAAAAATGCAGTTGAAGGTCGTGATGTTAGATTTGAACTTGCTGTAGAGTTGATACTGATAGTTATTTACTTCATTTTAGACCAGTTATCCCAGATTCTATTTCCTTAAGAATTTAGTATAAAGTCATCTGCGGATGATTTTTGATAACTCATAAAAAGAGGTGGGCAGATGTATCAAGAGTTGAAAAGAAAAGCAATAGAAGCAAAACCGAGTTATCGTCAAAAAGAACTCCAGTGGTTGCTTGATCATTTAGGATATCCCTCTCCAGAAATTCGCGATGAATTGGTTTTTACCAGTCTGGCTAGGGGGATTCAAGAAGAATTATTTACAAAGGAGCAATTTCAGTTTATTGCTACTAGGATTACTTCTGATGGTGGCCTAGATAAAGAGATTGATAAGACAGGAGTTTCAACGCTTGAACGTTCTTTTAGGGCACTTATTTATGCCAATCTCTTATCTGCCGATGGCAACCAACACTCTCTTTATTATCAAGTGCTTAAAATTGACATCAGAAATACGATGCTCAACCAAGGTTTGCATTACCTTGAAAAAGAAGAGGATACGACAGGTTTTTCAGGTCAGTATGGTTGGGTACATGCTTTTGCTCATGGGGCTGATCTTTTGACTGAAGTTGTTTGTCATCCAGACTTTCCTAAAAACAGAGTTCATGAAGTATTTGACATACTTGGCCAACTATTTAAAAGAATTACGATTCGGTTTATAGATGATGAGGATTGGCGCTTGGCCAGAGTGCTTTATGAACCTATTTTGCAAGGCAAGGTGGAGCAAGCGACACTGGCTTCTTGGATAAAGTCACTTGATTTCCCGATAGAAGAGAGGGAAGATTTTTATAAATTTTCCAATTTCAGATCTTGTCTCTTAGAAGTCTATGTTCAACTCGACCAGAGAAATAGTTTACAAGATGACTTGAAAAAAGCTATTCAATCTTTTCAATATTAGATATCGATTATTAAATGCGAAAACTTGCACAAAATTTTCAAGCACATTTCTTGAAACCCTTTCCTTCTTCTGATAGACTAATACATAGTTTGAAAAAAGGAGACTTATCATGAAAAAATTTGTTGCTGAATTAATCGGTACTTTTATGCTTGTGTTCATCGGAACAGGAGCTGTTGTTTTTGGAAATGGTGTTGAAGGACTTGGACACCTTGGGATTGCTCTTGCCTTTGGTTTGGCAATCGTAGTCGCAGCCTTCTCAATTGGAACTGTTTCAGGTGCTCACTTGAACCCAGCTGTTTCTATCGCTATGTTTGTAAACAAACGTTTGTCATCTTCAGAGCTTGTAAACTACATTCTTGGTCAAGTAGTTGGTGCTTTCCTTGCATCTGGAGCTGTATTCTTCCTCTTGGCAAATTCAGGTATGTCAACTGCAAGTCTTGGTGAAAATGCCTTGGCAAATGGTGTAACTGTCTTTGGTGGTTTCTTGTTTGAAACAATTGCAACTTTCTTGTTTGTTTTGGTAATCATGACTGTAACATCAGCAAGCAAAGGTAATGGTGCTATTGCTGGTTTGGTGATTGGTTTGTCATTGACTGCTTTGATTCTTGTTGGATTGAATATTACTGGCCTTTCAGTAAACCCAGCTCGTAGCTTGGCCCCTGCTGTATTGGTGGGTGGCGCAGCTCTTCAACAAGTTTGGATTTTCATCCTTGCACCAATCGTTGGTGGAGTTCTTGCAGCTCTTGTTGCTAAAAACTTCCTTGGAACTGAAGAATAATTGAAACGCAAAAAGCCTACTCTTCACATTGGAGAGTAGTTTTTTTGTATATTAAAATCCCCCACGATAAGAGGTGAGGGATTTTATAATTAACTCAATTCAGCAACGATTGCTTTGATTTGTTCTGCAGTGTGAACACCAGCAACTTGTTTGACGACTTGTCCATCTTTCTTGAAAAGAAGAGTAGGGATAGACATGATTCCAAATGCACGAGCTGTGTTTGGATTTTCGTCAACGTCCATTTTAACGATTTTCAAAACATCTTCTGAAAGTTCTTCAGACAATTTGTCCAAAATTGGACCTTGCATACGACATGGACCACACCAAGTTGCCCAGAAGTCTACCAAGACCAATCCGTCTTTAGTTTCTTGTTCAAATGTTGCATCTGTAATTGCTTTTGCCATAGTATTTCTCCTTTTTAGTTATATTGGCTTAAATCTTGTTTCATGAGATAGAAGAAAACATCCCCATAAGTCCCATGGTAGTCCAGAACATGACCATTGTAGGTTAGTTTTTGGACAGGGTAATAGTCGGCGACACCAATCAGGCAGGCATGTTGAGAACGTTCAAATTCTTCGTATGAATCGAAGGTCATGGTTCTCTCTTGCTTGCTGGCGTCTAAATAAGTGATTTCAATCATAGGATTCTCCTTTGCTAAATCATGTCTTCATTTTACTCCTCAGAAAAAGGAATGTCAAGAAAATTGATTGCGCACGCAAGTTTTTTTGAAAAATTTAGAACAACCAGTCTGCTTTTGTAGCTAGGCTTTCTTCGACTGCTTTTTGTAGATAAGCAAGAGTCGTCTGGCCCTCACTAGTGAGGCAGATAAAACTAGCTCGCTTGTCCTGGTCACAACATCTCCGACTAAGTAAAGCACAGTTTTTGGCTTCTAGGCGTGCCACCATCCGTGATACAGCACTAGGGCTCAGATGAAGTTTATCTGGCAAGTCAATCTGTCTCAAAGATTTTTCTTGAGCCTGATTTAAAAAGTGCAAGAGATAGAATTCTTTGAGCGTAAGACTCTGTTCACTCTGCTCAGCGATCGTTTGCTCTAAAATAGCTTCTAGCTCTACTTGTCGGCGGTTGAAGTCGAACCATTTTTCCAAGTAAGTCATGTTAATCTCCTTTCCTCTATAATAGATGTAAATGGATTTTTGCATCTAAGATGCTTGCGCACGCAATTAGTATACAACTTTTTAGATGAGATAGCAAGAAGGATGTTTCTTGTGTATTTCCTTGAAATTTTCTGAAAAAGTAGTAAACTGGTATGCAGAAAGTCTATTTGTGGAGTAAACGATGAAGTTATATGTTCAGTTAATGATTCTCTTTGTCATTTCACTGATTGGTGAGGGAATATCTAGCTTTTTCCATTTGCCTATCCCTGGAAGCATTATTGGTTTGATTATTTTATTTTTAGCCTTGCAGTTCAAGTGGTTGCGGGTACGTCATGTCAACATGGTTGGGAATTTTCTCCTGGCTAATATGACTATTCTATTTTTGCCTCCTGCAGTTGGGATTATGGAGAAATTTGATGTGATTGCTCCCTATTTATTGCCCATTGTCTTGATTGTCTTTTTTGCAGCAGTTATCAATATTATCTTGATTGCGTTGGTCGTTCAGTTTATCAAAAAGCGTTATGAAGGTGATTACGAAGAAAGAGGTGCTAAATGAGCGAATTTGTATCCAATCCACTTTTTGGGATAGCCTTGTCTATCCTGGCCTATCTCGGGGGCATGATTATCTTTAGACGATATCCTCATCCTCTGACGACTCCCTTGCTGCTAGCGACTTTATTTATCATAGCATTTCTGAAATTGACGGGTATTTCCTATGTTGACTATTATCAAGGTGGGGTTTATCTGAATAACTTGATTGTACCTTCGACAGTAGCACTTGGGATTCCTCTCTATAAAAGTTTTCACCTCATGAAGCACCATGTTAGAAGTATTCTGCTAGGTAGTCTTTTAGCAGTCATCGTAAATACCACTTTTACAGCACTAGTCGCCAAATTTTTCGGCATGGATTTCTTCTTGGCGATTTCGCTTTTTCCTAAGTCAGTAACGACTGCGATGGCAGTTGGGATTACGGATAAACTTCAAGGGATCACAACAATCACCTTGGTAGTGGTCGTAGCAACTGGCATTCTGACTAGCGTTATTGGACCAACACTTTTGAAATGGCTAAAAATAGACGACCCAGTAGCTGTTGGACTGGCCCTGGGAGGAACAGGTCATGCGGTTGGAACTGGGACAGCCTTCCGTTACGGATCAGTCGCTGGTGCCATGGCTGGTTTGGCAATCGGTGTCACAGGTCTGCTGTATGTCTTTATCAGTCCCATCGTAGCTGGTTTAATATTGAGTTAAAGGTCAAGTATTTCTTGGCCTTTTATCTGTTTAATTAAGAATAAAACACCCCCAGCAAATTTTTTTGCTAGGGGGTTATTGATTATTGAAGGTTAACTTTATTCTTTAAGATATAGTAGGTGCCGAGATAGAAGCCGACGCTAAGGATTAAGTCCTTGAAAATTTCAAAGGATAATACCCAATTGTAGTCGAAATCGATGCGAAGATTTAGGGTGATAAAACCAAGGACTATTTGGATAGCGATGTAGGCGACAACCGCAAGAGCTGTACGGTATTCATTAAAGAGTTGACTGATAGAGATAGAAAAGTAGATACAAAGGATACTTGCAAGAGTGTTAACGATATAGGAAATCAAGGCTAACCAGAAATCATCTTGATAATTTTTGAGAATAAAATCGGCAACGTTGGATATTAAGACGTCTGGTTGAATCATGGACATGATGATGTAAAGACTAAAAAGGAAAACCACTGTACTTGCCAAAGACCAAACAAAGGCTCCAAGAAGTTTAGCGGAGAGGATCTGGTGTTCAGATACTGGCAGGGTGAGAGTTAAATAGCCACGACGATCGTAAACGCTTCCCTTAAATCGTTGAATAATCAAAATCAAGGTTGAGATACTCAAAGTAATAACCAGACCCCCAAAAACCAGAGATAGAAATACTAACATGACAACACCCTTGTCTTGATAATAGGTACTAGTGAGGGTGCTGCCCTGAATTCCTATGATGACAGATAGGGATAGTACAGCAGCATAGAGGGCTAAAAACCATTTGTTGACATTTTTAAATTCATAACGAACTAAATTCCAAAACATAAGAATCTCCTTTAACTAGGCTTTGAATTCGTGACGGAAGAGCTGGTCGATAGACTCTCCTGATTCGTAGCGAATATCATCCACATTTCCTTGACGGACAACTTTTCCATCCTTGAGGAAGACAATCTCATCCAAGATTGGTTCGATGTCTGAAATCAAGTGAGTTGAAATCAAGACAGTCGAAGTTGGAGAGTAGTTGTTGATGATGGTGTTCAAGATGTAGTCACGAGCTGCAGGATCGACACCACCGATTGGTTCGTCAAGGACGTATAGACGAGCATCACGACTCATGACAAGGATTAACTGAACCTTTTCTTTGTTCCCTTTTGAGAGTTTCTTGAAACGGCTATTCTCGTCGATGCCAAGGTCACGAAGAAGACCTTGAGCACGCTCCAGATTGAAATCTTTATAGAAGGTCTTGAAAAAGGTAAGAGCTTCTTTGACCTTCATCTGTTCGTTGAGATAGGTCGTATCAGGTAGATAAGAAACGATAGCCTTAGTTGCTGGGCTTGGTTCCATATCGTTGATAAGAATACGCCCACCATCAGGTTGTAACAAGCCGTTGATTAGTTTAATCAGGGTTGTTTTTCCAGAACCGTTTGGGCCAAGGAGACCCACAATCTTTCCTGCTGGAATTTCAAGGGAAACATTTTGAAGAGCAGGGCTTGCTCCATAGAATTTTGAAACATTTTCAAACGTTAACAAGGTCATAGTCTAAACTCCTTCAATATAATCTCTCAAAACAGTTGGTAGTTCTTCTTTTTCATAGCCAAATTCTACCATGCCTGTTACAAATTGCTGCAGCTGTTCTTCTGATAGTTGCTTCCGAGATTGGAGGATTAAGTCCAAGTCCTCGGTGACAAAACGCCCTGCAGTCCGCTTGGTGTAAACGAAGCCTTCTCTTTCTAAGTCTGATAGGGCGCGTTGGATGGTATTAGGATTGACGCCAGCCTCGCTAGCCAGTTCTCTGACAGTTGGCAGTTGTTGGTTGGGTTCTAGTTTATGGGAAACGATTTGCAGTTTGATCTTATCCATTATCTGCAAATAAATGGGTTTGTTGTTATCAAATGTCCAGGACATCACGGTCTCCTTTCTACAATTTCTTTTTGTGTCACTTAAATAATACAACTAAACAAAAAACTTGTCAAGCCAAAAGGAGAATTATTTTGGGAATTGCTTAAAAAAATGGTATAATGAAAAGAAAACGACAAGGAGGGGAAGGCATGCGTTGTCCAAAATGTGGCGCTACAAAATCAAGTGTTATCGATAGCCGTCAGGCTGAAGAAGGAAATACTATCAGAAGAAGACGTGAGTGCGAAGAATGCCAACATCGTTTTACGACCTATGAACGTGTAGAAGAAAGAACGCTAGTTGTGGTCAAAAAGGATGGCACACGGGAGCAGTTCTCAAGAGATAAAATCTTTAATGGGATTATTCGTTCAGCTCAAAAACGTCCGGTGTCTAGTGATGAGATTGGCATGGTGGTCAATCGTATCGAACAAAAACTCCTCAGTCGCAATGATAATGAAATTCAGAGCGAAGATATTGGTTCGCTCGTCATGGAAGAGTTAGCTGAACTCGACGAAATCACATACGTTCGTTTTGCTAGTGTCTATCGTAGCTTTAAGGACGTGAGTGAGCTCGAAAATCTTCTCAAACAAATTACGCAATCTTCAAAGAAGAAAAAGGAAAAATAAATGAAGCCTAATGATCGTTTTTCTTTTCTAAAGAATAATCGGGTGTCGCAAGATCCCACAACTTTGGTGCAGTGCTACCTCCCGATTATCGGTCAGGATGCGCTGAGTCTTTACCTTTATACCTTAGCTTTTTGGGATGATGGACAAAAAGAACACCTTTTTGCAGCTATTCTCAATCATCTCAATTTTGGGATGGACAGGCTTTTAAAGGCTTTTAAAATCTTATCAGCCTTCAATTTGGTTACCCTCTATCAAAAGGGTGACGGCTATGAACTTGCTATTCATCCAACGCTTTCTAGCTCAGATTTCTTGCATCATACGGTTTATCGTACCTTATTGGAGAAAAAAATCGGTGAGCCAGCAGTTTCTGATTTTCGCCAAGAGTCTGCAGGTGGAGAGCCTTTGACCGTTTCTTTGAGTCAGGCCTTTCCAGAGATAGAAGACATGGCTAGTCATGATGAGACACCAGTAAAAGCTGATTTTAAAAATGATTTTGATTTGGAGCATTTTCGTCAACTTATGGCGAGAGACAATCTTCGTTTCCAAGATGAACAGTCAGATGTCTTAGAGCTATTTAAAATCTCTGACGAGAAAAAATGGACTTGGTTTGAGACCTATCAATTGGCTAAGGCGACAGCTGTTTCACAAGTTATTTCTGTCAAGCGTATGCGTGAAAAATTAGCACAAGAGTCTGTCTCTTCGGACTTTAGTCCCCAAGAAGCGACCATTATCCGAGAAGCTAAAAGTAAGACTGCCCTGCAATTTTTAGCGGGTATCAAACAAACCTTAAATGCTGGAATTATCCAAGCCGAACGCGATTTATTAAAGCAGATGGCAGATTTAGGCTTGCTTGATGAAGTTATCAATGTCGTTATCCTCTTGACCTTCAACAAGGTTGATTCTGCCAACCTCAATGAAAAATATGCCATGAAAGTGGCCAACGATTACTCTTATAACAAGATCAGAACTGCTGAAGAAGCTGTACTTCGAATCAGAGAGAAGAATCAAAAGGGGCAAGAACAAAAATCAGCGAAAAAAAGTCAAGCAAAAACTAATGTTCCTAAATGGAGTAATCCAGAATATAAAAATGAAACCAGCGAAGAAACTCGCTTGGAGTTAGAACGCAAGAAAAAAGAAATGTTAGATCGATTAGGAAAAGGAGGAGACTAGATGGAAAGTGTAGGAGATGTGCTTAAAGGTCATCCCAGCCGTTTTCAATACCAGGACCTGGTCCAGCAGATTGTAAAAGATCCTGATGTTGCGGTTTTTATCCAGAAGGAATCTCTCAGTCAAGAGGAATTGAATCGTAGTATCTCTAAGTTTAACCAATACATCACCGAGCGAGATAAGTTTCTTCGCGGAGATACTGACTATATCGCGCGTGGCTATAAGCCCATTCTAGTTATGAATCATGGTTACGCAGATGTATCCTATGAGGAAACTCCGGAACTGATTGCGGCTGAGAAGGAAGCGGCTATCAAGAACCGTCTCAGACTGATTAATCTTCCAGCTAGTCTTAAAAAAGCTAGTTTGGCTCAAGTTGATTTGGATGATTTGGGACGTTTGCCAGTTTTTGAAAAGCTCTTTACCTTTGTTGAGCAATATCCAGAAGTCCGTAAAGGTCTCTATCTCTATGGCGACTTTGGAGTTGGGAAGAGCTTTATAGTAGCTGCCCTAGCCCATGATTTATCAGAAAAACGTGGTGTTTCATCAACCCTTCTTCACTATCCTAGCTTTGTCATTGATGTCAAAAATGCTATCGGTGATGGGAATGTTAAGAATTTGGTAGATGAAATCAAGCAAGCTGAAGTCTTGATTTTGGATGATATTGGCGCCGAGCAATCAACGCCTTGGGTTCGTGATGAAGTCTTGCAAGTCATTCTCCAATATCGTATGCAGGAAGATTTGCCAACCTTCTTTACCTCAAATTTCAATTTTGAAGATTTGGAAAAACATTTTGCTAAAGGTAAGAACGGAAACGATGAAACATGGGAAGCTAGACGCGTTATGGAGCGTATCCGTTATCTTGCAGAAGAAACACGACTTGAAGGAGAAAACCGCCGATGAGTGAAACAATCACCTTAATGAAATCTCATACTTCGGTTCGCAGATTTAAAGAAGAAGCGATTCCTCAAGAAGATTTAAATACCATTTTGTCTGCAGGACAAATGGCTTCTTCTTGGAAAAATTTCCAATCTTATTCTGTGATTGTAGTCAGAAGTCAAGAAAAGAAAGATGCTCTTTTTGAGCTGGTTCCTCAGGAAGCGATTCGTCAGTCTGCTGCCTTCCTTCTCTTTGTAGGAGATTTAAACCGTGCAGAAAAAGGAGCTCGTCTCCATACGGATACTTTCCGACCTCAAGGAGTGGAAGGTCTCCTGATTACTTCTGTGGACGCAGCCTTGGCTGGGCAGAACACCTTGCTTGCAGCAGAAAGCCTGGGCTATGGTGGAGTAATCATCGGTTTGGTGCGTTACAAATCTGTTGAATTGGCAGAATTGTTCAACCTTCCTGACTATACCTACCCAGTTTTTGGGATTGCACTCGGTGTGCCAAACCAAAATCATGATGTAAAACCAAGATTGCCACTCGAAAATGTTGTTTTTGAGGAAGAATACCAAGAACAAACAGCTGAGGCTATTGAAGCCTATGATCGTGTGCAGACTGAATATGCAGGAGCTCGTGCGACTACTACTTGGAGTCAACGTCTTGCAGAGCAATTCGGTCAGCCTGAACCAAGCTCAACTAGAGAAAATCTTGAACAAAAGAACTTATTGTAGAAAGTGAGAAAACATGGCCTTACCAACTGTTGCCATCGTAGGACGTCCCAATGTTGGGAAATCAACCCTGTTTAACCGTATTGCAGGGGAACGCATCTCAATCGTAGAAGATGTCGAAGGAGTAACACGAGACCGTATCTATGCTACTGGTGAGTGGCTCAACCGTTCTTTTAGTATGATTGATACTGGAGGGATTGACGATGTTGATGCTCCATTTATGGAACAAATCAAGCATCAGGCAGAGATTGCCATGGAAGAGGCAGACGTCATCGTCTTTGTCGTTTCTGGAAAAGAAGGAATCACAGATGCAGACGAATACGTAGCTCGTAAACTCTATAAGACACATAAACCTGTTATCCTCGCAGTCAACAAGGTTGACAATCCAGAGATGCGAAATGATATCTATGATTTTTATGCACTAGGCTTGGGTGAGCCACTGCCAATTTCATCTGTGCATGGGATTGGTACAGGGGATGTATTGGACGCTATCGTCGAAAATCTCCCACACGAAGTCGAAGATGAAAATCCAGATGTCATTAAATTCAGCTTGATTGGTCGCCCAAATGTCGGAAAATCTAGCTTGATCAATGCCATTTTGGGAGAAGATCGCGTGATTGCCAGTCCTGTAGCTGGTACCACTCGTGACGCCATTGACACTCATTTTACAGATGCAGATGGCCAAGAATTTATCATGATTGATACGGCTGGTATGCGTAAGTCTGGTAAAGTTTATGAAAATACTGAGAAATACTCAGTTATGCGTGCTATGCGTGCTATTGACCGTTCGGATGTGGTCCTGATGGTCCTCAATGCAGAAGAAGGCATCCGTGAGTATGACAAGCGTATCGCAGGTTTTGCCCACGAAGCTGGTAAAGGGATGATTATCGTGGTCAATAAGTGGGATACCCTTGAAAAAGATAATCACACCATGAAAAACTGGGAAGAGGATATCCGTGAGCAGTTCCAATACTTGCCTTACGCACCGATTATCTTTGTGTCAGCTCTTACCAAGCAACGTCTTCACAAATTACCTGAAATGATCAAACAAATCAGCGAGAGTCAAAATACTCGTATCCCATCAGCTGTCTTGAATGATGTGATTATGGATGCTATTGCCATCAATCCAACACCGACAGACAAAGGGAAACGCCTTAAGATTTTTTATGCGACTCAAGTGGCAACCAAACCACCAACCTTTGTTATCTTTGTAAACGAAGAAGAATTAATGCACTTCTCATACTTACGTTTCTTGGAAAATCAAATCCGCAAGGCCTTCGTCTTTGAGGGAACACCGATTCATCTGATTGCAAGAAAGCGAAAGTAAAATGATAAAAAGAAGAAGGTTTTCAGACCTTCTTTTTTGTAAATGACACCGAGAACTTAGAGCTGAATTTGTCATCAAATTAACATGTTTTCCTGGTCCTTGTCATGGTTTTGTAATGAAAAGGGACTTTCTTTGTAAAAGTCAAAATGCTATAATTCTCTAAACAATTTTCCTTGCATAAGGAGGTTATTATGAAAAAAGATAGATTGTTAAAGAATCGTTTCGTGGTGCATCTACTTGGATTGCTGATGGCATTTTTTTTCCTATCAGGATTCACTGCACCTGAAAAACCAGACTATGGTATTTATGATCCAAATCATTATTTGACAGAGGAAGTAGTTACTCAAATTCGTGATTTGAATGAAGCCAATAGTCAAAAGGCAGAAAAGCTTCAAATAGGTGTCTATATCGTAGATAGTCTGGAAGGAGAAAGCATTGAAACGGTGGCTAATGAAACTGCCAGGGCTTGGAAGATAGGCTATTCAGGAGATAATTTTGGAAGTCTCATTGTAGTAGCTGTCCAAGACCGTAAATCAAGAATTGAAACCAGTAATAACACCGCCATTAGAATAACGGACTATCAAACCAAGCAGATCTTGGCAGCCAGCCGTACAGATTTTAAAACCGGTGACTATAGTAAAGGAATTCTAGCGATTGCCAAAGGCTTGGACAATCAGTTTTATAGAGGAACCGGAACCTTCTCGTCTGATGAAGACTCCGCTGATATCAAACGTTATTCCGAAAGTATCAGTGGGAAAAAATCTAATCGAGATAGAACTAGTTCATCAAACCGCCGTCAAAAAAATGACCCCATAAAAGATTTCTTTATGTTCCTGACGGTAATATATTTCGTTGGAGTCATTATTGCCATTATCAGAGGTAGAGGTGGCGGAGGGAGAGACTCCTCTGACGGCGGCTGGTGGTTTAGTGACTCATCCGATTCGGGTTCATCTTGGTCTGACTCAGGCTCAGATTCTTCTAGTAGCTGGGACGGTGGTGGCTTTGATGGTGGTGGTTCATCTGATGATTGGTAATGTTCGTATGTAATTTAAAGAAATAAGTAGGTTTAAGAAATGAAAAATAAAGGAATTATTTATGTATTAAGTATTTTACTGACTATTCTCTTGCTAGGTGGATGCTCAGTAGTAGGTACCTATAATGGTCTTGTATCAGAGCAAACCAAGGTTGAACAAGCTCAAGCAAATGTAGCGACAGCCCTTCAACGTCGTTCAGACTTGATTGGAAATCTGGTAGAGTCTGTAAAGGGACAGATGAACCATGAGACAGAGGTCTTTACCCAGATTGCAGAAGCACGTGCAAAAATTGGGAATGGCTCGGTTACTTCAAAGGAAAACCAAGAGGCTCAAGGTGAGTTGAGTTCAGCTATTTCACGCCTGCTTGTGTTGACGGAGAACTATCCTGAGCTTAAGAGCAATCAAAATGTGGAACAACTCATGACGGAGTTGGCTGGGAGTGAAAATCGTATCTTTGTAGCCCGCAAGGATTACAACCAAGCTGCAACAGAATACAATCAAAAATTAAGAAGCTTCCCAACAGTTCTTTTTGCTAACATGATGAACTTTAAAGAGGCAGAAACCTTTAAAGAAAGCGAAGAAGCCAAGACAGCTCCAAAGGTTGATTTTAGCACTTCTACAACTAAAGAATAGGCTTGAAATTTCTAAAAGAAAATCAATGATTAGCAATAGTTTGAACATTTACAAAAGAAGGCTCTAAATGAGCTTTTTTAGCTTGTATAAACACGGATTCTTTCTTGAAAAAGCTGGGCAAATATGCTACAATAAAAAGAACATTCTAAAATATTCAGAATTTAAAGTAAGGAAAAAAATGGCAAATTTATTAAAAACAATCATCGAAAATGATAAAGGGGAACTCCGCCGCTTAGAAAAGATGGCTGATAAAGTCCTCAAATACGAAGATGAAATGGCTGCTTTGACAGATGAGCAGTTGCAAGCTAAGACAGAAGAATTTAAGCAACGTTATCAAAATGGTGAAACGCTTGATCAACTCTTGTACGAAGCCTTTGCGGTTGTACGTGAGGGAGCTAAGCGTGTTCTTGGACTTTTCCCATACAAGGTTCAGGTTATGGGTGGTATCGTTCTTCACCACGGTGACGTTCCAGAAATGCGTACAGGGGAAGGGAAAACCTTGACAGCGACAATGCCTGTTTACCTAAACGCTCTTTCAGGTAAAGGTGTACACGTAGTTACCGTCAACGAATACCTTACAGAACGTGACGCGACTGAGATGGGTGAGTTGTACTCATGGCTTGGTTTGTCAGTAGGGATCAACTTGGCTGCGAAATCTCCAATGGAGAAAAAAGAAGCTTATCTCTGTGACATTACGTATTCAACAAACTCAGAAATTGGTTTCGACTATCTTCGTGATAACATGGTTGTTCGTGCGGAGAACATGGTTCAACGCCCACTTAACTATGCCTTGGTCGATGAGGTTGACTCTATCTTGATCGACGAAGCTCGTACACCATTGATCGTTTCAGGAGCTAATGCAGTTGAAACGAGTCAACTCTACCACATGGCTGACCACTTTGTGAAGTCTTTGGATAAAGATGACTACATCATCGACATTCAGTCTAAGACAATCGGTTTGTCTGACTCAGGTATTGACAAGGCTGAAAGCTACTTCAAACTAGAAAACCTTTATGATATCGAAAATGTGGCTTTGACTCACTTTATCGACAACGCCCTTCGTGCCAACTACATCATGATTCTTGATATTGATTATGTGGTCAGCGAAGAACAAGAAATCTTGATTGTCGACCAATTTACAGGTCGTACCATGGAAGGTCGTCGTTACTCTGATGGTTTGCACCAAGCGATTGAAGCTAAAGAAGGTGTGCCAATCCAAGACGAGACTAAGACATCAGCATCGATCACCTACCAAAATCTTTTCCGTATGTATAAGAAATTGGCAGGTATGACAGGTACTGGTAAAACAGAAGAAGAAGAATTCCGCGAAATCTACAACATTCGTGTTATTCCAATTCCTACTAACCGTCCGATCCAACGTATCGACCATTCAGACCTTCTCTACGCTAGTCTCGATGCAAAATTCAAGGCTGTAGTAGAAGATGTTAAGGCGCGTTACCAAAAAGGTCAACCAGTCTTGGTAGGTACTGTTGCCGTTGAAACCAGTGATTTTCTTTCTAAAAAATTGGTTGAAGCAGGCGTACCTCACGAAGTGCTGAATGCTAAAAACCACTACAGAGAAGCACAAATCATCATGAATGCTGGTCAACGTGGTGCGATCACTATCGCAACAAACATGGCCGGTCGTGGTACCGATATTAAGCTTGGTGAAGGTGTTCGTGAGCTTGGTGGACTTTGTGTTATCGGTACAGAGCGTCATGAGAGCCGTCGTATCGATAATCAGCTTCGTGGACGTTCAGGTCGTCAAGGTGACCCAGGTGAGTCACAATTCTACTTGTCGCTCGAAGATGATTTGATGAAACGTTTTGGTTCAGAACGTTTGAAAGGTGTCTTTGAACGTCTCAACATGTCTGACGAAGCCATCGAATCTCGTATGTTGACACGTCAGGTCGAAGCAGCGCAAAAACGTGTTGAAGGAAATAACTACGATACTCGTAAACAAGTCCTTCAATATGATGACGTTATGCGTGAACAACGTGAAATTATCTACGCACAACGTTATGAAGTTATAACTGCAGAACGTGACTTGGCTCCTGAAATTCACGCTATGATTCGCCGTACGATTGGACGAATTGTCGATGGCCATGCTCGTTCTAAACAAGATGAAAAGCTTGAAGCAATCTTGAACTTTGCCAAGTACAACTTGCTTCCAGAAAATTCGATTTCACTTTCAGATCTAGAAGGTTTGTCAGACCAAGCTATCAAGGATGAATTATACCAACGTGCATTGAAAGTCTACGATAGCCAAGTTGCTAAACTTCGTGACGAAGAAGCAGTGAAAGAATTCCAGAAAGTCTTGATTCTACGTGTTGTAGATAACAAGTGGACTGACCATATCGATGCCCTTGATCAGTTGAGAAATGCTGTTGGTCTTCGTGGTTATGCCCAAAACAACCCTGTCGTAGAATATCAAGCGGAAGGCTTCCGTATGTTTAATGATATGATTGGTTCGATTGAGTTTGATGTGACTCGCTTGATGATGAAAGCACAAATTCATGAACAAGAACGACCACAAACCGAACATCATATTAGTACGACAGCAACTCGAAATATTGCTGCCCAACAGACAAATCTTCCAGCTGATTTGGACCTCAGTCAAGTAAAACGTAATGACTTATGCCCATGTGGATCTGGTAAGAAATTTAAAAACTGTCACGGTAAACGACGTTAAGAATGACTAATTTTCAGGCGGATGCCTAGTGAAAAGTGAATTTTCGCTTGGCGTCCGTTTGCTTTATAAGGAGATGAATGATGGTATTTACAGCAAAAAGCCCTAAAATTAATATTGAAGAAGTTCGTAGTTTGTCAAAATTAGAAGGACAAGCGCTGGCCAATAAACAGCAACGCGATCAAGAGCTTGAAGCGATTATTCGTGGGGAAGACCAACGTATTTTGTTGGTGATTGGTCCTTGTTCATCTGACAATGAAGAAGCAGTTCTCGAATATGCTAAGCGTTTGTCAAAACTGCAAGAAGAAGTCAAAGATCGTGTCTTTATGGTCATGCGTGTCTACACTGCTAAACCACGTACTAACGGTGACGGATATAAGGGCTTGATTCACCAACCAAATGCCAAAGAAGCACCTAGCCTCATCAATGGAATCAAGGCAGTTCGTCATTTGCACTACCGTGTTATTTCTGAAACAGGAATGACAACAGCTGATGAGATGTTGTACCCAGAAAACCTTCCATTGGTTGATGACTTGATTTCTTACATGGCAGTTGGAGCCCGTTCAGTTGAAGACCAACAACACCGTTTTGTAGCCAGTGGAGCAGATTTCCCAACAGGATTTAAAAATCCAACATCAGGAAATCTCAATGTGATGTTCAACGGTATTTATGCAGCGCAAAATAAACAAAGTTTCCTTTTCCTAGGGAAAGAAGTCGAAACTACTGGAAATCCTTTATCGCATGCTATCCTTCGTGGAGCTCTTAACGAGTACGGGAAAAACATTCCTAACTACTACTACGATAATTTGATGGATACTATTGCCCAGTATGAAAAGATGGGACTTGAAAATCCATTTATCATCATTGATACCAACCATGATAACTCAGGTAAACAGTATATGGATCAGATTCGTATCGTTCGTCAGACTCTGATTAACCGCGACTGGAATGAAAAGATTAAAAAATATGTCCGTGGTTTCATGATTGAGTCTTATCTAGAAGACGGTCGTCAAAATGAACCAGAAGTCTTTGGAAAATCTATCACCGATCCATGTCTAGGATGGGAAAATACCGAAGCTCTTGTTCGCGAAATCTACCAAAGACTAGGAGACTAATATGGCATTTATCGAGAAAGGTCAAGAAATCGATATTGAAGCGATTAAGGCGGAAACACAGCTATCTGCAGAAGCATTGCAACATAAGGAAAGTCGTGACCAGGAACTAGCAGATATCATTTCAGGTAAGGATGATCGTATCCTTCTGGTCATTGGGCCTTGTTCGTCTGATAATGAAGAAGCAGTACTTGAGTATGCTCGTCGTTTGGCAGACTTGCAGAAAAAAGTGGCGGATAAGATTTTCATGGTTATGCGTGTATATACTGCAAAGCCACGTACCAATGGAGATGGCTACAAGGGCTTGGTTCATCAGCCAGATACTTCGAAGGCTCCAAGCTTGATTAATGGTTTGCAGGCTGTTCGTCAACTTCATTATCGAGTGATTACAGAAACCGGATTGACTACAGCAGATGAAATGCTGTATCCAGCCAATCTGGTCTTAGTTGATGACTTGGTGAGTTATCATGCAGTAGGTGCGCGTTCAGTAGAAGACCAAGAACACCGTTTTGTAGCTTCGGGAATTGACGCACCAGTAGGGATGAAAAACCCAACTTCTGGGAATCTATCTGTGATGTTTAATGCCGTTTATGCAGCACAAAACAAACAAACCTTTCTCTTTCATGGCCAAGAAGTTGAAACCTCAGGAAATCCCTTGGCTCACGTCATCCTTCGCGGTGCTTTGAATGAATACGGGAAAAATGAACCTAACTTCTACTACGAAACTCTTCTAGATGCTATTGGACGTTACGAGTCTATGGGGCTCGAAAATCCCTTTATCATGATTGATACCAACCATGATAATTCAGGGAAACAATATATGGAGCAAGTTCGAATTGTTCGTCAATCTTTGCTCAATCGTGACTGGAATGAAAAAATCAAGAAGACAGTTCGAGGCTTCATGATTGAATCCTACTTAGCAGATGGTCGCCAAAACCAGCCAGAAATCTTTGGACGTTCCATTACAGACCCATGTTTAGGATGGGAAAACACAGTTGCCTTGGTAGAAGAAATCTATACTACCTTAACAAAATAAGTGAAAAGGATGGAGTTGGGGGTATCTCAACTCCTTTTGATAAAAATGATAGTTGGACACGGAATTGATATTGAAGAATTAGCTTCCATACAAAATGCAGTTGAAAAAAGAAAAGGTTTTGCCCAGCGTGTCTTGACAGACAAGGAAATGGAGCGCTTTTCCAGTCTCAAAGGTCGCAGACAGGTCGAGTATTTGGCTGGTCGTTGGTCAGCTAAAGAGGCTTTCTCAAAGGCTATGGGAACGGGAATTGGGAAGTTGGGCTTTCAAGACTTGGAAATCTTGAACAATGAAAGAGGAGCTCCCTACTTCAGCAAATCCCCGTTTTCAGGAAAAGTTTGGCTATCAATCAGCCATACAGATCAGTTTGTGACAGCTAGTGTTATTTTGGAGGAGAATCATGAAAACTAGTCCACATAGACCAACTAAAGCCCTCATCGATCTGGGAGCTATCCGCTACAATATCCAACAAATGGGAGCGCACATTCCCAAAGATACCCTCAAATGGGCAGTTGTAAAAGCCAATGCCTACGGACACGGAGCGGTAGCTGTTGCAACAGCCATTCAGGATGATGTTGACGGCTTTTGCGTTTCGAATATTGATGAAGCCATCGAACTCCGTCAGGCAGGTATCGCTAAGAAGATTCTTATTTTGGGAGTATCTGAGGTTGAATCTCTTTCACTGGCTAAGGAGTATGCCATTACCTTAACAGTGGCAGGATTGGGATGGGTCCAGAAACTCATAGCTACAGAGCCAGACTTAGCTGGTTTAACCGTTCACCTTAAGATTGACTCAGGTATGGGACGAATTGGTTTTAGAAGTGCAAGCGAGGCCGCACAAGCTCAAACTTTACTCAAGGAACATGGAGCAAATGTTGAGGGAATCTTTACCCATTTTGCAACTGCAGATGAAGAGTCAGATAGCTACTTTAAACAACAGTTGGAATGTTTCAAGGGAATAATCGCAGGCTTGCAAGAAGTCCCTGAACTAGTCCATGCGAGTAACTCCGCAACTACTTTATGGCATGCGGAAACGATTTTCAATGCTGTTCGCATGGGGGACTCTATGTATGGTCTCAATCCAAGTGGACAAGTTTTAGAATTGCCTTATGAACTAAAACCAGCCCTGACTTTGGGAACAGCCATCGTTCATGTCAAAACAGTAGAGGCTGGAGCTTGTATGGGCTACGGAGCGACCTATCAGGCAGACAGTGAACAAGTTATTGCCACCTTGCCAATCGGTTATGCGGATGGTTGGACACGAGATATGCAGAATTTCTCAGTGCTGGTGGATGGACAATTGTGCCCCATTGTAGGGCGTGTATCCATGGACCAAATCACCATTCGCTTACCTAAGCTTTACCCATTGGGTACCAAGGTAACTTTAATTGGCTCAGACGGTGACAAGGAGATTACTGCAACAGATGTGGCAGTCTACCGAGGAACGATTAATTATGAGGTAGTTTGTCTCCTCAGTGATCGAGTTCCAAGAGAATATTATTAAGAAACAGAAGGAAAGGAGAGGAGCATGAATTTACATCAACCCTTACATGTCTTGCCTGGTGTGGGACCAAAATCTGCAGAGAAATATACCAAACTAGGAATTGAAAACCTGCAAGACCTCTTGCTTTACTTTCCTTTCCGTTATGAAGATTTTAAGACCAAGCAGGTGCTAGAGCTAGAAGACGGTGAGAAGGCAGTCCTGTCTGGTCAGGTGGTGACGCCAGCTAGTGTTCAGTATTATGGTTTTAAGCGCAATCGCCTACGCTTTAGCCTCAAGCAGGGGGAGGTTGTGTTTGCCGTTAACTTCTTTAATCAACCCTACCTGGCTGATAAGATTGAGCTAGGAGCGACTCTAGCTGTCTTTGGCAAGTGGGATCGTGCTAAGGCTAGTCTAACAGGGATGAAGGTTTTAGCCCAAGTGGAGGACGACCTTCAACCAGTCTATCGTCTCGCACAAGGTATCAGTCAAGCAGGACTTGTTAAGGCCATCAAGACCGCCTTTGATCAAGGACTGGATCTCTTGATAGAGGAAAATCTCCCTCAGTCTTTGCTAGATAAATACAAACTCATGCCCCGAAGTCAGGCTGTGCGTGCCATGCATTTTCCTAAGGATTTGGCAGAATACAAGCAGGCTCTCCGTCGAATCAAGTTTGAGGAGCTCTTTTATTTCCAAATGCAATTACAGACCCTCAAGTCTGAAAATAAGGTTGATGGAAGTGGCCTGGTCTTGAATTGGTCCCAGGAAAAACTAACGGCAGTAAAAGAGAAGTTACCCTTTGCTCTGACCCAAGCCCAAGAAAAAAGCCTGCAAGAAATCCTAACAGATATGAAGTCGGACCACCACATGAATCGACTCTTACAAGGTGATGTAGGAAGCGGGAAGACAGTGGTTGCAGGTCTTGCCATGTATGCTGCTGTAACGGCTGGTTACCAGGCTGCCCTCATGGTTCCAACAGAGATTCTTGCAGAGCAGCATTTTGAAAGTCTAGAGAGTCTCTTTCCTGATTTGAGATTAGCTCTCCTGACAGGGTCACTGAAAGCTGCAGAAAAACGCAAGGTCTTGGAAACCATTGCTAAGGGGGAAGCCGATGTGATTATCGGAACCCATGCTCTTATACAAGACGGCGTGGACTATGCCCGACTCGGCTTGATTATCATCGATGAGCAACACCGCTTTGGTGTAGGGCAAAGGCGTATTTTACGGGAAAAAGGTGAAAATCCAGATGTCCTCATGATGACGGCAACTCCCATACCACGGACCTTAGCCATCACTGCCTTTGGGGATATGGATGTTTCTATTATTGACCAGATGCCAGCAGGGCGTAAACCCATCGTAACGCGTTGGATCGAGCATGAGCAATTACCACAGGTCTTGACTTGGTTGGAGGGTGAGATTCAGAAAGGCTCCCAAGTCTATGTGATCTCTCCTTTGATTGAAGAATCTGAAGCCTTGGATCTTAAAAATGCCATTGCTCTGTCAGAAGAGTTAACAACTCATTTTGCTGGGAAAGCAAAAGTTGCCCTCTTACATGGAAAGATGAAGAGTGATGAAAAAGACCAGATTATGCAGGAATTCAAAGAGAGAAAGACAGATATCTTGGTTTCTACAACGGTTATCGAGGTCGGGGTCAATGTTCCAAATGCAACAGTCATGATTATCATGGATGCTGATCGCTTTGGACTTAGTCAACTTCATCAACTTAGAGGTCGTGTCGGTCGTGGGGACAAGCAGTCCTACGCAGTTCTAGTGGCCAATCCAAAAACTGATTCTGGGAAAGACCGCATGCGTATCATGACAGAAACGACCAATGGTTTTGTCCTTGCAGAAGAAGATTTGAAAATGCGAGGTTCTGGTGAAATTTTTGGGACCAAACAGTCAGGTTTACCAGAGTTTCATGTGGCTGATATCATCGAAGATTTCCCAATTCTTGAGGAAGCCAGAAAGGTAGCCAGCTATATCAGCTCCCTACCTAATTGGAGAGAGGATCCAGAGTGGCACATGATTACTTTAAATCTAGAGAAGAAAGAATATCTGGATTAAGCTTTTTCTAAGATAATGTTAAGTTTGCTTTTAGGGTGAGTATCTATACTAGAGTCATCAAAAAGAAACGAGGACTCTCTCATGACGATTCAAGTGACTTATCAAAAGACATTTCAAAAGGAAACCCAACCTTCTCCTAAATACTAAGAAAAGAGCGAAATCGCTCTTTTTTATTTTTTTTAAAACTACTTTCAGAGGGATTCTTGCTGGGGGCGGACATTAAATCCACTTTCCGTTTCCCTTTCTTTCTTGCATTGCTTCCCCATATGTGCTACAGTTATGATAACGGTTACAAAAAAAGGAGAATTCTATGAGAAATCCAGCATTAGTAGAAGAAATGAAAACATATAAAGGAAGAGATGAAGTACCTCAGGATTTTGATGCTTTTTGGGATGGTGAGATTGACAAGGTTTCGGTCTTGCCAGATTACCAACTAGAGGAACGTGACTTTCATATTCCAAATGTTAAGTGCTATGAGTTAACCTTTAAAGGTACACGTGATGGCCTTGTCTATGCGCGTGTGGTCTTACCAAAATCAGAAGAGAAAGTGCCAGTCATTTTCCACTTCCATGGTTATATGGGACGTTGTTGGGATTGGACAGATATGCTAGCCTTTACCGTCGCTGGTTATGGGGTTGTATCGATGGATGTTCGTGGGCAATCTGGATACTCACAAGATGGCTTACGTTCGCCTCTTGGAAATACAGTTAAGGGTCAAATCATCCGTGGTGCAGTAGAAGGAAAAGAGCAACTCTTCTATAAGGATGTCTATCTAGATATTTATCAATTGATTGAGATTGTCGCTAGCTTACCACAAGTGGATGAGGAGCAGTTGGCTAGTTATGGAGCTTCGCAAGGAGGAGCCTTGGCTTTAGTAGCTGCTGGTCTCAATCCACGTATCAAGCGAACAGTTGCCATCTATCCATTCTTGTCAGACTTTAGACGAGTGCTAGAAATTGGGAATACCAGCGAAGCTTATGATGAGCTTTTTCGTTACTTTAAGTTTCATGATCCTTTCCACGAAACAGAAGAGCAGATCATGGAGACACTTGGCTATATCGATGTGAAAAATATTGCCCATCGAATAAAAGGGGAGGTGAGAATGATTACAGGGCTTGATGACGATGTCTGCTATCCAATCACCCAGTTCGCTATTTACAATCGTTTGACTTGTGAAAAGAGCTATCGTCTCATGCCAGAATATGCCCACGAGGCTATGAATGTCCATGTCAATGACCAGGTTTACAACTGGTTGTGTGGTAGTGAGATTCCCTTTACCTATGTAGGTCATTAAAAATATGGAAAAGAGCCCTGCTAAAACAGGGCTTTCTTTGTTGAGGAGTACAGAAAGTAGTTTCAAAAAGTTTGAAACATAGAAATATATCTGAAAGTAAATTCTATTATAGTTTATTAAGGCTATTATTTAGAATATTTATTATATAATAGGTGTAACATCAAGTCGAAAGGAGTAAAATGGTTGCTTACTGGAAGGAAGTAAATAAAGGCAGCCACATTTCAGATGAAAAAGAATGGGGAAACCCATCAATAATACAGTTTCTTTCTTGCTCAAAGTCCTAGGGGCTAAAATTTTTAAGCAAAAAAGAAAGCGCTTTATTTTTGTGAAAAATGGAAGGAAATATATGACAAAGAGAGATTTTGAACGGAAACAACGTTTTGGAATTAGAAAATTTACAGTAGGAGCTGCATCAGTAGTCATTGGGGCAGTTGTTTTTGGTGCGTCGCCAGTTTTAGCTCAAGAAGCTCCAGCAACCAGTGGTGAAACAGCTGGACAAGCTTTGCCAGAATTGCCAAAAGAAGTAGAATCAGGAAATCTGGCTAACATAGATAAGGAACTTGCTGATAAGTTGGCAGCAGCGACGGACAAAGGAACAGAAGTTAACCGTGAGGAGCTACAAGCAAATCCAGGTTCTGAAAAACCAGCAGAAACTGAAAAACCAACAGAAACTGAAACTCCAGCAGCAGAAACTGATAAGACAGAAGAAACTGAGAAACAAGAAGCTATCGCTCGTGATTATTACTCAAGAGAATTGGAAAATGTTAATACTGTCGTAGAAAAAAATGACCTTGTCATTAATGCAGCTAATAATCAGCGAGATGATCTTACAAGTGACTTAGAGAAACTAAAGAAACTTCAAGATGCAACAGTGCATATGGAGTTCAAACCAGATGCATCGGCACCACGTTTTTACAATCTTTTCTCTGTATCAAGTGATACCAAGGAAAATGAGTACTTCACTATGTCAGTCTTTGATAATACAGCCCTTATCGAAGGTCGTGATGCAAATGGTGCGCAATTCTATGATAAATACACCGATGCGCCATTAAAGGTTCGCCCAGGTCAGTGGAATTCAGTTACCTTTACTGTGGAAAAACCAACAACTGAAGTCCCTACTGGAAGAGTTCGTCTATATGTAAATGGTGTCTTGTCTAGAACAAGTCTAAAATCTGGGAAATTCATCAAAGATATGCCAGATGTTAACCACGTTCAAATCGGAGCAACCAAACGAGGAAGTAAGACAGTTTGGGGCTCAAATCTACAAGTTCGTAATTTAACAGTCTATGACCGCGCCTTAACACAAGATGAAGTTCGAACACGAAGTCAATTATTTGAAAGAGGAGACTTGAAGCAAGAACTTCCAGAAGGGGCTGAGATTTCTAAAAAAACAGATGTCTTTACAGCGGGTACAAATGGGCAGTCAAATCCAGATGGTATTAATAGCTATCGTATTCCAGCCCTCCTTAAGACTGACAAGGGAACTTTGATTGCTGGTGCTGACGAACGCCGCTTACACCACTATGACTGGGGTGATATCGGTATGGTCGTTAAACGAAGTGAAGACAAGGGCCAAACATGGGGCGATCGCATCACTCTTACAAATCTACGTGACAATCCAAAAGCCAAGGATCCAAACATTGGTTCACCAGTAAACATCGATATGGTTCTGGTCCAAGATACGGAAACTAAACGAATCTTCTCAGTTTACGATATGTTCCCAGAAGGTAAAGGAATCTTCGGAATGTCTTCTGAAAGAGAAGTTGCCTATAAGGAAATTGATGGAAAAACGTATCAAATTCTATACCGTGAAGGAGAAAATGGAGCCTATACTATTCGTGAAAATGGTGTTGTCTACACACCAGATGGTCAGGCAACGGATTACCGTGTTGTTGTAAATCCTGTCAAACCTGCTTATAGTGATAAAGGCGATCTTTATCAAGGTGAGCAACTACTAGGAAATATCTACTTTACAAGCAATAAAACTTCTCCATTTAGAATTGCTAAAGACAGCTACCTATGGATGTCTTATAGTGATGATGATGGTAAGACTTGGTCTGCACCACAAGATATTACTCCAATGGTCAAAGCTGATTGGATGAAATTCTTAGGTGTGGGACCTGGAGTGGGAATTACCCTCCAGAATGGACCTCATAAAGGTCGGATTGTTGTCCCTGTCTATACGACTAACAGAACTAACCACCTCAACGGATCTCAATCATCTCGCATCATCTATTCAGATGATCATGGTAAGACTTGGCATATGGGTGGCGGTGTCAATGACAACCGTACACTTCATGATGGAACAGTAGTTGATTCAAGCAACATGAACAATTACTACGCTCAAAATACAGAATCTTCTGTTGTTCAATTGAACAATGGTCAGTTGAAACTCTTTATGCGTGGTTTGACTGGTGATTTGCAAGTTGCGACAAGTAATGATGGTGGTATTACATGGGACAACAATGTAGCACGCTATGATGTACCTGATGTTTATGTTCAAATGGCGGCGACTCATACGGTTCAAGATGGTAAAGAGTATATCCTTCTAGCAAATGCTAATGGACCAGGTCGTAAGAATGGCTACATTCGAGTGGCTCGCGTAGAAGAAGATGGCGAGTTGACTTGGTTACACCATCATTTGATTCAAGAAGGTGAGTATGCTTATAACTCACTTCAACAAATTGGACCAAAAGAATTTGGTCTCTTGTATGAACATCATGAAGCGGGTGGCAATCCTTATACTCTATCCTTCAAGAAATTCAACTGGGATTATCTAACTAAAGAGAGACTTGCTTCTAAAGAGGTGAAAGTTACAACGGCTATGGAAAAATGGCCAGGCATTATTGCTATGGAATTTGATTCAGAAGTCTTGGTAAATCAAGCTCCAACTCTCAAATTAGCTAATGGTAAGACTGCAACCTTCATGACTCAGTATGATACGAAGACTCTCCTATTTACAATAGCTCCTGAAGATATCGGTCAAAAAGTTACAGCTATTGAAGCGGGTGCAATTGAAAGTATGCATAACTTGCCAGTATCTGTGGTAGGTACTAAACTTACGAATGGTTTTAATGGTGACGAACCGGCAATCCATGAAGTCCCAGAATTTACAGGTGGTGTCAATGGCGACGAAGCAGCTGTAACAGAACTTCCTGAGTACACTGAAGCTATTGGAACTGCAGGTGATGAAGTAGCACCAACAGTAGAAATTCCAGAATTCACAGGTGGCGTCAATGGCGACGAAGCGACTGTAACAGAGCTCCCTGAGTACACTGAAGCTATTGGAACAGTAGGCGATGAAGCAGCACCAACAGTAGAAGTCCCTGAGTTTGAAGGTGACGTAAATGGTGAAGCATCATCTGAATCTGAGCTCCCTGAATACTCTGCTCCTAGCGCAACAGTAGGCGACGAAGCAGCACCAACGGTGGAAATCCCAGAATTCACAGGTGGTGTCAATGCAGTCGAAGCTGCAGTTCATGAGCTTCCAGAATTCACAGGCGGAGTAAACGCAGTTGAAGCGCTCAAAAATGAGCTTCCAGAATTTGCAGGTGGAGCAAATGCAGTTCAAGCCCTTAAGCATGAACTTCCAGAATTCACAGGCGGAGTCAATGCAGTCGAAGCAGCCAAGAATGAACTTCCGGAATATAAGGTTGAAGAAAAACCGCTTGTAACTCTAGTGGCACAGCAAGATAAGACATATCAAGCTCCAGCAGCTCAACCACAACAACCAACCCTCCCAGCAACAGGAAGTGAGGTTTCTACTCCTCTAGTATCTGTAGGAATGGTTGGAATACTTCTCGGCTTGTTTGGAATGGCTAAGAAAAAAGAAGATTAATGGCAACATTGAATCTAAAAAGTCTCTATAAAAAGGTTTAGACTTATATTAGAAGGGTCTGTAACGTTCATTCGTTACAGGCTCTTTATTTGCAGAAAGCGAAGATTCTAGTGGGGATAAGTGGATGGAAGGCGATTCAAACTCAGGTATTTCTCCCTGAAACTACTTTCAGGAGATTCTGTTTCATAAAATTGTTTTGAAACTTCAATCTATTCTAGTACAAGTTATTGAAAGCGCTTTAAAAATGATATATAATAGGCTCATAAGAAAAAAGAAAAGGAGGAAAGTGGATGCCACAGATCAGTAAAGAAGCCTTGATTGAGCAGATTAAAGATGGAATCATCGTTTCTTGTCAGGCACTTCCTCACGAACCGCTTTATACAGAAGCGGGGGGTGTAATGCCCTTGCTAGTCAAAGCGGCTGAGCAAGGTGGAGCAGTCGGTATCCGAGCAAATAGTGTTCGGGATATTAAGGAAATCAAAGAGGTCACAAATCTTCCGATTATCGGAATTATCAAACGTGATTATCCGCCACAGGAACCATTCATCACAGCTACTATGAAAGAAGTTGATGAACTAGCAGCTCTAGATATTGAGGTAATCGCTCTAGATTGTACAAAGAGAGAACGCCATGATGGCCTAGAGATTCAAGAATTTATCCGTCAAATCAAAGAAAAATATCCAGACCAACTCTTGATGGCTGACACAAGTACCTTTGAAGAAGGACTAACAGCAGTTGAAGCAGGAATTGACTTTGTTGGAACAACCTTGTCAGGCTACACATCTTATAGCCCGAAAGTGGATGGTCCAGACTTTGAATTGATTAAGAAACTTTGTGATGCAGGAGTAGACGTCATCGCAGAAGGTAAGATTCACACACCAGAACAGGCTAAGCAAATCCTAGGTTACGGAGTGCGAGGCATTGTAGTTGGTGGCGCTATTACTAGACCAAAAGAGATAACGGAACGATTTGTTGCGGGTCTCAAATAAGACAATTAAAACACGAGGAGAGTGGTTGATTAGTAAAACAAAATGTAAACGTATACAAAGTTGTCAATGCTCATTATCCGTTTCGGATACGCTTATCATCATTTAGGAGAATACTAATGAAATTTAGAAAACTAGCTTGTACAGTACTTGCGGGTGCTGCTGTCCTATCTCTTGCTGCTTGTGGCAAATCAGACGCTAAAAAAGACGCTGCAAGTGATGCAGGACAAACTGAAATCACTTGGTGGGCTTTCCCAGTCTTCACTCAAGAAAAATCTGGTGACGGTGTAGGAACTTATGAAAAATCTATCATCGAAGCTTTCGAAAAAGCAAACCCAGATATCAAAGTTAAACTAGAAACAATCGACTTCAAATCTGGTCCAGAAAAAATTACGACAGCTATTGAAGCTGGAACTGCTCCAGATGTACTTTTCGATGCACCAGGTCGTATCATTAATTACGGTAAAAATGGTAAATTAGCTGAATTGAATGACCTCTTTACAGATGAATTTGTTAAAGATGTTAACAATGAAAACATCATTCAAGCAAGTAAGGCTGGTGATAAAGCATACATGTATCCAATCAGTTCTGCACCATTCTACATGGCTATGAACAAGAAAATGTTGGAAGATGCTGGTGTAGCTAACCTTGTTAAAGAAGGTTGGACAACTGATGATTTTGAAAAAGTCTTGAAAGCACTTAAAGACAAAGGATACACTCCAGGTTCATTGTTCAGTTCTGGTCAAGGGGGAGACCAAGGAACACGTGCCTTCATCGCTAACCTTTACGGCGGTTCTGTAACAGACAAAGAAGTTACTAAATACACAACTGACGATCCTAAGTTCGTCAAAGGTCTTGAAAAAGCAACTAGCTGGATTAAAGATGGTTTGTTGAACAACGGTTCACAATTTGACGGTGGAGCAGACATCCAAAACTTTGCAAACGGTCAAACATCATACACAATCCTTTGGGCACCAGCTCAAAACGGTATCCAAGCTAAATTGTTGGAAGCAAGTAAAGTTGAAGTGGTAGAAGTTCCATTCCCATCTGATTCTGGCAAACCAGCTCTTGAATACCTTGTAAACGGATTTGCAGTATTTAACAACAAAGATGAAAAGAAAGTTGCTGCTGCTAAGAAATTCATCCAATTCATCGCTGATGATAAAGAGTGGGGTCCTAAAGACGTAGTTCGTACAGGTGCCTTCCCAGTTCGTACTTCATTTGGTAAACTTTACGACGATAAACGTATGGAAACTATCAGTGGTTGGACTCAATACTACTCTCCATACTACAACACAATCGACGGATTTGCTGAAATGAGAACTCTATGGTTCCCAATGCTTCAATCAGTATCTAATGGTGACGAAGAACCTGCTGCAGCTTTGAAAACATTCACTGAAAAAGCGAATGAAACAATCAAAAAAGCAGCTAAATAATAAGCCCTAAATAAAAAGTAAAATCCCCCCTTTTCCCTGTGCACATCTGTGTACGAAAAGGGGGAGTTTTGTTTGAAAAATGTAAGGAACTGACAGGTCAAAATTAAAATGAAGTTCTTACATAGGCTTTTCTTGGAAAAAATTTCATTTTGATTTTACATCAATGTCAGACAACAATCAAAAAAACAAAAACTATTTGAAAGTGAGGTGCCGACTGTGAAAGTCAATAAAATTCGCATGAGAGAAACAATTGTTTCTTATGCCTTCTTAGCACCAGTATTAATCTTCTTTACCGTCTTTGTCCTAGCTCCAATGATCATGGGATTCATCACTAGTTTCTTTAACTACTCGATGACTAGCTTTGAGTTTGTGGGACTTGACAACTACATCCGCATGTTTAAAGACCCTGTCTTTACAAAATCTTTGATTAATACCGTAATCTTAGTTATCGGATCTGTACCAGTCGTTGTACTCTTCTCACTATTTGTGGCATCACAAACTTACCAACAAAATGCAGTTGCTAGATCCTTCTATCGTTTCGTATTCTTCCTTCCTGTTGTAACAGGTAGTGTTGCCGTAACGGTTGTATGGAAATGGATTTATGATCCTCTATCAGGTATTTTGAATTTCGTGCTTAAGTCAAGCCATATCATTAGCCAAAACATTTCTTGGTTAGGAGATAAAAACTGGGCTTTGATGGCGATTATGATTATTCTTTTGACAACCTCAGTTGGTCAGCCAATCATCCTTTACATCGCTGCAATGGGTAATATTGATAACTCACTTGTAGAAGCGGCGCGTGTCGACGGAGCTACTGAGTTACAAGTTTTCTGGAAGATTAAATGGCCAAGCCTCCTTCCAACAACTCTTTATATCGCAATCATTACAACAATCAACTCATTCCAGTGTTTCGCTTTGATTCAGCTTTTGACTTCCGGTGGTCCAAACTACTCAACAAGTACACTTATGTACTACCTATATGAGAAAGCCTTCCAATTGACTGAGTATGGTTATGCCAATACTATTGGTGTATTCTTGGCAGTTATGATCGCTATCGTCAGCTTTGTTCAATTTAAAGTACTTGGAAACGACGTAGAATATTAATAGAAAGGAGACAGCTATGCAATCTACACAAAAGAAACCTTTAACAGCCTTCACTGTTATTTCAACTATCTTCTTGCTTTTATTGACTGTACTGTTTATCTTTCCATTCTACTGGATTTTGACAGGTGCATTCAAATCACAACCAGATACCATTATGATTCCACCACAATGGTTCCCTAAAGCTCCAACAATGGAGAACTTCCAACAATTGATGGTTCAAAACCCAGCCTTGCAATGGATGTGGAACTCAGTCTTCATTTCATTGGTAACAATGTTCTTGGTTTGTGCAACCTCTTCACTAGCAGGTTATGTATTGGCTAAGAAACGTTTCTATGGACAACGCATTCTCTTCGCTATCTTTATCGCTGCCATGGCTCTTCCAAAACAAGTTGTCCTTGTACCATTGGTACGTATCGTCAACTTCATGGGAATCCATGACACTCTTTGGGCGGTTATCTTGCCTTTGATCGGATGGCCATTTGGGGTTTTCCTCATGAAACAGTTCAGTGAAAATATTCCAACAGAATTGCTCGAATCTGCTAAAATCGATGGATGTGGTGAGATTCGTACTTTCTGGAGCGTAGCCTTCCCTATTGTGAAACCAGGATTTGCAGCTCTTGCAATCTTCACCTTCATCAATACATGGAATGACTACTTCATGCAATTGGTAATGTTGACTTCACGTCAAAACTTGACTATCTCACTCGGGGTTGCGACTATGCAGGCCGAGATGGCAACTAACTATGGTTTAATTATGGCAGGGGCTGCTCTTGCAGCTGTGCCAATCGTAACAGTCTTCCTTGTCTTCCAAAAATCCTTCACTCAAGGGATTACTATGGGAGCTGTCAAAGGATAATACTCTGCGAAAATTGAATATAGTACAATCTGTTTATCAGTATGCAGAAGTATAATTGATAGACTAAGAGAATACAGGAAATATAAGTGTCTACAAAATGGAGGAGAGTTGGTTGCTTCACGAAGTTTTGTTAGACACTTATAAACTTACTGGCTAGACATCTTATGTCTGAAGGTAACAATCAGGTAAAGGAAATTACTATGATTTTTGATGATTTAAAAAACATTAGCTTTTACAAGGGAATTCACCCAAATCTGGACAAGGCTATTGACTATCTCTATGAGCATCGTAAAGATACTTTTGAATTAGGTAAATACGATATTGATGGAGATAAGGTCTTCTTAGTTGTACAGGAAAATGTTCTCAACAAAGAAGAAAATGATCGCTTTGAGCACCATAAAAACTATGCAGACTTGCATTTGTTAGTTGAAGGACATGAATATTCTAGTTACGGTTCTCGTGTAAAAGACGAGGCTGTAGCCTTTGACGAAGCTAGCGATATCGGCTTTGTTCATTGTCATGAACAATACCCACTTTTATTGGGTTATCACAATTTTGCAGTCTTTTTCCCAGGTGAACCTCATCAGCCTAACGGTTATGCAGGTATGGAAGATACAGTTCGCAAATATTTATTTAAAATTTTAATCGATTAGTCAGTTAGGAGGAGCAAACAATGGCACATAAAGGATCTGGATTGATAAAAGCGGCATTCGATACGGATAACTTTCTGATGCGTTTTTGCGAGAAGGTTTTAGATATTGTGACGGTGAACCTACTCTTTGTTGTGTCTTGTTTGCCTATTGTGACAATCGGAGTAGCAAAAATCAGTCTCTATCAGACAATCTTCGAAGTTAAGGGTAGTCGTCGAGTTCCTGTTTTTAAAACGTATATGAGAGCTTTTAAGCAAAATTTGAAATTAGGCCTCCAGTTAGGTTTGTTGGAACTAGGAATTTTTCTGATTAGCGTGGTTGACTTATCACTATTTTGGAGTCAAACTGGTGTTGCCTTTCAACTCATTAAAGCTATTTGTTTGGGAATTCTTATATTTTTAACACTAGTTATGTTGGCTAGCTATCCAATTGCTGCACGCTATGAATTAACTTGGAAAGAAGTGCTCCAAAAGGGCTTACTTTTGGTAAGTTTTAACTTCGTTTGGTTCTTCTTGATGCTTGCGATTATTTTGTTAATCATTATGCTTCTCTATCTATCAGGCTTTACTCTAGTGCTTGGTGGTTCAGCATTTCTACTCTTTGGCTTTGGTCTACTTGCCTTTTGCCAAGCTGGATTAATGGAAAAATTGTTTGCTAAATATCAAGCAGATTGAAAATAATATGAAACTACTTTCAAACAAGAAAAGCTATGGGAGATGAATAGAAATTAAAATCTAAGTGGCTGAGATGTATTGAAAGCGCTTTTTACAAGGTGTATACTAAAATTGTAAAAAATCAACTGCTCAAAGCAGAAAAAAGAAATCTTAGGAGAAATCTATGTCAGATTTAAAAAAATATGAAGGTGTCATTCCTGCCTTCTACGCATGTTATGATGATGCAGGTGAAGTTAGCCCAGAACGTACTCGTGCCTTGGTGCAATACTTCATTGATAAAGGTGTTCAAGGGCTTTATGTCAACGGTTCTTCAGGTGAATGTATCTACCAAAGCGTAGAAGACCGCAAATTGATTTTGGAAGAAGTCATGGCAGTAGCTAAAGGCAAGTTGACTATCATTGCTCACGTGGCATGTAACAATACTAAAGACAGTATCGAACTTGCTCGCCATGCTGAAAGCTTGGGAGTAGATGCTATCGCAACAATCCCTCCAATTTACTTCCGTTTGCCTGAGTACTCAGTAGCAAAATACTGGAACGACATCAGTGCAGCAGCACCAAATACAGACTATGTTATCTATAACATTCCTCAATTGGCAGGAGTTGCTTTGACTCCAAGTCTTTACACAGAAATGTTGAAGAACCCACGTGTGATTGGTGTTAAAAACTCTTCAATGCCAGTTCAAGATATTCAAACTTTTGTTAGTCTTGGTGGCGAAGATCATATCGTCTTTAATGGTCCAGATGAACAATTCCTCGGTGGTCGTCTCATGGGTGCTAAAGCTGGTATTGGTGGTACTTATGGTGCTATGCCAGAACTCTTCTTGAAACTCAACCAATTGATTGCAGATAAAGACCTAGAAACAGCGCGTGAATTGCAATATGCAATCAACGCTATCATTGGTAAATTGACTGCTGCACATGGAAACATGTACGGTGTTATCAAAGAAGTCTTGAAAATCAATGAAGGGCTTAATATCGGATCAGTTCGTTCTCCACTTACACCAGTGACCGAAGAAGATCGTTCAGTTGTAGAAGCAGCTGCTCAATTGATTCGTGAAACTAAGGAGCGTTTCCTCTAATCAACAGGAGGCTTTATGACTAATTTCGTTGCAATTGATATTGGTGGAACTAATATCAAATACGGTTTAATTGACCAAGATGGACAACTTGTAGAGTCTAACGAAGTAGCGACTGAGGCTCATAAGGGTGGTCCACACATCTTACAGAAAACAAAAGATATCGTAGCTAGCTATCTAGAAAAAGGACCAGTGTCAGGTGTAGCCATTTCCTCAGCGGGAATGGTTGATCCTGATAAGGGTGAAATTTTCTATGCTGGTCCACAGATTCCAAATTATGCTGGAACCCAATTTAAAAAGGAAATTGAAGAAAGCTTTAACATTCCTTGTGAAATTGAAAATGATGTTAACTGTGCAGGGCTTGCTGAAGCTGTCTCTGGTTCAGGAAAGGGTGCAAGTATTACCCTTTGCTTGACAATTGGGACTGGTATCGGTGGTTGCTTAATCATTGATGGCCAAGTTTTTCATGGCTTTAGTAATTCTGCCTGTGAGGTTGGTTATCTGCACATGCAGGATGGAGCTTTCCAGGATTTAGCGTCTACGACAGCTCTTGTTAAGTATGTTGCAGACGCACATGGAGATGAAGTGGAACAGTGGAACGGTCGTAGAATTTTCAAAGAAGCTACCGAAGGCAATAAACTCTGTATGGAGGGGATTGACCGTATGGTGGATTACCTTGGTAAGGGTCTCGCAAATATTTGTTATGTTGCCAATCCAGAAGTTGTCATCCTTGGTGGTGGCATTATGGGGCAAGAAGCAATTTTGAAACCAAAAATCCGTAAGGCTTTGAAAGATTCGCTTGTTCCAAGTTTGGCAGACAAGACTCGACTTGAATTTGCCCACCATCAGAATACTGCTGGTATGCTCGGAGCATATTATCATTTCAGAACCAAACAGTCCTAAATTGGCTTTGCCAATTTAGGTTTTTTTGGCAGGAAAAAAGTTAGGTAAAACTTTAATAAAACTTTGGAAGCCCTTGCATTTCTTGGAATAATATAGTATATTTATTATACTGAGAAATCTCGAAAAAGCGTTTGTAAAATCAAGTCATTTTTTTATTCAGAAAAAATGTAAGCGATTTCTAAAATGAATTTAAACAGAAGATAAGAGTGGGAGGAAGAAGAGTTTTAAAGTAGGTACTGAGAAATAAAATTGTCGCCAGAGAAACTGGGCTCTTGCAGTAGCTGACTGCTTTTGTTCATTAGGAGAATTTGATGAAACAGTATTTTTTTGAAAGAAGTCGTATATTTAGTATTCGTAAACTAACGGTTGGTGTAGCCTCTGTGGCAGTTGGACTGGCTTTTTTTGCATCTGGAAATGTTGCCGCTAACGAAGTTGTGACAGAGCCAAAACTGGAAGTAGAAGGTCAAGCAAAAGAAGTAATCGATGTTGATAAAGAAAAAGCGGAAGCAGTTAAGGAAACTAAAGAAGTAGTGAGTCCTGTTAAAGAAGAAGTTGCTAAACAAGCATCTCCTGCTACAGAAAAAGTAACAGAAGAGACTAAAACTACTGAAGAGGCTGGAGATTTACTTCCAGAAGAAATTCCTGACCGTGCTTATCCTGATACGCCAGTGAATAAAATTGATACTTCAGCTATTGTATCAGAAAAGGATAGCCCGAAAGTAGAAACTAAGAGTATTCTAAAAGCTGAAGAAGCAAGTGCAACTGGAGGAGAGAAAGAAAATAGAGCCATTATCAATGGTGGTCAGGATCTCAAACATATTGACTATGAAGGACAACCAGCTACATCTGCGACTATGGTTTATAGCATTTTTAGCTCTCCACTTGCAAATGGTGGGAAGCAGGATTATCTCAATTCTGGCTCTGGTATCTTTGTTGCACCAAATATTATCTTGACAGTAGCACACAACTTCTTAGTCAAGGATGCGGATACCAATGCGGGATCTATTCGTGGTGGTGATACTGCTAAATTCTACTACAATGTCGGTTCAAATAGTCCCAAGGTAAGATCTTTGCCAAACTCAGGAAAGACGGTTATTTTCAAGGAAAAGGATATCCATTTTTGGAATAAAGATAAGTTTGGTGAAGGTTACAAGAATGACCTAGCCTTGGTCGTAGCACCTGTTCCACTTCAAATCGCTAGTCCAAATAAGGCCGCAACCTTCACTCCTCTGGCAGAGCATCGGGAATACAAAGCTGGAGAACCTGTTAGTACCATTGGTTATCCTACAGATTCAAGCTCACCAGAATTGAAGGAGCCGATTGTTCCAGGACAGTTGTATAAGGCTGACGGTGTTGTTAAAGGTACTGAAAAATATGATGATAAGGGAACAGTAGGTGTTACCTATCGTTTGACTTCTGTATCAGGCCTTTCTGGTGGCGGTATTATCAACGGTGATGGCAAAGTCATCGGAATTCACCAACGTGGTACTGTTGACAATATGAACATTGCTGAAAAAGATCGTTTCGGAGGAGGTTTGGTCTTATCTCCAGAACAACTAGCTTGGGCTAAAGGCATCATTGAAAAATACGGTGTCAAAGAAGGCTGGTATCAAGGCGATAACGATAATCGCTATTACTTTGATTCAAAAGGACAATTACTCAGAAATACCACAGCTGTCATTGGTGGAAACAAGTATGCCTTTGACAATAGCGGTCTTGCTACCCTAGTTGAAGGCGTTGACTACGGCCGTGTAGTTATCGAACATGTGGACCAAAATGATAACCCAGTCAAAGAAAACGATACTTTTGTAGACAGGGCAGAAGTTGGTGCACAATTCAATTATAACTACAAATCGGAAATTGAAAAAACAGATTTCTACAAGAAGAATAAAGAAAAATATGAGATTGTTTCAATTGGTGATTCTCCAGTCAATAAACAATTGAAAGACGCTTGGAATGAGGATCATAGTGTTGTGAGCAAGGCTCCTGCAGGAACTCGTGTCATTAAAGTAGTCTATAAAGTTAACAAAGGTTCCTTTGAGGTTCACTATCGCCTGAAAGACTCTGATAAAGAGTTGACGACTGCAGATGTGGACAATAACGAAGGTAAAGAATACGATGTTTCCTTTGTTCATAAATTCCAATCTAAAGAAATTGCAGGTTATCGTGCAGTCAATGCAAGTCAAGAAGCAACTATCAAGCATAAAGGGGTGAATGAAGTTATTTTTGAATACGAAAAGATTGAAGATCCAAAACCAGCAACTCCTGTAACTCCAGTGGTTGATCCAAAAGATGAAGAAACAGAAATTGCTGCTTACGGTCCACTTCCAAGCAAGGCTCAATTGGACTACCATAAAGAAGAATTGGCTGCCTTCATCCACTATGGTATGAATACCTATACTAACTCTGAGTGGGGGAACGGTAGAGAAAATCCTCAAAACTTTAACCCGACTAACCTTGATACAGACCAGTGGATTAAGACATTGAAGGACGCTGGATTCAAACGAACAATTATGGTTGTTAAACACCATGATGGATTTGTAATCTATCCTTCTCAATATACAAAACATACCGTAGCTGCTAGTCCATGGAAAAATGGTAAGGGTGACCTTCTTGAAGAAATCTCAAAATCAGCAACTAAGTATGACATGAATATGGGTGTGTACCTATCACCATGGGATGCAAATAATCCAAACTATCACGTGAATACTGAAAAAGAGTACAACGAATACTACCTTAACCAACTCAAGGAAATCCTTGGCAATCCTAAATACGGGAATAATGGTAAATTCATCGAAGTATGGATGGACGGTGCGCGTGGTAGTGGAGCTCAAAAAGTAACCTATACCTTTGACAAGTGGTTCGAGTACATCAAGAAAGCTGAAGGGGATATCGCTATCTTCTCTGCTCAACCGACAAGCGTACGTTGGATTGGTAATGAACGTGGGATCGCTGGAGATCCAGTTTGGCATAAAGTCAAGAAAGCTAAAATCACCGACGATGTGAAGAATGATTATCTCAATCATGGAGATCCAGAAGGAGATATGTACTCAGTTGGTGAAGCAGACGTTTCTATCCGTTCAGGTTGGTTCTACCATGACAATCAACAACCAAAATCAATCAAAGATTTGATGGATATTTACTTCAAGTCTGTTGGTCGTGGAACGCCACTTCTACTCAATATTCCACCAAATAAAGAAGGTAGATTCGCAGATGCAGATGTCGCCCGCTTGAAAGAATTCCGAGCAACCTTGGATCAAATGTATGCGACTGATTTCGCTAAGGGTGCAACAGTTACTGCAAGCTCTACTCGTAAGAATCACTTGTATCAAGCAAGCCACCTAACAGATGGTAAGGATGATACCAGCTGGGCACCAGCAAATGATGCTAAAACGGGTGAATTTACTGTCGATCTTGGTCAAAAGAGACGCTTTGACGTAGTCGAACTCAAAGAAGATATCGCTAAAGGTCAACGTATCTCTGGCTTCAAGGTTGAAGTTGAGCTCAATGGACGTTGGGTACCATACGGGGAAGGGTCAACTGTTGGTTATCGTCGCCTTATCCAAGGTCAACCAGTAGAAGCACAAAAGATTCGCGTGACCATTACTGGTGCACAAGCGACACCTATTTTGACAAACTTCTCTGTTTATAAGACACCAAGCAGTATTGAGAAAACAGACGGCTACCCTCTAGGATTGGATTACCATTCAAATACAACAGCTGATAAAGAAAATACAACTTGGTATGACGAATCTGAAGGTATCCGCGGAACATCTATGTGGACAAACCAAAAAGATGCTAGCGTCACCTACCGTTTCACTGGAACAAAAGCATATGTAGTATCTACAGTGGATCCAAACCACGGTGAAATGTCAGTTTACGTGGATGGTCAAAAGGTTGCAGACGTTCAAACCAATAATGCATCTCGTAAACGTAGCCAGATGGTTTATGAAACAGATGATTTGGCTCCAGGTGAACATACCATCAAACTTGTTAACAAGACTGGTAAACCTATTGCGACTGAAGGTATCTACACTCTTAACAATGCCGGCAAAGGTATGTTTGAGATGAAAGAAACAACTTATGAAGTTCAAAAAGGTCAACCGGTTACTGTAACCATTAAGCGTGTTGGTGGTAGCAAAGGAACAGCAACAGTCCATGTTGTAACAGAACCAGGAACAGGGGTTCATGGTAAAGTGTACAAGGACACAACAGCTGACTTGACTTTCCAAGATGGTGAAACTGAGAAAACAATCACGATTCCAACAATTGACTTTACAGAGCAAGCTGATTCAATCTTTGACTTCAAAGTGAAAATGACTAGCGTTTCTGATAATGCCCTCCTTGGTTTTGCTTCAGAAGCTACGATTCAAGTGATGAAGGCAGAACTACTCCAAAAAGACCAGACAAGCTATGACGATCAAGCAACTCAGCTTGACTATAGCCCAGGTTGGCACCATGAAACCAATTCATCAGGTAAATACCAAAACACTGAGTCTTGGGCATCATTCGGTCGATTGAATGACGAGCAAAAGAAAAATGCTAGTGTAACAGCCTACTTCTACGGAACAGGTCTTGAGATCAAAGGATATGTGGATCCAGGACATGGTATCTACAGAGTAACGCTAGACGGTAGAAAAGTCGAGTATCAAGATGGTCTAGGGAATGCGTCTGAATACAACGGCAAGAAGTACTTCAGTGGTACAGCTACTACCCGTCAAGGTGGTCAGACTCTCGTTCGTTTGACTGGGCTTGAAGAAGGTTGGCATGCTGTAACCTTGCAATTGGATCCAAAACGTAATGATACTACGAGAAATATTGGTATCCAAGTTGACCAGTTCATCACTCATGGTGAAGCTAGTGCTCTTTATACCAAAGCAGAGTTAATCCAAGCCATGAAGAGCTGGAAGGATGAGTTGGTTAAGTTTGACCAGACAAGCTTGAAGAATACTCCAGAGGCACGTCAAGCCTTCAAGTCAAACTTGGCTAAATTGTCTGAGCAACTTTCAGCAAGTGATGCCAATGCACAAGAAGTTCTGAAAACAGCAACAGCTTTGCAAACGATCCTTGATAAGGAAGAAAATTATGGCAAAGATGATACGCCAACACCAGAACAGCCAGAAGAACCAAACTATGACAAAGCTATGGCAAGTCTGACCGAAGCGATTGAAAGGAAAACAGCTGAGCTCGGTGATGACAAGGAAGCTAAGAAGAAGCTAGTTGCATTAACAGAGCAAGCCTTGACAGCCATCCAAGAAGCTAAGACTCAGGATGCAGTAGATAAGGCCTTGCAAGCTGCTTTAGCATCCATCAATGAGCTTCAAGCGACTCCGAAAGAGGAGCCGGCTCCAGAAGAACCAAAACAGCCAGAAGAACCAAACTATGACAAGGCTATGGCAAGTCTGACCGAAGCGATTGAAAGAAAAACAGCTGAACTCGGTGATGACAAGGAAGCTAAGAAGAAGCTAGTCGCACTAACAGAGCAAGCCTTGACAGCTATCCAAGAAGCTAAGACTCAGGATGCAGTAGATAAGGCCTTGCAAACAGCTTTGGCATCTATCAATCAGCTTCAAGCGACTCCAAAAGAGGAACCAACTCCAGAAGATCCAAAACAGCCAGAAGATCCATCAAAACCAGAAGAGTCTAAAGTTGACTACCATAAGGCAATTGCAGATTTGACTGAAGCTATTGAGAAAAAAGCAACAGAACTTGCCGATGATGTAGCTGCTCAGGAAAAACTTGTTGAACTTGGAGAACAAGCTCTTGCGGCTATCCAAGAAGCGAAGACCCAAGATGCTGTTGAAAAAGCCTTGCAAGACGCGTTGGTATCCATCAATAAGCTTCAAGCAACTCCAAAAGAGGATCCAGCTCCAGAAGAACCAACACAACCAGAGGAACCAGCAAAACCAGAGGAGCCAAGCAAGCCAGAAGAACCAGCAAAACCAGAAGAACCAACACAGCCAGAGGTACCAAGCAAACCAGTAGAGCCTAAGCTTGACTACGATAAAGCTATGGCAAGCTTGTCCGAAGCCATTAAAAGTAAAACAGCTGAGTTAGGTGATGACAAGGAAGCTAAGAAGAAACTAGTTGAACTAGCAGAACAAGCCTTAGCTGCTATTGAAGAAGCCAAAACTCAGGATGCAGTAGATAAGGCCTTGCAAGACGCTTTGACATCTATCAACAATCTTCAGGCGACACCAAAAGAGGAGCCAGCAAAACCAGAAGAGCCAGCAAAACCAGAAGAGCCTGCAAGACCAGAAGAACCAAGTAAGCCAGAAGAACCTGCAAAACCAGAAGAACCTGCAAAACCAGAAGAACCAACACAGCCAGAGGTACCAAGCAAACCAGTAGAGCCTAAGCTTGACTACGATAAAGCTATGGCAAGCTTGTCCGAAGCCATTAAAAGTAAAACAGCTGAGTTGGGTGATGACAAGGAAGCTAAGAAGAAACTAGTTGAACTAGCAGAACAAGCCTTAGCTGCTATTGAAGAAGCCAAAACTCAGGATGCAGTAGATAAGGCCTTGCAAGACGCTTTGACATCTATCAACAATCTTCAGGCGACACCAAAAGAGGAACCAGCTCCAGAAGAGCCTGCAAGACCAGAGGAGCCAAGTAAGCCAGAAGAGCCTGCAAGACCAGAAGAACCAAGTAAGCCAGAAGAGGAAGTGAAACATTCAAATCTTCCAACTGAAGGTGTTAAAGAATTGAGTGCAACTCAACCAAGCCTTGAAGTAACGACAGATCCGATTGCCTTCAACACTATTCGTCGTGAAAATTCTCTCTTAGCTAAAGGTAAGGAACAAGTCGTTTCTGAAGGAAAAGACGGACAAGTAACGACCTATGTAGAAGTTGACGGCAGCGATCGTAAGGTTGTTAAGGTTGAACGTGAGGAAGCTCAAGACCGCATCGTTGAAGTAGGTACTCAAGAAGGAACTGCTGTGCCATCAGAAGGCGTTATGAATTTGGACTTTAACCTACCAAATCTAAAAGTAGAGAAAGAACCAATCGCCTTCAAGACTGTTCGCCGTGAGAATGCTGATTTAGCTAAAGGTAAGGAACAAGTTGTTTCTGAAGGAAAAGACGGACAAGTAACGACTTATGTAGAAGTTGACGGCAGCGATCGTAAGGTTGTTAAGGTTGAACGTGAGGAAGCTCAAGACCGCATCGTCGAAGTTGGAACTAAGGAAGAAAGTCCATCAACTGATAGCACATTGAAGATCTTGA
>NZ_JASHEB010000002.1:0-325875 GCF_047463315.1 Streptococcus infantis | reverse complement strand
AAAAGCGTGCGTGGGTTCGAATCCCACATCCTCCTTTATTTATTATTAACGCGGGATGGAGCAGCTCGGTAGCTCGTCGGGCTCATAACCCGAAGGTCGTAGGTTCAAATCCTGCTCCCGCAATATTTGGCTCGGTAGCTCAGTTGGTAGAGCAATGGATTGAAGCTCCATGTGTCGGCGGTTCGATTCCGTCTCGCGCCATTTTTTAAATCATACGGAAGGGTAGCGAAGAGGCTAAACGCGGCGGACTGTAAATCCGCTCCTTCGGGTTCGGGGGTTCGAATCCCTCCCCTTCCATCCTCTACGGGCATAGTTTAAAGGTAGAACTAAGGTCTCCAAAACCTTCAGTGTGGGTTCAATTCCTACTGCCCGTGTTTAATAGTATGGCGGGTGTGGTGAAGTGGTTAACACACCAGATTGTGGCTCTGGCATGCGTGGGTTCGATCCCCATCACTCGCCTATTTTATATTATTGGGGTATAGCCAAGCGGTAAGGCAAGGGACTTTGACTCCCTCATGCGTTGGTTCGAATCCAGCTACCCCAGTTACTATTTGCCGGCGTGGCGGAATTGGCAGACGCGCTGGACTCAAAATCCAGTGTCCGCAAGGACGTGCCGGTTCGACCCCGGCCGCCGGTATAGTAATAACGACAAGGTTTTCGAGCCTTGTCTTTTTATTTTATCTTCCAATTTTTTCTTTCAGAGTTACTTAAAATTACTTAAAAATTTTTTTTTTCTAAATTAGGAAGAAAATATTTAACATATTTTGTATTAAACTTGATTCGTTCTATGTAAAAATATACAATAGGTATATACTATTCAAGGAGAGATATCATGTTATACAATCAAGAAAATTATTCAATGCTCGAAGTTGAACAAGCAAAAAGCGATATTAGAGCTCTAGCGAAAGAAAAGTCAAAACTTGTTAAACTTGATTTTAATAATCCAAAAGATGTATCTGAATTTTTCGATAAAGAATAATTTTTCTCATTCGATGGTAGATGTTTTTTTCTAAGTAATAATGAGGTTCTCGTGGTTTATACAATAGATGAAATTAAGGCTAAGATTGAACCTATTGCTAAACGATATAACGTATCAAAAGTCTACTTGTTTGGTTCCTATGCAAGAGGAGAAGAAGACGAAAATAGTGATATAGATATTGCTTTAGAATTAGGAGATATAACGAAATTTATGGATGTATACGGGCATCTTTCGACCATCTTTAGTGGAAATGTAGATATTCTTTTAGTTAGTGATTTATTGTCACCTAAAACCAATATTGGCTCATTGGTGAAAAAGAATTTTTTAAATGATAGAGTTCTCATCTATCAAAAATTGGAGGAAGCTATGGTAGAAAATTTAGTTAATAATCCTCGTATGAGAGATATAACCGAGTATAATGAAGTCACTCAGAATGCAATTAAGGAAAGTTTAGAAAAGTATAAAACGGAGGGAATAACTAAAAGTTCCGAAAGTATAGATAATTATTTTGAAAGAATGGTTCGTGAAAATACCAAGTAATTTTTGGTAGAGCTTAGTTATTTTATTTTCAATAAGAAAAAGAACAGCACTTATTTTGTTAGATTGAATTCACTCAAAAGGTAATTAAAGAAAGTGAAAGGAGGAAGGAATCATGATTAAAGAGTTTGGTGTTACAAATTTAGAAGTAACCAAAGAAGATATTTCTAAAAATCCTAACAATCCTATTCTGCGGATGTATGATGATGAAGAGTTGATTGGAACGTTTAGTATTCTTACAGGTGAAATTATAGAAAATTTGGATTTAGCAGATTATGATATACGATTTGCACAAAGACAAATTGAATTAAATCGTGATAACTATCTTGAAACGTGGAAGGACTACGTGGGGATATTACATGCCTAAATATCCTTTTTTGTAGAACTGAGTTTTTAATATTTTTAATAAGAAAAAGAACAGCACTTATTTTGGCTGTTCTTTTTATAATAGATTATCTAGTTTATCTGCTAAATCTTTTTGTTTACTTGGGTATAAGTGGGAGTAGGTATCAATTGTTGTGGTTATAGAAGCGTGTCCTAATCTCTCTTTTACAATTAAGTAGTCTTCTCCTTGGTTTATTAAAAGAGAAGCGTGAGAGTGTCTAAAATCATGAATCCTTATTTTCTTTAAAGAACTATCTCTAGCTAGAATCTTTTTATATTGTTTTTCAATAGAATTTTTTGTTAGAGTGATTGGACTATCCTGAAAGATTTGGAGTTTTTCAGTATCAGTTGAAAATTCTCTTAGTCTTTCTGTCTGTTCTTGTTTCCATTCTTCTAGTGTTTCTATAAGCTTTTTATTAATAATGATTCTTCTAGTACCGGATTTAGTTTTTGTAGAACTAATGTGTTCTTCACCTTTATTCACGTACATTGACTTACTAACATGTATTGTACTTGTAGAAAACTCTATATCTTTCCAAGTAAGAGCGAGTGCTTCTCCAAGTCGTAAGCCAGTAAAGAAAAGCACTGTAAATAGTAGTTCAAGATTATATTCGTCGTTCTTGAATAGTGAAAGAAAATGTTTAAATTCTTTAACTGTCCAAAATTGCATTTTTCTTTTTTCTATCGGTAATTTTTTCAATAAACCTACTGGATGTTCTTTGTAATATCCTTTTCTTAATCCAACATCTAGTATTTTCTTTAATAGAACAATGATTTTATTAATAGTATTTGGACTCAATTTTTTCTCAGAATTTTTAGCATTCTTTTCTCGTAAATGTTCCCTAAACTGATATATATCTTCATAAGTTAGTTTATCTATATTATCGACTTTTGAAAAATAGTCTTTGATATGTTTATTATAATTGTTTTCTTGAGTATCAATATAGCTCTTTTTTCTATTGTTTATTTCATCCTCTTCTTTTAACAATTGATAAAGCATATCTATTGTTATTTTTGCGCCAAAATTTTTCTCTTTTAGTTCTACGCTTCTTAAGTATCGCTCGGCTTCCAAAGCCTCTTTTTTGGTTTTGAATCCTTTTCTAACAATTCGTCGTTGTATTAGTGTTATAGGGTTCGTTCCACTAGAAACATCAGCAATCCATGTCCCATTTTTGCTTTTACGAACGGCCATTTACTATGCTTCTTTCTGTAATTCTATTCCTAGTAGTTCTTCAGCTATTGTTGCAGGAATTGTTCCGATTCGTTTGTTATTATAGATAGCAAAGCCACGATTGACTAATAGCACTTTCCCAGTATGTATAATTTTTCTAGCAGTACCAGGACTAAATCCAAGTTCAATTAAATCATCTTTTGTTACTGTTTTAATCATTGGTTCTCCTTAATTTATTTTATAAACTAAGGGGAGCGACTAACTCCCCTTAATTCAGTAGTTATTTTTGTTTCTTGTCTACTAAGTGAATAGCATCAGCCTTATAATACATCGTTTTGCTAATCATTGAAACTCGAAGGTTTTCAAATGTAACTGGAACTTCATCCATTGCTTGAATATAATCATTATCGACTAATGGTTCAGGGTTATCAACAGATACTTGTGTTGATTTCTTTTTAAATGGTCCATCTTTGATAGTGATATTATATTTCCAACCAATAATATTTTGAGTATTAAATCGTTTTTCACTTCCATCACTATTTTTGATAATCTCGCCATTTTCATCGACTCTTGTTTCAGTTTCAAATTTTGGAAGCACCTCATCCAATTCAAATTTAGTTCCAATATTATTGAAATCCCAATCATTTTGTGAAAGCATTTTTGCCATAGTTAATTTCTCCTTTTGATGTTTTCTTTAATTGTGGGTATCAAGTCTTCTCTTTTGAAGGATATTGCCCTTTCTATGAGTTGACTTGCTAGCTCTGGAGGAAACTCCAAAGTTTCTAACTTTTCAAAGTTCTCTTTCTCTAGTTCAAATAGTAATTCATTTTCATAGAGAAATTTATATGCTCTTAGAATGGCTCCAGAACCTTTAAAGACAAGCCACTCTAATTTTTGTTCAAGTTCTGTTTTTGGTTTTGACACAATAATAGTCACCGGCTTTGATGCACCTAGAAATTTTTCCCAAGACCTAAGAGGTTTTGAAAATTGACTATCAGTGTAAAACTTCACTTTATCCTTTAAATATCCTTTTGTAAAGTTTAGAATATCTATTTCTGATTTTAGCCATTCTTGAATGAAGTAGTGAGCTTTCTCTTTACGTAGTTCTAACTCCGTTCTTATCCAATTTTTGATAAATCTCTTGCTAACACCGAGCTTTGAAGCTTGTTCTAAGCGTTTATCATAAATTCTAAGTCGTTCATCATCAGAAGGCCTTCTTAAATATAAGGTCTGCCCTGTTTTCTCATCTCCGTATGTAGTGTAGACGTTGCTCTTACCATATAGGAATCGATTTTTCTTACAAAGTTTAGCAAGCTGATTTGGAGTGAAGTAAGGGACTTCGTTAAAATCGTCTATTGCGATATCAATTCTTCTTACTGAAAATGACTTATAATTGGAATATAGATTATCTAAGAAGTGTCGTTCAGAAAGTCCTTTTGGGGTTAAAACCATATCTCGATAGAATTCTAAAGCTTGTCCTGACATGACAAGCATGAAAGAATTTTCTTCATCCCCATAATAGATACGGATATTACCATAGTTTATCTGAGAGTCATATTCATAGTATTTAAGACTTCCTTTATCTATTATAAATAGCTCTGTATCAAGAAATAAGATATCTTCAACTATTTCTTCTAGTGAAAAGTCGAATGTATTGAACTGGATTTGAATCCAGTCAAAAACAGAACGTAAATTCTCGTTTTTTGCCATAAATTTTGACTCAACTTTTTGCCTATTTTCACCACCTCAAAAATCGTGAAAACCCCTGATAATACTGCATTCTTTCGATGATGCACCTGACTTGCAGAGGGTGGTGTTACTACACACCCTCGCCAACCTAGAAAAAGCTCTTTGTTGTTCGTCTGCGCTTACGATTTGTTACGGTCTGCGGTAATATACTCGCCGACCGTAACAAAACTACTTGCCGAACTTCCTACGAGCTTTTTCCCAAGCACCAAACGGAAGTAGTTCAAGTATTGAGAGAATTTCTTCTTGCTCTTTTTCCAATCGTTGAAATTTCATTTGAAGATTTTTATTACTAGAATACAAATTCTTAAAATTATCATTCAAGGTAATAAAATCTTGTTTAAGGGTTTCGAGTTGCTGAGTAAGGGTGTACTCCTTATGTTTATGAATATCTCCATAAGTTTCCCTTATAGCATCTTTTAATGGCATCTCATTTTTCAAATAAGCAATTGTCCTGAAATCCTCAACATCATTATCAGTGAAATTATAAAAACTCACAAACTGCCTACTATTCCTTGCTTGAACTTTTTTAAACTCATGACCACTGATTTCCTTTATTAAGGTTATCCATTTTTTAGCAGTACTGATAGAGTTTAATCCGTCAACCATAGAAACAAGCTCTTTTATGTCCATTTCCTCCCCTTTCTTAAGGAAAGTATGGTATAATACTCTTATAGAAAAATTTTATTAGTCTTTGATTTTGTCGTGATTATCAAAGACTTTTTAATACAATCATAGGCATTTACCTCCGTTTATAGAATTCTTACCGATTTTTCGGTAAAACTATAATACACCTATTTCAGATAAATGTCAACTAAAATACCGAAAATCCGTTAAAAAATTTAAAGAGGGTATATGAGCGATTTTGGAACAACTATAAGAAGGTTGAGAAAACAAAAAAAACTAACACAAAAAGAACTATCTGATATGTTAGGTATTAAACAGACAACATATAGTGATTGGGAGAGTGGAAAAACAGAACCTAAGATTAATGTGCTAATTAGATTCGCTGAACTTTACCATACTACAACTGATAAGTTATTGGGAGTAGATTTTTTTAGGACAGAAGGAACGATAACTTCTTTTGCTGACTCAAATCTTATAAATCTATCAAATTTTTCCATTGAACAAATGTACTCATTAAAGAAAAGTATCTTAATTGACTTACTTATTAACGGAGTTGAAAAAACAAAAGAAGTCAAAGATTCGTTAATCGAAAAATTCAAGCTTGAAAAGAATGATATAGATATTTTGAATAAAATTTTTGAAGAAGTACAAGTTAAATATGAATATGTAGAGAAGAGTTTCTGATAATTGTAGTAGTATAAAAAGGTAGTAAGTTGAAATCTTACTACCTTTTTATTTTTAGTCATTATTATTAATTGGAATATAGAAGAAATTTAAATTAATAATCTTAGGCTGATATCATTTCTTAAACCAAAAAATTATTAATTAGAGCTGTTTTTTGGTTTTCAATTTTGTTAATAATTTTTTCTTCTTTTTCTATTAGAGTTTCAATTTTCTCAATTTTTGAAATAGCTTCATCTTGTTGCTCAATAGATGGGATAATGACAGTTAATTTTTCAATTTGACCAATAGATGCTCGATAACTTCTTGAAAATCCTTCTCTAAGACCCTCTTGCTCTAACCTATGAGCTAAGTAACGATAGTGAATTTTATCAGTATTTATTCTTAGAACTCCTGCGTGGTCTGTTGGGTAAAATGGAAGATTTGCAGGAATAGTATTCACCATCCAATCTCCATCAATACCCCATAATATTGATGGCTTGCTGAAATCCTTAATAATATCTTTGTCAATCATACCAAATGGTTCAAAAACATTTGCAGAATAAACAGGAATCCCTTCTTCTGTTAGTTCTTTATTTAGCACTCGTTTTCCTATCATTAAAGTAAAATCATTAGAAGATAGTCTATATATCTCCCCCCCTAGAATATCAAGGGATTCAAAGATTTTAATAATTTGTTTACGGTAATCTTCTATCTTCATTCTCGAATTTTGATACTGTTCATCTAATTTATCAACTTCAGAAATGATTTGTTCTTGGATATCAGTGGGAGGTACTGGAATTGGAAATTTTTCTATATCTTTTGGATACACATGAGGTTGTGCTGCACCTCTTGCTAAATTAAAAATCTCTTCTTGATGTGCTTTTAGATAATTATAAATATATTTGGTTTCCAATTCTGTATTAGCTTGCACTGTTATAGTGTCACTGGCAAATATAGGTTCAGCCCAATAATTTACAAAACCTGCATTAGCTCCAGAAGCAGAAATTGTAATGATATTAGGTTCCCTATTAGCGACATTATGGGTATATGCATAATTTTTGCCTCCAGCAACTACCTTAATATCACCTTCTCTAGTTTGTGCTTTTGTGATTGTTTGTCCTTTATAAACATCAGCAATATTTTTTATTGTTTCTATAGTGTACTTACTAATTACTTCAAACTTTTTATCAGGATTAGTTTTGAGTTGCGCATCAAAACTAATTTGAGTGAAATCAAGCATATCTACTAAAGAAATAGAAGACACAAATTTTTCTAGTTCTTTTGGAATAGACAAATCCTCATTAATAAAATTATTTCTAATTACCGTATTGATTTTAGACTCATCTTCTAAGTTTAAAGGATTAAATAAAGGGGTTTGAATGTTATTTATAGCCTGATTCTTAGAAACTTCCATTTCATCATCAGAGATATTAGCATCTATATATTTTATTCCCTCTTGCCCTTTTCTTTTAGACCATTCATATCCTAAAAAACGCTTTTGTTCATTTTTGTCAGTAGGGGATTTTACAATCACAACATCATTTTTCTGCGAGTTAGCTATAGCAAAATAAAAGGCTTTTTCTTGTTCAATCTTCTTTATAAAATTATAAAGTGCTTTTTGATATTCTTCCTTTTTATCATCATCAGAGTATTTTTTTGTAGTTCTTTTCTTCTTAATAGCTTTAGCAATACTAGATTGTGTAAAAGTATCAAAATATTCTTGGAATAAATTAATTTGTAAAAGATTTTCTAGTTTATCAGACTGTAGCTCACAATATAAATCATAGTCAACGTCGATAGTCTTACAGTAGCTCTCTATAATTTTGATATCATTTAATTCGACATCCGTATTAGTAAACCAACGCTCTACTGCATAACGATATGTATCGGCTTCACTTGGTGGATATTTCTTTTTACGTAAAAATAAAGTAACCGTATTTGTACCAGTGGAACCAAATGTTTTCGAACTAAATTCTGTAATGGCAATAATATCAAAATTTTCGATTAACATTTTTCTAGCTTTCGTATAGAGGTTGCCATTTGATAAAACAGAACTTGGAACAATAATTCCTGCCACCCCTTCGGATTTTAGTAATTGCTCAGTTCTCTCTAAAAAGAACAACTCAATACTATTATTGGTATCTAAATTATCGACATACGAGCTTAAATTATATTTTTCGCGTTGTTTGTTTGATAGAGTACTCAAAAAACCTTTTACTGAGTAAGGTGGGTTTGCAACCACAACTGAAAACGTATTGTCTTTGATTTGACTATGCTCTTCTAATGCATCTCCATAAATAATATTTATATTGTCTTGTCCATACATGAATGCTGAAACTTTAGCAACCTTAGAAAGACGATATTCCTTTTCAATTCCATAAATTTCTGAATAGTATTCAGAAAGTTTTTCTGAATCAACATAAGTTTTAATTTGTTCAGCATATTCATTTAAGAAATGCCCAGCACCACTTGCATAATCGATAACCTTTGGAATATCAGTATTATCGTTAATTATTTCTAGTGGTAAACTTGATAAGATAAATTTAACGACCGGAAGAGGAGTAAAGAATTGACCTTCTGATTGTTTGACACCATTATCCAAATAACCTTCGAATAGGTCCCCTAGAAACTGATTTTGTTCTTTGGTTTTTAACTTCATATCTTGTAACATTTGCACAACTTCAACCAATATTCTAGAATTTTGATAAAAAAGTTGTTCATTATAAACATCAAGAAATGTAAAGTCATTATTTGAAAAATATTTTAGTTCTTTAAAATATTTAAAAATAGCATCTTTGGCAGCATCTTTACGGAGTCTAAACGCATCTTCAATATCTTGCTCGGCAACATAAGATACTCGTTCGTTTAAGAATTTCTCCATACCTACTTGATAAAGCTTTTGTAGTCTATCAACTAAGTCAAAATATGTATCGTGAGCCACCCCTTTCCAATTAAATTTTAAGTCATCACTATTTTGCTCTTCATCAACAATTTTTGCTAAAAATAGGTTGACCAATTTATCGAATGCATTTTCTCGTCCCCCTACATTATATTTTCTAAGAATGGTTGCAAACTGATTATATTTCTTTTGAACTTCATCATGTGTAATTTCTTTCAGTTCTGAAACCGTTGATTTAATTTTTCCAATTTCAAATGGTCTAATTGTTTGTTCTAGTACACCGTTTGTTCTATAGTCTTGTTGATAAATATCACGCCATACTTCGAACTTATCATTTCCACCTTTTGCATTCTTATATGACTTAGGATTATCTAGTGTGGCAAGGAATTCATCATTATCTTTTAAATGAATAACGTGGTATATTCTCTCGATAGATGTATCACTTACTTTAGAAGCATAAAGAACTAAAGCTTGTGCTTTATTTTCTTGTTTTTCATAGGAAAACAATTGTCCTCCATCCAGTAAGGTGTTTTTCCATTCTTTATCAAATTCTGGTCCGAAAGTTTTGGCCTCGATGATTAAGAATGGGTTTCCTTCATAATCATCAATTGTTACATCTGCATTTCCAGATTTCGTATGATGGCCTAGTTTATAACCTTTTTCTATAGAAATTTGGTTTGGAAGATATCCTTGTTTTAATAGTCCAACAATTATATCTAAGACTACAAAATTTTCCTCTGCAGAGAAATTAGTAGTAGTTTCTCTTCCTATTTCTTTTAAATCTGGGTATGAGATTTTCTCATCACCTATATTAATTTCAATTTTGTGACTATTAATTTCTAATTCATATAAATTATCTTTTTCTATTTCATTGAAATTAAGTGCTTTTAACCAAGGTTCTATATTAGCCATGAATTTCTCTCCTAGAGGATATTGTTACTTACTATTTTACCATAAGTCCCTTTGAACTCCTCAATCTTCTTTAGTTTTTAAAGATATTTTCTTTATTTATAAATTTTGGTGACTTTTTAGAATTTTTAATAGTCTGTTCTTTACACAATCTAACAGTTACCTAAAAGTTACTGAAATTTGAAAAGAGAGTTTTTTTTATAACATTCAAATATCCTAAAACCCTATTAAATCGAGGTTTTTTACCTTGATTTTTTGTCTGAGTTACTAGAAATTACTATTGTTTGTACCTATAGTTTTATTTAAATAAAAAAATTTACTAATAAAGCTTTGTGGTCGGAAAAATTATTTTCGATAGTTTCGAAGTTAGAAATTTCAGTATGGTTAGAGAGAAAAATATGGTCTAGTTTTGTGTTTGTTTCTTTGTAAGTAATTTCTTCATCACTTGCATCTATCATATATTTTAAGATTTCTTCAATTTTGTGAGATAAAGTGGTTCCCTTAATATTTTTTGTTATATTCTCTATACTTTCGTTAAAGTCACCAGCTAAAATAAGATGGTCGTAAAGTTCATTCTGTTTAGAAGAAGCAAGTTGAATATAATGATTCCACATCTCTTTTTTATCAACTGGAGCATTTCCATAGAGTGGAAAGTGTAGTGAAAATATTTCAAGTCTTTTACTATTTATTGTAAATAATCCTCCAGCTTGTCTACAATAATAATCATTGTAAATAGGTTGTAATTCTTTAATGGTTTCGATGGATTCTTTTAAATAGAATAGTCTTGTATTAACTGGTTGTTTCCCATCTTGAAGAGGATGTATGACTCCGTATCCTTTATCATTTAGTATTTCTTCAATTTTCTCTATGGTCACACTTTTATCAGTTTTCAAATTGTTATCTATAAGACGATTACCTACCTCTTGTAGTGCTATAAATGTGGGTTTGGGCCGATTTTTTGACAGTAAAAATTTTACAATGTTTTTAGGATTTTTGTCTGTATTATTTTTACTCTTATAAAAGTTAAAGTTTGCACTTAAAATAGTCAATGCAGTTTTTTTAGTCATAATGAACTCTTTTTTTTTGTGAAATTTTTATGTAAGTTAAATTTATTATATTTTGCTAGACTCTATTCTTGAACTGCATTTTTCTTTTTGTTTGATGCAAGATGTAAAGAATAAATTTAATTTTATATCAATCATTATCGTAGGCATTCTATAGTTTTTAGTCCGATTGCATACCATTCCAAGTTTTTATCTGTTTAACTATAGTACTAATTTGTCTTTCTAAATCTAAAACATTTATATCTTCTAAAAGCATTTCCTTAGCAATTGAAATAGATTCGGATACTTTATTAGTAACATAATAATCACCCATAATTTGATTCCTACTATTGTTATTTAAAAAGTCATCAATTTTTTCATATTGTCCAATTTGTTTATTAACCTTATAAACTTTTTTAAATATATTTCGTGATAGATAGTTTTCAATTTCTTTCCCTTGTGTTATCCATACAATAGCTTGATTTTGCATAAATTCATTTTTAATTCTTTGTTTAGTTTTATTTATCCTTTTGTTAGAATTAGTCTTATCATTATCTATAACAATAATAGAGTGAAGATTAGCTCTAAATAATTGTATTAGCTCATTTGATTCATCCACTCTTCCGGTTAGATGTGAAAGCAATTTTCCACCGTAAAATAGAATTTGGTAATGGATATTTTCTTTTAAAGTTCCAGCTGAATAAAGTTCAATCCACTTATTTATATAAATTCTATCTGAGGGACCTTCAACCCATATTACTGCATTGGATTGCAATATATCACTAGCTCGTACCCCTAAGTTCATTAATATATCTTCATTCTCTATGAATGATAGCGCTGAATTAGTAATAATACGATTATTCTCTTTTTTGATATGAGTTAAAGTTACGTTGTCTCTACCACTAAACATATTTATTGGAACAGTAGAGTGAGTTGTTAAAAAAATTTGTGAATTATTTTCTTTAGCCCACTGATATAAAAATTCAAATAAATTTCTTTGTATTGCTGGATGCAAATTATTCTCCAACTCTTCAAATATAAAGACTGTATTCTTTAAAGAGTTTTCTAAAACATAATTTTCACGTTCTCTTGTCTCCAAAAATAGTTTGATTAATACTAATAAAATAGTTCTTAAACCACTGCCAGAATTTGAAATTGGAATTTTTCCATTCTCATTGACTAATTGGACTTCCCATTTAGAACTAGCACCATCTATTGTTTCGATTTCCTGACACATTATTCTTTCGAAATGGTTTTCTGGTTTCATAATTTGATTTAGAGCTTCTAGAATATCTTTATCTACAATCTCATTAGGCAGATTAGCCACATTTAGGTATTGCCTCAATAAGTTTGTAGCACCTGTTCCATCTTCGGCTACTCTTCTATTACTATTTTGTACTTCAGGGACTAGATTTCTATCGGCAGATAATTTGATTAGTTTTAAAGCTCTCATATGGTTTGATAAATAGTTTCTACCTAAATATGTAAATGCTTCATATCCGGTTGCCATTTCAAAATCCTTTTTAGAGAGTTCCGGTATATTTGATAATAAAAAATATTCTGCTCTACTCGTTTTATTAGGTTGGATTTCAAAAGTCATGTATCTATTAATGAAATTTTCCCCATATTCAATATCCTGATAGTTAACCTCTAAACTATATGGAGTTACACCAAATGAATCTTGAATTTCTTTTTCAGTTGGGCAAAAACCAAATTCCAGTCTAGTTTCCATTGATATATCACGATGATTCTCGCTATCAGATATAAGCATTTCTATTGATTGTAATAATGTCGATTTACCAATATTATTTTGTCCAACTAAGATATTGATATTCTCAAGTTTATCAAAACCTATATAAGAATCTCCGATATGTTTATAATTTTTAATTTTTAATGATTTAAGACGGCTCATTGATTTGACTCCTTTATTTTGATTTTTGACTCCTCATTTTTAATCTTATATAAACACTTAGACATTGTTTGATATATTTCAACCTATTTAATAAAATTACGAATTGATATTATTATACCATTTAATTGATTCTTTATAAATCTTTTTAATAGTAGTGAATATCAAGATGAGATTTATCTTCAGTTACCTAAAAGTTACTGAAATTTGAAAAAAGAGTCTATTTTATAAAATTTAAAAGTCCTAAAACACTATTAAATCAAGGTTATAAGTTTCAAAAAATGTAAGAATTGAACTCAAAATCCAGTGTCCGCAAGGACGTGCCGGTTCGACCCCGGCCGCCGGTATAGTATTAAAGACAAGGTTTTCGAGCCTTGTTTTTTATTTTTTCTTCCAATTTTTTCTCTCAGAGTTACTTAAAATTACTTATATTTTTTCTATATTTTATTATAAACCTCAATGTTTAATATTACTTTAATATATTTTTACTAAATCTTAATTTATTTCTTTATAAATTTAACTATAATAGGTCTATACCATTTACAAATTACACAGAAAGGTTTATAATGTAATTGACATAATTAATATCAGAAAAATGAATTACGGAGGTTATCATTATGCCTAAATATATTAAAGCGGATCAATTTTTCTATCCTCATGGTGTTCGCCGTGACGGTTTTCTAGAACTAGTTGATGGTAAATTTGGTAAGCATGTGGATCAAGTATCTGAGGGTGCTGAAATTATTGACTATAGTGGTTATAGTATTGCACCTGGTCTTGTGGATACTCATATTCATGGTTTTGGTGGAGTCGATGTTATGGATAATAACATTGAAGGAACGCTTCATACTATGAGTGAAGGGCTTCTTAGTACAGGTGTTACAAGCTTTTTACCAACAACTTTGACATCTTCATATGAGCAGTTATTAGCAGTAACTGAAAATATTGGGGCTCGTTACCAAGAAGCTACCGGTGCTAAGATTCGTGGTATTTATTTTGAAGGTCCTTATTTTACTGAAAAGTATAAGGGAGCTCAAAATCCAGCTTACATGAAGGATCCTCGAATGGATGAGTTTCGTGCTTGGCAGAAGGCTGCTAATGGTCTTCTTAATAAGATTGCGCTTGCTCCAGAACGTGAAGGTGTAGAAGACTTTGTACGTACTATTACTGGAGAAGGTGTTACCGTTGCTCTCGGTCATTCGAATGCAACATTTGATGAAGCTAAAAAAGCTGTTGATGCCGGTGCAAGTGTTTGGGTTCATGCTTATAATGGTATGCGTGGATTAACTCACCGTGAGCTTGGTATGGTTGGTGCTATGTATGAATTGCCACATACTTATGCTGAATTGATTTGCGATGGGCATCACGTTGATCCTAAGGCTTGTGACATCCTACTTAAACAAAAAGGTACTGAAAATATTGCTCTTATCACTGACTGTATGACAGCGGGTGGTTTGCAAGATGGTGACTACATGCTAGGAGAATTCCCAGTTGTGGTTGCAAATGGTACTGCACGTCTCAAATCTACTGGGAACTTGGCAGGTTCTATTCTCAAACTTAAAGACGGTTTGAAAAATGTTGTTGAATGGGGCATTGCAAATCCACATGAAGCAGTTATGATGGCCAGTCTCAACCCAGCAAAATCAGTTCATATTGATGACGTTTGTGGACAAATTCGCGAAGGCTACGATGCTGACTTTATCGTTCTTGATAAGGATTTGGAATTGGTAGCAACTTACCTTGATGGTGAAAAACGTTATCAAGCATAGAAACATAAAGCAGTGACTAGTTTTAGTTGCTGCTTTTATTTTGATAATTTATAGATTGATTTAGTCGAAGAAAAATACTCTAAGGTTATTGTTGAAAACGAGCAAATTTCTTTCATTGTTCTTAAAATTTCGCTATAATAGACGATACAAAGGAAATGAAACTATGTATCGAGTTATAGAAATGTACGGGGATTTTGAACCTTGGTGGTTCATAGAAGGATGGGAAGAAGACGTCATTAGTAGTAAGAAATTTGAAAATTACTATGATGCCTTGAAGTATTATAAATCTTGCTGGTTTGAACTGGAAAAGAAAATTCCACTATATAAAAGTCGAGGAGACTTAATGACCATATTTTGGAATCCGGAGGATAAGCGTTGGTGTGAGGAATGTGATGAATTTCTGCAGCAATATCATTCCTTGGCTTTACTGGAAGATGGTCAAGTTATACCAGATGAGAAATTCAGACCGGGTTATGAAAAACAAACTGGTTTAGAAGTCCACCGGACGTGTCGCATCAAAAAAGATGGAACAACTTTTGAATAAAGTTGTTCTTTTTTTTGTATTTTCTTCGAATAATTAACTGAGGAGGGAATATGGTACAAGCACTTGCACAAGAATTGATTAGTCTCGCAAAAAAGGATGGAGCTCAGGATATCTATTTTATTCCCAAGGATAAGGTTTATGAGTTGCATATGCGAATAGGTGATGAAAGGCGTTTGATTAATAGCTATGACTTTGAAAAGTTGGGCGCAGTTATTAGTCATTTTAAATTTATTGCGGGGATGAATGTTGGAGAAAAGCGTCGTAGTCAGCTTGGGTCCTGTGATTATCAGCATGATGGCAAGGTTTCTTCACTACGCTTATCGACGGTAGGAGATTATCGTGGTTATGAGAGTTTAGTTATTCGCCTTTTGCACGATGAAGAACAAGAGTTGCGCTTCTGGTTTCAAGACCTTAAGGAACTGGAAAAGGGCTTTAGACAACGCGGCCTTTATCTATTTGCAGGACCTGTAGGAAGTGGTAAAACTACCTTAATGCATGAATTAGCTAAGTCATTGTTTAAGGGACAACAAGTCATGTCCATTGAGGACCCAGTCGAGATTAAGCAAGAAGAGATGCTGCAATTACAACTCAATGAAGCTATTGGACTGAGTTATGAAAACTTGATAAAACTTTCTTTGCGGCACCGCCCAGATCTTTTAATCATTGGGGAAATTCGGGATAGCGAAACAGCCCGTGCTGTTGTAAGAGCGAGCTTAACGGGAGCTACAGTGTTTTCGACCATACATGCAAAGAGTATTTGTGGTGTCTATGAGCGTCTTTTAGAACTCGGTGTCAGTGAAGATGAACTCGCAGTTGTTTTACAAGGTGTTTGCTACCAGAGACTAATCGGGGGAGGAGGAATTATTGATTTTGCAAACCAAAATTATTCAGAACACCAGGCAGAAAAGTGGAATGAGCAAATTGATCAGCTTCTTAAGGATCGACATATCACTGCCCTTCAAGCTGAAACGGAGAGAATTAGCTACCAGTAAACAGAAGAAAATTATTACTCTCTTTAACAATTTGTTTTCGAGCGGTTTTCACTTGGTAGAAATCATTTCCTTTCTTGATAGAAGTCTTTTGTTGGAGAAGGAATATGTTTCGCAGATGCGCCTAGGACTATCGAAAGGAAAATCTTTCTCGGAAATGATGGGGAATTTAGGTTTTTCGAGTGCGATTGTCACTCAACTTTCATTGGCTGAAGTTCATGGAAATCTCCATTTGAGTTTGGGGAAAATTGAAGAATATTTGGATAATCTTGCTAAGGTCAAGAAGAAGTTAATTGAAGTTGCGACCTACCCACTTATTTTGCTAGCTTTTTTACTGTTAATTATGCTAGGATTGCGGAATTATCTATTGCCCCAACTGGATAGTAGTAACATAGCTACTTTAGTGATTAGTAACCTGCCACAGATTTTTCTCGGACTTGCTCTAGCACCAAGTCTTGCATCTTTAACAGGGCTGATTTTCTACAGGAGATCTAAGAAGATACAAGTCTTTTCTTATCTGGCTAGAATCCCTTTTTTAGGTGTGTTTGTTCAGTATTATCTAACTGCCTATTATGCTCGGGAATGGGGAAATATGATTGGACAAGGTTTAGAGTTGGCACAGATTTTCCAGATGATGCAGGAGCAAGGAGATCCTCTTTTTAAGGAAATTGGATACGATTTAGATCAATCTTTGCAAAATGGGTATGAATTTTCTAAGGTTGTTCAGACCTATCCCTTCTTTAGAAAGGAGTTGGGATTAATCATTGAATATGGAGAGGTTAAATCCAAGTTGGGAAGCGAATTGGAAATATATGCGGAAAAAACTTGGGAATCCTTCTTTACCCGAGTCAATCGGACCATGAACCTTGTTCAACCGTTGGTCTTTATTTTTGTAGCCCTGCTAATCGTTTTATTGTATGCAGCTATGTTGCTGCCAATGTATCAAAATATGGAGGTAAATTTTTAGATGAAAAAAATGATGATGAAATTAAAAGAAACGAAGGCAAAAGCTTTTACACTGGTAGAAATGTTGGTGGTGTTGCTTATCATTAGCGTCCTACTCTTGCTGTTTGTGCCAAACTTAACTAAGCAAAAGGATGCAGTCAATGATAAAGGGAAAGCAGCTGTCGTCAAGGTGGTAGAAAGCCAAGCAGAACTCTATAGTCTGGATAAAAATGAAGATGCTAGTCTAAGCAAATTACAGGCAGATGGACGTATCACTGCTGAGCAAGCAAAAGCCTATAAGGAATACCATGCAAAACAAAAGACAAGTCAAACAGTTGCGGATTAGGGCTTTTACTATGTTGGAAAGTTTATTGGTATTAGGGATTGTTAGTCTGTTAGCCTTGGGTTTATCAAGTTCAGTTCAGTCCACTTTTGAGGCTGTAGAGGAGCAGATTTTCTTTATGGAGTTTGAGGAACTTTATCGGGAAACGCAGAAGCGAAGTCTGGCTAGTCAGCGAAAGATCAACTTAATGTTAGAAGAGAGAAGTATTGGAAATGGCTATCATAAATTAACCATCCCTAAAGGAATTCAACTACAGTCCAATCAGTCAATTTCCTTTGACAAGTCTGGTGGGAATTCGTCTCTGGCCAGCGTGAGATTTCAAACAAGGAAAGAAGTGGTTCGATACCAACTATATCTAGGAAATGGAAAGATTAAACGTATTCAAGAAGCAAAAAATTAAGGCGGTTATTTTACTGGAAGCAGTGATTTCACTAGCTATTTTTGCCAGTATAGCAACTCTCTTACTGGGACAAATTCAAGAAAGTAGAAAAAGAGAAGTAGAACTTCTAAAACAGGAAGAAGTTTTGCGAGTGGCTCGTATGGCTTTGCAGACTGGACAAAAGGAGTTGACTGTCAATGGCCTTACGGTTCATGTTGTCTCGAATGAGCGAGGTTTGGAGGTATACCATGGAACGGAGAAATTACTGGCGATTCAAGACAAGTAGGGTCAGAGCTTTTACACTATTAGAATCCTTGGTTTCCCTTATCGTTATTAGTGGTAGCTTGCTCCTCTTTCAAGCTATGAGTCAGCTCTTGGTTTCAGAAGTTCGCTACCAGCAGAGAAGTGAGCAAAAAGAATGGCTTTTATTTGTGGATCAGCTGGAAGCAGAGCTGAATCGAACTCAATTTGAAAAAGTGGAGAATGATAGGCTTTACCTCAAACAGGATGGGAAATCTATCTCTATGGGTAAATCAAGGTCAAATGATTTCCGGAAAACAGATGCTAGTGGACGTGGTTATCAACCCATGGTTTATGGCCTTAAATCAACGCATATTTACCAAAAAGGGCAAAATGTTCATTTCAATTTTCAGTTTGAAAAGGGACTAGAGAGGGAATTTATCTATCGTGTTGAAAAAGAAGAAAGTTAGAGCTGGAGTTCTCCTTTACGCTATTACTATTGCTGGAATTTTTAGTCTCTTATTGCAGTTTTATCTGAATCGACAAGTGGCTCATCATCAGGATTATGCCCTTAATAAAGAAAAGCTTCTTGCATTTGCAATGGCTAAAAGAACTTATGAAAAAGCTAGTTCTGAAAGTGGAGTCCAGTCATTTGATGTCGGAAAAGCAACTTATCATACTGATGAAAAAGGCTTTTTAACGATAGTTACTAGTGGCAAAAATCAATTTGAATTTCGTTTTTCACCTTTGGAGAAAACTGAAGATAAGACTAAAAAGACAGAAAATAAGTCCAAAGAAGGAAATGAGGAGAAAAAAGAAGAAGGGGGCAAAAAAGAAACTGCAAAGTCTTCTGAAGTTACTCCTTCAAAGAAAGATACGGAATAGCTTGGATTTTTGCTTCAATTGTGAGGTTGAAGGCCAGTGAGTTAGGACGAGGTTTTTGTCTGAAATCATGCTATAATAGATACATATGGAGGATGGAATATGTCAAGTGTAAAATTGTATCTAGTACGTCATGGGAAAACAATGTTTAATACGATTGGTCGTGCTCAAGGTTGGAGTGATACTCCCCTAACAGCTGATGGAGAACGAGGCATTCATGAACTGGGAATTGGTTTGCGTGAGTCAGGCTTAAAGTTTGAGCGTGCGTACTCGAGTGACTCAGGACGTACCATCCAGACTATGGGAATTATCCTTGAGGAACTAGGTTTAACAGGGCAAATTCCTTATCGTATGGATAAGCGAATCCGTGAATGGTGCTTTGGTAGTTTTGATGGTGCTTATGATGGGGACTTATTTATGGGCATTATTCCTCGTATCTTTAATGTCGATCATGTGCATCGTTTGTCCTATGCTGAGCTGGCTGAAGGTCTGGTAGAAGTAGATACAGCAGGCTGGGCTGAAGGATGGGAAAAGCTAAGTGGTCGTATCTGGGAAGGCTTTGAAGCCATTGCCAAGGAAATGGAAGCCAATGGTGGAGGAAATGCCCTGGTAGTCAGCCATGGAATGACTATTGGTACCATTGTTTACCTCATTAACGGCATGCATCCACATGGTCTTGATAACGGAAGTGTGACGATTCTTGAGTACGAAGATGGTCAGTTTTCAGTCAAGATTGTTGGGGACTGTAGCTACCGTGAAATTGGACGAGCTCAATTAGACGAGCAAGATAGTTCAGAACAATAAAATTCAGTACTAAATTTAGAAGAATTTTTAAAGGATTGATAGAATGCTAATGTCGTGTTTGCACAAGCTTCTGAGAGCTGAGTGCTTTGACAATAGCATTCTTTTTTGTTAGAATAGTATCAACATAAAAGCATAAGAAGGGACTGACAGAACTGTCGTCCCCTTTTGTCTATCTTATAAGGGGGAAATATGCTGTTTCATAAAATAAAAGCCTATAAATGGCAGGCCCTGGCTTCCTTGGTTATGACAGGTCTAATGGTAACGAGTTCACTCTTGCAACCACGTTATTTGCAGGAGGTTTTAGAGGCACTGCTAACGGGTGATAATGAAGCTATTTATACTATCGGTTTTTGGTTGATTCTTGTTGCCTTGATTGGTTTGGTTGCAGGTGGGATCAATGTAGTGTTAGCAGCTTACATTGCTCAAGGAGTTTCGTCTGACTTACGTGAAGATGCCTTTCGTAAGATTCAAACTTTTTCATACGCCAATATTGAGAAGTTTAATGCAGGGAACCTCGTTGTGCGTATGACCAACGATATCAACCAGATTCAAAACGTCGTTATGATGACCTTCCAAATCCTCTTTCGACTACCGATTTTATTTATTGGTTCCTTTATATTAGCCGTTGTCACTCTGCCTTCGCTGTGGTGGGTGCTGGTTCTTATGGTCGTTTTAATCGTCGCCATGACAGGTCTTATGATGGGGATGATGGGACCGCGCTTTGCAAAATTCCAGACCTTATTGGAGCGTATCAATGCCATTGCCAAAGAAAATTTACGTGGTGTGCGCGTGGTTAAGTCTTTTGTTCGAGAAAAAGACCAGTTTGCTAAGTTTACGCAGGTATCAGATGAATTGCTGGGAGAAAACCTTTATATCGGCTACGCCTTTTCTATCGTTCAACCTGTAATGATGATGATTTCGTACGGTGCAGTCTTTCTTTCAATCTGGCTTGTAGCGGGTATGGCAGAGTCAGATCCGTCAGTAGTTGGTTCCATTGCTTCCTTTGTAAACTACCTGAGTCAGATTATCTTTACCATCGTCATGGTTGGATTTTTGGGGAACTCAGTTACTCGTGCCATGATTTCCCTTCGTCGTATTCGTGAAATCCTTGATACAGAACCAGCTATGACTTTCAATGATGTGGAAGATGAAGAATTGGAAGGAAGTCTCAGTTTTGAAAATGTTACCTTTACCTATCCAAATGATGAAGAACCTATCCTAAAAGATGTATCCTTCGATATCGCAGCTGGTGAAATGGTTGGGGTTGTCGGAGCAACTGGTGCAGGGAAATCAACCTTGGCTCAGTTGATTCCACGATTATTTGATCCTCAGCAAGGTTCGATCAAGATTGGTGGAAAGGACATTCGGACAGTTAGTGAAGGGACGCTTCGTAAGACAGTTTCTATCGTCCTACAAAGAGCCATCCTCTTTAGTGGAACCATCGCAGATAATCTCAGACAAGGTAAGGGAGATGCGACAGTTTCAGAAATGGAACGCGCAGCTCGTATTGCCCAGGCGAGTGAATTTATTAGTCGTATGGACTTAGCCTTTGAAAGTCCGGTTGAGGAACGTGGGACTAACTTTTCTGGTGGACAAAAACAAAGAATGTCTATTGCGCGTGGGATTGTCAGCAATCCTCGTATCTTGATTTTTGATGATTCAACCTCTGCTCTTGATGCCAAATCGGAACGTTTGGTTCAAGAAGCCCTCAACAAGGATTTGAAGGGGACAACTACGATTATCATCGCGCAAAAGATTAGCTCTGTTGTACATGCCGATAAAATCTTAGTGCTTGACCAAGGGCGTTTGATTGGTCAAGGCAAACACGCTGACTTGGTTGCAACAAACGCAGTTTATCGAGAAATTTACGAGACGCAAAAAGGAAAGGAGGAGTAGGATGAAGACATTTGAATTCTTTTGGAACTATTTTAAAGTTTATAAGATATCCTTTGTCGTTGTTATTGCTATGATTATCATTGCAACGGTAGCCCAAGCTCTCTTTCCGGTATTTGCAGGTCAAACAGTCACAGAACTGGCTAATTTGGTTATAGCTTATCAAAATGGAAATCCTGATATGGTTTGGCAAAGTCTATTAGGACTCTTGATTAATCTTGCTTATATTTTGATTGTGCTCGTGGTGTCGAGTCTTATCTATATGGTTTTGATGAGCCGTATTATTGCCGAATCGACAAATGAGATGCGTAAGGGACTTTTTGGCAAGCTTTCTCGCTTGACTGTTTCCTTCTTTGACCGCCATCAAGATGGTGATATCCTGTCACGTTTCACCAGTGACTTGGATAATATCCTCCAGGCTTTCAACGAAAGTCTGGTGTCTGTTATGACCAATATTGCCCTTTATATTGGCTTGCTGATTGTCATGTTCGCAAAAAATGTGACCTTGGCTTTGATTACGATTGCTAGCACTCCGATAGCTGTCATCATGTTGATTGTCATTTTGAAATTGGCAAGAAAATATACCAATCTCCAACAGAAAGAAGTTGGGAAGCTCAACGCCTACATGGATGAGAGTATTTCAGGTCAAAAAGCCGTTATTGTTCAAGGTATTCAAGATGATGTGATTGCAGGTTTTGTTGAGCAAAACGAGCGTGTCCGTAAAGCAACTTTTAAGGGCAGAATGTTTTCAGGAATTCTCTTTCCTGTCATGAACGGAATGAGCTTGGTCAATACAGCTATTGTTATTTTTGTCGGTTCAGCTGTCTTACTGAATGATCAGAACATCGAGACAGCAACTGCTCTGGGTTTGATTGTCATGTTTACCCAGTTTTCTCAGCAATATTACCAACCGATTATCCAATTAGCGGCGAGCTGGGGAAGCTTGCAACTGGCCTTTACAGGTGCGGACCGTATCCAAGAAATGTTTGATGCAGAAGAAGAAATTCGTCCTCAAGATGCTCCAGTATTTAACGAATTAAAAGAAGGTGTGGAGATTCGTAATGTGGACTTCTCCTACCTGCCAGGAAAACCCATTTTGAAAGATGTTAGCATTTCAGCTCCAAAAGGGAAAATGATTGCGGTAGTTGGTCCGACAGGTTCAGGGAAAACAACTATCATGAACTTGATCAATCGTTTTTATGATGTGGATGCAGGAAGTATCAGCTTTGATGGCAGAGATATCCGAGAATTTGATTTGGATAGTTTGCGAAGCAAGGTGGGAATTGTTCTACAGGATTCTGTTTTGTTTAGTGGAACTATTCGTGACAATATTCGATTTGGTGTACCAGAAGCTAGTCAGGAAATGGTTGAAGCAGCAGCTAAGGCTACACACATCCATGACTATATCGAAAGTCTACCAGATAAGTACGATACTCTGATTAATGATGACCAGAGCGTATTCTCAACCGGTCAGAAGCAGTTGATTTCCATCGCCCGTACCTTGATGACAGATCCGCAGGTCTTAATTTTGGATGAGGCAACATCAAACGTTGATACTGTAACAGAGAGCAAGATTCAAAATGCCATGGAAGCTATTGTGGCAGGAAGAACTAGTTTTGTAATTGCTCACCGCTTGAAAACCATTCTCAATGCCGATCAGATCATTGTCCTTAAGGATGGTGAGGTTATTGAACAAGGAAATCACCACGAATTACTCAAGCTTGGAGGCTTCTACTCTGAACTGTACCATAATCAATTTGTCTTTGAATAATACTCTTCGAAAATCTCTTCAAACTACGTCAGCGTCCCCTTGCCGTATATGTGTTACTGACTTCGTCAGTTCTATCCACAACCTCAAAACTGTGTTTTGAGCAACCTGCGGCTAGCTTCCTAGTTTGCTCTTTGATTTTCATTGAGTATAAGCAAAAAAGTTGTCCTAATTTTGGGCAACTTTTTCTGATAAAGAAATTTTATCACGGACTTAAAAAATACATATTAGACAGGAATGGGCAAGGATGATAAGATAAGATTATCAATAGAAAAGGAAAGGAAATCAGTGATGGTAAGAACAGTTGTTGGAGTAGCGGCAAACCTATGTCCTGTGGACGCAGAAGGAAAAAATATTCATTCATCAGTCTCTTGTAAATTTGCTGAGAGTATTCGTCAGGTTGGCGGACTTCCTTTGGTCATTCCGGTTGGTGATGAGTCAGTTGTGCACGACTATGTAGAAATGATAGACAAGCTTATCTTGACTGGAGGGCAAAATGTCCATCCTCAGTTTTATGGTGAGGAAAAAACAATTGATAGCGACGACTATAACCTAACTCGCGACGAGTTTGAGCTAGCTCTTCTACAAGAAGCCTTGCGTCAGAACAAGCCAATCTTAGCCATTTGCCGTGGCGTTCAGCTTGTCAACGTTGCCTTTGGTGGGACACTCAATCAGGATATTGAAGGTCATTGGCAAGGTCTACCTTTTGGGACTTCACATTCTATTGAGACAGTGGATGGCAGTGTAGTGTCTAAATTATTTGGTAAAGAAAGTCGGGTTAATTCAGTGCATCGTCAGAGCATTAAAGATCTGGCACCCAATTTCCGTGTGACGGCTGTGGATCCACGTGATCAAACTGTTGAAGCAATTGAATCCATTGATGAACACCGTATTATTGGTCTCCAGTGGCATCCAGAATTTTTGGTCAATGAAGAAGATGGCAACTTAGAATTATTTGAGTATTTATTGAATGAATTATAACGACTAGAATCCTAGTCGTTTTTTTTATTCATTATTTACAAATCTTTATAGAATTGTGTTTTTACGCAAACGTTTGAATTGTGATAAAAATCGGAAATTTTCAGTATAAAAACTTGAAAAAATTGTTAGTAAGCGTTATGATAGAAAAGAAGAAATTTTGGAGGAATACTATGTCACATATTAAATTTGATTATTCAAAAGTATTAGACAAATTTGTTGCACCACATGAAGTGGAGTACATGCAAGCACAAGTTACAGCTGCAGACGAATTGATCCGTAAAGGAACTGGTGCTGGGAGCGACTTCTTGGGTTGGTTGGACCTTCCTGAAAACTACGACCGCGAAGAATTTGACCGCATCTTGAAAGCTGCTGAACAAATCAAATCAGACAGCGATGTTTTGGTTGTTATCGGTATCGGTGGATCATACCTTGGAGCGAAAGCAGCAATTGACTTCTTGAACCACCACTTTGCAAACTTGCAAACAAAAGAAGAACGCAAGGCTCCACAAATCCTTTACGCAGGAAACTCAATCTCATCTACTTACCTTGCTGACTTGGTAGAGTACGTAGCTGATAAAGACTTCTCAGTAAACGTAATTTCTAAATCAGGTACAACAACTGAACCAGCTATCGCTTTCCGTGTCTTCAAAGAACTTTTGGTTAAGAAATACGGACAAGAAGAAGCCAACAAACGTATCTATGCAACAACTGACCGCCAAAAAGGTGCTGTTAAGGTTGAAGCAGATGCTAACGGCTGGGAAACATTTGTGGTTCCAGATGACATCGGTGGACGCTTCTCAGTATTGACAGCCGTTGGTTTGCTTCCAATCGCTGCTTCAGGAGCTGACATCAAAGCCCTTATGGAAGGTGCTAACGCAGCTCGCAAAGACTACACTTCAGATAAAATCTCTGAAAACGAAGCTTACCAATACGCAGCAGTTCGTAACATCCTTTACCGTAAAGGCTATGCAACTGAAATCTTGGTAAACTACGAGCCATCACTTCAATACTTCTCAGAATGGTGGAAACAATTGGCTGGTGAGTCAGAAGGGAAAGACCAAAAAGGGATTTACCCAACTTCAGCTAACTTCTCAACAGACTTGCACTCATTGGGTCAATTTATCCAAGAAGGAACTCGTATCATGTTTGAAACAGTTGTCCGCGTTGACAAACCTCGTAAGAACGTAATCATTCCTACTTTGGAAGAAGATCTTGACGGACTTGGATACCTTCAAGGAAAAGACGTTGACTTCGTTAACAAAAAAGCAACTGACGGTGTTCTTCTTGCCCACACAGATGGTGACGTACCAAATATGTACGTGACTCTTCCTGAGCAAGATGCCTTTACTCTTGGTTACACAATCTACTTCTTCGAATTGGCAATTGCCCTTTCAGGTTACTTGAATGCCATCAACCCATTTGACCAACCAGGTGTTGAAGCATACAAACGCAACATGTTTGCCCTTCTTGGTAAACCAGGATTTGAAGAATTGAGCAAAGAACTAAACGCTCGTCTATAATAGAATAAAAAAGAGTGGTAAATCCACTCTTTTTGCTTTTTCTCGAAAAGAGAAATTGGACTCTGGCAAGACTTGTGATATAATATAGAGAGCAAAAAGGCAGACGCCTAGAGACTTTATAGGAGAAGATATGTCAAAAGATATTCGTGTGCGTTACGCACCAAGTCCAACAGGACTATTACACATCGGTAATGCCCGTACAGCATTGTTTAACTATTTGTATGCACGCCACCATGGTGGAACTTTTATCATCCGTATCGAAGATACTGACCGCAAACGTCATGTCGAAGACGGAGAACGTTCACAGCTTGAAAACCTTCGTTGGTTGGGCATGGACTGGGATGAAAGTCCAGAGACTCATGAAAACTACCGCCAGTCTGAGCGTTTGGAATTGTATCAAACATACATTGACCAACTCTTAGCTGAAGGAAAAGCCTACAAATCTTACGTTACAGAAGAAGAATTAGCCGCAGAACGTGAACGCCAAGAAACCGCTGGTGAAACACCTCGTTACATTAACGAATACCTTGGCATGAGCCAAGAAGAAAAAGCAGCTTATATCGCTGAACGTGAAGCGGCAGGCATCATCCCAACGGTTCGTTTGGCTGTCAATGAGTCTGGTATTTACAAGTGGCATGATATGGTCAAAGGTGATATCGAATTTGAAGGTGGCAATATCGGTGGGGACTGGGTTATCCAAAAGAAAGATGGTTACCCAACTTACAATTTTGCCGTTGTCATTGATGACCACGACATGCAAATTTCTCACGTTATCCGTGGAGATGACCACATTGCCAATACACCAAAACAGCTCATGGTCTATGAAGCGCTTGGATGGGAAGCACCAGAATTCGGTCACATGACCTTAATCATCAACTCTGAAACTGGTAAGAAGTTGTCTAAACGTGACACTAATACCCTTCAATTTATCGAAGATTACCGTAAGAAAGGGTACCTTCCAGAAGCAGTCTTTAACTTCATCGCCCTTCTTGGATGGAATCCTGGAGGGGAAGATGAAATCTTCTCTTGTCAAGAACTCATTAACCTCTTTGATGAAAACCGTCTCAGCAAGTCTCCAGCAGCCTTCGATCAGAAGAAAATGGACTGGATGAGCAATGAGTACATTAAGAATGCGGATCTTGAGACTATCTTTGAAATGGCCAAACCATTCCTTGAAGAAGCAGGACGATTGACTGATAAGGCTGAGAAATTAGTAGAACTCTACAAACCACAAATGAAGTCAGTGGACGAAATTGTTCCATTGACAGACCTTTTCTTCTCAGACTTCCCAGAATTGACAGAAGCTGAACGAGAAGTCATGGCTGGTGAAACAGTGCCGACTGTACTTGAAGCCTTTAAAGCCAAACTCGAAGCCATGTCAGACGACGAGTTTGTGGTGGAAAATATCTTCCCACAAATCAAAGCGGTTCAAAAGGAAACTGGTATCAAAGGGAAAAATCTCTTCATGCCAATCCGTATCGCCGTTTCAGGTGAAATGCATGGTCCTGAATTACCAGATACCATCTACTTGCTTGGACGTGAAAAATCCATCCAACACATCGAAAAAATGTTGGCAGAAATTGCAAAATAGCATACAAAAAGAGCTCAAATATTGAGCTCTTTTTATATGTATACTTGTTTGAAAATGCAATGATTTTAGTGTATAATATGAATTGACAGGGCAAGGAAATAAGTTAGTGAGATGGTATTTTTACAACTAGACTCGGCTTAGTTTAACATTATTCCTAATGTTGGTCAGTCTACTTATTTTTTCTTTGCGTTTTGCTGAATAGAAGCAGAAATTCTTTTGTTCATGCAGTTACCATCCCTTACAATGACTTTGTTTTCGATCACCAGAGTTTCTCTACAAAGATTTTGGTCCAATTTGTCCAGCTTTTTAGAGAAATATATCTACTCTTTCTTCTCCAAAAATAGAAAGAAATCGACTTTGCTCTGTTACCTTGCGTTAAGCAAGGTTTTTTTGTGGAATAGTACTGGGAAATTTACGATTTCGTTTTGGAGTGGTATAATATTAACTATCCTGATGAATAGAGGAACTCGAATGAAAGAATTTAACAAATCAATAAAATTAGAGCATGTGGCTTATGATATCCGTGGTCCAGTTTTGGAAGAAGCTATGCGTATGCGCGCAAATGGAGAAAAAATTCTTCGTCTAAATACAGGGAACCCAGCTGAGTTTGGCTTTACAGCTCCAGATGAGGTTATCCACGACTTGATTATGAATGCCCGTGATAGTGAAGGCTATTCAGATTCAAAAGGTATCTTTTCAGCTCGTAAGGCCATCATGCAGTATTGCCAACTAAAGAAATTCCCCAATGTGGATATTGATGATATCTACCTTGGAAATGGGGTTAGTGAGCTAATCGTTATGTCTATGCAAGGTCTCTTGGATAACGGTGATGAAGTCTTGGTTCCTATGCCTGATTATCCACTTTGGACTGCGGCAGTCAGCTTGGCTGGGGGAAATGCCGTTCACTACGTCTGTGATGAAAAAGCGGAATGGTATCCAGACCTAGATGACATTAAGTCTAAGATTAGTTCAAATACCAAGGCCATTGTTTTGATCAATCCGAATAACCCAACGGGGGCTCTTTATCCTAAAGAACTCTTACTAGATATTATCGAGATTGCTCGCCAAAATGACTTGATTATCTTTGCGGATGAAATTTACGACCGTATGGTTATGGATGGCAATGTCCACACACCAGTCGCAAGTTTGGCTCCAGACCTTTTCTGTGTCAGCATGAATGGCCTGTCTAAATCTCACCGTATCGCTGGTTTCCGTGTTGGTTGGATGGTCTTGTCTGGACCTAAACATCATGTAAAGGGCTACATTGAAGGTCTCAACATGCTTTCAAACATGCGACTTTGTTCGAATGTGCTTGCTCAACAGGTTGTTCAAACTTCACTAGGTGGTCACCAGTCAGTGGATGAGTTGCTTCTTCCTGGTGGTCGTATCTATGAACAAAGAAACTTTATTTATAATGCTATTCAAGATATCCCTGGTTTATCAGCTGTTAAGCCAAAAGCGGGTCTTTATATCTTCCCTAAAATCGACCGCAATATGTATCGTATCGATGACGATGAACAATTTGTCCTCAATTTCTTGAAACAAGAAAAAGTGCTTTTGGTACATGGACGTGGCTTTAACTGGAAAGACCCAGACCACTTCCGTATTGTTTATCTTCCACGTGTCGATGAGTTAGCCCAAATCCAAGAGAAGATGACTCGTTTCTTGAAACAGTATCGTAGATAAGGCTTTCATAGCAAAAAAGCTGGAAACATTTGTCAGAGCTATTGACAAATAAGTAAGAATCAGATAGAATAGTAAAGTATGTTTAGTAACTGATCACTTTATAGCCGGCTAAACGAATACAAAATCTATGAGGAGGTATTCATCGTGAAACGTACTTATCAACCAAGTAAACTTCGTCGTGCGCGCAAACACGGATTCCGTAACCGTATGTCAACTAAAAACGGTCGTCGCGTATTGGCAGCTCGTCGTCGTAAAGGACGCAAAGTTTTGGCTGCATAATCCAAACAAATGAAACAAAGAAGTCAGTAGGAACTCGAGCCTACTGATTTTTCTTTTATCTAAAAGATAGAATTTTCTAAAGTTATTGATTGAGAATAAACATTTTAGAAGACGTCTTGAAAAAATCACATATAGAAAAAGCTCAAGATCAGAAGATAATTTCTCTGATTTTGAGCTTTTCTTTATTCTTTCAAATGATAAGAGTAGCTAGCAACGACGACATCTTCGTGCCATCTGAGAGCATATTTTAATTTAAGGCTCATTTGATTGTGGAGGGTATTTTGCCAAGGTTTGTTAGGGATAAATTGGGGTACAAGAACTGTAACCGTGTAGTTCTTTTTCTTGGCTTCTTGAGAAATCTTTCGAACATATCGAACTGTAGGTGTGATAATATCGCGATAGCTGGTATTAATGTTTTTAAGAGTAATATTTGGGAAGTAGTCGGCAAATTCTTGGAGGATTTCTTGGTCTTTTTCCTCAGTTTCCTTGGTGGAAATGTGCATAGCCAAAACTTCGTCTCCGATGCTTTGAGCGTAGTTAATCGCTCCGACGCTGACTCGAGTAACATTTCCTACTAAGACAAGGACGACATTCCCATCGTAAGTTTTCTTTTGAATTCCTTCATAAAGTCGAAGTTGTTTCGCCACTTTTTGGTAATGACTGTGGATGGACAAAAAGAGGAAGGTTAAGACTAGGATAATTGGGAAGAAGGGCCAGATATCTCCAAGTCTGAAGAAGAGTAGGATAAGAACGATAACGTAACAAATGATAGCACCGAGGATGTTAGCAATGGCAGATTTTAAGAAATGAGAGCCTTTTTCTTTTTTCCAGTGGCGAATCATACCTGTTTGAGAAAGTGCAAAGGGGACGAAAACTCCGATAGTATAAAGAGGGATCAAGCGTTCTGTATTTCCGTTGAAAATAAGCAGAAGGATTATGGCACCAAAAGCTAAGGTTAAAATACCGTTTGAGTAACCAAGGCGGTCTCCCTTTTCCATAAAGAGATGGGGCATGTACTTGTTCTTAGCCATATTGTAAGCCAACATTGGAAAGGCAGAAAAACCAGTATTTGCAGCAACGGCTAGGATTAGGGCAGTTGAGAATTGGAAGAGATAATAAACAATCTGACCGAGAGCAGAATCCCCTAAAATCCCTTTAGCCATTTGTGAGAGGATTGTTTCTCCGTGTTGAGGAGTAATCCCCATCCAGTAGTTTAGGAAGGTAATTCCTGCAAAGAGAAATCCAAGAATCAGAGACATGATGGTCAGTGTTTGAGCTGCGTTCTTTTCTTTAGGGGTCTTGAAAAATGGGACAGCATTTGAGATAGCTTCAACCCCGGTTAATGAAGCTGAACCGCTGGTGAAGGCTCTTAAAATCAGGACAATTGAGAGGCTTGGGACGGTTTGACCAATTGCAGAAGTTGCATGATAGCTTAGAGAACCTGTCAATAGTTGGAAGATACCAAACAATAAGAGGAAGACCGTACTAAAGATAAAGAGGTAGACAGGGATCATCAGAGAACTAGCAGATTCCTTCAAGCCTCGCAGATTCAAAAGCATGAGCAAACATACTAGAAAAATGGAGATGTGGAGGTTGTAGGGATGGAGAGCAGGAAGTGCGGCTGTGATCGCATCAGCACCTGCAGCCACGGATACAGCTACTGTCAGCATGTAGTCAACAAGTAGACTTCCCCCAGCAATCAAACCTAACTCAGGGGAGAGGTTTTCTCGAGTAACCATATAGGCACCTCCACCTTGAGGGTAGGCATGGATGATTTGTCGGTAAGAAATGGTTAGACTAGCAAGTAGCAAGAGGACAAAAATGCCGATAGGGAGACTCCACCAAATAGCAAGCGGAGATAGGCTAGCCAAGACAAGGACGACCTGCTCAGGTCCATAGGCGATAGATGAAAGGGCATCGCTTGAGAGCATTGCAAGTGCCTGTGTTTTTCCAAGAAGTCCTCCTTCACCCTCAGTTAAGGATTTTAGAGGACGACCGATAAAGGTATATTTAAGTTTTGTAAACATTTTCTTTCCTTTTTTGAAATTTTCAACAAGAGCTATTATACTGCTATGAAAAAATACCGTCAAGGGAAAATCATTGATTTCAAAATATTTTTTTCCTATAAGGATGCGACTAGTTTTTTTGGTATAATAGAAGGTAGAAAAAACGAGGAAATATAAATGATTTTTGATACTCATACACATTTAAATATAGAGGAATTTTTGGGACGTGAAGAAGAAGAGCTTGCCTTAGCAGCTGAGATGGGTGTGTCTCGGATGAATATTGTTGGTTTTGACAAACCGACTATTGAGCGTGCTCTTGAACTAGTGGACAAGTATGACCAACTCTATGCGACGATTGGCTGGCATCCGACAGAGGCAGGGACCTATACAGAGGAAGTTGAGAATTACTTGCTAGAAAAACTAAAACATTCTAAAGTTGTTGCCTTGGGTGAGATTGGTTTGGATTATCATTGGATGACAGCACCTAAAGAAGTGCAGGAACAAGTTTTCCGTCGTCAGATTCAGCTATCTAAGGAACTGGACTTGCCTTTTGTGGTTCATACCCGTGATGCGCTAGAAGACACCTATGAGATTATCAAGAGTGAGGGAGTCGGACCTCGTGGCGGCATCATGCACTCCTTCTCTGGTTCTCTGGAATGGGCTGAGAAGTTTGTGGAGCTTGGTATGACAATTTCCTTTTCTGGAGTGGTGACCTTCAAGAAGGCGACAGATATTCAGGAAGCAGCCAAAGAGTTACCTTTGGATAAGATTTTGGTAGAGACAGATGCGCCTTATTTAGCCCCAGTACCCAAGCGTGGTCGTGAAAACAAGACAGCTTACACGCGCTATGTAGTGGACTTTATCGCGGACTTACGTGGTCTGACGACAGAAAAATTGGCAGCTGCGACAAGTACCAATGCAGAACGAATCTTTGGATTGGAACGTAAATCATGAAAGAGAAAATTTCCCAAGTCATCGTAGTTGAAGGACGCGATGATACGACCAATCTCAAACGTTTTTTTGATGTGGAGACTTATGAGACTCGTGGATCTGCGATCAATGAACAAGATCTTGAACGAATCCAACGTTTACACCAACGTCATGGGGTGATTGTTTTTACAGATCCTGATTTTAACGGGGAACGCATTCGTCGGATGATTATGACGGCCATTCCGACAGTTCAGCACGCCTTTCTCAAACGTGATGAGGCAGTGCCAAAATCTAAGACAAAGGGACGTTCTCTAGGAATTGAGCATGCTAGCTACGAAGACTTGAAGACAGCACTAGAACAGGTCACTGAGCAGTTTGAAGCAGAAAGAGACTTTGATATTAGCCGTAGTGACTTGATTCGCCTTGGTTTTCTAGCCGGAGCAGATAGCCGAAAACGCAGAGAATATCTAGGAGAGAACCTTCGTATCGGTTATTCAAATGGTAAACAGCTCCTCAAACGTTTAGAGTTATTTGGCATTAGTTTAGCAGAAATTGAAGAGGCCATGAAATATTATGAGAATTGAGAAACTCCACCAAAATGTGGAGGGAATGTGATACAATAGAAGTAATCATAAACGGTTTAATCAGGCTTGGTAGCAAGCATTAGAAAAGTGACTCCATAAAAATTGTGCTAAGTGGAGATGATGAGGAAAAGTTATGGGAATCTTTGATTTTTTAAAAAAGACTGAAGCAACAAAAACAACTGAATCCAATAAGGAAGCAGAAGAGGCGAAAGACAATGCTTGCGTGGGTGTTCTAGATTTGTTCCCGATGAAGGAAACGAACCAATTATTGATTGTTGGGAGTCTAGAGGGTAGGCTCAAGGTTGGAGATCAGTTGCAGTTTTGCAATCCTGACCAAGGAATGGAAAGTCTTGGTACTGTAGAGGTTAAAAAACTCAGCAGTCAAAACAAAGATGCAGATAGTCTAACGGATCAAGTTCTTGCCCATGTAGTGGTTGATATGACTCCTTCTTTGGATAAACTGAAAAAAGGAAGTGTGCTCTTTAGTTCAGGTGTTGAGGAAGAGCAAACATTATCTAGCTATTCAGATGCTCTTTATCGTGCTTTTGTAGCCATCCAAGAGGGTCAGTTAACAAATGAAGACTATTTGGCAGCTAGCCTTGATGACAGCGTAGAGATTTTACGTCTCTTTTTATGGAAATGCCGTCAAAATCAGGAAACTGAAAGTGAAGAAAGCTATCAATCCAACACTCGCAAGTTGGAACGCCTCGCGGAAATCGTCAAGGACAAGTTGTTAGTAGCAGATTCAGTTTATGCAGTTTATTCGGAAAAAACAGGAGAACCCTATCTTTTCTCAACGACCTATGACAGAGGAGAAGAAGGGTATCTCTGCACTGATCCCATGATCATGCTTTTGACACCATCTTGGTATCGCCAATTCAAGAAAACCATTGAAAGCCGACCAAACTCAGTCGTAAAACTGATTGAAAATACGGAAGATAAAAAAGGGATTGAAAATTTCCTTGGGACAGCCTTTTACCTAAATGGTGCCTTGGGAGCAATCTTTAATTCCAAGGAAGTCAGCATCAGTGCCTCTGCCTTGGTTCAAAAACCAGATTTTTCTGATTTACCAGAAATACAAGTGCCTGTCATGAATCCTGACCTAGTAAGATGGATGCTCTTGATGGGGCAGATGGACCAACCGACTACAGAAGAGCAAGAACTAGTTTATGGACTTTACTACAAGTTCTTCTCTATGGCTATGCCTAAAGCAAAATTCTTGCTTCCATTAGATGCAACATCAGGATTCCCAGAGGATAATTCAGAAGGAAATTCCTTTGTTTTGGAAAAAGACGCTAACTTTAATATTCCCGTTAGAGAAGGAAAAGATGGGCGAAATTCCGTCCCAGTCTTTACCGATTGGAAACGTCTGAGAATGGTTTTTGATGAAAAGTGGAATGGCATGATTGAAGAAGCTGGAGGCATGATTGAAGGTTTTGACTATGCCATAAACCCGACGGAATACTATGAAGCGGGTGCCTATGTTAGCCTAACAGCTTTTAGAGACATGCAAAAACTTAGTGAGGAACAAGAAGGAAGAGCTCAAGATTAGAAAGATCTTTACATTGGGAAACTTTATAGTTTTATCCACACTTACTTGAACCAGTAACCTTTTTCAAAGATTGTGAAGGGAAACGATATGGCAAATAGAAGTTATATTTACTTAAAAAACGGAGATGAAGCCCGTATTCTAACAGAGGGAATTTACACAATACCTTATTTTTGGCAATTGTTTTGGGATGAAGAAGATTTAAAAGCTCCTATTGCTCTCTGGGAAACAGCAGAAAAACTCGAAGAAGATGAAGAGCAAGCAGAAAAGTTTTACCAAGAGCAGAATGTAGATATCTTGATTCCTATTGAAAAATTCCAGCAAAACGCCCTCCAAAATCGGTCTTTTTTAGAAGAGAATGTCCCACAAGCCTTGAAACTATATGATGCCTTTGTTCGTTATATTCTTGCAAACGTAAAAGATGGCGATGTGTTAGGATTTGATCTTTTGGATGTAGTTTTTATGGACCAAGTCTCTGTAGTCGCTGATAAACTGTTAAAAAATATCCGAGCTATTCGGGAAAATCAACCCAAAGATTTAGATTTTTCTCTAACGGATGAGAACTTAATAGGCCTTGCTATGGGCTTTCCTGATTATTACGCTTCAGAATTATTTCCAGAAGACAATATTCTAGATTCGGTTGCATATCAGGATGAATTGAAGAAAATGAACCCCCAAGAAGATAAAAAACAGCTTGATATGACTGGAGCCGATACAAAAGGGAACAAACATCGTGTTCTATTTGTATTTTGGATTTTGTTGGCAGGAATTATGTTGTTTCTATATATTATTTTTAGCTAATAATTAGAAAAGAGAATAAATGAGAATTGCAGATTATAGCGTGACCAAGGCAGTACTGGAGCGTCACGGTTTTACCTTTAAAAAATCCTTCGGGCAAAATTTCTTGACCGATACCAATATCCTTCAAAAAATCGTGGATACGGCTGAGATTGATGATCAAGTCAATGTTATCGAAATCGGGCCAGGGATTGGTGCCTTGACGGAATTTCTAGCTGAACGTGCAGCTGAAGTCATGGCCTTTGAGATTGACCACCGTTTGGTGCCAATCCTAGCGGATACCCTGCGTGATTTTGACAATGTGACCGTAGTCAACGAGGACATTCTCAAGGTTGATTTGGCGCAGCATATCCAAAATTTTAAAAATCCTGACTTGCCAATCAAGGTAGTAGCCAACTTGCCCTACTATATCACGACGCCTATTCTCATGCACTTGATTGAAAGTGGGATTCCTTTTAGTGAGTTTGTCGTCATGATGCAAAAAGAAGTGGCAGATCGTATCTCCGCTCAACCAAATACCAAGGCATATGGTAGTTTGTCGATTGCCGTTCAGTATTATATGACTGCCAAGGTTGCCTTTATCGTACCTCGTACGGTCTTTGTGCCAGCACCAAATGTGGATTCAGCTATCCTGAAAATGGTAAGACGCCCAGAACCTGCTGTAGCAGTGGAAGACGAGAAATTCTTCTTTAAAGTTTCCAAGGCTAGTTTCACCCATCGCCGTAAGACCTTGTGGAATAATCTGACAGGTTACTTTGGGAAGACCGAGGAAGTTAAGGATAAGTTGACCAAGGCTTTGGAGCAAGCTGGCTTGTCACCAAGTGTACGTGGTGAAGCTCTTAGTTTAGAAGAATTTGCCAGTCTAGCAGACGCACTTAAAGGACAAGGGCTCTAAGATGCAGGGACAAATCATTAAAGCCTTGGCGGGTTTCTACTATGTGGAGAGTGATGGCAAGGTTTATCAAACACGTGCGCGTGGGAATTTTCGTAAAAAAGGCCACACACCCTATGTTGGGGATTGGGTAGATTTTTCTGCAGAAGAGAACTCAGAAGGATATATTTTGGAAATTCACGAACGAAAAAATAGTCTGGTTCGTCCACCCATTGTCAATATTGACCAAGCCGTTGTCATTATGTCCGTTAAAGAACCTGACTTTAATAGCAACTTATTGGATCGGTTCTTGGTTCTTTTGGAGCACAAGGGCATTCATCCTATCGTCTATATTTCAAAAATGGACTTACTGGAAGATGAGGGAGAACTGGATTTTTACGAGCAGACCTATTGTGCTATTGGTTATGACTTTGTGACCAGTAAAGAAGAGCTCTTACCTCTGTTGACAGACAAAGTGACGGTCTTTATGGGGCAAACGGGTGTTGGAAAGTCAACCCTCCTCAATAAAATCGCACCGGATCTTAATCTTGAGACAGGAGAAATCTCTGATAGTCTAGGTCGCGGTCGCCATACTACTCGAGCTGTTAGTTTTTACAATCTCAATGGTGGGAGAATCGCAGACACACCAGGTTTTTCATCGCTGGATTACGAAGTAACAACAGCAGAAGACCTTAATCGAGCCTTTCCAGAGATTGCTAGTGTCAGTCGTGATTGTAAGTTCCGCACTTGTACCCATACCCATGAGCCATCTTGTGCAGTGAAACCAGCAGTAGAAGAGGGCATCATTGCGAACTTCCGTTTCGACAACTACCTGCAGTTCCTCAGTGAGATTGAAAATCGCAGAGAAACCTATAAAAAGGTCAGCAAAAAAATTCCAAAATAAGGAGAAACCTATGTCTCAATACAAGATTGCTCCGTCAATTCTGGCAGCGGATTATGCCAACTTTGAACGTGAAATCAAACGCTTAGAAGCAACTGGGGCTGAATATGCCCACATCGATATCATGGATGGTCACTTTGTACCCCAAATCAGTTTTGGTGCAGGTGTGGTCGAGGCTCTTCGTCCCCACAGCAAGATGGTCTTTGACTGCCACTTGATGGTCTCTAATCCTGAACATCATTTAGAGGATTTTGCTCGTGCTGGAGCAGATATCATCAGCATCCATGTTGAAGCAACTCCTCATATCCACGGAGCTCTTCAAAAGATTCGTTCTCTCGGTGTTAAACCTTCGGTTGTCATTAACCCAGGTACACCTGTTGAGGCTATCAAGTATGTGCTACACTTAGTTGACCAAGTATTAGTCATGACAGTTAACCCTGGATTTGGTGGGCAAGCCTTTCTGCCAGAAACCATGGATAAGGTACGTGAATTGGCTGCCCTTCGTGAGGAAAAAGGATTGAATTTTGAAATTGAAGTGGATGGTGGAATTGATGATCAGACCATAGCTCAAGCCAAAGAAGCTGGTGCAACAATCTTTGTAGCAGGGTCCTATGTCTTTAAGGGAGATGTCAATGAACGAGTGCAAGCTCTCAGAAAACAACTGGACTAAAGTTGCGGTTTTTGCAGGCGGAGACCGCGGTCACTATCGGACAGATTTTGACTGCTTTGTCGGTGTGGATCGAGGCTCACTTTGGGTACTGGAGGAAAAACTTCCTCTTGCTTTAGCCGTTGGGGATTTTGATTCTGTGACTGTAGAAGAACGTCATTTGATTCAAAAACGTGCCCAGCATTTTGTTCAAGCCCAGCCAGAAAAAGATGATACCGATCTGGAACTAGCACTGTTAACGATTTTTGAAAAAAGTCCTCAAGCTCAGGTGACCATTTTTGGTGCCCTAGGTGGTCGTATTGACCATATGCTGGCTAATGTCTTTCTTCCTAGCAATCCCAAATTAGCACCCTATATGCGCCAAATAGAGATTGAGGATGGGCAAAATTTGATTGCCTATTGTCCAGAAGGGACCAGTCAGCTAGAGCCACGTTCGGACTACGATTATCTGGCCTTTATGCCGGTTCGGGATAGTCAGTTGACTATTATCGGAGCCAAGTATGAACTGACAGAGGCGAATTTTTTCTTTAAGAAAGTTTACGCTTCTAACGAATATATAGATAGGGAAGTTTCGGTGACTTGCCCAGATGGCTATGTAGTCGTGCTGCATAGCAAGGACAGGAGATAGGATGGAGATTATATTACTACTGTTACTAATTGCTAACCTAGCCGGCCTCTTTCTTATTTGGCAGAGGCAGGGAAAGCAGGAGAAATACCTGACCAAAAGTTTAGAAGATCAGGCAGATAACCTTTCAGACCAGTTAGATTATCGATTTGAACAAGCGCGACAAGCAAGCCAGCTGGACCAAAAAAATCTAGAAGTGGCTGTTAGCGACCGTTTGCAGGAGGTGCGAATCGAATTGCACCAAGGTCTTACCCAGGTTCGACAGGAGATGAATGAAAACCTCCTCCAAACCAGAGATAAGACTGACCAACGACTACAGGCCTTGCAGGAGTCAAATGAGCAACGTTTAGAGCAGATGCGCCAAACGGTCGAGGAAAAGTTAGAAAAGACCTTGCAGACACGCTTGCAAGCGTCTTTCGAGACAGTTTCAAAACAACTGGAATCTGTTAATCGCGGCCTAGGTGAAATGCAGACGGTGGCGCGAGATGTCGGTGCGCTTAATAAGGTCTTATCTGGAACCAAGACCCGAGGAATTCTGGGTGAATTACAACTGGGACAGATTATTGAAGATATCATGACACCTGCCCAGTATGAACGAGAATTTGCAACGGTTGAAAATTCGAGTGAGCGAGTCGAGTACGCCATCAAGTTGCCTGGGCAAGGCGACCAAGAATATGTTTATCTACCGATTGACTCTAAGTTTCCATTGGCGGATTATTACCGCCTAGAAGAAGCCTATGAATCAGGTGACAAGGAAGAGATTGAGCGCTGCCGTAAGTCACTCTTAACGAGTGTTAAGCGTTTTGCAAAGGATATCAAGAGTAAGTATCTGGCGCCACCTCGAACAACCAATTTTGGAGTATTGTTTGTCCCGACAGAAGGTCTCTATTCAGAGATTGTTCGCAATCCGATTTTCTTTGATGATTTGAGACGGGAGGAGCAGATTATCGTTGCAGGGCCAAGTACCTTATCAGCCCTTCTTAACTCTCTATCAGTTGGCTTCAAAACTCTCAATATCCAAAAGAGTGCCGACCATATCAGCAAGACTCTTGTCAGTGTCAAGACCGAGTTTGGCAAGTTTGGTGGTATTCTGGTTAAAGCGCAAAAACACCTCCAACATGCCACTGGTAATATTGATGAATTACTAAACCGTCGTACTTCAGCTATCGAGCGAACTCTCCGACATATTGAATTGTCAGAAGGTGAGCCTATGCTTGATTTGCTCCAGTTCCGAGAAGATGAGGAAGAATATGAAGATTAGTCACATGAAAAAAGATGAACTGTTCGAGGGCTTTTACCTGATCAAATCAGCCGATCTGAGACAGACGCGTGCTGGGAAAAATTACCTAGCTTTCACCTTCCAAGATGATAGTGGGGAAATCGAAGGAAAGCTCTGGGATGCTCAACCTCATAACGTTGAGGCCTTTACTGCAGGAAAAGTAGTCCACATGCAAGGGCGTCGTGAAGTTTACAACAACACTCCACAGGTAAATCAAATCACCCTTCGCTTACCTCAGCCTGGCGAACCCAATGACCCAGCAGACTTCAAGGTCAAATCACCAGTGGATGTTAAAGAAATCCGTGAGTACATGGCACAGATGGTTTTCAAGATTGAAAATCCCATCTGGCAACGAATCGTTCGGGCCCTCTATACCAAATATGATAAAGAATTTTATTCTTATCCAGCTGCAAAAACCAACCACCATGCCTTTGAAACAGGGCTTGCTTATCATACAGCGACTATGGTTCGTTTAGCAGAGGCAATTGCAGATGTCTACCCACAACTCAATAAGAGCTTGCTCTACGCCGGAATTATGCTTCATGACTTGGCTAAGGTTATTGAGTTAACAGGTCCGGACCAGACAGAGTATACAGTGAGAGGAAATCTTATCGGGCATATCGCCTTGATTGATAGCGAGATTACCAAAGCAGTTATGGAACTTGGCATTGATGATACTCGAGAAGAAGTGGTGCTTCTGCGCCATGTGATTCTCAGCCACCATGGATTACTCGAGTATGGTAGTCCTGTTCGTCCTCGTGTTATGGAAGCTGAAATTATTCATATGATTGATAATTTGGATGCGAGTATGATGATGATGTCAACAGCGCTCGCCCTTGTTGATGAGGGTGAAATGACCAATAAAGTCTTTGCAATGGACAATCGTTCCTTCTACAAGCCAAAATTAGACTAGAAACTAAAAAAATGAGCTTTATTTAGACAATAAAGTTCGTTTTTTTTGCTTTAGTGTGTTATAATGAGAAAAAGACTAATTAAAAAGAATGGTGAATAACTAATGAAATTAAGAAGAAGTGATCGGATGGTTGTTATTTCCAATTATTTGATTAACAATCCATACAAATTAACCAGTCTCAATACCTTCGCGGAAAAGTATGAATCTGCCAAATCTTCTATTTCAGAAGATATTGTCATTATTAAGCGCGCCTTTGAAGAAATTGAAATCGGCCATATTCAAACGGTGACAGGTGCTGGTGGTGGGGTTATTTTCACACCTTCTATCTCTACCCTTGAGTCTAAAACAATTATCCAAGAGCTTCGTGATAAACTTTCAGAGAGTGACCGCATTCTGCCAGGAGGCTACATTTATTTGTCTGATCTCCTTAGTACTCCGGCTATTTTAAAAAATATCGGTCGCATTATTGCTAAGAGCTTTATGGACCAAAAGATTGATGCTGTTATGACGGTAGCGACCAAAGGGGTTCCGCTTGCAAATGCAGTAGCAAATGTTCTCAACGTACCTTTTGTCATTGTTCGTCGTGACTTGAAAATCACAGAAGGTTCAACTGTGAGTGTTAACTACGTCTCAGGTTCTAGCGACCGTATTGAAAAAATGTTCCTTTCAAAACGTAGCCTTAAGGCAGGAAGCCGTGTCCTGATTGTTGATGACTTTTTGAAAGGCGGAGGAACGATTAACGGTATGATTAGCCTTTTAACAGAGTTTGATTCTGAGTTAGCTGGTGTAGCTGTCTTTGCTGATAATGCGCAGGAAGATCGTGAACAGCAGTTTGACTACAAATCACTCTTAAAAGTTACCAATATTGATGTGAAGAACCAACAAATTGAAGTTGAAGTTGGGAACATCTTCGAAACAGAAAAATAAGAGAGAATAAGATGCTTAAAGGTTGGAACTTTCGTCCCAGCCTTTCTTTGATAATGAATATGAAGGAGCCCTATGAAGACGCCATTTATTAAACGTGAAGACTTAGAAAAGATTGTTGAAGAGTTTCCAACTCCATTCCATCTCTACGATGAAAAAGGTATTCGCAAGAAAGCACGCGCAGTAAACAAAGCCTTCTCTTGGAATAAAGGCTTTAAAGAATACTTCGCAGTTAAGGCAACCCCAACTCCAGCTATCTTGAAGATTTTGCAAGAAGAAGGATGTGGAGTGGATTGTTCTAGTTATGTAGAACTCTTAATGAGTCATAAGCTCGGGTTTTCAGGGGCGGAGATGATGTTTTCATCTAACAATACACCAGACCAAGAGTACGCTTATGCCCGTGAATTAGGGGCGACTATCAACTTGGATGCCTTTGAAGATATCGACCATTTAGAGCGCGCTGCGGGGATTCCTGAGATTATCTCTTGTCGTTACAATCCTGGAGGCGTATTTGAACTAGGAACGGACATTATGGATAGTCCTGGTGAAGCTAAGTTTGGGATGACAAAGGAACAGCTCTTTGAAGCCTTTGCTATCTTGAAAGAAAAGGGAGCAAAAACTTTTGGGATTCATTCCTTCCTAGCTTCCAATACTGTTACTCATCTCTATTATCCAGAATTGGCGCGCCAGCTTTTTGAACTGGCTGTAGAAATCAAGGAAAAGTTAGGTATTTCGCTGGACTTCATCAATCTTTCTGGAGGAATCGGTGTTAACTATCGTCCGGACCAGGAGTCAAATGATATTGCTTTAATTGGTGAGGGTGTTCGTCAGGTTTATGAAGAAGTTCTTACGCCAGCAGGTCTTGGTCAAGTTAAGATTTTTACAGAACTAGGACGCTTTATGTTAGCGCCTCATGGAATTCTAGTGACTAAAGTAACCCATAAAAAGAAGACTTATCGGACTTATCTTGGAGTAGATGCGTCAGCTGTTAACCTGATGAGACCAGCTATGTATGGAGCTTATCACCACATCACCAATATGATGCATCCTGACGGTCTGACTGAAGTGGTTGATGTTGTTGGTTCACTTTGTGAAAACAACGATAAGTTTGCAGTTAATCGTGAACTACCTCAAACAGAAATTGGTGATCTGTTAGTCATTCATGATACAGGTGCGCATGGATTCTCTATGGGTTACCAGTACAATGCGAAACTTCGTTCAGCAGAGATTCTCTACACAGAGGACGGTGGTGCACGACTAATCCGCAGAGCAGAGCGACCTGAGGACTATTTTGCGACTCTCTATGGGTTTGACTTTGACAAGGATTAGAAGAATTTTTGAAAATCATGAAAGTTGAAAGTGAAAAACAGTTTGTTTTCTAAAAAATAGACAAAATCTGTGGTTTTTCTTTTCAGGCATGATATAATAAAGCTATAAAACGGTTTCAAGGAAGGTGACGTGATGTCTGAAGAAACAATTGACTATGGACAAGTGACAGGAATGGTGCATTCGACAGAGAGTTTTGGGGCGGTAGATGGCCCTGGGATTCGTTTCATTGTCTTTTTGCAGGGCTGTCAGATGCGTTGCCAGTATTGCCATAACCCTGACACATGGGCGATGGAAACCAATAAATCTCGTGTACGAACAGTAGATGATGTTCTAGAAGAAGCGCTTCGTTATCGTGGTTTCTGGGGAGACAAGGGAGGTATCACAGTCAGTGGAGGAGAAGCTCTCTTGCAGATTGATTTCTTGATTGCTCTCTTTACAAAAGCAAAAGAAAAAGGAATCCACTGTACCTTGGATACTTGTGCCCTTCCATTCCGTAATAAACCACGCTATCTAGAAAAATTCAACAAGTTAATGGCCGTGACAGACTTGGTTCTTCTTGATATAAAGGAAATCAACGAAGCACAACACAAGATTGTAACCAGTCAAACCAATAAAAATATCTTGGCATGTGCTCAGTACTTGTCAGATATTGGGAAACCTGTTTGGATTCGTCACGTTCTTGTGCCTGGATTGACAGACCGTGATGAAGATTTGATTGAACTTGGTAAGTTCGTAAAAACTCTTAAAAACGTTGATAAGTTTGAAATCCTACCCTACCACACTATGGGAGAATTCAAATGGCGCGAGCTTGGCATTCCGTATTCACTTGAAGGGGTTAAACCTCCAACAGCAGATCGTGTGAAGAACGCTAAGGAATTGATGGATACAGAAAGTTATCAAGATTACATGAAACGTGTACATGGATAAAAAGAAGCCTGATGGGAACATCGGGCTTTTCTGATATAAAAAAGCTTAGCTCGAATGCTAAGCTTTTTATTTTTTATCTAGAATGTTGTTTTCCAGAATTGCGTTTTTTATTTTTCTTCTTAGCAGAAGTTGAGATAACTGCAGCTGATTCAGGAGTTACATCTTTACGAGTAGCTGAAGTTTTGCTTGCTTGTGGTGGGTTCTTGGCATATTCTTCACGTACTTTTTTACGAAGTTTTGGACGAATGATGTAGTTGACGATGAATTGTTGAAGGATCATCATGAAACCACCGACAACCCAGTAAAGCGTAACGCTGGCTGGTGAGAAAATTGAAAACATGACAATCATCATTGGACTCATGTAAATCATCTTCTTGAGTTGTTCTCTCTGAGTCTCGTCTTCAACTCCATGTAGTGAAAGGAGCGATTGGACGTAGTAGAGAACACCAGCACAGGCGATAAGAATCCAACTTGGAGAACCAAGTGCGATTCCTAAGAAGCTAGCTTCAGAAACACCTTCTGTATGTTGAGCTGCAAAGTAGATTGCTGAGAAGAAAGGCATTTGAATGAGGATAGGGAAACATCCTACACCGCCAAACATACTGATACCGTGCTCTTTTTGAGCAGCAAAGAGGGCTTGTTGGGCTTCAAGTTTTTCTTCCTGAGTAGTTGCTTCTTTCAGACGAGTTTGATGTGGCTCAAGAACATGCTTGAGGGCGTTCATCTTTTCAGAGTGAAGAGTTGCCTTCCATGATTGGTAGATACCAAGTGGCAAAATGACCAAACGGACGATAATGGTTACGATAATAATAGCGACCCCGAAGCCTAGCCCTTTATCAGTAGCAAAGTACTTGATAGCTTCAGCCATAGGTGCTCCAATTGTATTCCAAATAAATCCTGTTGGTTGTCCAGTTGCTTTATCAACCTGGACACAGCCTGTTAAGACTAATAGCATGGCCACTCCCATGATAGAGAGGGCGATTCGTTTAATTGATTTCACTGTTTTCATTCCTTCTAAAAAAATTATACCTTTCTATTCTACTGTTTTTTTTGAAAATATACAATAGTTCTAGAGACCTAATTTGCTACTTTGAAATCTGAATAGGATGGGAAGTTGCTCAATTGAACATCTAGATAAGTTACTTTTGAGAAGGGAGTAGGTCCTTTTCGGATCTCTTGGATGAACTTAGCCATGATAGCTGAAGACTCTGCTTGGGCAAGAATTTCAACTGTTCCGTCATCGTTGTTCCAGACACGTCCAGTGATTCCACCTAGCTCGAGGGCAAGGGTATAGACGCCCCAGCGAAAACCGACTCCTTGAACGCGACCCTGTGCGATCATTTTGACCTTTTGCATACCAAACCTCCTTGATTGTGTTATAATACTCCTATGACTATTATAACCTCTAAAGCCAATTCTTTGGTAAAAAATGCCAAGAAATTGCATCAAAAAAAATATCGAAAATCTTCTTATTTAATTGAAGGATGGCATTTGTTTGAAGAGGCTGTTCAGGCTGGTGCAAAAATTGAGAAAATATTTGCCCTTTCAGAGTATGGTGAAAAATTAACGGACTATCCTCAGACCGTCTTTGTGGCCGAAGAAATCTTGCTTGATTTAGCAGATTCACAAACTCCTCAGGGCATTGTAGCCATTGTTCAAAAGGAAGAAGAGCAGTTGCCGGATTTGAGCCAAGGGAAATATCTTTTCTTGGAAGACGTGCAGGATCCTGGAAATGTTGGTACAATGATCCGAACGGCAGATGCAGCAGGTTTTTCGGGAGTCATTGTTTCAAGCAAATCAGCAGATATATATAGCTTGAAGACTCTCCGATCCATGCAGGGCAGTCATTTTCATGTACCGATTTATCGGATGACTGTTGAAACTTTTGTTGAAGAGGCTAAAAAGGGTAATTTACCAATTCTAGCAACTACTTTGTCCCAAAACTCTAAAGATTATCGTGAGCTTGCTCAGCTAGACGATTTCGCCTTGGTCATGGGAAATGAAGGTCAAGGAATCAGTCAATTCATGACAAATCAGGCAGACCAACTGGTTCATATTACCATGAAAGGGCAAGCGGAAAGTCTCAACGTTGCCATTGCTGCAGGCATACTCATGTTTTATTTGAGTTAAAATAGTTTATTTTTGTTATAATCAGTAAAAAGATTTCATAAGGAGAAAAAGATATGAATCAAACAATTATTCAAGAACGTTCTGGTCTGAATCAATTTTATGCAAAAGTCTATGCTTTTGTAGGGATTGGGATTGCCTTATCTGCAATTGTTTCAGCCTTGATGTTAACAACCTTCCAAGATCTTCTTGTTCAGTTAATGCTTAACGCCCGCATATGGTTAATTGTAACAGGAGTAGTTGAAGTTGCTCTAGTCATTGCAGCCAGCAATATGGCTTATAAAAATAGCCCAGCAGCTCTTCCGATGTTTCTCATCTATTCAGTAGTGAACGGTTTTTCGCTGAGTTTCATTGTGTCGCTCTATCTTCCAGGAACAGTTTTGACTGCCTTTATTTCCAGTGCAGCCCTCTTCTTTGTCATGGCTATCATAGGAGTCGTCATCAAAAAGGATTTGAGTGGTATCGGACGTGCATTGATTGCAGCTTTATTTGGTCTAATACTGGCCATGGTTGTCAATATCTTCTTAAATAGTGGCCTAATGGACTACATTATTAGTATTGTTATGGTGCTTGTTTTTGCAGGTTTGATTGCTTGGGATAATCAAAAAATTCGTTATGTTTACGAAGAGTCAGATGGTCAAGTCGCTACAGGCTGGGCAATTTCTTTAGCACTTAGCCTCTACCTTGACTTTATCAACCTCTTCCTTAGCTTCCTACGTATCTTTGGACGTGACGATTAATGCTTTTAGAGCTCAAATGAGCTCTTTTTTCTTTTATTTTTACTGATAAAAAGGTATAATCTTTATTATTATTCTAAAGGAGGAATGTATGAAGAAAAGTTTTATCCATCAGCAAGAAGAGATTTCATTTGTGAAAAATACCTTTACCCAGTATTTAAAAGATAAGTTAGAAGTAGTAGAAGTACAAGGCCCAATCTTAAGTAAGGTTGGAGACGGGATGCAGGATAACCTTTCAGGTATTGAACATCCAGTTTCAGTTAAGGTTTTGCAGATTCCTAATGAAACCTATGAAGTGGTGCATTCACTTGCTAAGTGGAAACGCCATACCTTGGCTCGTTTTGGTTTTGGTGAGGGAGAAGGCCTCTTTGTTCACATGAAGGCCCTTCGTCCAGACGAAGACTCACTAGATGCGACTCACTCAGTTTATGTTGACCAGTGGGACTGGGAAAAAGTTATTCCAAATGGACATCGCAATCTTGCCTACCTCAAGGAAACCGTTGAAAAGATTTATAAGGCTATTCGTTTGACTGAGTTGGCAGTCGAAGCCCGCTATGATATTGAGTCAATCTTGCCGAAGCAAATTACCTTTATCCATACTGAAGAATTGGTAGAACGCTACCCAGACTTAACTCCAAAAGAACGTGAAAATGCTATCTGTAAGGAATTCGGTGCAGTCTTCTTGATTGGTATCGGTGGTGTATTGTCAGATGGAAAACCTCATGACGGACGTGCGCCGGACTATGATGACTGGACAACAGAATCTGAAAATGGCTACAAGGGTCTAAATGGAGATATCCTTGTTTGGAATGATAATTTGGGTGCAGCCTTTGAATTGTCTTCAATGGGGATTCGTGTCGATGAAGACACTCTTCGTCGTCAGGTAGCTATCACAGGAGATGAAGACCGCTTATCTCTTGAATGGCATAAGGCTCTCTTGAACGGACTCTTCCCTTTGACAATCGGTGGAGGAATTGGGCAGTCTCGTATGGCCATGTTCTTACTTCGTAAGAAGCACATCGGTGAAGTTCAAACCAGTGTTTGGCCACAAGAAGTTAGAGATACTTACGAGAATATTCTTTAATCAATCGAACCGAGAGGTTCGATTTTCTTATTTCATCAGAATTTGGTATAATATACCTTATGAAAATCGTATCAGGAATCTACGGAGGACGTCCTTTAAAGACCTTGGACGGGAAAACAACGAGGCCGACATCGGACAAGGTCCGCGGAGCTATTTTCAATATGATTGGCCCTTACTTTGAAGGAGGACGTGTGCTAGATCTCTATGCTGGTAGTGGGGGCTTATCCATTGAAGCAGTTTCAAGAGGGATGTCCAGCGCTGTCCTAGTTGAGAAGGATCGCCGAGCACAGAATATTGTGGCAGAAAACATTCAGATGACCAAGGAGACTTCTAAATTTCAATTATTGAAAATGGAATCCAGTCGTGCATTGGAGCAAGTGGATGGTGTCTTTGATCTCATCTTTTTGGACCCTCCCTATGCCAAGGAGCAAATCGTATCCGACATTGAAAAAATGGCTGAGAGAAATCTTTTCTCAGAAGATGTCATGGTGGTCTGCGAGACCGATAAATCAGTAGAGCTTCCAGAAGAAATCGCCTGTTTAGGCATCTGGAAGGAAAAAATATATGGGATTAGTAAGGTGACGGTTTATGTCAGATAAAATTGGGCTATTTACAGGTTCGTTTGATCCAATTACCAATGGTCATTTGGACCTTATTGAACGCGCAAGTAAGCTCTTTGATAAATTGTATGTGGGAATTTTTTATAATCCACACAAAAATGGATTTTTACCGATAGAAAGTCGGCTAGAGACGGTTGAAAAAGCGGTGGGACACCTAAAAAATGTCCAGGTCATATCCTCTCATGATGAATTAGTCGTTGATGTTGCTAGAAAACTGGATGTCCATGTTCTTGTTCGTGGTTTGCGTAACGCTGCGGATCTTCAGTATGAAGCCAGTTTTGATTTTTACAACCATCAATTAGCAGGAGAGATTGAGACAGTCTATCTCCATAGTCGCCCAGAGCATGTTTACATCAGCTCTTCAGCTGTGAGAGAACTATTGAAGTTTGGTCAAGATATTAGCAAGTATGTACCAAATGCTGTCTTAGAGGAGTTAAAGAATGAAGAAAAAAACTAGATGGCCCATATATTTAATCATCGGGCTCATTATCACTTTTATAGCTTTTACGGTACCACTTCCTTATTACATTGAGGTGCCAGGGACTTCAGAAGATATTCGGAAGGTTTTACAGGTCAATAACCAATCTGACCAAGAAGAAGGTTCTTACCAATTTGTAACAGTTGGAGTTAAGCATGCTAGACTGGTTGACTTGGTTTATGCTTGGCTAACACCTTTTACGGACATACATAGTGCTAAAGAAATGACTGGTGGTTCGTCAGATGCGGAATTTATGCGAATCAACCAGTTTTACATGGAAACTTCGCAAAACATGGCCAAATATCAAGGTCTGAAATCTGCTGGTAAGGAAATAGAGCTCAAATACCTAGGGGTCTATGTTTTGACTGTGACGGATAACTCGACTTTCAAGGGAATTCTCAATATCGCTGACACCGTGACGGCTGTAAATGATAAGACTTTTGAGAGTTCTAAGGAGATGGTCGACTACGTCAACTCTCAAACTCTAGGTGACAAGGTTAAGGTTACTTACCAAGAGGATGGGAAAGTTAAAACGGCTGAAGGGAAAATCATTACTCTTGAAAATGGGAAAAATGGTATCGGAATTGGTTTGATTGACCGCACAGAAGTATCAAGTGATGTGCCAATCAAGTTTTCAACTGCTGGCATTGGTGGTCCGAGTGCTGGAATGATGTTTAGTTTATCCATCTATACGCAAATTGCAGATCCAACTCTTCGAAATGGACGTATTATTGCTGGTACAGGAAGTATCGACAGAGATGGAAATGTTGGTGATATTGGTGGAATTGACAAAAAAGTTGTTGCTGCTGCAAAAAAAGGAGCTACTGTATTTTTTGCTCCTAACAATCCAGTAACTGAAGAAGCTAAAAAGGCCAATCCTAATGCTAAAAGTAATTATGACACGGCTGTAGAAGCTGCTGAAATGATTAAAACAGACATGAAGATTGTTCCTGTAAAAACACTTCAGGATGCAATTGATTACTTGAAAAACAACCCATAGAATATAGTGCAAGTCCATAGACTAGCGTAGAAAAAAAGAAGATGGTATAATAGACAGATGATTCAATTGTTTTTTACCCTCAGTAGTCATATGTTTTTTGTCTACCTAGTTTTTCAACTTTTGAAAGATTTAGTCAAATGGGATCAAATTTTGAAGGTGACCAAGGACAATGCGAGGAAGGTACGACTTTTGGTAGTATTGTGTAGTATCGGTTTAGGATATCTAATCAGTTCTTTTTTCCTAAATCTCTACCAATTATGGCAAGAAGCTGTACGGACATTATTCTAAATTCGAAAGTAAAGGAAAATATTTATGGAAAAAATTGTAGTTCGAGGTGGCGATAATCGCCTTGTCGGAAGTGTTACAATTGAGGGCGCGAAAAATGCAGTTTTGCCACTACTTGCAGCGACAATTTTAGCAAGCGAAGGAAAAACAGTTTTAAAAAATGTTCCTATCCTATCGGATGTCTTTACCATGAACCAAGTAGTTCGTGGATTAAATGCGAAAGTTAATTTTGATCAAGATGCACACATTGTTGAAGTGGATGCGACAGATGATATCACAGAAGAAGCTCCGTATAAGTATGTCAGCAAGATGCGTGCTTCTATTGTAGTCTTGGGTCCAATCCTGGCTAGGGTTGGTCACGCTAAAGTTTCGATGCCAGGTGGTTGTACAATTGGTAGTCGTCCGATTGACCTTCACCTTAAAGGTTTGGAAGCAATGGGGGCTAAGATTACCCAAACAGCTGGCTATATCGAAGCTAAGGCAGAACGCTTGCATGGAGCCCATATCTATATGGACTTTCCTAGTGTTGGGGCAACCCAAAACTTGATGATGGCTGCAACGCTAGCTGATGGCGTAACTGTTATCGAAAATGCTGCGCGTGAACCTGAAATTGTAGACTTGGCTGTCCTCTTGAATAAAATGGGAGCTAAAGTCAAAGGTGCGGGAACAGAGAGCATTACCATCACTGGTGTTGAAAACTTGCATGGTGCAACTCATAACGTTGTTCAAGACCGCATCGAAGCAGGGACATTCATGGTTGCTGCTGCAATGACAGGTGGAGATGTCCTGATTCAAGATGCTATCTGGGAACACAACCGTCCCTTGTTGGCGAAATTACAGGAAATGGGTGTTGAAGTCATCGACGAAGATGAAGGAATCCGCATCCGTTCTCAACGAGACAAACTAAAAGCAGTTCATGTCAAGACCTTACCACATCCAGGGTTTCCTACGGACATGCAGGCGCAGTTTACTGCTCTTATGACGGTTGCTCAAGGAGAATCAACTATGGTTGAGACAGTCTTTGAGAATCGTTTCCAACATCTAGAGGAAATGCGTCGCATGGGCTTGCATTCTGAGATTATCCGTGATACAGCTCGTATCGTTGGCGGGCAACCTCTCCAAGGGGCAGAAGTCCTGTCTACGGATCTCCGTGCCAGTGCAGCCTTGATCCTGACAGGTTTAATAGCTGAAGGTGAGACTGTTGTTGGGAAACTTGTCCATTTGGATAGAGGTTATTATCGTTTTCATGAAAAGTTAGCTCAGTTAGGGGCTAATATTGAACGGGTAAGTGTGGAAGCTGATGAAGATGAATAAACAAACCTCTTATGTATTACGTAGATTCCTACTAGTTATTATTGTCCTGCTTCTAGGGGTCTTAGCACTTGGAATTGGCTTGATGATTGGCTACGGTATCTTAGGCAAGGGCCAAGATCCATGGGCGATTTTAGCTCCAGAAAAGTGGCATGAGTTAATTTCGAAATTTACAGGGAAATAGGCTGGGAGACCAGCCTTTTTCTAAGAACAAAACTAAGGAGAAAAGATGAACAAAAAAACAAGGCAGGCACTCATAGGTCTTCTGCTTTTCCTACTTTTGTCGGCAGGAAGTTACTACATAAAAGAAATGCAGGCTTCCAATGCTACACCGCAAACACAGGTCAACCAGAAATCCCAGTCGCTTGATACTCCAAGTCAAAAATTGGCCGAGAGTGTACTGACTGATTCGGTAAAAAAACAAATAAAGGGTACTCTTGAGTGGAATGGAGCAGGTGCCTTTATCGTAAATGGAAACAAAACGAACTTAGATGCAAAGGTTTCAAGTAAACCCTATGCTGATAACAAGACAAAAACTGTAGGTGGGGAGACGGTTCCAACTGTGGCTAACGCCCTCATGTCAAAAGCAACAAGACAGTACAAAGACCGTGAAGAAACCGGGAATGGTTCGACTTCTTGGACCCCAGCAGGATGGCATCAAGTCAAAAACCTAAAAGGGACTTATAATCACGCAGTAGATAGAGGGCATTTATTAGGCTATGCCTTGATTGGTGGTTTAGATGGTTTTGATGCATCTACTAGCAATCCCAAAAATATCGCTGTACAAACAGCCTGGGCCAACCAAGCACGCGCAGAAGATTCGACTGGACAAAACTACTATGAAAGTTTAGTTCGAAAGGCTTTGGATCAAAATAAGCGCGTGCGTTACCGTGTCACATTGCTCTACGCTACAGAAGAAGATTTGATTCCTTCTGCATCTCAGATTGAAGCCAAATCATCTGATGGTGAATTGGAGTTTAACGTCGTAGTTCCTAACGTTCAAAAGGGAATTCAGTTAGATTACCGAACAGGAAAAGTAACTGTTACAAAGAACTAATAGATAGTCGGTCCCTTATTGTTTCGGTAGGGGATTTACTATAGAAATCACAATTTAATGTGTAGAAGTTGAAAAATATGGTATAATAGTCACAATTATACTTTTTAGGAGAAGGAAAATGGAAGACCCGAGCAGTCAGGATTTGTTACTGCAATTTGTATTATTAGTTGTTTTGACCTTTTTAAATGCTTTTTTCTCAGCAACAGAGATGGCTATGGTTTCTCTTAGTCGCTCACGCGTTGAACAAAAGGCTGAAGAGGGTGATAAACGCTATATCCGTTTGCTAAAGGTACTTGAAAATCCAAATCACTTTTTATCAACCATTCAAGTTGGTATTACTTTAATTACAATCTTGTCAGGGGCTAAACTAGCAGACTCTCTAGGACAATTGATAGCCTCATGGATGGGAAATAGCGAAACTGCGCACGCAATCGCAAGCTTCCTGTCACTTGCTTTCTTGACCTATATCTCTATCGTTTTTGGTGAACTTTATCCTAAACGCATTGCTCTAAATCTTAAGGATGCTTTGGCAATCCGAACTGTACCATTTATTATTGCTATCGGTAAGATTGTGAGTCCCTTTGTTTGGTTGCTATCAGCATCAACCAATCTCTTGAGTCGTTTGACGCCGATGACATTTGACGATGCAGATGAAAAAATGACTCGTGATGAGATTGAGTATATGCTTACCAATAGTGAAGAAACCTTGGATGCAGATGAAATCGAAATGTTGCAAGGAATATTCTCGCTAGATGAGCTCATGGCTCGTGAAGTCATGGTTCCTCGGACCGATGCCTTTATGGTAGATATTCAAGATGACACTCAGACGATTATCGAAAGTATCTTAAAACAAAACTTTTCTCGAATCCCTGTCTATGATGATGACAAGGACAACGTGATTGGTTTGATCCACACCAAGAGTCTGCTAAAAGCAGGATTTACTGATGGTTTTGACAACATCGTGTTGAGAAAGATATTACAGGAACCCCTCTTTGTACCTGAAACTATTTTTGTGGATGATCTGTTAAAAGAATTGAGAAATTCACAAAGACAGATGGCTATTCTTCTTGATGAATACGGAGGAATGGCTGGTTTGGTAACACTTGAGGATCTCCTTGAAGAGATTGTTGGTGAGATTGATGATGAAACTGACCGTGCTGAAGTATATGTTCATACTATCGGCGAGGGCACTCATATTGTCCAAGGGACAATGAATTTGAACGATTTCAATGATTATTTTGATGTCGAGCTTGAAAGTGATGATGTAGATACCATTGCGGGTTATTATTTGACTGGTGTGGGAACTATTCCAACCTCAGAGAAGCTTAGTTACGAGGTGGAAAGTGGCAACAAGCATATCACACTAACAAATGACAAAGTGAAAAACGGACGTGTAACCAAGCTTAAGGTTCAAATCCAAGAACTTGAATCAGAAGAAGAAACTGAATAAAACAAAAGCTTTATCAGAGAAAACTGATAAAGCTTTTTTGAGCGGTCTTTTTTGTTTACCCTGAGAGCTTGGATTTTAAATCTAATCTCTAAAAAACACCCTCGCCTCAAACTCGCCCCAAAAGATTTTTAAAGTTATCCTTTTTTATCCTAAAATAAAAATAAAAAAGCCCGATTTTACGGGCTTTCTTTTAGGATAAATTCCTATAAAATAGTATAAAAAAGGCGGTAGACGGATTTGAACCGACGATCAAGCTTTTGCAGAGCCGTGCCTTACCACTTGGCTATACCGCCTTAACTTTTATTATTATACCTTGAAAATTCCTTTCCGTCAACAGTTTTCTTTTCTGAAAACATAAGATTCAGATGTTTAAAAAACATGCGACAAAATATTCTGAAAATTCGTTTACTTTTTAAAAAAACTGTGGTATAATCTTCAATATCCACAATTTAAAACGAGGAGTTTAAAAATATGAAAAAAAGTCGGATTCTTGCGGTAGCGGGTGTTGCGCTACTTGCTACAGGCGTTCTTGCAGCTTGCGGTTCTTCAAAATCATCAAATGCTGAAGCACCAAAGGCTTATGGCTATACTTATACTGCTGACCCAGAAACATTGGACTATCTAGTCTCTGGTAAACAAAGTACAAAAGTTGCTACTTCAAATGGTATCGATGGTCTCTTTACAAATGACCAATATGGAAATCTAACTCCTGCAGTCGCTGAAGACTGGTCAGTATCTCAAGATGGATTGACATATACATACAAGATTCGTAAAGGTGTAAAATGGTTCACATCTGATGGTGAAGAATATGCAGAAGTAACTGCAAATGACTTTGTTACAGGTTTGAAACACGCAGCCGACAATAAATCAGCTGCTCTTTACCTAGCACAAAATTCTGTAAAGGGATTGGCTGACTATTTATCAGGGACTAATACAGACTTTTCTGCAGTAGGTATTAAAGCTGTTGATGATTACACTCTTCAATATACATTGAACCAACCTGAACCATACTGGAACTCTAAATTATCTTATGGAATCTTCTGGCCTTTGAATGCAGAGTTTGAAAAATCAAAAGGTAAAGACTTTGGTAAGGCGACAGATCCAACATCATTGCTTTACAATGGGCCATTCTTGCTTAAGGGATTGACAGCTAAGTCTTCTATCGAATTTGCAAAGAATGATCAGTATTGGGATAAAGACAATGTTCACATCGATACTGTAACACTTTCTTACTATGATGGTTCAGACCAAGAGTCACTTGAGCGTAACTTTACAAATGGTGCATATAGTTATGCACGTCTCTTCCCTACTAGCTCAAACTATTCTAAAGTAGCAGAAACATATAAAGATAATATCTACTATACCCCACAGGGAGCTGGTATTGCTGGTTTAGGTGTTAACATTGACCGTCAAAGTTATAAATATACATCAAAAACAACTGACGAGGAAAAGACTTCTACTAAGAAAGCTCTTCTTAACAAAGACTTCCGTCAAGCTTTGAACTTTGCTTTTGACCGTACTGCTTATTCAGCTCAGCTAAATGGTAAGGATGGAGCCGCCCTTGCTGTTCGTAACCTCTTTGTCAAACCTGACTTTGTTTCTGCTGGAGATAAGACATTTGGTGACTTGGTTACTGAGAAAGTTGTTTCTTATGGTGATGAATGGAAAGACGTAAACTTTGCGGATGCTCAAGATGGTCTTTACAATGCTGATAAGGCTAAAGCAGAACTAGCTAAAGCTAAAAAAGTCCTTGAAGCAGATGGTGTAAAATTCCCAATCCACTTGGATATTCCAGTTGACCAAACATCTAAAAACTATATCGCTCGTATCCAATCATTTAAACAATCTGTTGAGACGGCTTTGGGTACAGATAATGTAGTTATCGATATTCAACAAATCACTACAGATGAATTACAAAATGCTACATACTACGCAGCTAGTGCGGCAGCAGAAGATTGGGACCTTTCAGGTGCTGTTGGATGGAATCCAGACTATGATGATCCATCAACATACCTTGACATCTTGAAAACAACTAATAGTGAAACAACTAAGTCCTACATGGGCTATGATAATCCATCAAACCCAGCGGTTGCTCAAGTTGGTTTGAATGATTATGACAAATTAGTTGATGATGCAGCTAGTGAAACAACCGATCTTAATAAACGTTATGAGAAATATGCAGCAGCTCAAGCTTGGTTGACAGATAGCTCACTCTTCCTTCCAGCTATGTCTTCTTCAGGAGCAGCACCAATCATTTCTCGCGTAGTACCATTCTCAGCATCTTATACTCAATCTGGTGATAAAGGTTCAGATGTTTACTTCAAATATCTTAAATTGCAAGCGAACACTGTAACTGCTAAAGAGTACAAAGAAGCTCGTGAAAAATGGCTCAAAGAAAAAGCTGAATCAAACGAGAAAGCTCAAAAAGAATTAGCGAGCCACGTGAAATAAATAATGCTCATTAGAACTTTCTCTCCAAAAGGAGAAGGTTCTTTTGGGATTTTAAAGGAAATAATATGAAAAAATATGTTTTTATGCGTATCTTGCGGTCGTTAGTTTCTATCTTTTTAGTAACGACCTTGATTTACACAATCATCTATACGATGGTTCCACGGAAGTTGATCTTCAAACAAGATACTAACTACAATAAAATTGCAACTACAGCTGATAAACGCGATAACTATGAAAATACCGTTTATGAGCGTATGGGTTATATCGAATATTACGATACAAAAGAGTTGCAGGAAAAAGCTAGTAGCATTGACCCTTCTGTTACAGTAGATGCAAATGATACAAATAAAGCTATCTATGAAAAATACATCCAACAACTTGGGAACGGTTGGACTTTAGGTGAGTTTACAGAGAGCGGTCAATTCTATGCTACTCGTGAAATCCCTATTTTCGAGCGTGTGTTCAAATTCTATGCAAACTTGCTTGATATTGACCATACAAACAAGATTCAAGACCCAGAAAATCCTAACTTAGAGCGTTATTTGCGTTTTGAAAACGATCCAGCGATTGGATGGTCTTTGGTAGGTTCAGGGACTAAACATAAATACCTCTTGTACTTCAACAGTCAGTTCCCATTTGTTCATCAGAACTTTGTGAACTTGAACTTAGGAGATTCTTACCCAACTTATGCCAATACTCCTGTTCTTCAAGTTATCACACAAGGTCAAGGACAAACCAAGACTTCTGAAGTTCAATTCCCAACTGGGAAGAAAACTTCATCAGTCAATATCTACACAAGAACTTATAAATCACCAAGTCAGGCGGATGCACGTGAAGTAGCGAACTACGGTAAAGGTGATCCATATACAGCTACTGAAAGCAACTATCAGTATCCATCTATGATTACCAGTTCTGCTATTGCTGGTTTGATTGGCCTTGCAATTTCGTATGCGATTGCGGTTCCACTTGGTTCTGCAATGGCTCGTTACAAGAATACTTGGATTGATAGTTTCTCTACAGGAGCTTTAACATTCTTACTTGCTCTTCCAACTATCGCTCTTGTCTATATCATTCGTTTGATTGGTTCTTCAATTGGACTCCCTGATTCATTCCCTATCTTGGGTGCTGGAGACTGGCGTTCATATGTACTACCTGCAGTTATTCTTGGTTTACTTGGTGCTCCTGGTTTGGCTATCTGGATTCGTCGTTACATGATTGACTTACAATCACAAGACTTTGTTCGTTTTGCACGTGCAAAAGGTCTTTCTGAGAAAGAAATTTCAAACAAACACATCTTTAAAAATGCTATGGTACCGCTCGTTTCAGGTATTCCAGGTTCTATTATCGGTGTTATTGGTGGAGCTACTCTTACTGAAACAGTCTTCGCCTTCCCAGGTATGGGTAAAATGTTGATTGACTCTGTAAAAGCGTCAAATAATAACATGGTTGTTGGTCTAGTTTTCATCTTTACTTGCGTCTCAATCTTCTCTTACTTAATTGGGGATATTTGGATGACAATTATTGACCCACGTATTAAGTTGACAGAGAAAGGAGGCAAATAATGTCTACAATTAGTAATGATAAATTTCAGTTTGTAAAACGCGATGACTTTGCCTCTGAAGCAATTGATGCTCCTGCCTACTCATATTGGGGTTCTGTTTTTAGACAATTTTTGAAAAAGAAATCAACCATCATCATGCTTGGTATTTTGATTTCAATCGTTTTGATGAGTTTCATCTACCCAATGTTTTCTGATTTCGACTTCAATGATGTAAGTAAGGTAAATGATTTTAGCGCTCGCTACATTAAACCAAATGCGGAACATTGGTTCGGTACAGATAGTAATGGTAAGTCTCTTTTTGATGGTGTCTGGTTTGGAGCCCGTAACTCTATCTTGATTTCCGTTATTGCGACCTTTATCAATATTGTAATTGGTGTTATTGTCGGCGGTATCTGGGGTATTTCAAAATCAGTTGACCGCGTCATGATGGAAGTTTATAACGTTATTTCCAACATCCCACACTTATTGATTGTTATCGTCCTAACATACTCAATCGGAGCAGGTTTCTGGAATTTGATTTTTGCCATGAGTGTAACGACTTGGATTGGGATTGCCTACTCAATTCGTATCCAAATCATGCGTTACCGTGACTTAGAGTACAACCTTGCTTCACGCACACTCGGAACTCCAACATACAAAATTGTCATTAAAAATATCATGCCACAATTGGTATCTGTTATTGTTACGACTACATCACAAATGCTTCCAGCATTTATCTCATATGAAGCCTTTCTATCATTCTTTGGACTTGGATTGCCTATTACAGTACCAAGTTTAGGTCGATTGATTTCAGATTATTCACAGAACGTAACAACAAATGCATACCTCTTCTGGATTCCATTGACAACTTTGGTCTTGGTATCCTTGTCACTTTTCGTAGTTGGTCAAAACCTAGCGGATGCTAGTGATCCACGTACACATAGATAGGAGTAGACATGGCAAAAGAAAAAAATGTAATTTTGACTGCTCAAGATATTGTCGTGGAATTTGATGTTCGTGACAAAATTTTGACAGCTATTCGTGGAGTATCTCTGGAGTTGATTGAGGGCGAAGTGCTTGCACTCGTTGGAGAATCTGGTTCAGGGAAATCTGTTTTAACAAAAACTTTTACAGGAATGTTGGAAGATAATGGTCGTATTGCGAACGGTAGTATTCTTTACCGTGACCAAGATTTGACTGAATTTTCTTCTCATAAAGATTGGGAGCAAATTCGTGGTGCGAAGATTGCAACGATCTTCCAGGACCCGATGACCAGTCTTGACCCAATCAAAACAATCGGAAGTCAAATCACAGAAGTTATTGTTAAACACCAAGGGAAAACGGCTCAAGAAGCAAAAGACTTGGCGATTGACTATATGAATAAGGTTGGTATCCCTGACGCTGAGAGACGTTTTAATGAATATCCATTCCAGTATTCTGGAGGAATGCGTCAACGTATTGTTATTGCGATTGCCCTTGCGTGTCGTCCAGATGTTTTGATTTGTGATGAACCAACAACAGCCCTTGATGTGACCATCCAAGCTCAGATTATTGACTTGTTGAAAACACTTCAACAAGAATACCACTTTACAACTATCTTTATCACACACGACCTTGGTGTTGTAGCAAGTATTGCTGATAAAGTTGCAGTTATGTATGCTGGTGAAATCGTTGAGTATGGTACAGTTGAAGAAATCTTCTACGATCCACGTCACCCATACACATGGAGCCTCTTATCAAGTTTGCCACAGCTGGCTGACGATAAAGGAGAATTGTATTCAATTCCGGGAACACCTCCATCACTGTATACTGAATTGAAGGGAGATGCTTTTGCTCTTCGTTCAGATTATGCGATGAAGATTGATTTCGAAGAAAAAGCTCCTCAGTTTGCAGTATCTGATACTCACTGGGCTAAAACATGGTTGCTTGATGAACAAGCTCCAAAAGTTGCAAAACCAGCAGTAATTGCAGATTTACACGATAAGATTCGTGAAAAGATGGGCTTTGCTCATCTTGAGGACTAGGAGGAAGGAAATGTCTGAAAAATTAGTAGAAGTTAAAGACTTAGAGATTTCCTTCGGTGAAGGAAGCAAAAAGTTTGTAGCCGTTAAAAATGCAAACTTCTTTATCAACAAAGGTGAAACATTCTCTCTCGTTGGAGAATCTGGTAGTGGTAAGACAACAATTGGTCGTGCCATTATCGGCCTTAATGATACCAGCAAAGGGGATATCATCTTTGATGGACAAAAAATCAATGGTAAAAAATCACGTGAACAAGCAGCGGAATTAATCCGTCGCATTCAAATGATTTTCCAAGACCCAGCCGCAAGTTTGAATGAACGTGCAACAGTTGACTATATCATCTCTGAAGGTCTTTACAACCACCATTTATTTAAAGACGAAGAAGAAAGAAAAGAAAAAGTTCAAAACATCATTCGTGAAGTAGGACTTTTGGCTGAACACTTGACACGTTACCCTCATGAGTTCTCAGGTGGACAACGTCAACGTATCGGGATTGCTCGTGCCTTGGTTATGCAACCTGACTTCGTGATCGCGGATGAGCCAATTTCAGCCTTGGATGTTTCTGTTCGTGCCCAAGTTTTGAACTTGCTCAAGAAATTCCAAAAAGAATTGGGTTTGACCTATCTCTTTATCGCCCACGATTTGTCAGTAGTTCGTTTTATCTCTGATCGTATCGCGGTAATTTATAAGGGTGTCATTGTTGAAGTGGCTGAAACTGAAGAATTGTTTAACAATCCAGTTCATCCATACACACAAGCACTTTTATCAGCTGTGCCGATTCCAGACCCAATCTTGGAACGTAAGAAAGTTTTGAAAGTCTATGATCCTAATCAACATGACTACGAAACTGATAAACCGTCTATGGTTGAAATTCGTCCAGGACATTATGTTTGGGCTAACCAAGCAGAATTGGAACGCTATAAAAAAGAAATGAAATAATCACTAAAGTTTTATAATCTAGCTAGAAGTCTTCTAGTAAGATTATGAAACTTTTTTATTTTACAGATAAAAGCTTGATTATCTATAAGAATTTGATATACTGAATACAATAAAAATAGAATAGCAATAGTCGGAGTAATCAAGGGAGAATCACATGGACAACCAACCAAATTTTTTTACAGGAATGGCTAGAATAATTGGGACATGCTTCTGGGTAAAAGGAATGGAAGTACTGACTGAGAAGAAGGAATCTGAGCCAAAAGCCCTAGAGGTTGCTAAATTTCTTGCGGCTTATAAAATGATATCTGCTCTGCCTTGGATTGCAGGACTTCCTAGAAAGGAAGATAAAAAATGAAATTTATTTGGGATATTTTATTTTATATCCTAGTCAAGCCACTGATTACGCTTGTAGAATTCATTTGGTATCACATTTGTTTATTTTTTTATGAATTCCTTTTGAATTTGTTATATTCGATTTTTAACTGGATTTATAACTGGCTTTTTAGTTTATTTTAAAAGACTCTGAAAGAAATCAAAAGGATGAGTAATTTACTCATCCTTTTTTCTATTTATCTAAATCTTTATAGATTTATTGGGATCACTCTTTTTTACCTTTAAGCAAGAAGGCTGCAGTTAAAGCTAAGCTGAGACTTGCCATGAAGAGGAGTGGGCTGGCCTCTTCTCCTGTGGCAGGAAGCTGCTTGTCATTTGTAGAAATTTCACCATTGAGCTGGTTTTTATTTGCTAATGGACTAGCTTCTTCGATTTGACTTGAGCTTGGTTGTTGGACTTCTGTTTCAGTCTTGTAGACGATAGCATAAGTAGTCAAATCAATGGTGAGAAACTCAAGCATGCCATCACGAATTGTGAAATCTTGTGCTTTCAAGTCTATTTCTGAACTGAAGCGATAGAATTCTTGGACTGTGCCAGAAATTGGTAATCGAACCAGTACAGCACCTTTTGCTTGGATTAGTTGACCATTTTCATTCTTGAGTTGAATGTTGTAGGCATCATATTTCTTGCCCAAGAGTTCTTGCTTGTCTACTTTCTGGATTTCAAGATAACTTGCTTCACCTAGCTCATTTGCTCCACTGATGACTTGAACTCCGGTAGCCTGGTCTTTTAAGGCTTTGAGTTTAAACTCAGGAAGAGAAATGATAGGCGCTTCCTGTTCTCCCGCAGTACCGATAGGCTTAGTGTATTCAGGAATATCCACGATAGGCGCCGCTTGGTCGCTCGCAGTACCGATAGGGCCAGTGTATTCAGGGATATCCACGATAGGCGCTGCTTGGTCGCTAGCAGTACCGATAGGCTTAGTATATTCAGGAATATCTACAGTAGGCGCCGCTTGTTCCCCTGCAGTACCGATAGGATCAGTGTATTCAGGAATATCTACGATAGGAGCTGCTTGTTCCCCTGCAGTACCGATAGGCTTAGTATATTCAGGAATGTCCACGATAGGCGCTTCCTGTTCTCCCGCAGTACCGATAGGATCAGTGTACTCAGGAATATCCACAATAGGCGCTTCCTGTTCTCCCGCAGTACCAATTGGGTCAGTATATTCAGGAATGGTTACTACTGGAGCAGGCTCGTCACCTTTGCTTGTAACAACTGGATCTTCTACAGGTGCAGTTTCCCCTTTTGGAAAGACTGTTACAATAGTACTGCTTCGTGTTTCTCCTAGGATAGCATAAGCTTCTATTGGATTGCCAGTTTTACGTTCCGTAGTTTCAGGAATGTCGATTTCTACCTTGTTATCCTTTATGCTTAATACCGTTTGCTCGCCAGAAGTGACAAGATGATCTTCGTCGACTTTTCTAAGTAAGAGAGGATCTTTGACGCCAGGGAATGTCACAGCTACAGCATCCCAGTTACCAGTAGGTAAAGTTAGGGTAACTGTCTTATCTTCTACCTTTATAGGTTCGAGGCTTGGTGTATCTAATGATACTGATGGAGCTTTTAGAATATCGAATGAATCAAGGGAGATTTTCTTTCGACCGTCTGGAGAATCTGGATCCACTTTCAAAGTTAGGACATGGTCGCCATCTGCTAGATTAGTAAACTCTCCAATCAATGCTCCTTTTTTGGTAGCTCCGGCAGTGTAAAAGTCAAGGCTTGGCATTTCTTTTCCATCGAGAGTCACAAGTGCCTTACCAAGAGCAGATGTTTTCAGTCCATAGATACGGATACCTGTACCAGAGAATGGAATTCTTGCAGTTGCTTCAGGAGCAAGACTATCGTCTGCATTAATATCTGCATATTTCTCTGTAGAAGCATAGAGTTCTGCATCAGTCCAGTCTTTAAATGCTGAACCGTATTGGATACGAGAATCACGATCATCTATCTTCTCAACTGTTTCTCCTTGACCTGGGAAGACCTTGAAGTAATCTAAGGAAATTTTTGAGCGTTCACTTCCTCGTCCTTTATGTTCTCGTTTAACAGTGATGGTCATGAGGTGAGGACCTGAAGAAAGATTTGTATAACGACCGATTAGGACACCCTTTTCAGTAGCTCCATCTGTATAGAAATCAAGTTCTCCAACAGATTTGCCATCGATTGTAACCTCAGCAAGTCCTAATTGAGAAGATTTGAGTCCGTAGATTTCAATACCAGGTCCATTGAAAGGAATGGTTGCTGTTGCATCTTTATCGGAATAATTCCCATTTGAGATATCGGCGTATTTTTCTGTTCCGCCAAAGAGTTCTGAGTCAGACCAGTCTCCAAAGGCAGCACCATACTGAATGCGAGAGTCACGATCGTCCATGAGCTCACTAAAGGCGGAAATTGAAGCAACATCAGAAACAGGTGTTGAACGGTCTCCTAGCATAGCCTTAACGGTATAAGTATAGGCATGGCTTGAATCAATAGAACGGTCGATAAAGCGAGTTTGGTTGGTTGTAAACTCACGGACAGTAGAAGTTTGACTGTTTTCATCCCTACTTTCCCGATGGATGACATAATGAGTCGCCCCTTCAACTGTATTGAAGTTGAGTTCAGTAGTCGTTGAATCTTTTCGTTGGGCAGTCAGACGAGTAATACGACCAGGGAAGTTTTCAAAGGTGATGACATCGCCCTTTTGAGTAGCAAGTTGAATGCGATTGTCTTTGATGCGGGTAGCTTGTACTTCCTTACCGTTTACCTTGATAAGGCTAGCTTCGATATTTGGATAGTCTACGACTAAGTCTCCACCCACATTAGAAAGGAAGGATAGTGTTTCAAGATTCTTTTCTTTCCATTTCATGCTGACTTCAAAGTTACCACGAGCTACTAGACCTGAGACTTGACCATCTTTCCATGCATCTGGAAGGGCTGGTAATGGGGCAATGTAGCCGGTGTGAGACTGAAGGAGCATTTCTGCCATACCGCTGGTTGCACCAAAGTTCCCATCAATTTGGAAAGGCGCGTGCGTATCCCAGAGGTTTTCTAGAGTTGAGGATTTGAGCTGTTCTGCCAATAAACGATGGGCACGGTTTCCATCTAGGAGACGAGCCCAGAGGTTGATTTTATTAGCCTTAGACCAACCAGTACCACCATCTCCACGATGGTTAAGGGTTGCGCGTGCCGCCTCTAGGTATTCAGGCTGATCTTTGCCAAATAAGGTTCCTGGGAAGAGCCCAACCAGATGAGAAACGTGACGGTGATGGTTTTCAATTCCTTCATTAGTGAATTGAGGACTGTCTTCCTCATACCATTCCTTGATACGGCCATCTTGGTTGATATGAAGTGGTTTGAGCTTGTCAAATTTAGCCTTCACTTCTGTCACCAAATCTTGGTCGACCTTCAGGTGGTTGGCTGCTTCCATATAGTCGTGGAAGAGTTGCCAAACTAGAGATTGGTCAAAGGTATTCCCAATCGTGATAGTTCCATGCTCTGGTGAGTAGGATGGAGAAGAAACCCAACGGTCACTAGATTTGTCGTAGTGCAAGAAGGAATTCCAGAACTTGGCTGTTTCCTTGAGCATTGGATAAATCTTTTCTTTGAGATAGGTTTCATCCTTGGTGAATTTGTAGTAGTCATAGACGTTCTGCATCATCCAAGCATTGGCAGCAGGAGACCAACCCCAGTAATAATTCCAACCTGGAGTTGTCCAGCCAAATGGTGTTGCCTGAGTATGAACCAACCAACCGTTTTCTTGGCCTTCTTTGGATTCGATACCTGCATATTCTTTAGCAGCGATACGACCATAGTAGCGCATGTCATCAATATAATTGACCATTGGCCTAGCAGTTTCTGCAAGATTGTTCATGTAGGCAGGCCAGTAGTTCATCTGAAGGTTGACATTGAGGTGGTAGTCTGAGTTCCAAGGTGGATTGTCTACTGCATTCCAAACACCCTGCAAGTTGGCAGGAAGGGCATCTGTCCGGTCACGAGAAGAACTGATGAGTAGATAACGTCCGTATTGGAAGAAGAGCTCTTCTAGTTTTTGCCCTTTTTCTGGGTTGTAGGTATGCAGAGCTTCTTTTGTAGTTTGGCTAGACTTGTTGCCACCAAGATTTAGTTGAACACGGTTGAAGAGACTTTGATAATCCTTGATGTGGTTATTTTTTAGGGTTTCATAATCTTTTGCCTTGGCAGCTTCTACGATAGACTTAACAGTATTTTCTACGTCAATATCCTTGCGATAATTGGTTTTTGGATTTTGAGCAAAGTTGGTCTTGGCACTGAGTAAAAGGGTCGCATAGCTGGCTCCGGTAACAGTTAAATAGCCATCTTGTGCAGTGACTTGTCCGTCTGTCTTGATTCCGAGATAGGAAGCAAATTTCAGACCATTGTCTTTGACAGTTCCTTTGAGCAAAATACCATTAGAATCAGTCGTAACTGCTCCTTGTTTATAATTCGAATACTCCCAGGAGTAGTCGCCATTCGCAATCAAATCTTCAGTCAAGCTATTCCAGAGTGTAAAATCAAGGGTTTTATCTCCTTTTTTACTCAAGTGGGTCACAGTAACATCGTCAGGATAGCTAGAGAAGGTTTCGCGCTTAAAGTTTGTACCGTCTTGGGTATAAGAAGTGGTCGAGATGGCTTCAGAAATATCTAAGCCACGATGATAGTCGGTAACATTCTCCAAGCCTTTCTTTTGGTTGTTAAAGACCATAAAGATATCACCAAAAGATAAGTAACGACCATACTGAGCATTGTTTGGTCCGACTAGGTTGCGCTCCGCTAATTGTTTTGCTTTTTGGCGGTTTCCTTCTTCTAATGCCTTACGAATTTCTGCTAAGACCTTATAGCGGTCTTGATAGTTCCCCCCATTGTAATTGGTGCTATCCGGTTGCGGTCCACCAGACCAGAGAGTTTTTTCATTGTATTGGATTCTTTCTTCACCGATGAGCCCAAAAACTTTTGCCCCCATTTCTCCATTTCCGACTGGCAGGGCTTGTTTTTCCCAGCCGTCATAAGAAGGAGCAGTTGGTTGGTCGTAATGAAGTTGATAGTTTTCTTGCTTAGTCATAGGAAGTTCTGGTTTTTCACTCTCCTTATTTTCAGAAGGTTCAACTACAGCGTTAGTCTCTGATTGATGATGTATTTGAGGTGTTTCCTTTTCAGGTTTTACCTCTTTGTCAGCTAATTCAGTAGAAGTTTGATTTTCTGTGTTTGGTTGATTTTCCTTACCCTCTTGAGTGGGTTCCTCGACTTTTGTATTCACTTGAACCGTAGTCTCACTGACACTTGCTTGATTTTCTTTCACTTCGATACCATCGGCAGCTACATTCTGTGTTGCTAGAAAAACAGCTCCCAGTAGAACGGAAGCAGTTCCAACGGTCAATTTTCGGATGCTATACTTACAGGATTTTTCCCAATAGCTCTTCTCCATAAAAACTCCTTTCTCAAATCTGTAAGCGCATACATTTTCTTGTAAAAAAAATAAGCCTTGCAGAAAGATGTTTCCTTTGTTTTGTATAATCTTAATATAGCAAATAAATCAATCCAATGCAAGGTTTTTTAGGAAAAACTGAATTATTTTACCAAATTTTAGTTCTTTTTTAATTTTATTGAATTAAAAAAGATTAGAGCAGAAAAAGAATCTGAGGAATGCCCGACCCTTTTGAAAGCGTAAATCAAACTAGTCAGGCGTGGGACTTTATGGTATAATATAGAAGATTCAAAAAGAAACAGGAGAAATATTATGGACCTTATTTTAGCAATTGTCTTGATTGTTTTAGCTTTTCTAGGTGGAGCTCTTGGAGGAATGTACTTGGTGCGCAAGCAAATTGAAAAAGAATTTGCTGATAACCCACGTTTGAATGCAGAAGCAGTTCGTACTCTGTTGAGTGCAAATGGTCAAAAACCAAGCGAAGCTAAGGTACAACAAGTGTACCACCAAATCATTCGCCAACAAAAAGCAGCCCTTGCTAACAATAAAAAGAAATAAATAGGAAAAGTCTGGGATGAAAATTCCAGACTTCTCACTATGTTCAACTGATATTTAAGGATAAGACTTTTTCCTTGCATTCTATTGATATTTGATTATGATTAAGAGGGAGATAGTCTGGAGTTTACCAGTCTGTCAGAAATTTCAGCGAGAAATGTAATGATAATGAACTATCAATCAGAAAAATAAGACTAGAAAGAAGACTGTATGGATAATCGACCAATTGGTTTTTTGGATTCGGGCGTTGGAGGCTTGACCGTTGTACGTGAGCTCATGCGCCAGCTTCCTCATGAAGAAATCGTCTATATTGGAGATTCGGCACGGGCACCTTACGGGCCTCGTCCTGCTGAGCAAATTCGTGAATATACTTGGCAGTTGGTCAACTTTCTTTTGACTAAGGATGTCAAGATGATTGTCATCGCTTGTAATACTGCAACAGCAGTTGTTTGGGAAGAAATTAAATCCAAACTCGATATTCCTGTTCTTGGAGTGATTTTGCCGGGCGCTTCAGCTGCTATCAAAGCAAGTCAGGGTGGGAGAATCGGTGTAATTGGAACACCGATGACAGTACAATCAGATATCTATCGTCAAAAAATTCATGACCTAGATCCAAATTTGCAAGTTGAAAGTTTGGCCTGCCCTAAGTTTGCTCCCTTGGTTGAGTCTGGGGCCCTTTCAACCAGTGTGACCAAGAAAGTAGTTTATGAAACCTTGCGTCCATTAGTGGGCAAGGTAGACAGCTTGATTTTGGGTTGTACCCACTACCCGCTCCTCAGACCCATTATCCAAAATGTGATGGGACCAGAGGTAAAACTGATTGATAGTGGAGCAGAGTGTGTACGTGACATTTCTGTATTACTTAATTACTTCGAGATTAATCGTGGCCGCGATGCAGGGCCTCTACAACACCGTTTTTATACGACTGCAAATAGCCATAGTTTTGCTCAGATTGGAGCGGAATGGTTAGAAAAAGAGATTCATGTGGAGCATGTAACATTATGACAAACAAAATTTATGAATACAAGGATGACCAGGACTGGTATGTAGGTGTCTGGGACATCTACGGTGGAATTTATAGCCTTATAAAAGATCCTCTTGATCTCGATTTTATGGATTTGGCTCGCATTTTCCGTGATGAGGAAAATGGTTTTCTAATCACGATTACGGTAATGCGCTGGTCTTCCAACTTCCGTTTACTCTCTTTTATCGTTGAGATTTTAAATGCAGAAGCCGGTCGAAACTTGGAAGTCATTCAACGCCAAGGTGCCTTGCTCTTAGTTGAAAATGGACAACTCTTGCATGTGGAATTACCTAAAGAAGGAGTTGATGTCGAAGACTTCTTTGAAACTAGCAAAGTCAGAGAAACCTTGTTGATAGCGACTCGTAATGAAGGGAAGACCAAGGAATTTCGTGCTATCTTTGACAAACTTGGATATGATGTGGAGAATCTCAATGATTACCCAGATCTGCCTGAAGTTGCTGAAACTGGTATGACCTTTGAAGAAAATGCTCGCCTTAAGGCTGAAACCATCTCCAAATTGACAGGCAAGATGGTTCTAGCAGATGATTCTGGTCTTAAAGTCGATGTCCTCGGTGGATTGCCAGGCGTTTGGTCAGCTCGATTTGCAGGAGTGGGAGCCACTGACCAGGAAAACAATGCTAAACTCTTGCACGAATTAGCCATGGTCTTTGAACTCAAGGACCGTTCGGCACAATTCCACACCACTTTGGTTGTGGCTAGCCCAGGTAAGGAAAGCTTGGTTGTCGAAGCTGATTGGCCAGGCTACATTAACTTTGAACCTAAGGGTGAAAATGGTTTTGGCTATGATCCTCTTTTCCTAGTAGGAGAAACAGGCAAGTCATCAGCTGAATTAACCCTTGAAGAAAAAAATAGTCAATCTCACCGTGCCTTAGCCGTTAAGAAACTTTTGGAGGTATTTCCATCATGGCAAAGCAAACCATCATTGTAATGAGCGACTCCCATGGAGATAGCTTGATTGTAGAAGAAATACGTGATCGCTATCTTGGGAAAGTTGATGCCATTTTTCACGATGGTGACTCGGAGCTTCGCCCAGATTCACCACTCTGGGAAGGGATTCAGGTAGTTAGAGGAAACATGGATTTCTATTCAGATTATCCAGAACGCTTAGTGACTCAACTGGGTCCTACCAAGATTATCCAGACCCACGGCCACTTATTTGACATTAACTTCAATTTCCAAAAACTAGATTTCTGGGCCCAAGAGGAAGATGCTGATATCTGTCTCTATGGTCACTTGCATGTGCCAAATGCTTGGATAGAAGGGAAAACCCTCTTCCTAAATCCAGGTTCTATCAGCCAACCACGTGGAACCATCAGAGAATGTCTCTACGCTCGTGTAGAGATTGATGACAGCTATTTCAAAGTGGACTTTTTGACTCGTGACCATGAGGTTTATCCAGGCTTGTCCAAGGAGTTTGCTCGATGATTGCCAAAGAATTTGAACTCTTTTTGCTGGAGCAAGAGGAAACCTTTTTGACTCCTGCTGAAAATTTGGCTGTGCTCATTGATACTCACAATGCAGATCATGCCATTCTCCTCCTTAGCCAGATGACTTATACACGAGTTCCAGTAGTGACTGCTGAGAAAAAATTTGTTGGGACCATAGGGCTTAGAGATATTTTTGCATATCAAATGGAGCAGGGTTTGAGTCAGGAAGTCATGGCGGATATGGATATTGTTCACATGACAAAGAAGGATGTCGCGGTAGTTAATCCAAACTATACATTGACGGATGTTTTACATAAGCTAGTGGATGAGTCTTTCCTGCCAGTCGTTGATAAGGATGGTATTTTCCAAGGGATTATCACGCGGAAGTCAATTCTCAAGGCTGTCAATGCCCTCCTGCATGACTTTAGTAAGGAATATGAGATTCGAAGCAAATGAGAGAATGGATTTTAACATTTTTAGAAGAAAAGCAAAATCTATCTAGTAATTCTAAACAGTCTTATAAATATGACTTGGAGCAGTTTTTAGATCTTATTGGAGAACGAATTTCTGAGACAAGTTTAAAAATCTACCAAGCTCAACTATCAAATTTTAAAATTAGTGCCCAAAAGCGTAAAGTTTCTGCCTGCAATCAATTTCTTTACTTTTTATACCAGAAAGGAAAGATTGGCACCTTTTATCGTTTGGAATTGCCGAAACAGGCTGAGAAAAAACAAGTCAAGTCAGAGCTTTTAGACTTGAGTTCTTTCTGGCAAGAAAGTACCTATCCAGAAGGGCGTTTAATAGCCTTATTGATAGTTGAATTGGGCCTCTTGCCTAGTGAAATTCTAGCCATAAAACTAAGTGATGTGAATCTAGATTTTCAAGTGTTGAGAATCAATAAAGCCTCTCAACAAAGAATCTTGAGTCTTCCCACAAAATTACTTGTAGAGTTAGAACCCTTGATGGGACAGACCTACCTCTTTGAAAAAACTGGTAAGCCATACTCTCGTCAATGGGCCTTTCGTCAGTTAGAAGCCTTTCTAAAGGAAAAAGGTTTTGCAGATTTATCGGCTCAAGGATTGAGAGAACAGTTTATACTGAGACAAATTGAAGAAAAGGTTGACTTGTATGAAATCGCCAAAAAATTGGGATTAAAAACAGTCATGACCTTGGAAAAATATAGATAATGGATATTAAATTAAAAGATTTTGAAGGGCCTTTGGACTTGCTCTTACACTTGGTTTCAAAGTATCAGATGGATATCTATGATGTACCGATTACAGAAGTTATTGAGCAGTATCTAGCCTACATATCAACCTTACAAGCCATGCGTTTAGAAGTGGCAGGTGAATATATGGTGATGGCTAGCCAACTGATGCTGATCAAAAGTCGTAAGCTCTTGCCAAAGGTTGCGGAAGTGTCTGATTTAGAGGATGACCTAGAGCAGGATCTCCTTTCTCAGATTGAAGAATACCGCAAGTTTAAACTTTTGGGAGAGCAGTTGGAAGTGAAGCACCAGGAACGAGCTCAATATTACTCAAAAGTACCGACAGAGTTGATTTATGAGGATGCTGAACTTGTGCATGATAAGACCACGATCGATCTTTTCTTAGCTTTTTCAACATTACTGACCAAGAAAAAGGAAGAATTCTCGAAAAATCATACAACCATTTTACGAGATGAGTATAAGATTGAGGATATGATGGTTATCGTCCGAGAAGCCTTGGTTGAAGATCAACAATTGTGCTTGCAAGATTTGTTTAAAGAAACCAAGGATTTACAAGAGGTCATTACACTTTTTTTAGCAACCTTGGAGTTGATTAAAACCCAAGAAATTCTCTTGATTCAAAAAGAGAGTTTTGGAGATATCTATCTCATGAAAAAGAATGAGGAAAATCAAGTAGAGCAAAGTCAGGCTTGATAGAGAGGAAGTATGAGTACTTTAGCAAAAATAGAAGCACTCCTGTTTGTGTCAGGTGAAGATGGGATTAGGGCTCGTCAGTTGGCAGAACTCTTATCGTTACCACCAACAGGGGTTCAGCAGAGTCTTGAAAAATTAGCCAAAAAGTATGAAAAAGACCAGGATTCTAGTTTGGCCCTGATTGAGACAGGAGGTGCCTACAGATTGGTAACCAAGCCTCAATTTGCAGCTGTTTTGAAGGAATATTCTAAGGCGCCAATCAACCAAAGTCTATCTCGGGCTGCGCTTGAAACCTTGTCCATTATTGCTTATAAGCAACCTATCACAAGAATTGAGATTGATGCTATTCGTGGGGTTAATTCGAGTGGAGCCTTAGCTAAGTTACAGGCCTTTGACTTGATACGAGAAGACGGGAAAAAAGAGGTACTTGGACGCCCTAATCTTTATGTAACTACGGATTATTTTCTAGATTACATGGGTATTAACCATTTGGAAGAATTGCCTGTGATTGATGAGCTTGAAATTCAAGCACAAGAAAGCCAATTATTTGGTGAAAGGATAGAAGAAGATGAGAATCAATAAATATATTGCCCACGCAGGAGTGGCCAGTAGGAGAAAAGCAGAGGAGTTGATCAAGCAAGGCTTGGTGACTGTTAACGGTCAGGTAGTACGTGAATTAGCGACGACTATCAAGTCTGGTGATAAGGTTGAGGTTGAGGGCCAACCCATCTATAACGAAGAAAAAGTCTACTATCTGCTCAATAAACCACGTGGAGTGATTTCCAGTGTAACAGATGATAAGGGACGTAAGACGGTTGTCGATCTTTTGCCTAATGTGAAAGAGCGTATCTACCCTGTAGGACGTTTGGACTGGGATACATCAGGTGTCTTGATTTTGACCAATGATGGTGACTTTACCGATGAAATGATTCACCCACGTAATGAAATCGATAAGGTTTATGTTGCGCGTGTGAAAGGAATTGCAAACAAAGAAAATCTCCGTCCCTTGACTCGAGGGGTTGAGATTGATGGTAAGGAAACGAAGCCAGCGGTTTATGAGATTCTTAAAGTAGACCCAGTCAAAAACCGCTCTGTAGTACAACTGACCATTCATGAAGGGCGTAACCATCAGGTTAAAAAGATGTTTGAAGCAGTTGGACTTCAAGTGGATAAGTTGTCTCGGACACGTTTTGGACACCTGGACTTGACAGGCCTCCGTCCTGGTGAATCCCGTCGTCTTAATAAAAAGGAAATTAGCCAACTACACACCATGGCTGTAACAACTAATAAATAATGAAACGAATTTTAATTGCGCCTGTGCGCTTTTACCAACGCTTTATATCCCCTGCATTCCCACCTTCTTGTAGATTTGAGCCTACTTGTTCAAACTATATGATTGAGGCTATTGAAAAGCATGGATTTAAGGGAGTTCTGATGGGATTGGCCCGGATATTGCGATGTCATCCTTGGTCTGAAATAGGTAAGGATCCCGTACCAGATCACTTTTCTTTAAAGAGAAATTCAAAATAAAAAGAATCACAGTCGTGATTCTTTTTTGGTGTAAGAAGTAAGCTGATCACTAAAATGTCGATTTCTACTACCGTTCTCCTATAAAAAGTGGTAAAATGGTTGAAAGAAAGAAGGGACTAAAATGACAACATTATTTTCTAAAATCAAAGAAGTAACAGAGCTTTCTGCTATCTCAGGTCACGAAGCGCCTGTACGTGCTTATCTTCGTGAAAAAATAACACCTCACGTGGATAAAGTTGTGACTGATGGCTTGGGGGGCATTTTTGGGGTTAAACACTCAGAAGTTGAAAATGCACCTCGTGTTTTGGTAGCCTCTCACATGGATGAAGTTGGTTTCATGGTTAGTGAAATCAAAGCAGATGGGACCTTCCGAGTAGTCAGCATTGGTGGTTGGAACCCAATGGTTGTTAGCAGCCAACGATTTAAACTCTTCACGCGCCAAGGACGTGAAATACCGGTAATTTCGGGTTCAGTTCCTCCACATTTGACTCGTGGCACAGGTGGCCCAACCATGCCAGCTATTTCAGATATCGTTTTTGATGGTGGTTTTGCTGATAAGGCTGAGGCTGAAAGTTTTGGTGTCCGTCCTGGAGACACAATTGTTCCAGATAGTAGCACAATCCTAACTGCTAATGAAAAAAATATCATCTCAAAAGCATGGGATAACCGTTATGGTGTTCTCATGGTTAGTGAGTTGGCAGAAAACTTGTCAGGCCAAAAACTGGGAAATGAACTTTACCTTGGGGCTAACGTCCAAGAGGAAGTTGGACTTCGTGGTGCTCATACCTCAACAACTAAATTTGATCCAGAAGTATTCCTTGCTGTGGATTGCTCGCCAGCTGGTGATGTTTATGGTGGTCAAGGTAAGATTGGTGATGGAACCTTGATTCGTTTCTACGATCCAGGTCACTTGCTTCTCCCAGGTATGAAGGATTTCCTTTTGACAACTGCTGAAGAAGCTGGAATCAAGTATCAATACTACTGTGGAAAAGGTGGAACTGACGCAGGTGCAGCTCATCTGAAAAATGGTGGTGTCCCATCAACAACAATCGGTGTTTGTGCCCGTTATATCCACTCTCACCAAACCCTTTATGCAATGGACGATTTCCTTGAAGCTCAAGCTTTCTTACAAGCCTTGGTTAAAAAATTGGATCGTTCTACAGTAGATTTAATCAAAAATTATTAAACAGAAATGATGGAGGTAATAGGGATGGAAGAACCAAACCTAGAAACCTTGATACGGGATCTTTACAATCATGCCCGTCAAAACCTGAGTGAGGATTTAGTGGCTGCGCTCCTAGAGACTGCTAAGCAATTGCCCAGCACTAATGAGCGCTTGCTTGCAGTCCGACTTTCAGGGCTAGTCACACTTGAACTACTCAAGAATCCTAGAACACCTTCGCCAGAGTTAGTCAATCTGGCCCGCTTTATCAAAAAGGAAGAAGCGAGATACAGGGGTGCAGCCGCATCTTCATTTATGATTGGAGAGCTATTTAAAATGCTTTGATTCGAAAGAATCAAAGCATTTTTTTCGTTTTAAATTTGTTCTGCCAAAACCTTTTCAGCAAGGTTCATAGCGTGGTCTGATACACGAGTGTAATGTGAAATAATATCGATAAAGTTGACACCTGCTTGAGGAGAACATTCACCGTTATTTAGACGTTTGATGTGAGTCTTACGAAGGACACGTTCCATGTTGTTGATGTCTTCGTGTCGCTCGACAAGAGCTTGAGCTTTCTCGAGGTCGTTGTTTTCCACACTCTCAAGAGCATCTTTGACGAAATCACTAGTTTTAAGATAAATCTCTGCTAGTTCTTCTAAGGCAGCCTCAGAGAATTGAACATTCTTGCGTTGCAAGTAATCGTTAAGATTGAGCAGGGCTTCTGCGTGGTCTCCGATACGTTCCAAGTCTCGTGAAGAGTCAAGGATATTTGTTAAGACTTCACTCTCTTTTTGGCTCAAAGCTTCACCAGATAAACTAATGAGGTAACGAGTCAATTTTTCATCAATGGTATTGATAGCTTCTTCAGTCTTATGTCCCTTTTCTGCAACTTTTTCATTAGAGTTGATGATATAGTCGTAAGAGAGATCAAAGGCTTTCGCAGCATAATTACCCAAGTGTAGAAGTTCTTTTTTAGCATTTCCAAGAGCGATAGACGGAGCTTGTTTGATCAGTTGCTCATCAAGGTAAAGTGGCTCGTATTTGACAACTTCGTCTTCTCCAGGGATAAGTTTGGTTACCATGAAGGCAAGAGCTCCGATGAATGGAAACTGAATGATTGTATTGGTAATGTTAAAGGTTCCGTGGGCGAAGGCAATGGTCATTTCTGGAGCTAGATTTAAGAAACTCTCAAACCATTGGATTAAGCCTGTAAACGGAACGAGGAAGATAATACAGATAACAGTCCCGATAACGTTAAAGGCCACATGGGCTGCCGCCACACGTTTGGCTGCAATATTAGCACCCAAAGAAGCGATAATAGCAGTGATAGTAGTTCCAATGTTATCTCCAAAGAGCACTGGTAGGGCTCCTTGAAGGTCAATCAGATTGCTAGCGTAGAGATTTTGTAGAATCCCGATGGTCGCTGAGGAGGCTTGAATCAGAAGGGTTAAACCAGTTCCGACAAGAACACCCAATATTGGATTTTTACTAAGTTCTACCATGTAGTCTTTAAAGACTTGTAAATCCTTAAGGGGTTCCATAGCGCCACTCATAAGATTGAGGGCAAAGAAGATACCACCGACACCAAAGACAATTCGTCCGATGTTATTGATGGTTCTATTTTTTGTGAAGAAGAGACAGACTGCTCCGAGAAAGAGCATAGGTAATGCGTAGTCTCCCAATTTAAAACCAATGATAAAGGATGTGACGGTTGTTCCAATATTGGCTCCCATAACAATCCCAATAGCCTGACGCAGGGTCAATAGTCCGGCACTAACCAGACCCACTGTAATCACCGTAACACCTGAACTCGATTGAATCAGGGCAGTCATCCCAATTCCAACCAAAATTCCAAAGAAAGGATTGCTAGTATATTTGTCAATGTAATATCGAAGACGATCTCCAGCTGCTTGTTGCAAACCGTCCCCCATGGTTTTGATACTATATAAGAATAGTCCCAGGCCACCTAAAAAGTGAAATGCAATTTCCTGCCAATTAATGGACATTTTATTTTCCCTCCGAAAACTAATCGCGGAATTTCTCCCATTCTATTTTAAAGGATTCTAAGCAATCTAACAAGTAGTAAACGCATTTTTTTAGAAAAATATCATGAAAATGTAAAAAAGGCAATTGATTGTCTAATTTATATCATTTATTCACCCCTTTATAGATATTTTAGGATGACTGTTGACTCTACTTATAAATATCATAAAATAAAAATGAACAGTTCTGCTATTTTAAGGGCAGTTACTTTTTAAAAATAAAAATAAAGCGCTTACTTTTTGGGAGTGAAAGGAGAAAAAATGAAGAATCCATTTTTTGAGAAACGTTGCCGCTATAGTATTCGAAAATTATCAGTGGGTGCCTGCTCTTTGATGATTGGTTCGGTTTTATTTGCCAACCAAGCTCTAGCAGAAGAAGTTGCAATCCCAGCGAATGAAACAAGGACTACTGCTGTGGCTACAGAGCAAGCATCGCCTGCCCCATCAGAGCAACCAACTACAGCTCCACCTGAGGTATTAAAGCAGTTGGAAGAGACAGAAAACAAGATTAGTGAACAACCTATTTCAGAAGAAAAACCAACCTTGGACAAATTGACTGCAGCTGATAAGGAAGTAGCTAGTCCGGTTGCTGAAGCGCCTAAGGCTGAAGAAGCACCTGTAGCTGCAGAAAATAAGGCTGAAGAAGCACCTGTGGCTACAGAAAATAAGGCTGAAGAGAAAGCAACTGTCTCAGATGTTCCTAAGAAAGAAGAAAAAAGTCTTCGACCAAAAGAAATTAAATTTGATACTTGGGAAGATTTGTTGAAATGGGAACCGGGTGCACGTGAAGATGACGCTATTAATCGTTCTTCAGTTGAATTGGCTAAACGTTACCGTGGGCATGTAGTCAACGAAAAAGCCAATAAGGATGCCAAGGTTGAAGCTCTTGCCAATACCAACTCTAAGGCTAAAGACCACGCTTCTGTAGGTGGTGAAGAGTTTAAAGCCTATGCTTTTGACTACTGGCAATACTTGAATTCAATGGTCTTCTGGGAAGGACTCGTTCCAACTCCGGACGTGATTGATGCTGGTCACCGTAATGGTGTCCCTGTATTGGGTACACTCTTCTTCAACTGGTCTAATAGTATTGCAGACCAAGAAAAATTTGCCGAAGCCCTTAAACAAGACGAAGACGGAACTTTCCCTATCGCTCGTAAGTTGGTTGATTTGGCTAAATACTATGGATTTGATGGATATTTTATCAACCAAGAAACAACAGGAGATATCGTAACGCCTCTTGGTAAGAAAATGCGTGACTTCATGCTCTATACCAAGGAATATGCAGCTCAAGTCAATCATCCAGTGAAATATTCTTGGTACGATGCCATGACCTATGAATATGGTCGTTATCATGAAGATGGTTTGGGTGAATACAATTACCAATTCATGGAAAAAGAGGGAGACAAGGTTCCTGCGGATCACTTCTTTGCCAACTTTAACTGGACTAAAGAGAAAAATGATTACTCTGTAACGATGGCACAATGGCTAGGTCGCAGTCAGTATGATGTTTTTGCAGGTATGGAATTGCAACAAGGTGGTTCTTACAAGACAAAAGTGAAATGGGATGCTCTTTTTGATGAAAAAGGCAAGCTCCGCTTATCACTTGGACTCTTTGCACCTGATACTATCACTAGTCTTGGTAAGACAGGAGAAGACTATCACAAGAATGAAAATATCTTCTTTACAGGTTACCAAGGAGATCCAACTGGTCAAAAACCAGATGACAAGGACTGGTACGGGATTGCTAACCTAGTAGCTGATCGTACACCAGCAGTGGGACGTAGCTTCACAACATCCTTTAACACAGGACATGGTAAAAAATGGTTTGTAGACGGTAAAGTTTCTAAGGATTCGGAATGGAACTATCGTTCTGTATCAGGTATCTTGCCTACATGGCGCTGGTGGCAAACTTCATCAGGTGCTAAACTTCAAGCTGATTATGACTTTGAAGATGCCTACAATGGAGGGAATTCACTCAAATTTGCGGGTGATTTAGCTGAAAATACCAACCAAGATGTTCGCCTTTACTCTACAAAACTGGAAGTAACAGATAAAACAAAACTTCGTGTTGCTCATAAAGGTGGTAAGGGAAGCAAGGTCTATGTAGAGTTTGCAACTCAGAAAAACTATACCTATGGTGGCGAGAATGCTCGTAAAGAGCTGACTCTATCTGACAATTGGACAAAAGATGAATTTGATTTGAGTGCCTTGGCAGGTCAGACTATTTATGGTATCAAGCTCACTTTTGAAAATACTGCTGCCCTTAAGGGATATCAATTTAACTTGGGTGAGTTAACGGTGACTGATAATCAAGAGGCTCCTCAAGTACCAACAGCTCTTAAAGTAGCTAAACAATCCCTTAAAAATGCCCAAGAAGCAGAAGCCATTGTCCAATTTACTGGAAATAAAGATGCTGATTTCTATGAAGTTTATGAGAAGGATGGCGATGCTTGGCGCCTATTGACAGGATCATCAGCAACTACTATTTACCTACCAAAAGTTAGCCGTTCAGCTAGTGCAACTGGTACTAGTCAAGAGTTGAAGGTTGTCGCAGTTGGTAAGAATGGCCTTCGTTCTGAAGCAGCAACTACAAACTTTGAGTGGGGAATGACTGTCCAAGACACAAGTCTTCCAAGACCATTAGCAGAAAATATCGTTCCAGGAGCGACTGTTATCGGAAGTACCTTCCCAGACACAGAAGGCGGTGAAGGTATCGAAGGTATGTTGAATGGGACGATCACTAGTCTATCTGACAAATGGTCTTCTGCTCAGTTGAGTGGTAGCGTTGATATCCATTTGACACAACCACGCCGTGTCGTTAGATGGGTCATGGACCATGCCGGTGCTGGCGGAGAGTCTGTCAACGATGGTTTGATGAATACGAAAGACTTTGACCTCTACTACAAGGATGAAGCTGGAGAATGGAAACTAGCCAAGGCTGTTCGTGGCAACAGAGCCCATGTGTCAGATATTACTCTTGATAGTCCAATCACTGCGCAAGAATGGCGTTTGCACGTTATTACGTCTGATAATGGAACACCATGGAAAGCCATCCGTATCTATAACTGGAAGATGTATGAAGCTCTTGACACTGAGAGTCAAAACATCCCAATGGCTAAAGTCGCAGCGCGTGTCCTAACGGACAATAAGATTCAACTTGGATTCTCAGAAGTTCCTGCTGGAGCAACAATTACAGTCTATGACAAGGCAGATTCACAAACTCCAATCGCTACCTTGAATACAGTAGTTGGAGGGGATTTGGCGACAGATCCATTAAACTTTGAAAAACGTCCGAGCCTTCTTTACTATCGTACACAATTGCCAGGGAAAGAAATCAGTAATACTCTTGCTGTAACAATTCCTCAGGATGATAGAAAGATTAAGTCTGTCAGTCTAGAAGTAGCACCTAAAAAGACAACTTACCAAGATGGCGAGGAATTGAATCTCAAAGGTGGTCTTCTCCGTGTTCAATACGAAGGTGGTGAAGCTGATGAGCTGATTAACTTGACTCATGCCGGAATTGCTGTAAATGGTTATAATGCCCACCGTAATGGAGAGCAAGAATTAACATTAACTTACCTAGGAGTTCCAGTTGCAGGGAGCTTCAAGGTTCAAGTGACTGGTGAAGAAGCTGGTCCAAAAGAAGTCGCAGCCCTGTATATTAGTAAACAACCGAAGATTGATTACTTTGTAGGCGATGCTCTTGACTTATCAGAAGGACGCTTCAAGGTCTTGTATGACGATGAAACTGAGACAGAACATAGCTTTACAGACAAAGGAGTCGAAATTACAGGCTATGATCCTCAAAAGACAGGCCGTCAAAAACTTGAGTTGCACTATCAAGGACAAACTGTCGAATTTGATGTTCTAGTATCACCTAAGGCAGCCATTAACGACGAATATCTGAAACAAGAAATCACATCTACTCAAGGACGCAAAGAAACATTAGCTTATACATTTGCGGATGCAGCAAAACAAGCAGCTCTAGTTGAGAAGCTTGCTGCAGCAAAAGCCATCTTAGAAAACCACGATGCTAGTCAAGAAGCGGTCAACCAAGCCCTGAACGATTTAAAACAAGCAGGTGCAGACTTGGATGGTGTACAGCTTTATCAAACAGCTAAGGAAGAGCTTGAAACTCTTCTAGGAAAAGTTCGTGAGAAAAATGCAGACGATCCAATCATCGCTCAAGCAGAAACTCTTATTGGCTCAACAAATCCAAGTCCAGAAGCATTTGCGGACATGAAAGAAAAGCTGAATAAGAAACTAGCTCCTGCAGAAGAAAGCCACCATGTAGGTAGCTTAGAAGAAGGTGAAACTGCTCCAACAGTTGAAGCTCTACCTGAGCTAGTGGTTGAAACAGAAACTCAAGCCTTCGAACGCCAAGAACGTCCGTCAGGAGACCTCTTGGCGGGTGAACATAGAATAGTTCAGGCAGGTGTAGAAGGTCAGACTCGTCGTCTGATTGAAGTTGATGCCAAAGGCAACCGTACTCTTCTTGAGACAGAAGTAGTCAAGGAAGCAGTTGCAGAAATCACTGAAGTTGGTACCAAGGTAGAAAGCCGTGTTCAACCGCTAGACGGAGTCAAAGATTTGACTATCAGCAATCCAGCATTGGTGATTGAAGAAGAAAAAGTTGCATACGGCCATGAAGAACGAGTAAATCCTAGCCTTCAAGCAGGAGAACGTAGAATAGTTCAGGCAGGTGTAGAAGGTCAGACTCGTCGTCTGATTGAAGTTGATGCCAAAGGCAACCGCTCTCTTCTTGAGACAGAAGTAGTCAAGGAAGCAGTGGCTGAGATTACTGAAGTTGGTACCAAGGTAGAAAGCCGTGTTCAACCACTAGACGGAGTCAAAGATTTGATCATTAGCAATCCAGCATTAGTGGTTGAGGAAGAAAAGGTTGCATACGGCCATGAAGAACGAGTAAGTCCTAGTCTTAAAGCAGGAGAACGTCGCCTGGTTCAAGCAGGAGTTGAAGGACTTCGTCGAAATCTGGTAGAGGTTGACACTGAAGGCAACCGCAGTCTTAAGGGAACAGAGCTTATCAAAGAAACTGTTACTGAGATTGTTGAGATTGGGCCAAAAGTGGATTTCCAAGATGACAAACCTCTTTCACCTGCTCCAGTAGCACAAGCAGATAAGCAGGAGCCAGCAAAAGCAGAAGCACAAGCTGAAAAATCTGAAGGAAAACAACTTCCAAGTACAGGTGAAGGAGCAGATGCAAATCTTCTGGCTCTTGGATTGGTCGGAGTCCTAGGTGGTTTTGGACTACTCGCTCAAAAGAAAAAAGAAGATTAAGCTAGAATTTTGATCTAAAATTGACTTCATACAATAAAAAAGATTTGACTTTTAATGGTCAAATCTTTTTTGCATAGTAGATGAGGAAAAAATGTGGTGTATACTGTCATAGCTTCAAAGGTTATCCTTATTTAATCTTGTGAAATGGTTGGGGAAAAGTTTAAGGTTTTGCTATCTCTTTTATTGATTTTGTGATATAATTAACACGTAAAAAAAAAGAAGGAGTCATATCTAATGGCAAAATTGACTGTTAAAGACGTTGACTTGAAAGGGAAAAAAGTTCTCGTTCGTGTTGACTTCAACGTACCTGTAAAAGATGGCGTGATCACTAACGATAACCGTATCACTGCAGCTCTTCCAACTATCAAGTACATCCTTGAACAAGGTGGACGTGCAATCCTCTTCTCTCACCTTGGACGTGTGAAAGAAGAAGCAGACAAAGAAGGTAAATCACTTGCTCCTGTAGCTGCTGACTTGGCTGCTAAATTGGGTCAAGAAGTTACATTCCTTCCAGGTGTTACTCGTGGTGCTGAATTGGAAGCAGCGATTAACGCTCTCGAAGATGGACAAGTTCTCTTGGTAGAAAACACTCGTTTTGAAGATGTTGACGGCAAGAAAGAATCTAAAAACGATCCTGAACTTGGTAAATACTGGGCATCACTTGGAGATGGCATCTTCGTAAACGATGCATTCGGTACAGCTCACCGTGCACACGCATCTAACGTTGGTATCTCAGCAAACGTTGAAAAAGCAGTTGCTGGATTCCTTCTTGAAAACGAAATTGCTTACATCAAAGAAGCAGTTGAAGCTCCAGAACGTCCATTCGTAGCTATCCTTGGTGGTTCAAAAGTATCTGACAAGATCGGTGTTATCGAAAACTTGCTTGAAAAAGCTGATAAAGTTCTTATCGGTGGTGGGATGACTTACACATTCTACAAAGCTCAAGGTATCGAAATCGGTAACTCACTTGTAGAAGAAGACAAATTGGATGTGGCGAAAGCTCTTCTTGAAAAATCAAACGGCAAATTGATTTTGCCAGTTGACTCAAAAGAAGCAAACGCATTTGCTGACTACACTGAAGTGAAAGACACTGAAGGTGAAGCAGTAGATCCAGGATTCCTTGGTCTTGATATCGGTCCTAAATCAATCGCTAAATTCGACCAAGAATTGACTGGTGCGAAAACAGTTGTATGGAATGGTCCTATGGGTGTATTTGAAAACCCTGACTTCCAAGCTGGTACAATCGGTGTGATGGACGCTATCGTGAAACAACCAGGCGTTAAATCAATCATCGGTGGTGGTGACTCAGCTGCCGCAGCGATCAATCTTGGACGTGCAGACAAATTCTCATGGATCTCTACTGGTGGTGGTGCTTCTATGGAACTCCTTGAAGGTAAAGAACTTCCAGGACTTGCAGCTTTGACTGAAAAATAAGAATATAAAAAAGGAGGCTGGGACAAAAGTCCTAGCCTCTCAATTGTCTTTGGATTTTCGAGCAGGACGCAGTGGTTGAGTGGTCTCTACTACGCTGATTTCATCAGCTTTTACAACCCTACTCAACTGTGCGGAGGTGGGACGACGAAGTCGAATTCTAACGAATTACCGATTTCTGTCCCACTCTCTTTTTTTCGCTCTTTTAAAGTTTGAGAGTAGCGAGGGATAATTGGACAGAATCCAAAAAAAACAGTAAAATAGAGAAATACCAATCTAAATGAAATTTGAGTGATAATCGTGGAAAAAAGAGACAATCATACAAAAACAGCTATTTGCGGTATTATCAATGTCACCCCAGATTCTTTCTCTGATGGGGGCCAATTTTTTGCTATTGAAGAAGCCTTAAAACAAGCTCGAAAATTGATTGCAGAAGGTGCCACTATTTTAGATATCGGTGGAGAGTCTACTCGACCTGGAAGTAGCTATGTTGAGATTGAAGAGGAAATCCAACGTGTGGTTCCAGTCATTAAGGCTATCCGTCAAGAGAGTGATGTTCTCATTTCGGTAGACACTTGGAAAAGCCAAGTTGCAGAAGCAGCTCTAAAGGCTGGGGCCCATATAGTCAATGACATTACAGGTCTTATGGGGGATGAGAAGATGGCGGAAGTGGTTGCCAAAGCTAGAGCTCAGGTAGTCATCATGTTTAATCCAGTAATGGCACGCCCTCAGCACCCTAGTTCACTTATCTTCCCTCATTTTGGCTTTGGAGAGCCTTTTACTGATAAAGAATTGGCTGACTTTGAACAACAACCAGTAGAAGAATTGATGACAGCTTTCTTTGACCGTGCTCTAGTAAGAGCGGAAAAAGCAGGAGTTTCGAAAGAAAAGATCATGCTGGATCCTGGGATTGGATTTGGCTTGACCAAAAAGGAAAATCTCATACTTCTACGTGACCTTGATAAATTACACGAGATGGGCTATCCTATCTTTTTAGGAGTCTCTCGTAAGCGCTTTGTCATCAATATTCTGGAAGAAAATGGTTTTGAAGTAAACCCAGAAACTGAAGCTGGCTTCCGCAATCGCGATACGGCTTCAGCTCATGTGACTAGTATCGCTACTAGACAGGGTGTAGAAGTTGTGCGTGTACACGATGTAGCCAGCCACAAGATGGCAGTTGAAATCGCATCAGCCATCCGTCTGGCAGATGATGCGGAAAATTTAAACTTGAAACAGTATAAATAAGATGAATAAAAACGAAACGAATCAGTGGATAACTAGCTACCGGACAGACCAACCGCATTTTGGTTTGGAGAGAATGGTGAAGCTATTAACCCTACGTGGCAATCCTCATCTGAAACTCAAGGTTATCCATATCGGAGGAACCAATGGTAAGGGATCTACTATAGCCTTTTTGAAGAATATGTTGGTAAAGATGGGACTAAGAGTTGGTGTCTTTAGCTCCCCTTATCTGATTCATTATACCGATCAGATTGCCATTAATGAGGAATCTATCCCAGAAGCAAGATTAGAGACCTTGTTGGTAGACTATCGCTCACTACTTGAGGGGGAGCACGCTCATGATTTGCAGGGAATGACAGAGTTTGAGATTATCACTGCTATAGCCTATGATTATTTTGCTTTTGAGCAAGTCGATGTGGCCATTATGGAAGTAGGTATGGGTGGACTTTTGGATAGTACCAATGTTTGTCAGCCTATCTTAACAGGTATTACGACCATTGGCCTTGATCACGTAGCTTTACTAGGGGATAGCTTGGAAGCTATCGCGGAGCAGAAAGCTGGAATTATCAAACAAGGAGTTCCCCTGGTAACAGGAAATATTGTCCCAGAAGCCTTAGCAGTTATCAACCAAATCGCGAAAGCGAAAGAGGCTCCTAGACTTGTTTATGGGGAAGATTATCAAGTCAGTCATCAAGGGAGTGTGGGGACGGGAGAAGTCTTTGACTATACAAGCCCGCTTAGACAAGGTCGCTTTCAGACAGGATTGCTGGGTTTGCACCAGATAGAGAATGCTGGGATGGCACTAGCTTTACTAGATAGGTACTGTCAGGAGAGTAGACGAGAATTACCAGAAAATGACTTGTTGGCTCAAGCCTTAGAAGAAACAAGTTGGCCTGGACGCTTTGAAGTTGTTTCTAGAAACCCTTTGATGATTTTAGACGGGGCTCACAATCCCCATGCTGTCAAGGCTTTGTTAGTTACCTTGGAAGAACGATTTGCTGATTATCACAAGGAAATACTTTTTACATGTATAAAAACCAAGGCCTTGGAGGATATGTTAGACTTGTTAGGAACTTTGCCAGATACTGAGCTGACATTGACTCACTTTGATGACGGTCGAGCGACAGACGAAAAAGTACTAAAAAAAGTAGCTTATTCTAGAAATCTCAACTATCAAAGTTGGAAGGAATTTCTAGATCAAAAAATGACAGAAAATGAAGAGAAAAAAAAAGTTAGGATAGTTACGGGCTCCTTGTATTTCTTGAGCCAGGTGAGAGCCTATCTGATGGAGAGGAAAAACTAGAGAATGGATACACAAAAAATTGAGACGGCTGTAAAAATGATTATCGAAGCGGTCGGTGAAGATGTTGACCGCGAAGGATTACAGGAGACACCTGCTCGTGTAGCTCGTATGTATCAAGAGATTTTTTCAGGACTTGGTCAAACTGCGGAGGAGCACTTGTCAAAATCCTTTGAAATTATCGATGACAATATGGTAGTGGAAAAGGATATCTTTTTCCATACTATGTGTGAACATCACTTCTTGCCATTTTATGGGAAAGCTCATATCGCCTACATTCCAGATGGACGCGTGGCAGGTTTGTCAAAGCTGGCACGTACAGTTGAAGTTTATGCTAAAAAGCCACAGATTCAAGAACGCTTGAATATCGAAGTGGCAGATGCTTTGATGGAATATCTAGGTGCCAAAGGTGCTTTCGTTGTTATTGAAGCAGAGCATATGTGTATGAGCATGCGTGGTGTTCGAAAACCAGGAACTGCAACCTTGACAACAGTAGCTCGTGGAGTATTTGAGACAGACAAAGATCTTCGAGATCAAGCATACCGTCTCATGGGGTTATAAAAATCGATTCAAACGATTTTTTCTAGAAAGGACTAGTTATGGATCAATTGCGCATTAAGGATTTGGAAATTTTTGCCTATCATGGTCTTTTCCCGAGTGAGAAGGAACTGGGTCAAAAATTTATCATTGATGCAAGCTTATCCTATGATATGACCAAGGCTGCTACGGACTTAGATTTGAAAGCTTCTGTCCATTATGGCGAGCTCTGTCAGCAATGGACGACTTGGTTTCAGGAAACCACTGAAGACTTGATTGAAACAGTTGCCTACAAACTAGTAGAGCGCACTTTTGAAACCTATCCAATAGTTCAAGAAATTAAACTGGAACTCAAAAAACCATGGGCGCCTATTCATCTACCACTAGACACCTGTTCAGTAACCATCCATCGCCGCAAACAAAGAGCCTTTATTGCTCTAGGTAGCAATATGGGGGATAAGGCGGCTAATCTCAAGCAAGCTCTTGAAAAAATAAGTGCTCGTGGGATTCGTATTCTCAAAGAATCTAGTGTGATTACAACTGAGCCATGGGGCGGTGTAGAGCAAGAAAATTTTGCTAATCAGGTCATTGAAGTCGAAACTTGGCTGCCGGCTCCAGTCTTGTTAGATACCTTGTTAAGCATTGAGGCAGAAATGGGACGGGTCAGAGAAGTGCATTGGGGACCTCGCTTGATTGATCTGGATTTGCTCTTTGTAGATGATCAGGTTATCTATACAGATGACCTCATCTTACCGCATCCTTATCTTGCTGAGCGTCTATTTGTCCTAGAATCACTTCAAGAAATAGCCCCACATTTTATTCATCCAGTACTGGGACGATCAGTTCGTCACTTGTATCGTCAATTGGAGAAAGAAAATGTTTAAGTTTTCCGAAACTTATAGTAAATGGAGAAGTCTAGGGGAAGGTGCAGTGGCCATAACCTTAGGCCTTCTCTTGATTTGTTTTGGACAGTTGGTACCGAGGTTAGGTTACCAGCTATTAATGGGTTATTTTTCTTTGTCTGCCATTTGGCATTTATTGACACGATGGTTTCAGGAAAAGTCCAGCAGAGAAAATATTTTTGTAACTCTAGCCAAACTCTTTGTTGCGGTTATCCTATTTGACTCTGTCATCTTGCAAGGGATCGCCCTCTATTTCTTGGTCATTTCTATTGGAAGTTATCAATTGTTTACAGGTCTGATTAGCCTGATTACCTGGTTGATTTACCGAAATAATCATATCCATCCGAGAATCAATTACTTATTTGATGCTTTGTGGATGATGGTATTTGGTCTCTATAGTATCTCCCCTTTTCATGATGCAACAAATTTTGAGTTGCTCCTGCTTGGTTTTTACTTAATTATGTTGGGAGCGAGCAGCCTCAGAGATGGTTTCTTTTTTGAGAAAGGGAGAAGCAATCCTAAGCTCAAGCGTAGAATGAGAATGACCCTGCCTATATTTATGACAGCCTTGATTCCCATCAGCACCTTACGACGATGGAATGAAAGGTTATCTACTAATCAGACGGAAGAAAGCGAAGTGCATTTGGAAAGAAAAAATGAAAAATCAGTTGATTTAGAAATTTTTATCCATGCTTCAGAATCATCTTTCTTCTTGGCAATGGGGCATGTAGATATCTGCTATCAAGGTCAGGTTATTTCCTACGGCTCTTATGACCCTCACTCAGAGCGCTTGTTTGGTACAATTGGCGACGGGGTTTTATTTAAGGCCAATCGTGAAAAATATATTGAACTTTGTAAGAGAGAAAGCCAGAAAACCCTATTCGCCTATGGTTTAAGCCTGTCTGAACAACAGAAAAAGGCCATCGAAGAACGGTTGAGAGAGATAGAAAGCCTCTTGATACCATGGGAGCCAAGTTCACAACTACTGAAAAGAAGGGAGGGAGAAATCAAACATACCTATTCTTATCAGCTGAAACACGAGGCTGATGCAACCCTCTATAAGTTCACATCATCTAAATTTAAAACATACTTTGTTCTCAGTACAAACTGTGTTCTATTGGCCGACTCTATTGTTGGAGAGGCTGGAACAGATATCCTGAGTCCCCAAGGTTTTATCGTCCCTGGGACTTATCAGGACTATCTTGATTTAGAATTTAAAAAACCGAGTGGTATCGTGGTCAGTCGTTCTATTTATTAAAAAAGAAAACTCTAGTCAGAAGACTAGAGTTTTTAAAATAGGTCATTTTCTTCAGGTAGGAGGATGGTTTCCTTACCGTCCATATCCATAACAAGTACTTTCGGTGGGTACAATGGGTCAAAGGGATGATTAAAATCGAAGTCAATCGTAGTCGGTAGATGTTGACTTGAAAAACGGAAGGTGATGGAACCGTTACTGTTTAAGAGCTGAAATTCCAACTCATCTTCTAATTCAAAAACATGCTTTAAAAAATGATCAATAATGTACCAGATTGAGTCAATCACATCGTCTGGGAGATTGGTTACCACACCAAAGCTGGCACAACGTCTATGAGAATCCGTAAAAGCCATCCATGCCTCCTACTTAATTTTTTATTATCATACTGCAAACTGGCCTAAAAATCAAGAAAAGTAAACTAATTTACAAAAATATGATTATATATGAAATTTTTTCAAAGAAAGTTCAATTAATCCTTGAAAATGCTTACAATTAGTGGTAAACTAGTAGTGGTGTAAACATGAAAACAAAATTTTCAACATTAGAAAGGAAACGGTATGAACACAGATGATACAGTAACAATTTATGACGTTGCCCGAGAAGCAGGAGTTTCAATGGCAACTGTCAGTCGTGTAGTCAATGGCAACAAGAATGTCAAAGAAAACACTCGTAAGAAAGTTCTAGAGGTGATTGATCGCCTAGACTATCGCCCAAATGCAGTAGCTCGTGGCTTGGCAAGCAAACGAACAACAACTGTTGGGGTTGTCATCCCAGATATCACTAACACGTATTTTGCTGCGCTAGCAAAAGGGATTGATGATATTGCAGAGATGTACAAGTATAACATCGTCCTTGCGAATAGTGATGAGGACGATGAAAAAGAAGTGGCAGTAGTGAATACACTCTTTTCAAAACAAGTTGATGGTATTATCTTTATGGGCTATCACTTAACAGAGAAAATTCGCTCAGAGTTTTCACGTTCACGTACCCCTGTAGTTCTTGCAGGAACAGTGGATGTAGAACACCAGCTTCCAAGTGTTAATATTGATTATAAGAATGCTACTGCGGATGCTGTTCGCCATTTGTTGAAGCGTAACAAAAAAATTGCCTTTGTGAGTGGCCCGTTGGTAGATGATATTAACGGTAAAATTCGCTTGGTTGGCTACAAAGAAGCTTTGAAAGCAGCAGGAGTCAACTATAGTGAAGGACTTGTATTTGAATCTAAATATCGCTATGATGATGGTTATGCTCTGGCAGAGCGCTTAGTTTCTTCAAAAGCAACAGCAGCGATTGTGACTGGTGATGAATTGGCAGCTGGTCTCTTGAACGGCTTGGCTGATCATGGAGTTTCAGTACCAGAAGACTTTGAAATCATTACGAGTGATGATTCTCAAATCGCTCGCTTTACTCGACCAAGCCTTACAACTATCGCACAACCCTTGTATGATTTAGGTGCGATTAGTATGCGTATGTTAACTAAAATTATGCATAAGGAAGAATTGGAGGAACGTGAAGTCCTCCTACCTCACGGTTTGACAGAACGCAAATCAACTCGCAAAAAGTAATAAAAAAACCAGGAATCTAGCTGATTTCCTGGTTTTTTATTATCCTTCCATATATGTTTGGAGTTGTTCGCCCTTAAGTCCAGCATTGATTGCGATAAGAAGCTTCAGTCGTGCTTTTTGAGCGTTTAGTTCTTTTACAAAATATACACCATCATTCTGAAGACAAACACCACCGCCTTCGTAAGCGTAAACGGGTTCGGCAATCCCATTAAAACAGCGAGAGACTAGTGCAATAGGAAGTCCTGCTTGACTGAGAGATTTTAATTTTTCAGCTGTTTCCTTTGGTACATTTCCAGCACCAAAAGCCTGAATAATCAATCCATCTAGTTGGTCAACAGGAAGTAAATCGAGAAGTTCATCGGTCATGCCCGCATAAACAGGGATAATAGGGACCAACCCTTGAATGCTCTCAAGGTCAAAACGAACACGAGGTTCTGCCGTTTTGAAGTAGAGAATTTCCTGCTTCATAATGAGTCCGAGTGGTCCATGAGTTGGTGTTTGAAAGGTACTAACGTTAGTAGTATGCGTTTTTGTGACATATTTGGCGGCGTGAATTTCATCGTTCATAACGACCAACACACCCTTATCTGCACCCTTATCATCACTCGCAACGCGTAAGGCGCTAAGATAGTTGTAGACACCATCACTTCCCAGTTCATTGGAACTTCTCATAGCACCTGTCAGGACGATAGGCATATGAGGTACCTCCATGGTGTCGAGGAAATAAGCTGTTTCTTCTAGTGTATCTGTCCCATGTGTAATGACAACACCATCATAGGCCGATGCCTCTTGTTTAATCTTTTGGTAGAGGGCTAACATATGCTTAGGCTTGATGTATGGGCTGGGCAAATTTAAAAAATCCAAGGAATGGACTTCGATACCTTCGAGAGGATTAGAGATATGATTCATAGGGTTATCAGCACTAGTCCTTACAGCTCCAGATTCATCTGCCTGCATGGAGATAGTGCCACCGGTATGTAAAACAAGGATTTTCTTAGTCATGATTCACTCACTTTTTCTGAAATGTGGTATAATCATTGTATCATAAAAGAAAGGAATGAGATAGAATGGAAGTCAAAGCTGTGTTTTTTGATATTGATGGAACGCTTGTAAATGACAGTAAGAGTGTTTTGAAGTCCACAAAGGAAGCTATCAAGATTGTGAAAGAACAAGGGGTGCTTGTTGGTGTAGCAACAGGGCGAGGACCTTTTTTTGTTAAGGATTTGATGGATGATTTGGATCTGGATTTTGCAGTGACCTACAATGGCCAATATATCTTTAACAAAGATCGTGTTCTTTTTGCTAGCCCTATTGATAAGAGAAGCCTCAGACAAATCATCTCTTATGCTAAGAAAAATAGAAAAGAGATTGCCATGGGAACGCGACAAGACGTTGTCGGTTCTCGGATTATGTCCTTTGGACTCAGCCCTCTTTCACAGCTAGTTAGTCGATTTGTACCTAAATTTTTGACTCGTACTGTTAGTCATTCCTTTAATCGTATGGTCAGTAAGGCCCTTCCTCAGAAGGAAGATGATTTGTTGGACTTAATCAATCAACCGATCTATCAGGTGCTTATGTTGATGACGCCTGAGGAGACTAACCATGCTGCTGAAGAATTAAACAATCTGAAGTTCACCAGAAGTAATCCATTCGCGGCCGATATTATCAATCAAGGAAATTCTAAGTTAGAGGGTATCCGCCGTGTCGGAAAAGAGTATGGTTTTGATCTCAACCAAGTCATGGCTTTTGGAGACTCGGATAATGACTTGGAAATGTTGGCTGGTGTCGGGATGTCTGTTGCCATGGGAAATGGTAGTAGCAGTGTAAAAGAAGTTGCTAAGCATATTACTGCCAGCAACCAAAATGATGGGATTCACAAGGCTTTGGAATATTTTGGAGTCTTGGCTTCTGAAAAAGTCTTTGTCAGTCGTGACTATCATTTCAACAAGGTTAAGACCTTCCATCGTATGATGGATGAGCGAACTCAAGAAGAACCTATAGCTTGGGATTTAGAAGGGGCGACCCACCGTGCTGGCTTTAAGATTGAAGAGTTAGTTGAATTTGTCCGTGCTGCAAGCAATTCTGAAGAGGAATTCCAACAAGCTGTGCAGGATTTACACCAAGCACTTGATATATCTGCCGAAAAAGTATCTCAGTCAACACCAGCTGAGAAAACCCTCGTTGGTCAAGTGGATGCTTTGATTGATACGCTCTACTTTACTTATGGAAGTTTCGTTTTAATGGGGGTAGACCCAGAGAGAATCTTTGAGATTGTCCATCAAGCAAACATGGGTAAAATCTTCCCAGATGGTAAGGCTCATTTTGATCCAGTAACCCACAAAATCTTGAAACCAGATAACTGGAAAGAAAAGTACGCTCCAGAGCCTGCAATCAAAAAGGAAATAGAGCGCCAAATCAAGGCTTATGAACGTCATAAGGAAAGAGAAAACCAAAAATAAAAGGAGCAGATGCTCCTTTTATTTTTGGTTTATAAAGTTTTATCCTTGTCTCGAACGACGAGAAGGTCAACGCTTGTATGGCGTAGGATATATTCTGATGAAGATCCAACAAGCAAACGTTCGAAGGCGTTAAGCCCTGTTGCTCCAACCAATATCAAATCAACGTGTTCTTGGTCAGGGATTGTTTTAGCCAAAAGAGTTTTAGGATTTCCCATTTCGATGACAACTTGAATATCTTTAAGACCAGCGTCTCTTGCACGCTTTTCATATTCTGCCATCAAATCTTGGGCCTCAACTTGTAACTCTTCGTAAACTTCTGCATCGAATGTTGAAATGCTTTGAAGAGCACGAGTATCGATTACATGCGCAATGGTTAATTTAGCCTGGTTACGTAATGCTGACTGAACTCCTTTGATAAAAGCCAAATCAGCTTCTTTAGAACCGTCGACTGCTACCATGATGTTTTCGTAACGTTGTGTCATATCAAAAACCTCCTCATTTCTTATCACCTTCATTGTAATCCTTTTCACTAAAAAAGTAAAGTAAAACATGATAGCAAAAATGCTTTTTGACTTTGATTTTGAGAGTGTTATAATTAAAGGATAGAATGCAAGAGGGGATCATATGACAAAAATTGCGGTACTTTCAGATATCCATGGAAATACAAGAGCACTGGAAGCTGTTTTAGCAGATGCAGAGAAGGCAGGCGCTGAGGAATATTGGCTTTTGGGAGATATTCTCATGCCTGGGACAGGACGAAAAAATATTCTTCAACGATTGGAAGGCTTGCCAATAACGGTTCGAGTTTTGGGGAATTGGGAAGAGAGTTTGTGGCGGGCTGCTCATCGAAAATTAGATACAAGTAGACCTAGCCATCGATACCTCTTGCGCCAATGCCAGTATATTATGGAAGAAATTAGTCTAGATGATATTGAAGCTCTACAGGCATTTCCCATGCACAGCCACCACCAGTTTGGAAATCTGAAGGTAGGGATAAGCCATCATTTGCCGGATAAAAATTGGGGAAGAGAACTGATCCATCTTGGCAAGCAGGAGGATTTTGACCGTTTGGTAACCAATCCTGACTGTGATATTGCGATTTATGGGCATATTCACCAGCAATTTCTTCGCTATGGGAGCGAGGGACAACTCATTTTAAATCCAGGTTCAATTGGGCAACCGTTCTTTTTATCAGCAAGTCTACGTGAGGATTTGCGGGCGCAATATATGATTTTGAATTTTGATAACAAAGGTTTGAAGGATATAGATTTTCGTCGTGTTGATTACGATGTTGAGTCAGAATTAAAATTGGCTAGAGATTTGAAATTGCCCTACTATGAGGTGTACTATGAAAGTTTAGTCAATGGAATTCACCATACCCATAATCAGGACTTGTTGCACGAAATCGCCCAGAGTCAAGGACATGATGTTGAATTGGATGACTGGCTTAGTCGTAACTCTTGACATTACAACTCTAGGAGATATAATAAATATAAGAGAAGAATGAGCTTAGTTAACGAAAAAGGAGGACTGCATGCAAATTTCAAGCCGATTTACCATTGCGACACATATGTTGGTAATCATTGCCCTAAAAGGGAAGGAGAGCAAGGTGACTAGCGATTTTCTAGCTAGTAGTGTTGGAGTCAATCCTGTTATTATCCGAAAAACTTTGTCCCAACTGAAAAAAGCAAACTTGATTTCCGTCGCGCGTGGAACTGGAGGGGCAGAGATTATCAAAAATCTTGAGGATATCAGTCTTTTGGATATTTATCAAGCGGTGGAATGCCTTGGAAAGACTGGACAACTCTTTAGTTTCCATGATAATCCTAATCCTAACTGTCCAGTAGGAGCCAATATCCATGGTGTTTTAGATGAGAGATTACAAAAGATTCAGCTAGCCATGGAGCAGGAGCTGAGCAAAACCAGTCTTGCTCAAGTAGTGGCAGATGCAGAGAGTAGGATAGAAGGATAAGAGGACCTAAGGTCCTCTTTTTTTTGTGGATAATTATGATAAGATAGAATTATTAAAGGAGGAAGAAATGTATCTCGTTATAGGAATTGTATTAGCATTTATACTGTCATTTTGGAAGGATAATAGAAGTTTGTGGAATCCAGTATTATTTTTATTATCTCTCATTTCAAGTTATATTTATCTAGCCTACTTTTTTTATAAAAATGGGTATGAGAATGTTCATTTAGCTTTTTATGTATTTGCCTTTGTCTTACTTCCTTTTTTGTTTTTCTGAGTGGAATCTTTTTAGTCTATAATGGGGTCATTTTGTTGAAGCGAGAGGGACGTTCAAAGACCAATTATCTCTCAATGCTCTTTGGAATATTTATTTTGCTATTTTTTGCCTTGATTTCATTTCGATTGGGGGGGTCGAAATGCATTATTTTACACCAATCATTTTCTAAACATTTTATTTGTATTCATTGTCTATTCTTATTTTATTTTTGGCTTTGCCTTTGCCTTTGCCTTTGTGGGTTTCATGTTGTACTCTATCTTGTATCTCTTTATTCCCAAGAGGAAGCATTATGATTTTATTATCATTCATGGTGCAGGTTTGTTAGGTGGAGAAAAGGTAACACCTTTGCTAAAGAGGAGAGTTGATAAGGCAGTAGAAGCTTACCACAAGTCTAAGAATCCTCATATCAAAATCATAGCCAGCGGTGGACAAGGGGCGGACGAAAAGATTTCTGAGGCCCAGGCAATTACAAACTATCTGCTTGAAGAGACAGACGTTCCCCGTGATGCGATTATCATGGAGGACCAGTCAAGAACGACCTATGAGAATCTTCTTTATTCTAAGAAGCTTGGCGAGAAACTGGTAGCAAGCCCCCAATTTCTTTTTGTGACAAATGATTATCATGTTTTTAGAACAAGTACCTATGCTCGTAAGCTAAAAATGAAAGGTGATGGTCTAGGTTGTCGGACAGCGGGCTACTACATTCCATCAGCCTTTATACGTGAATTTGTAGCTCTATGTGTGAAATTGAAGTGGCTCTTTATGTTCTTCTATGGATTATTATTCCTAGCTCTTCTTTTATCCTATAAGGGAATTCTTTGGTAATAAGAAACTCTCCTTAATTTTTTAAGGAGAGTTTTTATGATAGAAATAGTTGAAAAAAGTAGACTAAAAAGCTTGATAACTGAAGAAAAAATGAAGTAGAATTATTTCAGCGCTTGTTCTAAGAAGTGATTATCTTATCGCCGATGTGAGAAATAGTTGAGAAGGTTTATCAAGGAAAAGATTGTCGGAACTATAAAGTATTTGGGTCTGAATGTCTGAGAAGCCATGATTTTTAAGAGTCTCCTCAAGTTCCGAAATAATAAAACCATGGTTTTCTCCATCTGGTACGGTATAATCAGCGATAAATAGTTGACCTCCGGGAGTCAAATGTTCCTGAAACATAGCTAGGCTGGAATCAAGATGAGGCATGTGATGAAGAACACGACTAACGATAATGAGATCGAATGTTTGCTCTAATGGCTTAAGTAATAAGTCTTGTTGAATCAAGTGTAGATTTTCAAGTTTTTGGTTTTTAACCTTGATACGAGCTTGCTCCAGCATTTTTTCTGCGATGTCAACCAAGGTCACTGACTTGACTTGTTTGGCTAGAGGAAGAGCGATAAGTCCAGTTCCTCCTCCAAAATCTAGGATTGATTTGGTAGATAGCTCAGAGACTTGTTGCTTGATCTCTGCATTTACAAGGTCTGCTAGAAATTGATTTTTGGGAGAATCGAAAGATTCTGCTCGATGATTAAAATGATGTTCCATGTCAATAGTGTAGCATAAAGAGAAGATGTTTTAAAATTTTGGCTACGTCTTGTTGAAAAGGGATAGAATTATCAACTGGTGTATAGTTTTTTTAACCTTGATAAGGACCGGAGTATTTTGGGATATTGATTGAAAGAGTTAAGGAAATAAAGAGGAGAAAAACAAAAATCATGTTATAATAAATGAATAGAATCGTAAGAAAGAGTGGATGTTTGAGTGATAATTCCTACTTATAATTGGCAATTTTCTCCGCAGGTTGAGGATGCGGATTTTACAAAAATAGCCAAGAGTGCAGGCTTGAGTTCTGAAGTCGCTTGTTTGTTGTATCAACGAGGAATCAGGGATGAAAGCAGCCTGAAGAAATTTTTAGAACCTTCTTTGGAAGATTTACATAATCCTTATCTCTTACATGATATGGATAAGGCAGTTGATCGTATTCGCCAGGCCATTGAGCGAGGGGAATTGATTCTGGTCTATGGAGACTATGATGCGGATGGGATGACTTCGGCTTCGATTGTCAAGGAGAGTTTGGAACAATTAGGTGCAGAGTGTCTGGTCTATCTCCCTAATCGCTTTACAGATGGTTACGGACCAAATGCTAGTGTCTACAAATATTTTATCGAGCAGCAGGGAGTGTCTCTGATTGTGACGGTGGACAATGGTGTTGCCGGGCATGAGGCTATTGACTTGGCTCAGTCTATGGGCGTGGACGTCATTGTGACAGACCACCACTCCATGCCAGAGGTTTTACCAGATGCTTATGCAATCGTCCATCCTGAACACCCAAAAGCAGATTATCCTTTTAAACATTTAGCAGGTTGTGGCGTTGCTTTCAAACTAGCTTGTGCCCTCTTGGAGGAAGTGCAGATTGAGTTGCTTGATTTGGTTGCCATTGGAACGATTGCGGATATGGTCAGCTTGACAGATGAAAATCGTATCATGGTTCAATATGGTCTAGAAGTTTTGCGAAATACCCAAAGACTAGGTCTCCAAGAACTCTTTGAAGTTGCTGGAATTTCTAGCAGTGACCTTACAGAAGAGACGGTTGGTTTCCAATTAGCTCCTCGTTTGAATGCCCTAGGACGTTTGGACGATCCCAATCCAGCTATTGACTTACTGACTGGATTTGATGATGAAGAGGTGCATGAGATTGCCCTCATGATTCAAGAAAAAAATGAAGAACGTAAGGAAATCGTTCAGGCTATCTATGAAGAAGCTAAAAGCTTGATAGACCCTAACAAAAGTGTTCAAGTTTTGGCCAAACAGGGCTGGAATCCAGGAGTACTTGGGATTGTAGCTGGTCGCTTGTTGGAAGAATTAGGGCAGACAGTTATTGTTCTGAATATTGAAGACGGTCGTGCTAAGGGAAGTGCGCGGAGTATTGAAGCTGTCGATATTTTTGAAGCCTTGGATCCGCATCGTGCTCTATTTATCGCCTTTGGTGGCCATGCAGGTGCTGCAGGCATGACGCTCGAAGTTGAACAGTTAGATGCCTTGTCAGATATTTTAGAAACCTATGTAAAAGACAAAAGGATAGATGCCAAGGGTAAGAGTAAATTATATCTAGATGAAGAACTAGATTTGGAAAATCTGAGTTTAGATACAGTTAAAAGTTTCGAACGGTTAGCTCCTTTTGGAATGGACAATCAAAAGCCTGTCTTCTACATTCGAGATTTTCAAGTTGAAAATGCTCGTTCTATGGGAGCGGGAGATAGTCATCTGAAATTGAAAATATCCAAAGGGAATGCGAACTTTGAAGTGGTTGCTTTTGGTCAAGGGTCGAAAGCGACAGAATTTGCGCAGACCAAACAACTGGAATTGGCAGTTACCCTTTCCGTTAACCAATGGAATGGCCAAACAACCCTCCAGTTGATGATGGTAGATGCTCGTGTAGACGGTGTTCAACTCTTTAATATTCGTAGTAAGAGCGCTGCTCTGCCAGATGGAGTACCCGTACTTGATTTTTCAGGAGAATTGCCTGATATCTCTAAAAGTCTAGCGGTTGCGGTCAAAAATCTTCCAGAAGACATCACTATTCTTAAAGACATCTTCCAGCAACATGATTTCTCAGCTATTTACTTTAAAAACGATATTGATAAACCCTACTATTTGACAGGTTATGGGACAAGAGACCAATTTGCTAAGCTTTATAAGACGATTTACCAGTTTCCAGAATTTGATATTCGCTACAAACTCAAGGACTTATCAACCTATCTCAAAATTGAGCAAATTTTACTAGTTAAGATGATTCAGATTTTTGAAGAGCTTGGTTTTATCACCATTGAAAATGGTGTGATGAGGGTTAATAAAGACGCGGCTAAACGGGATATTGCTGAAAGTCAGATTTATCAAAATCTCAAGCAAACTGTTAAAGACCAAGAAATGATGGCACTAGGAACAGTGCAGGAAATCTATGATTTCTTGATGAAAAAATAAATACAAAGAGGCTGAAGTAAACTATTTCAGTCTCTTTTTGTAAGTGCTTTTTAACTTTATGTAGTAAAAGTATACAGATTTGTAACATGACTACAACATAAATCTAAAACAACTGACATGTAAATCAGGTATGATTCTCTTATCAACATTAAAATTAAAAATAATCAATAAAATTTTAGGAGAAAATTGTTATGAAAAAAACAGTTGCTAAACTGACTCTTGGTTTAACATCTATAGCTATTTTGGCGACAGTTGGTGCTCAGACTGTTAGCGCAGACTCTTACGTTGTTCAAGACGGTGATTCATTTTTTGCTATTGCTACTGCAAATGGTATGGATCCTTATGAGTTGGCAGCTAATAATGGGAAAAGCATTTTTGATACCATCCACCCAGGTGATGTGCTAGAAGTGAGTGGTCCAACTCAAGTTAGCTATTCATACAATGCTCCGGCTTATGAAGCACCTAGTACTGCGAATGCGGTAGCAGTTGAGGATGTTGTCGTAAATACTCCTACAAACTACGGGAACTCATATCCTATTGGTCAGTGTACATGGGGCGTAAAAGAATTGGCACCTTGGGCTAGTAACTGGTGGGGAAATGCCAATACTTGGGCAATCTACGCTAGTGCACATGGCTTTAAGACAGGAAATGTACCTGTAGTAGGAGCAATCGCCGTGTGGGACGGTGGTGAATATGGACATGTTGCATATGTCACAGATGTACAAAGTGAGACTTCTATCCAGGTATTGGAATGTAACTATGATGGCAGTGGAACTCAACCAATCGGAAACTATCGTGGATGGTTTAATCCGACTGCATCAAGAGGTACTGTAAGATACATTTATCCAAACTAAGAATACTTAAAAAGATTTAGAATTTCTAAATCTTTTTTTAAGTACTCAAGCCTAGTTTTTAGGATTTTGGTCAGCTAGAAATTTCGGAGCTTCATTCGATTTAATCGTTTAATGATCTTAGACGAAGCTTAAAAAAGAACAAAGGAAGCCGCTGTGGCTATTAGAGTGAATGTTCTCTAGTTGAAATCCTATCTTCATTTTGAAAATTAGTAAAAAAATGGTATAATGAGAGGAAAAGATTCGGATAAAAGTATATTGGACTTTAAAAAAAAAGAGAGTTGTGAAGACTCTATAAACACGTTATAGTAATACTTCGGAGGAAAAATGACCAATATTAAATTAACAACTTTGGGCGGTGTTCGTGAAAATGGTAAAAACATGTACATCGCAGAAATTAACGACTCTATCTTCGTTTTAGATGCAGGTTTGAAATACCCTGAAAATGAGCAGTTGGGTGTCGATGTCGTTATTCCAAATATGGAATATCTATTTGAAAACAGCGACCGTATTGCAGGAGTCTTTTTAACGCACGGACATGCGGATGCGATCGGAGCTCTTCCTTATCTTTTGTCAGAAGTGAAGGTTCCTGTCTTTGGTTCAGAATTGACCATCGAACTTGCTAAGCTTTTTGTAAAGGGAAATGATAGCGTTAAGAAATTTGATGATTTCCATGTTATCGATGAAAACACCGAAATTGACTTTGGTGGTACTGAAGTTTCCTTCTTCCGCACAACTCACTCTATCCCAGAGAGTCTTGGTGTTGTTTTGAAAACATCTGAAGGCAACATCGTCTATACAGGTGACTTTAAATTTGACCAAACAGCAAGTGAATCATACGCAACCGATTTCGGACGTCTAGCTGAAATTGGTCGTGAAGGAGTTTTGGCTCTTCTAAGTGATTCAGCAAATGCTGACAGCAATATCCAAGTAGCCAGCGAAAGTGAAGTTGGAGACGAAATTACACAAACTATTTCCGACTGGGATGGACGTATCATCGTTGCTGCAGTTGCAAGTAACCTTTCTCGTATTCAGCAAGTGTTTGATGCGGCTGCGGATACAGGTCGTCGTGTTGTTTTGACTGGTTTTGACGTTGAAAATATCGTTCGTACAGCTATCCGTTTGAAAAAATTGTCTTTAGCAAATGAGAATCTCTTGATTAAACCAAAAGATATGTCTCGTTTTGAGGACCATGAATTAATCATCCTTGAAACTGGACGTATGGGTGAACCAATTAACGGACTCCGCAAAATGTCCATTGGTCGTCACCGCTATGTTGAAATCAAAGATGGTGACTTGGTCTATATCGTTACGACGCCATCAATTGCTAAGGAAGCTGTGATGGCACGTGTAGAAAACATGGTCTACCAAGCAGGTGGTGTCGTGAAACCGATTACTCAAAGCTTGCGTGTATCAGGACATGGGAATGCGCGTGATCTTCAATTAATGATTAATCTCTTACATCCTCAGTATCTCTTCCCAATCCAGGGAGAATACCGTGAGTTGGATGCTCATGCCAAGGCTGCTATGGCGGTTGGTATGCTACCAGAGCGTATCTTTATCCCTAAAAAAGGGACAACCATGTCTTATGAGCATGGAGACTTCGTTCCATCCGGTGCTGTTACTGCAGGTGATGTCTTGATTGATGGTAATGCCATTGGGGATGTTGGGAACGTTGTTCTTCGTGACCGCAAGGTCTTGTCAGAAGATGGTATCTTTATAGTAGCTATCACTGTTAACCGTCGTGAGAAGAAAATCATTGCTAAAGCTCGAGTACATACGCGTGGATTCGTCTATCTTAAAAAGAGTCGTGATATCTTACGTGAAAGTACAGAGTTGGTGAACCAAACAGTTGAAGATTACCTCCAAGGTGAGGACTTTGACTGGGCTGATCTTAAAGGGAAGGTCCGTGATAATTTGGCCAAATTCCTTTTTGACCAAACCAAGCGTCGTCCAGCCATCCTACCAGTAGTCATGGAAGCAAAATAAGGATTAAATAACAGTAGAGAAAGTCGAGTTTCGGCTTTTTCTTATCTTAAATAATTAAGGAGCAAGTTATGGCAGTAATGAAGATTGAGTATTACTCAGAAGTTTTAGATATGGAGTGGGGTGTAAATGTTCTCTACCCTGATGCATCTCGGGTGACAGAACCAGACTCTACAGATATCCCTGTTCTTTATCTCCTTCACGGGATGTCAGGAAATCATAACAGCTGGCTCAAGCGAACCAATGTGGAGCGCTTGGTGCGAGGAACCAATCTGATTGTTGTCATGCCAAATACAAACAATGGTTGGTATACAGATACTCAGTATGGCTATAACTACTATACAGCTCTAGCAGAAGAATTGCCTAAGGTGCTCAAACGCTTCTTCCCTAATATGACAAGTAAGCGAGAAAAAACCTTCATTGCTGGTTTATCAATGGGAGGCTACGGTTCCTTCAAATTGGCACTGTCAACTGACCGTTTCTCGCATGCCGCTAGCTTTTCTGGGGCACTTAGTTTCGAGGAGTTTTCTCCTGAGAGTCAAGATTTAGGGACGCGTGCCTACTGGAGAGGTGTTTTTGGTAAAGTTAATGATTGGGTGAATAGCCCTTACTCACTTGAAACACTCGCTAAAAAGTCTGATAAGAAAACCAAGCTCTGGGTTTGGTGTGGGGAACAAGATTATCTCTATTCTGCCAATAATCTGGCAGTTAAAAATCTGAAGAAACTTGGTTTCGATGTGACCTATAGTCATAGTGCAGGAACCCATGAGTGGTATTATTGGGAAAAGCAATTGGAACGTTTTTTGGCTACTTTACCAATTGATTTCGTTTTGGAAGAACGCTTGTCTTAATTTTAGCTTTCTTTCAGTTTTCTTCAGTAAAATAGAGAACCTATCTTTAGAATGGGAATCCATGGCTTAAAGATGGGTTCTTATTTTTTTAGAAAGGTGGGCAATTATGGGCTGGATTATTCGTGTGTTATGTCGATTTTTATTAGGGATTTTGCGCATTTTTTGGCGCCTTGTATGGACACTTATCCTCTTAATTCTCATCACTTTTGGGATTCTCTGGTATGTGACAGGTGATTTACCTGCTACTTTAAATCAAGTTAGCAAAGTAGTTCAAGTCGGCCAAGCAGGTTGGCAACAATGGCAAGAAACTGGTAAATTACAAGGTCTGTCTCAGACCGATAATCATCAAGGTTCAGGGGCAAAATGGCCAAAGGCGCAAGCGACTATCTATATCGATCCTCAAATGGATGCGACTTTCCAAAGGGCCTATCTTGAAGCTATTGCTAACTGGAATCAGACTGGAGTATTTCATTTTGAAATTGTAACCGAACCGGATCAGGCCAATATTTTTGCGACTGAAATGAATGATGGTTCGACAGCCGTTGCTGGTGAGGCGGAGAGTCAGACAAATCTCCTAACCAAACAATTCACTTCAGTGACCGTTCGCCTGAATCATTATTATTTATCTAATCAAAACTATGGCTATACCTACGACCGCATCTTGCATACAGCAGAGCATGAGCTAGGGCATGCCATTGGTTTGGAACATACCAATGAAGTTTCGGTCATGCAGCCAGCGGGGTCATACTATGGTATTCAGGCTCAAGATGTTCAAGCAGTTCAGAAACTTTACGGCTCTGGAGAATAAGTGTTTTTAAGCTCAAATAGGACTTCTTGATGTCAGCAATGGTAAGGAGTTTTTGCTATAATGGAACTATGAATAACTTGATCAAATCAAAACTGGAGCTCTTGCCAACTAGTCCAGGTTGTTACATCCACAAAGACAAGAATGGGACCATCATCTATGTGGGGAAGGCTAAAAATCTGCGTAATCGTGTACGGTCCTATTTCCGTGGAAGTCATGATACCAAGACAGAAGCCTTAGTATCTGAAATTGTGGATTTTGAGTTTATCGTTACGGAGTCCAATATTGAGGCTCTTCTACTTGAAATCAACCTGATTAAGGAAAACAAGCCTAAATACAATATTATGCTCAAGGACGATAAGTCCTATCCTTTTATCAAAATTACCAATGAGCGTTATCCTCGTTTGATTATTACCCGTCAGGTCAAGAAAGACGGAGGACTCTATTTTGGTCCCTATCCGGATGTGGGCGCGGCCAATGAAATCAAACGGCTATTGGATCGGATTTTTCCTTTTCGTAAATGTACCAATCCACCATCGAAGGTTTGTTTTTATTACCATATAGGTCAGTGTATGGCACATACTGTTTGCCATAAAGACGAGGCCTATTTCAAAGCCATGGCCCAAGAAGTTTCTGATTTTCTCAAGGGGCAGGATGATAAAATCATCGATGACCTCAAGGAAAAGATGAATGTGGCGGCTCAGAGCATGGAATTTGAACGTGCAGCTGAATACCGTGATTTAATTCAGGCCATTGGAACCCTTCGGACCAAGCAACGTGTTATGGCCAAGGATCTCCAAAATCGTGATGTCTTCGGTTACTATGTGGATAAGGGTTGGATGTGCGTTCAGGTTTTCTTTGTTCGCCAAGGTAAGCTCATTGAGCGTGATGTCAACCTTTTTCCATACTACAATGATCCAGATGAAGATTTCTTAACCTATGTTGGGCAGTTTTATCAAGAAAAATCACACTTGGTTCCTAATGAGATTCTGATTCCTCAGGATATTGATGAAGAAGCAGTTAAGGCTTTGGTGGATACCAAGGTTCTTAAACCTCAGCGCGGGGAGAAAAAGCAACTGGTCAATCTCGCCATCAAAAATGCTCGTGTCAGTCTAGAGCAGAAATTTAATCTGTTGGAGAAATCGGTTGAAAAGACCCAAGGGGCTATTGAAAACTTAGGACGATTGCTCAAGATTCCAACCCCAGTCCGTATCGAGTCCTTTGACAATTCCAATATCATGGGGACTAGTCCAGTCTCTGCTATGGTTGTTTTTGTCAATGGAAAACCTAGCAAGAAGGATTACCGTAAGTATAAAATCAAGACTGTGGTCGGACCAGATGACTATGCTAGTATGCGTGAGGTCATCCGCAGACGCTATGGACGCGTCCAGCGTGATGGTTTGACACCGCCAGATTTGATTGTCATTGATGGTGGTCAAGGTCAGGTTAATATTGCCAAGCAGGTTATTCAAGAAGAGTTAGGGTTAGATATTCCAATCGCAGGTCTGCAAAAGAATGACAAGCACCAAACCCATGAATTGCTCTTTGGCGATCCTCTCCAAGTCATCGAACTCTCACGGACCTCACAGGAATTTTTCCTCCTGCAACGCATTCAGGATGAAGTCCACCGCTTTGCAATCACCTTCCACCGTCAACTACGTTCTAAAAATTCCTTCTCTTCTCAATTAGATGGAATTGAAGGTTTGGGTCCAAAACGCAAGCAGAATTTGATGAAATATTTCAAATCTCTGACAAAAATCAAGGAAGCCAGCGTGGATGAGATTGTCGCCGTTGGTATACCAAGAGCAGTGGCAGAAGCAGTTCATCATCACCTGAATCCAGAAGTAGACTCAGGGCTAGCTCAAGTAGCTGAAAAGCCAGTTGAATATAAGGAATAAACTAGCAGAGGAATGTTTTAGCTTTAGTGGGTGCAAGCTAGTCGGATTTGTGGTAAAATAGATAAGATATGACAAAAGAATTTCATCATGTAACGGTCATGCTCCATGAGACTATTGATATGCTAGATGTGAAACCTGATGGTATTTACGTTGATGCGACCTTGGGAGGAGCAGGACACAGCGAGTATTTATTAAGTAAGTTAAGCGAGAAAGGCCATCTCTATGCCTTTGACCAAGACCAGAATGCCATTGATAATGCGCAAAAACGTCTGGCTCCCTATATCGAAAAGGGCATGGTCACCTTCATCAAGGATAATTTCCGTCATTTGAAGGACTGCTTACATGACTTAGGTGTGAATGAAATTGATGGAATTTGTTATGACTTAGGTGTGTCAAGCCCGCAGTTAGATCAACGTGAACGTGGTTTTTCTTATAAAAAAGATGCTCCGCTTGATATGCGAATGAATCAAGAAGCTAGTTTGACCGCTTATGAAGTCGTTAATCACTACGACTACCATGATTTGGTAAGAATCTTTTTCAAATATGGAGAAGAAAAGTTTTCCAAACAGATTGCTCGAAAAATTGAACAGGTGCGTGAACAGAAACCGATTGAGACCACGACGGAATTGGCAGAGATTATTAAATCTGCCAAACCGGCAAAGGAGCTCAAGAAAAAAGGCCACCCAGCCAAACAAATTTTCCAAGCTATCCGTATAGAGGTCAATGATGAACTGGGTGCTGCAGATGAATCAATCCAGCAGGCTATGGATATGCTGGCTCTAGACGGCAGAATATCAGTGATTACCTTCCATTCGCTGGAGGACCGCTTGACCAAACAGTTATTTAAGGAAGCTTCCACAGTTGAAGTTCCTAAAGGTTTGCCTTTCATCCCAGACGATCTCAAGCCCAAAATGGAATTGGTATCTCGGAAACCGATTTTACCAAGCAAGGAAGAATTGGAAGCCAATAATCGTTCCCACTCAGCCAAGCTTCGAGTGGCAAGAAAAATTCACAAGTAAGAGGAAATAATGGCAGAAAACAGAGGAACAACGAGCCAATTGCTACAAGCTCGTATAAAAAAATTTTCACGTGTTGAAAAGGCCTTTTACCTTTCAATTGCCATCACAGCTCTTGTCTTAGCAATTAGTGTAGTCTATATGCAGACAAAACTTTTTCAGGTCCAGAGTGATTTGACAACAGTCAATTCACAAATTGAGGAAAAAAAGACAGAGCTGGATGATGCTAAACAAGAAGTTAATGAATTGATCCGATCAGAACGTTTGACCGGAATTGCAGACTCACAAGACTTGCAATTGAATAATGAAAATATCCGATCGGCGGAGTAGTAAATGAAAAACTGGAAAGAACGAATCATACGCTTTGCCATTAAAAATCGCAAATCTCCAACAGAAAACCGCAGACTAGTGGGAAAGAATTTGAGCCTTCTGGCCGTCTTTCTCTTTGCTGTTTTTTTGGTTAACTTTGCGGTAATTATTGGTACAGGCTCAAAATTTGGTGTTGACCTAGTTAAGGAAGCAAGAAAGGTCCACCAAACAACTCGGACAGTTCCTGCAAAACGAGGAACTATCTATGACCGTAATGGTACACCAATCGCAGAAGATGCAACATCCTACAACGTTTATGCGATTATCGATAAGGAATATAAATCTGCAAATGGGAAAGTTCTTTATGTAGAGGAGTCTCAGTATAGCAAGGTTGCAGAAGTCTTCCATAAATATCTAGATATGGATGAGTCCTACGTCAAGGAACAACTTTCTCAACCTAATCTTAAGCAAGTTTCCTTTGGTGTAAAGGGAAATGGTATTACCTATGCCAATATGATGTCCATAAAAAAGGATTTGGAAACAGCTAAGGTTCAGGGAGTTGATTTTACAACAAGTCCAAATCGAAGCTATCCTAATGGGAAATTTGCTTCATCTTTCATCGGACTAGCGCAGTTGCATGAAAATGAGGATGGTTCAAAGAGTCTCATTGGGACGTCTGGTGTCGAGAGTTCCTTGAATAGCTTGTTAGCGGGAACAGATGGTATCATTACCTATGAAAAAGACCGCTTAGGTAATATTGTTCCAGGTACGGAGCAAGTTACCCGACAGACTGTAAACGGGAAAGACGTCTATACGACCCTATCTAGTCCTTTACAATCTTTCATGGAAAGTCAAATGGATGCCTTCCAAGAAAAAGTCAAGGGTAAATATATGACTGCGACCTTGGTTAGTGCCAAGACGGGAGAGATTCTCGCTACAACTCAAAGGCCAACCTTTGATGCTGATACCAAAGAAGGGATTACAGAGGACTTTGTCTGGCGTGATATCCTTTACCAAAGTAACTATGAACCAGGTTCAACCATGAAGGTGATTACTTTAGCTTCAGCAATTGACAATAATACCTTCCCTGGAGGAGAATATTTCAACAGTAGCGAATTGAAGGTGGCTGATGCCACTATCAAGGACTGGGACGTTAACGAAGGTTTGACAAGCGGTGGAATGATGACCTTCTCACAAGGTTTTGCTCACTCTAGTAACATCGGTATGACTCTCCTTGAACAAAAGATGGGGGACACTACTTGGCTAGATTACCTCAATCGTTTCAAATTTGGAGTGCCGACTCGTTTTGGTATGAGTGATGAGTATGCTGGGCAATTACCTGAGGACAATATCGTTAATATTGCCATGAGTTCCTTTGGTCAAGGTATTTCCGTTACACAAACTCAGATGCTTCGTGCCTTTACTGCGATAGCTAATGATGGGATTATGTTGGAACCGAAGTTTATTAGTGCCCTCTATGATCCAAATGATCAAACGGTTCGTAAATCACAAAAAGAAGTCGTGGGAAATCCGGTCTCTAAAGAAGCAGCTAGCTTGACTCGAGATCACATGGTTATGGTTGGGACGGATCCTACCTATGGTACGATGTACAACCATAGTACAGGTAAGGGAACAGTCAATGTTCCTGGCTATAATGTAGCCTTGAAATCAGGGACTGCTCAGATTGCAGATGAGAAAAATGGAGGATACCTCCGAGGGGAAACAAACTATATTTTCTCTGTAGTCTCTATGCATCCAGCAGAAAATCCCGATTTCATCCTCTATGTAACAGTTCAACAACCTCAGCATTATTCTGGGATTCAGTTGGGTGAGTTCGCCAACCCTATCTTGGAGCGTGCTTCTGCGATGAAAGAATCTCTCAATCTTCAATTAACTGCTAAAAGTCTGGATCAAGTTACAACAACAACTAGTTATGCAATGCCAGCGACCAAGGACTATAGTCCGGGAGATATGGCAGAGGAACTGAGACGCAATCTTGTTCAACCAATCGTTATCGGTTCAGGAACAAAAATCAAGGACAGTTCAGTGGCAGAAGGAACAAATCTAGACGCTAATGAGCAAATCTTACTCCTTTCAGACAAGGTAGAAGAAATGCCTGACTTATATGGCTGGTCTAAGAAAAATGTTGAAACCTTTGCCAAATGGTTAAATCTTGAAGTTGAATTTGAAGGTACAGGAGAAATTGTTAAAAAACAAAATGTTCGTTCTAATACAGCTTTGAAAGATTTACAGAAAATAAAAATAACATTAGGAGATTAGAATGCTAGTTTCTATCTTTCCTGGAATCCTTACTTTTGTTCTTACAGTAGTAGGAATTCCAGCCTTTATCCGTTTTTACCGTAAAGCACAAATTACTGGTCAACAAATGCATGAGGATGTGAAACAACACCAAGCAAAAGCTGGGACGCCAACAATGGGAGGACTTGTCTTTCTCGTAACAAGTGTTTTAGTTAGTTTAGTTCTTGCGCTTTTGACCAATCAACTAACCAACAATGTCGGAATGATCCTCTTTATTCTCGTTTTGTATGGTTTGGTTGGCTTCTTAGATGATTTCCTCAAGGTTTTCCGTAAAATCAATGAAGGACTTAATCCTAAACAAAAGCTCCTGCTTCAATTAGTAGGAGGAGTTATTTTCTATCTCTTTTATGAAAGAGGAGGGGATGTTTTAAATGTATTTGGGTATCCATTGCACCTAGGCGTTCTTTACATTTTCTTTGCTCTCTTCTGGTTAGTTGGTTTTTCGAATGCTGTTAACTTGACTGACGGAATTGATGGCTTGGCAAGTATCTCAGTAGTGATTAGCCTATCTGCCTATGGAGTCATTGCTTATGTACAAAACCAATTGGATATTCTCCTAGTGATTCTTGCCATGATTGGTGGTCTTCTTGGTTTCTTTGTCTTTAACCATAAGCCTGCTAAAGTTTTTATGGGAGATGTCGGAAGTCTTGCTCTTGGAGGAATGTTGGCCGCTATTTCTATGGCGCTGCACCAAGAATGGACGCTACTCCTGATTGGTATAGTGTATGTTTTTGAAACAACATCTGTCATGATGCAAGTTACCTACTTTAAGTTGACTGGAGGAAAACGTATCTTCCGGATGACACCAGTTCATCACCATTTTGAGTTGGGTGGATTTTCTGGTAAAGGTCAATCCTGGAGTGAGTGGAAGGTCGATTTCTTCTTCTGGGGAGTGGGCTTGCTTGCTAGTCTCGTGACCTTGGCTTTCGTGTATTTATTCTAAAATAGAATATTGGACTATAAAAGAGAAGGATTTATACCCTTCTCTTTTTAGTTCCTATTTTCTTCAATTGATGAATCCTTTTCTCAAAAAAGTAAAAATATGGTAAAATGGAAAAAAGAAAGTTGAGATTATGAGTTATTTTAAAAAGTATACATTTGATAAATCTAAGTTTAAGTTAGGGATGCGAACGTTTAAAACAGGAATCGCTGTTTTTTTGGTCCTAATGATTTTTGGTTTTTTTGGATGGAAGGGACTTCAAATCGGAGCGCTAACGGCTGTATTTAGTTTGAGAGAAGACTTTGATAAGAGTGTCCATTTTGGTACTTCTCGTATTTTAGGGAATAGTATTGGTGGTTTTTATGCGCTGATGTTCTTCCTACTAAATAACTTTTTTCAAGGAGCCTTTTGGGTAACTCTTCTTGTTGTTCCAATTTGTACCATGTTAACCATTATGACAAACGTTGCCATGAACAATAAGGCGGGTGTCATAGGCGGAGTTGCAGCTATGTTGATTATTACCCTATCGATTCCAAACGGAGAAACTGTTTTGTACGTGTTTGCTCGAGTTTTTGAGACTTTTATGGGTGTTTTTGTAGCAATTCTAGTAAATTATGATATTGATCGCTTGCGGAGTCTCATACAGAAAAAATAAAATAATGTCACAAGATATAACATAAACAATTGACGATTGAATTTTTTTAGACTATAATAGACAGAAAGAAGAGGAAGTGCACATGAAGGAAAAAGAATTTCGTCGCAATATGGCAGTTTTCCCCATTGGTAGTGTTATGAAGCTGACCGATCTTTCGGCGCGTCAAATTCGTTATTATGAAGATCAGGAGTTGATAAAACCTGATCGCAACGAAGGTAATCGCCGGATGTATTCTTTAAATGATATGGATCGGTTGCTTGAGATTAAGGATTATATCTCTGAAGGTCTGAACATTGCTGCTATCAAGAAAAAATATGCCGAACGTGAGGCGAAAGCTAAAAAACCAGTCAGTCAAACTGAGGTGCGTCGAGCCCTTCGGAATGAGGTTCTTCAACAAAGTCGCTTTGCTTCTCAACAATCACCTTTTGGTCGCGGTTAGGCAACCGCTAGTCGTCATATATAAGGAGAAAAACCATGCCAATCACAGCTGCAGATATTCGTCGTGAAATTAAGGAAAAAAATGTAACCTTTATCCGTCTCATGTTTTCAGATATTTTGGGAACAATGAAAAACGTCGAAATTCCTGCTACAGATGAACAACTAGACAAGGTCTTGTCAAACAAGGCTATGTTTGATGGATCTTCTATTGAAGGGTTTGTTCGTATCAATGAATCAGATATGTACTTGTACCCTGACCTAGACACATGGACTGTCTTCCCTTGGGGAGATGAGAACGGTAGTGTCGCAGGATTGATCTGTGATGTCTATACAACAGAAGGAGAGCCATTTGCTGGAGATCCTCGAAGCAACCTTAAACGAGCTCTTCATCACATGGAAAAAGTAGGATTCAAATCTTTCAACCTTGGTCCAGAACCAGAATTCTTCCTATTTAAGCTTGATGAGAATGGAGACCCAACTCTCGAGGTGAATGACAAGGGTGGTTACTTTGATTTGGCGCCTACAGACCTTGCCGATAATACCCGTCGTGAGATTGTAAATGTCTTAACTAAAATGGGATTTGAAGTAGAAGCCAGTCACCACGAAGTGGCCGTAGGTCAACATGAGATTGACTTTAAGTATGATGAAGTTCTTCGTGCTTGTGATAAGATTCAAATCTTTAAACTTGTTGTAAAAACAATTGCGCGTAAACATGGTTTGTATGCAACCTTTATGGCTAAACCTAAATTTGGTATCGCTGGTTCAGGAATGCACTGCAATATGTCCTTGTTTGATGATGAAGGGAACAACGCTTTCTTTGATCCAAATGATCCAAAAGGAATGCAGTTGTCAGAAACAGCTTATCACTTCCTTGGTGGTTTGATCAAACATGCTTACAACTACACTGCTATCATGAACCCGACAGTTAACTCATACAAACGTTTGGTTCCAGGGTATGAAGCGCCTGTTTACATCGCTTGGGCAGGTCGCAACCGTTCTCCGTTGGTGCGCGTTCCTGCTACTCGTGGAATGGGAACTCGTTTGGAGTTGCGTTCAGTAGACCCAATGGCAAACCCATATATTGCTATGGCTGTCCTTTTGGAAGTTGGTTTGCACGGTATTGAAAATAAAATCGAAGCACCAGCTCCAATCGAAGAAAATATCTACATTATGACTGCAGAAGAACGTAAAGAGGCTGGCATTACTGACCTTCCATCAACTCTTCATAACGCATTGAAAGCTATGACAGAAGACGAAGTGGTTAAAGCAGCTCTAGGTGAACACATCTACACTAGTTTCCTTGAAGCCAAACGCATCGAGTGGGCAAGTTACGCAACCTTTGTCTCACAATGGGAAATTGATAATTACCTAGATCTTTACTAATGATAAATCAGAAAGATTGTCCGTGAGGACAATCTTTTTTTCTTGCATTTTATATCGAGGTGTGATATAGTTTATATAACGAAGTGCGATATATCGAACTGAATTGGAGGTCTGCTTAAATGGAATTAACAGATAAGATTAGGCGAGTCTACCTTCCCATGACTGAAACGGGTTTTTATATTCTATTCTGTCTGCAAAAGGAGAACCATGGCTATGGTATTACACAAAAGGTCAAAGAGATGACAGATTCGCAAGTATCCATTAGTCCTGGAACTATGTATGGAACCCTATCGAAGATGGAAAAAGATGGTTTGGTTTCCTTTGTTCGAGAAGAGGAAAAACGTAAAATCTATCAGATAACAGACTTGGGTCGAAAAGTTTTAGAGATTGAGTTGAAACGTATTGAGCGGCTCTATAGAAACAGTCGGGAGGAGCTTTGATGGAAAAGAAAGTTGTTTATAGAATTGCTACCATTGCGGATTATGATAGAGAGGCTCTCTATCTCGGAGAAATGCATGCTCAGGGCTGGAAACTTAAGGAAGTAAGTTACTCTAACTTAGTAGTTGCGGTTAAGTATACTTTTGAAAAGTGCCAACCGGAGCAGGTGGTTTATCAGTTGGACTTTTATCCTATGAAAAAGTCAGAGAGAGCTTCCTATTTACAACTATTTAAAGATTGTGGGTGGGAGCATATTACAGACTTTAATGGTTTTTCCTACTTTAGAAAGCCTTATTCTGGAGTTGAGTCGGATGCCGAGTTTGAAATTTATAATGACGCGGTCGGGAAGTTAGCAATGGTCAAGAAAATTTTAACAATGCGGATGCTTCCTATTTTGCTTCTCTTTTTAGCGCTACTACCGGTTTTCTCAAAGTTACTCAGTGGAGGTAGTTCTTTCAGTTGGGGAATGTTTTTGATTGTTATCATAGACTGTACTTTATTGATAGTTTTCGCGATTCAGATTTCTTATATTTTTTGGAGATTGTTTCAAAAGTGGAAAGAATTATCTGATAAATAAAACCATTTTGGAGGTTAGACAATGAATAGCAAAGTACAATTTCGAATGTTTACCATTTTTGATTTGGATAAGATAGAAGATTATTTGCATGAGATGCATTTGAAAGGTTGGAAATTTAAATCGAATCGTTTTGGCTTTTTCTATTTTGAACAATGTCGACCAGATGATGTGATTTACCGTGTGTGGAATACTAGCTACCTTAGAAAAAATGAGGTAGATTTACAAAGTATTAAGGATAGAGGATGGGAATTTGTGGAAAATTGTTCTTATTCTATTTTTCGAAAAGTAACTTGTGATGTAGATTTAAATGATCAACCTTTCGTGGACAATCGTCTTCAATGGGCTGATGTGAAATCTAGACTTCGTACATCTACAGTTTCTATCTCTGGCGGTCTAGTTATTTGTATGAGCTTGTTTCGCGAAAGTCTCTCTCAATCTTTCTTCCTTATTTTTGCCCTTTATGCCCTCATGATTTCTTACCTAATCTATAGTTTTTACAGACTTAAAAAGAAATATCTTGAGAATGTAAGATGATTTTTTAGGTCCTCAGACTGATTTTTAGCACTCTTGTTAAAAGAGTGCTAATTTTTTGAGTTTTTGTCTTGACATTCTTTACTAAGGGTGTATAATAGAATCATAAGTTAGCACTTGGATGCGTCGAGTGCTAAAAAGATCTATCAGAGAGGAGTAGCGAGATGGTTACAGAACGTCAGCAGAATATTTTAAATCTGATTATTGACATCTTTACCAAAACGCACGAACCTGTTGGATCTAAGGCCTTGCAAGAGTCTATCAACTCTAGTAGTGCTACCATTCGAAATGATATGGCAGTTTTAGAAAAGCAAGGTTTACTTGAAAAGGCTCATACTTCCAGTGGTCGTATGCCGAGTGTGGCTGGTTTTCAATACTATGTCAAACACTCCCTATCCTTTGACCGTTTAGCTGAAAATCAAGTTTATGAGATTGTAAAAGCCTTTGATCAAGAATTCTTCAAGCTTGAGGATATTCTTCAAGAGGCAACGAAAATCTTGTCAGACTTGAGTGGTTGTACGGTTGTAGCGCTGGATGTTGAACCAAGTAGGCAGAAGCTAACAGCTTTTGATATTGTTGTCCTCGGGCAACATACAGCTCTTGCTGTTTTTACGCTTGATGAGTCTAGAACAGTTACCAGTCAGTTTTTGATTCCGAGAAATTTCTTGCAGGAGGATTTAAATCGCCTCAAGACCATGATTCAAGAACGTTTCCTGGATCAGACTGTTTTGGATATTCACTACAAGATTCGGACAGAGATTCCGCAAATTATCCAACGTTACTTCACAACAACGGATAACGTTATGGATCTTATTGAGCATATCTTCAAAGAAATGTTCAATGAAAATATCGTGGTTTCTGGCAAAGTCAATCTTTTGAATTTCGCTAATTTAGCGGCCTATCAATTTTTTGATCAGCCACAAAAGGTAGCTTTGGAAATTCGAGAGAATCTGATTGGCGACCAGATGCAAAGTGTCCGAGTTGCGGATAGCCAAGAATCTTGTCTTGCTGACTTAGCAGTAATTAGCAGTAAGTTCCTGATTCCCTATCGTGGGTTTGGAATCCTTGCGATTATTGGTCCAGTTAATCTGGATTATCAACAATTGGTCAATCAACTCAATGTTGTCAATCGAGTTCTAACCATGAAGTTGACTGATTTTTACCGCTATCTCAGCAGCAATCACTATGAAGTGAATTAAGATTGAAATCATTAAAGGAGGCGAAAATGGCCCAAGATATAAAAAATGAAGAAGTAAAAAAAGAGGAAGTTGTTGAACCAGTAGAAGAAACAACTCCCGAGAAGTCGGAATTGGACTTGGCTAATGAACGTGCCGAGGAGTTTGAAAACAAATATCTTCGTGCCCACGCAGAAATGCAAAACATTCAGCGCCGTGCCAATGAAGAACGCCAACTTTTGCAACGTTATCGCAGCCAAGATTTGGCAAAAGCAATCTTGCCATCACTTGATAACCTTGAACGCGCCCTTGCCGTTGAAGGGTTGACAGATGATGTCAAAAAAGGACTAGAAATGGTCCAAGAAAGCTTGATTCATGCTCTGAAAGAAGAAGGGATTGAAGAAATTCCAGCAGATGGAGAATTTGACCATAACTACCATATGGCTATTCAAACAGTTCCAGCAGATGACGAACATCCAGCAGACACCATCGCACAAGTCTTCCAAAAAGGCTATAAACTCCATGACCGCATCCTACGCCCAGCCATGGTAGTGGTTTATAACTAGGCTAGAGGACTTAAAAAACCTTGTCCGAAATGACACTAAACTATGAAAGAAAGATAAGAAGCAAGCCGGAGGCTTGCAAGGAAGATATTTTCCGCCGTGGTGAAAGTTTCAGTAGCGTGTGCTACTGAAACAGGGGATTTTTGAGACAGTAGGCTCAAAAATAAGTGATGAAATCCCGAAGGGAGTTGCTCACGTCCCCACCACTTAAGGGAAGTATCAAAAAAAAAGATAAAATTTAAGGAGAAAAACACATGTCTAAAATTATCGGTATTGACTTAGGTACAACAAACTCAGCAGTAGCAGTTCTTGAAGGAACTGAAAGCAAAATCATCGCAAACCCAGAAGGAAACCGCACAACACCATCTGTAGTATCATTCAAAAACGGTGAAATCATCGTTGGTGACGCTGCAAAACGTCAAGCAGTAACAAACCCAGATACAGTTATCTCTATCAAATCTAAGATGGGAACTTCTGAAAAAGTTTCTGCCAATGGTAAAGAATACACTCCACAAGAAATCTCAGCAATGATCCTTCAATACTTGAAAGGTTACGCTGAAGAATACCTTGGTGAAAAAGTAACCAAGGCTGTTATCACAGTTCCAGCTTACTTTAACGATGCTCAACGTCAAGCAACTAAAGACGCTGGTAAAATCGCTGGTCTTGAAGTAGAACGTATCGTCAACGAACCAACTGCAGCAGCTCTTGCTTACGGTTTGGATAAGACTGACAAAGAAGAAAAAATCTTGGTATTCGACCTTGGTGGTGGTACATTCGACGTATCTATCCTTGAATTGGGTGATGGTGTCTTTGATGTATTGGCAACTGCAGGGGATAACAAACTCGGTGGTGACGACTTTGACCAAAAAATCATCGACTACTTAGTAGCAGAATTCAAGAAAGAAAATGGTATCGACTTGTCAAATGACAAGATGGCTCTTCAACGTTTGAAAGATGCAGCAGAAAAAGCTAAGAAAGACCTTTCTGGAGTGACTTCAACTCAAATCAGCTTGCCATTTATCACTGCTGGTGAGGCTGGACCTCTTCACTTGGAAATGACTTTGACTCGTGCTAAATTCGACGATTTGACTCGTGACCTTGTAGAACGTACAAAAACTCCAGTTCGCCAAGCTCTTTCAGATGCAGGTTTGAGCTTGTCAGAAATCGACGAAGTCATCCTTGTTGGTGGTTCAACTCGTATTCCTGCCGTTGTTGAAGCTGTTAAGGCTGAAACTGGTAAAGAACCAAACAAATCAGTTAACCCTGATGAAGTAGTTGCTATGGGAGCTGCCATCCAAGGTGGTGTTATCACTGGTGATGTCAAAGACGTTGTCCTTCTTGACGTAACACCATTGTCACTTGGTATCGAAACAATGGGTGGAGTCTTCACAAAACTTATCGATCGCAACACTACTATTCCAACATCTAAATCACAAGTCTTCTCAACTGCAGCAGACAACCAACCAGCCGTTGATATCCACGTTCTTCAAGGGGAACGCCCAATGGCAGCAGATAACAAGACTCTTGGACGCTTCCAATTGACAGATATCCCAGCTGCACCTCGTGGTATCCCACAAATCGAAGTAACATTCGACATCGACAAGAACGGTATCGTATCTGTTAAGGCCAAAGATCTTGGAACTCAAAAAGAACAGACAATTGTTATTCAATCTAACTCAGGTTTGACAGACGAAGAAATCGATCGCATGATGAAAGATGCAGAAGCAAACGCTGAAGCAGATAAGAAACGTAAAGAAGAAGTAGACCTTCGTAACGAAGTAGACCAAGCTATTTTTGCGACTGAAAAGACAATCAAAGAAACTGAAGGCAAAGGCTTCGATGCAGAACGTGATGCTGCACAAGCTGCCCTTGATGATCTTAAGAAAGCTCAAGAAGACAACAACTTGGACGAAATGAAAGCAAAACTTGAAGCATTGAACGAAAAAGCACAAGGACTTGCTGTGAAACTTTACGAACAAGCCGCAGCAGCCCAACAAGCTCAAGCAGGAGCAGAAGGTGCACAAGCAACAGGAAACGCAGGCGATGACGTCGTAGACGGAGAGTTTACTGAGAAGTAAGATGTTGAGGCGTTAAGAAAACGAAAGAAAAATAGGAAGCCATCGCCTTGTGCGATGCACAAAAGATGGCTTATCTTTTTTCGAAGTTTTTAGCCGAAACTCAATTCAGCCTTACTAGTTCAAAAACAAAGTATAACCGACTTTGCTTTAGAACGTCGTAATGATAGGAAGAAATCCAGAGGTTGCAACCCAGCCTCTGTTTTTCGGTAGAATAGAGGATGTTGCGTATGAAAAAAGTACTTTGTATCATTTATCCTAATTTTTCTCTGTATGAGATAACTGCTTTAACGAGTACTTTAGCTCTGTCTTTTGATATCACGATTGATTATGTAGCTTCTGAGCATTCGATGGTGGTCTCTGAGGATGGTTTGCCCTGTCAACCGACGAAAACATTGGATCAAATCCGTATAGAAGAGTATTCTTGTGTGATTTTGCCAGGAATGGTAAATATAGGTCCTGCTCTACAAGATGAGAAATTGATCTCGTTTTTGAGAAGTCTTGATGAGCGAGATATCCTAATTGCAGCCATTTCTTCAGCGCCTCTTTTATTAGCGAAAGCAGGTCTGTTGAAGGACACGAAATTCACAGGTGGAATTTGGCAAAACTTCTTTGACTATTTTGAATTTCTTCCACGCGAAAATTTCCAACCGAAAGTTCTTGTGCAAGATAAACAAATCATTACGGCTATCGGTTTTGCATATCAAGAGTTTGCAAGAAAAGTGATTCTAAGTTTAGGGCTGGCAGAGAATACGGACAACTATTTTAAAGAACAAAACGAGTATGCAGAAGAGGATTTGATATTTACTCTATCAGATGAAGAGTTTGATCAAGTGAAGCAAAGTATAGAAAACACCCTCTAAAGTTTTACATGAAAATTATAGAAAGGAACAAGTGTGTTCAGGAAATTGAACACGGGCTACGGACTGTGCCAAAAAGATAGTTTTTTCTAGGACGCAAGCGTCCGTCGTCAAAACTCCTAGATGGCTGTGTTCGTTTAACGCCCTTTGTATCTTGAATTATGAACAATACTGAATTTTATGACCGTTTGGGCGTTTCAAAGAATGCATCTCAAGATGAGATCAAGAAAGCCTATCGGAAATTATCTAAAAAATATCACCCAGATATCAACAAAGAACCTGGTGCTGAGGAAAAGTACAAGGAAGTTCAAGAAGCCTATGAGACTTTAAGTGACGAACAAAAGCGGGCAGCTTATGACCAATATGGTGCGGCTGGAGCCAACGGTGGCTTTGGTGGTGCAGGCGGTTTCGGTGGCTTCGATGGTGCAGGCGGTTTTGGTGGATTTGAAGATATCTTCTCAAGTTTTTTCGGCGGAGGTGGTTCTTCTCGCAATCCAAATGCTCCTCGTCAAGGTGATGACCTCCAGTATCGCGTCAATTTGACTTTTGAAGAGGCCATCTTTGGTACTGAAAAAGAAGTCAAATACAATCGTGAATCAAGCTGTCGTACTTGTAACGGATCAGGTGCTAAGCCTGGAACAAGTCCAGTTACTTGTGGACGCTGTCACGGTTCTGGTGTTATCAACGTCGATACTCAAACACCGCTTGGTATGATGCGTCGCCAAGTAACCTGTGATGTCTGTCATGGTCGCGGAAAAGAAATCAAAGATCCATGTACAACATGTCATGGAACAGGTCATGAAAAACAAGCCCACAGTGTCCATGTGAAAATTCCAGCAGGTGTCGAAACTGGTCAACAAATTCGTCTAGCTGGTCAAGGGGAGGCAGGCTTTAACGGTGGTCCTTATGGAGACTTGTATGTAGTAGTTTCTGTAGAAGCCAGCGATAAATTTGAACGTGAAGGAACAACTATTTTCTACAAGTTAAACCTCAATATCGTCCAAGCAACTCTTGGTGATACTGTCGATATCCCAACCGTTCACGGTGATGTTGAATTGGTGATTCCAGAGGGAACTCAAACCGGTAAACGATTCCGTCTACGTGGTAAGGGAGCTCCAAGTCTTCGTGGTGGTGCTGTTGGTGACCAATACGTGACGGTTAATGTCGTGACGCCTACAGGTTTGAACGAACGACAAAAAGCAGCCTTGAAAGAATTCGCAGCTGCAGGTGACTTGAAAGTCAATCCAAAGAAAAAAGGCTTCTTTGACCATATAAAAGATGCCTTTGAGGGTGAATAAAACAAAAGAGCCATAAGGCTCTTTTGTTTGTAGTTAGTATAGGAGAAAAGATTCTCTGACTGATCTGCTATTGATATTTTTGAATGAGCAAGCCGGCTGCATCCATTTCCTGGATGAGTTGCTTGAATTCCGCTTCTTTGCCAGGTTTCACGGTGACAGTGTCAATATGCTTAATCGCCGAATTATCCTGAATATCTACTAAGGTCAACGCTTTTTCATAGAATGCGACACCCTTTTTTAGGCTCTCCTGATCCTTCCAATATAGAATTGAGTAATTAGGATTTGGTTTCTTTCCGATTTCTTGTAAATAATTCCTACTTTCTTTCTCTAAAAATTGCAATAAGCCGTGATTGAACAAGTTATCCCCTACTTTATAGTAAGAAATATCTCCTGTCTGTAGGACATAGACTTTGAGTCGGTTTTTAGTGAGGTTTGGACTTTCTTTAAGGACGGGGTGGCTATTGATAACCTCGTCTGAGAAAGTCACATAAAAATCTAAGCCTCCTCCCTCATATTGATAACTTCCATTTGATTCTACTTTCTCAGGAGGCATGTCAAGGGAGATAAAGATTTGTTTTAAGGCTTCATTTCCTTCTCGGATGTCACTTGGTGAGGCCTTGAAAAGATTGGCCACAAGTAGAAATGCTAGGGTTACAAAAAGACAGAAGCAACCAGAAATAATCAAGATGACTTTTAAAAATGGTTTCATGTTTAGTCCCTCCCGAGCTGGTAATCCAAGATGGATTTAAGGGGATATAAGGAAAGTTGGATGCTTCTTTTTTAGTTTTCTTCAGTTTCTCGTAGTTCTTTTATCACAGCAAGTCTTGCTTGGAAGTCTTTCTCTAAGGCTTTAAATTTGTAAGTGAGGTCTTCTTGATACTCCTTGATGACTTCTTTTTGTTGATTGATAATTTGTAAGCTATTTTGGATAACATCTAAATCGCCTTTGATTGCTTCAACGCGATCAGTTGTATCTAAAACTTCTTCGGTGATAACTTCACGATTTTTAACGAGGAGGTAAGATCCGACTGCTGATCCAGCAAAAAGTAGTAAATTTGATAGTTTCATAGGAACTCCTTAAGCGTTTTTGATCGTTTCAGCGACTTGGGCAAGTTTGTCAAAGTCAGGTTCATGGGCAACAAAGTCAATTTTTAGGTCATCCTCGGCACCATAACGAGGAACGAGGTGGACATGGGTATGAAAAACGGTTTGTCCAGCGATTTCTTCACAGTTGGCGATGATATTCATACCCTTGGCTTTAGTAGCAGTCATGACTTTTTGTGCTACCAATGGAATCTTAGCAAAGAGTTGGCTAGCACTCGAAGCATCCATTTCTAAAAGATTGCGATAGTGTTCTTTAGGTACCACTAAGGTATGACCAGGTGTTACTTGAGAAATATCAAGAAAGGCAAGGACTTGCTCATCCTCATAAACCTTGGCTGCAGGGATTTCTCCTGCGATAATCTTACAAAAAATACAATCTGACATAAAAACCACCTCTAGTGTATTGAATTTTGATATAATATAGCTACATTATACCAGATTCGGAGAAAATATGTTAGAAATTAAAAATCTGACAGGAGGCTATGTTCATGTCCCTGTCTTGAAAGATGTGTCCTTTACAGTTGAGAGTGGACAGTTGGTAGGTTTGATAGGTTTGAATGGTGCGGGGAAATCTACGACTATCAATGAAATTATTGGTCTTTTGACGCCATATAGTGGGGAGATTAAGATTGACGGATTGGCTCTAGGAGAGGATGCTACGAGCTATCGCAAGAAGATTGGTTATATCCCTGAAACTCCTAGCTTGTATGAAGAATTGACTCTCAGAGAGCATATTGAGACAGTTGCTATGGCCTATGGTATCGAGCAAAATATCGCTTTTGAACGTGTAGAGCCGCTTTTAAAAATGTTCCGTTTGGATCAAAAATTGGATTGGTTTCCAGTTCATTTTTCCAAAGGGATGAAGCAAAAGGTTATGATTATCTGTGCCTTTGTCGTGGATCCTAGTCTCTTTATCGTAGATGAACCTTTCCTTGGTCTTGATCCTTTGGCGATTTCAGATTTGATTCAACTTCTAGAAGCGGAAAAGAAAAAAGGAAAGTCTATCCTTATGAGTACCCACGTTCTTGATTCTGCTGAAAAGATGTGTGACTCTTTTGTCATTCTTCACAAAGGTCAAGTAAGAGCCAAAGGAAATCTCCAACAACTCCGAGAAGCCTTTGATATGCCAGAAGCAAGCCTCAATGATATCTATTTGGCTCTGACCAAAGAGGAGGAGCTATGAAGGACTTGTTTTTAAAACGAAAGCAGGAATTTCGCAAGGAATGCTTGGGCTATCTTCGTTATGTGCTCAATGATCATTTTGTCTTATTTTTGTTGGTGTTGTTAGGATTTTTGGCCTACCAGTACAACCAGTTGCTCCAACACTTTCCTGAGAATCATTTCCCAATCCTAATTTTGATTGGGATGATGTCTATTTTACTTTTGCTTTGGGGTGGTATTGCGACCTATCTAGAAGCACCTGACAAACTATTTCTTTTAGTTGCTGAAGAAGAAGTGAGAGAACACATCCAGAAGCAAAGTCTGATTTCTTTCATCTTTTGGGTCAGTGTACAGACTCTCTTTTTGCTCCTGTTTGCGCCTTTATTCTTAGCCATGGACCTTGGTTTGCCGATTTTTGGAGTCTACCTCCTTGTCTTGGGGATAGTAAAATATGTGATTTTTCGCCAAAAGTCTAGCAACTTTTTCCTTGGAAATGGACTTGACTGGGATTATGTCATTGCACAAGAAAGTAAACGTAAGCAGTTCTTGCTTCGATTCTTTGCCCTCTTTACACAGGTCAAGGGGATTTCAAATAGTGTTAAGCGCCGAGCTTATCTGGACTTTATCCTCAAGGGAGTTCAGAAAGTGCCAGGAAAAATCTGGCAGAACCTCTATCTTCGTTCCTATCTGAGAAATGGAGATTTATTCGCCCTTAGTCTGCGACTCATAATCCTATCTTTGACCGCTCTCATCTTCATTGAGCAAGCTTGGATTGCAGTCGCAATTGTAATTTTATTCAATTATCTTTTGTTATTCCAGCTTCTAGCCCTCTATCATGCCTTTGACTATCAATATTTGACGCAATTATTCCCAGTAGGTAAGGGGCAAAAAGAGAAAGGCTTGAAGGAAATTTTGAGAGCAATTGGAATATTTGTCTTAATCTTGGAAAGTCTCATAGGATTGCTTGTTTTTAAGGACAAAATTCTTGTTCTAGCACTTGTGGGAGCAAGTCTTGTCTTGCAATTTCTTTATTTGCCATATCAACTGAGAAGATTGGTTGACGAATAGCATAAAAATTAGTAGAATAATAAGGAAACTTTATTCGGAGGAAAGAAATGGACTTGGGTGATATTGAGCTAACGCTAACCCCGATATCTGGGAAGAGCGGAAAAGCTTATATGGGAAGTTATCCTGATGGAAAACGTGTTTTTATAAAAATGAATACTTCTCCAATCCTGCCTGGTTTAGCTAGAGAGCAAATTGCGCCGCAATTGCTCTGGAGCCGTCGTTTGCCAGACGGTCGTGATATGTCTGCTCAGGAATGGTTGACAGGAAAAATTTTGATGCCAAGCGATATGAACCGTAAACAAATTATCGATATTTTGACACGTTTACACTGTTCACGTCCCTTAATGACCCAGTTGACACGATTGGGATATGCAATGGAAACACCTTTGGATTTACTTCAGTCATGGGTAAACAAGGCTCCGGATGCTTTAAGAAACAACCAGTATCTACGTATGGTTTTAGGTGATTTACGTGAGAATCTTCCTGGGTTTAGAGAAGATTATGCAACTATAGTCCATGGGGATGTCCGTCATAGCAACTGGTTTGAGACAGAGAGTGGCTTGATTTATTTAGTAGATTGGGATTCCGTTCGCTTGACTGATCGTATGTTTGATGTGGCCTATCTGCTTTGTCACTATATTCCAGAGTATCAGTGGCAAGAATGGCTAACTAATTATGGCTATAAGTATAATCAAACTGTCTTGAATAAGTTATATTGGTATGCTCAACTGTCATTTTTGAGCCTCATTACCAAATACTATGAAAATCAAGATTTGGATAATGTAAATCGGGAAATCTATGCTTTGCGTAGCTTCCGAGATAAGTATGGAAAGAAAAAATGAGAGTTAGAAATCGTAAAGGAGCAACAGAACTGTTAGAAGCTAATCCGCAGTATGTTGTCTTAAACCCCGCAGAAGCTAAAGGAAAGTGGCGAGATTTGTTTGGCAATGACAATCCAATCCATGTAGAGGTTGGTAGTGGCAAAGGTGCTTTCGTAACAGGAATGGCCAAACAAAATCCTGGCATCAACTATATCGGGATTGATATTCAAAAGTCTGTATTAAGCTATGCTTTAGACAAGGTCTTAGAAGTTGGAGTTCCCAACATCAAACTTTTATGGGTTGATGGTTCAGAATTGACCAATTATTTTGAAGATGGTGAAATTGACCGCTTGTATTTGAATTTTTCGGATCCTTGGCCTAAAAAACGTCATGAAAAACGTCGTTTGACCTATAAGAACTTCTTGGATACTTTCAAACGAATCTTGCCTGAACACGGTGAAATTCATTTCAAGACAGATAATCGTGGCTTGTTTGAATATAGCTTAGTGAGCTTTTCACAATATGGCATGAAACTCAATGGTGTTTGGTTAGATTTACATGCCAGCGACTTTGAAGGAAATGTCATGACTGAGTATGAGCAAAAGTTTTCAAGCAAGGGTCAAGTCATTTACAGAGTTGAAGCAGAATTTTAAGAAAAAGCTTGAAGTCAGGCTACTTGAGTGCTTATGCTTTACATTATTACTAAAAAGTGCTATACTTAATAACAAGAATATAAGAAAGAGAGGCGGGGAGATATCTTCGCCTCTTGCTTATGAGGAGGTGGACGCAATCGCAACTATCGTTGAATTAGTCAGAGAAGTCGTAGAACCTGTTATTGAAGCTCCTTTTGAACTCGTAGATATCGAGTACGGAAAGATTGGCAGTGACATGATTCTTAGTATTTTTGTAGACAAGCCTGAAGGAATCACCTTGAATGATACGGCAGACTTGACTGAAATTATCAGTCCTGTCCTGGATACTATCAAGCCGGATCCCTTCCCAGAACAATATTTCCTAGAAATTACAAGTCCAGGATTGGAGCGCCCTTTGAAAACCAAGGAAGCAGTCGCTGGAGCTGTTGGGAAATACATCCATGTCGGGCTCTACCAAGCCATCGACAAGCAAAAGGTTTTTGAAGGAACCTTGTTGTCCTTTGAAGAGGATGAGTTGACAATGGAATATATGGATAAAACGCGCAAGAAAACAGTCCAAATTCCATATAACTTAGTATCAAAAGCACGTTTAGCAGTAAAATTATAGAAAAGAAAGGATAGCTTTTGAGAATTCAAAAGTAAAAAGAACATGAGTAAAGAAATGCTAGAGGCCTTCCGCATTTTGGAAGAAGACAAGGGAATCAAGAAAGAAGATATCATCGATGCAGTCGTAGAATCACTTCGCTCTGCTTACCGTAGACGCTATGGTCAATCAGACAGCGTAGCTATCGACTTCAACGAAAAAACAGGTGACTTTACAGTCTACACAGTTCGAGAAGTTGTTGATGAAGTATTTGATAGCCGTTTGGAAATCAGTTTAAAAGATGCCCTTGCTATTAATTCAGCCTATGAGCTTGGTGACAAAATCAAATTTGAAGAAGCACCAGGAGAGTTTGGTCGTGTAGCAGCCCAATCTGCTAAACAAACCATCATGGAAAAAATGCGTAAGCAAACACGTGCCATTACCTACAATACTTACAAAGAGCATGAACAAGAAATCATGTCAGGTACAGTTGAACGTTTTGATAACCGCTTCATTTATGTCAACCTTGGTAGTATCGAAGCACAGCTGTCAAAACAAGACCAAATTCCTGGAGAAGTGTTTGCTTCCCATGATCGTATCGAAGTTTATGTCTACAAAGTGGAAGACAACCCTCGTGGAGTTAACGTTTTTGTAAGTCGTAGCCACCCAGAGATGATCAAACGTTTGATGGAACAAGAGATTCCAGAAGTATATGATGGAACTGTTGAAATCATGAGCGTAGCCCGTGAAGCAGGTGACCGTACGAAAGTTGCTGTTCGTAGCCACAATCCTAACGTGGATGCTATCGGAACAATCGTTGGACGTGGTGGTGCAAACATCAAGAAAATTACCAGCAAATTCCACCCAGCTCGCTACGATGCTAAGAGCGACCGCATGGTACCTGTAGAAGAAAACATCGACGTTATCGAGTGGGTAGCAGATCCAGCTGAGTTTATTTACAATGCCATTGCTCCTGCCGAAGTTGACCAAGTTATCTTTGATGAAAATGATAGCAAACGTGCCTTGGTGGTTGTGCCAGATAACAAACTATCTCTTGCTATCGGTCGTCGTGGACAAAATGTTCGCTTGGCAGCACATTTGACTGGTTACCGTATCGATATCAAGTCTGCAAGTGAATTTGAAGCTATGGAAGAAGCAGGTCAAGTGGATTACGCTGAAACAGACGAATTGACTGAAGAATAAGATCTGCAAGAGGAGGGAAAGATGAAAACAAGAAAAATCCCTTTGCGCAAGTCTGTTGTTTCCAACGATGTGATTGACAAGCGAGATTTACTTCGTATTGTCAAGAACAAAGAAGGGCAGGTCTTTATCGACCCTACAGGCAAGGCTAATGGCCGGGGCGCTTATATCAAGCTAGACAATGCAGAAGCCCTAGAGGCTAAAAAGAAAAAAGTCTTTAACCGTAGCTTTAATATGGAAGTTGAAGAAAGCTTTTATGACGAGTTGATCGCCTATGTTGATCACAAAGTAAAAAGAAGAGAGTTAGGACTTGAATAAGCAAAAAGTAAGTAATCTCTTGGGATTGGCTCAGCGAGCAGGGAAAATCATCTCGGGTGAAGAAATGGTTGTCAAAGCCATTCAAGACCGGAAAGTTAAATTGGTATTTCTAGCTCATGATGCTAGCTCAAATCTAACCAAGAAGATTCAGGATAAAAGCCACTATTATCAAGTAGAAGTTATTACCGTGTTTTCAACACTGGAATTAAGCATAGCAGTCGGAAAATCAAGAAAAATTTTGGCTGTAACAGATGCTGGATTTACAAAGAAAATGAGGTCTCTTATGGAATAGAAGAGGAGGACATGATTTGTCTAAGAAAAGATTGTACGAAATCGCAAAAGAACTTGGAAAAGAAAGTAAGGAAGTTGTCGCGCGTGCAAAAGAGCTGGGCTTGGAAGTGAAAAACCATGCATCAAGCGTAGAGGCTGCTGCTGCTGAAAAAATTGTAGCCAGCTTTAAGCCTGCTACTCCAAAAACAGAAGCAAAACCTGTAGCACCAAAAGCAAATGAAGCGAAGGTAGAAAGTAAACCAACTACGCCAGCAACTCCTAAGGAAGAAAAAGTTGTAGCTGCAAGACCGCAGAGTCGAAACTTTAAGGCGGAACGTGAAGCGCGTGCCAAAGAGCAAGCGGAACGACGCAAGCAAAACAAAGGTAACAACCGCGATCAACAACAAAACGGTAACCGTCAAAAGAACGATAACCGTAATGGTGGGAAACCTGGTCAAGGGAACCGTGACAATCGTCGTTTTAACGACCAAGGGAAGAAACCACAAGGCCAAGGGAATCGTGGTAATGATTATCGCCAACAAGCTGATAATCGTCCCAACCAAGCTGGTCCTCGTATTGACTTTAAAGCTCGAGCAGCAGCTCTGAAGGCTGAGCAAAATGCAGAATACGCACGCTCAAGCGAGGAACGCTTCAAACAGTCTCAAGTTGCCAAAGAAGCCTTGGCTCAAGCTAATAAACGCAAGGAGCCAGAGGAAATCTTTGAGGAAGCTGCTAAACTAGCTGAACAAACTCAGCCTGTAGTTGAAGTAGCTCCTGTAGCCAAAGAGGCTGTAGTGGATACACGTCGTAAAAAGCAAGCTCGACCAGACAAAGATCGTGATGATTACGATCATGAGGAAGATGGTCCTAGAAAACAACAAAAGAATCGAAGTAGTCAGAATCAAGTGAGAAATCAAAGAAATAGTAACTGGAATAACAATAAGAAAAATAAAAAAGGCAATAAACAAAATAACCGTAATCAGGCTCCAAAACCTATTACAGAGCGTAAATTCCATGAATTGCCAACAGAATTTGAATATACAGATGGTATGACTGTTGCGGAAATCGCAAAACGTATCAAACGTGAACCAGCTGAGATTGTTAAGAAACTATTTATGATGGGCGTTATGGCCACTCAAAACCAATCTTTGGATGGAGAAACAATCGAACTCCTCATGGTTGATTATGGAATTGAAGCTAAGCAAAAGGTAGAAGTGGACAATGCGGATATCGAACGTTTCTTCGTAGAAGATGGATATCTAAATGAAGACAAGTTGGTTGAACGTCCACCAGTTGTAACTATCATGGGACACGTTGACCATGGTAAAACAACCCTTTTGGATACCCTACGTAATTCTCGTGTCGCTACAGGAGAAGCAGGTGGTATCACTCAGCATATTGGTGCCTACCAGATTGAGGAAAATGGCAAGAAGATTACCTTCCTTGATACACCAGGACACGCGGCCTTTACTTCTATGCGTGCACGTGGTGCCTCTGTTACCGATATTACGATCTTGGTCGTAGCGGCAGATGACGGGGTTATGCCTCAAACTATCGAAGCCATCAACCACTCAAAAGCAGCTAATGTTCCAATCATCGTTGCTATTAACAAGATTGATAAACCAGGTGCCAACCCAGAACGTGTAATCGGCGAATTGGCTGAACACGGTGTTATGTCAACAGCTTGGGGTGGAGATTCTGAGTTTGTAGAAATCTCAGCTAAATTCAACCAAAATATCGATGAACTCTTGGAAACTGTTCTTCTTGTAGCTGAAATCCAAGAACTCAAAGCAGACCCAACAGTTCGCGCCATCGGTACTGTTATCGAAGCACGTTTAGATAAAGGAAAAGGTGCGGTTGCAACCCTTCTTGTTCAACAAGGTACCTTGAATGTTCAAGACCCAATCGTTGTTGGTAATACTTTCGGACGTGTCCGTGCCATGACTAATGACCTTGGACGTCGTGTTAAGGTTGCAGGACCATCAACACCAGTATCTATTACAGGTTTGAACGAAGCACCGATGGCGGGTGATCACTTTGCTGTATACGAAGATGAAAAATCTGCTCGTGCAGCTGGTGAAGAACGTGCCAAACGTGCTCTTATGAAACAACGTCAAGCTACACAGCGTGTAAGTCTTGAAAACCTCTTTGATACTCTTAAAGCTGGTGAACTTAAGTCTGTTAACGTCATCATCAAAGCCGACGTACAAGGTTCAGTTGAAGCCCTTTCTGCCTCACTACAAAAGATTGATGTGGAAGGTGTAAAAGTTACCATCGTCCACTCAGCAGTTGGTGCTATCAACGAATCTGACGTGACTCTTGCCGAAGCTTCAAATGCCTTTATCGTAGGTTTCAACGTACGTCCTACACCACAAGCCCGCCAACAAGCAGAAGCAGACGATGTAGAAATCCGTCTCCACAGCATTATCTACAAGGTTATCGAAGAGATGGAAGAAGCCATGAAAGGTATGCTTGATCCAGAATTTGAAGAAAAAGTTATCGGTGAAGCAATTATCCGTGAAACCTTCAAAGTGTCTAAAGTTGGAACAATCGGTGGGTTTATGGTTACTAGCGGTAAAGTTACCCGTGACTCTAAAGTCCGTGTTATTCGTGACGGTGTCGTTATTTACGATGGTGAACTTGCAAGCTTGAAACACTATAAAGATGACGTCAAAGAAGTTACAAACGGCCGTGAAGGTGGTCTCATGATTGATGGTTACAATGATATCAAGATGGATGATGTGATTGAGGCCTATATCATGGAAGAAATCAAACGATAATAGAGAAACGATAGCCGATTTGACTCGTCGTCAACAGCGCCTTGATGAACCCGTAGTTCTATCTAAGGCTTGTTTCCTAGATTCAAATGGCTATAGTTCCTCTATCTACTAGACAAAGCTAGGTCTGCTGGCCTAGCTTTTGATTCAATAGAGAGGAAGAAATAGCATGGGAAATCATTTCCGTACGGATCGTGTAGGCATGGAAATCAAACGTGAAGTCAATGAGATTTTACAAAAGAAAGTCCGTGATCCTCGTGTCCAAGGAGTGACCATCACAGATGTTCAGATGCTAGGTGACTTGTCTGTAGCTAAGGTTTACTACACCATTTTGAGTAATCTTGCTTCAGATAATCAAAAGGCTCAAATCGGGCTTGAAAAAGCAACTGGAACTATCAAACGTGAGCTTGGTCACAATTTGAAATTGTATAAAATTCCAGACTTGACCTTCGTCAAAGACGAATCCATCGAGTATGGAAACAAGATTGACGAAATGTTACGCAATCTGGATAAGAAATAAGAAAGAGGTTAACCCTCTTTTTTTGATTAAAAAGACCATAAAAAGTTGAAAAATATAATAAAAATCCAAGATAGTATATGAAAACGCTTTATTTTATTTTTGTTATGTTGTATAATATTTTCAAAGAAAAATAAAGGGGATTTTCTTATGAATATTGTAAAAAAAGTTTGTCGTTTGGGCTTGATTTGTTTGTCTGTGTCTACTTTAGTTGCATGTAGTGCACTAACTGAGAAAACAAGTAATGCATCTAGTGATAATAAAACGGAAAGTTCTGAGAAAAAAGGAATTTTAGATAAAGCAAAAGACAAATTTAGTTCAAGTGACTTTAATCCACAAGATGTCAGTGATGAGACAATTGAATCTATCCAGTCCTATGAAGATTATTTGACTATGTATGAGAAAATTGTTGATAATTACTATACCGAAGCAGATGAAGCTTTTAAGGGAACTGCTTTAGAAGACAGTGCTTCTATCCAAGAATTAAAAGATAGTACTAAAAAAGAAATGGAAGAACAGAAAAAACAATATGGTCCATTGAAGAAAGCACCAATTCAAGGCAAAGAAGAAATAATTAAGTTTCTAAAGGAATATCGTGATTCTCTACACGAACAAGTAGAACAATGGAAAGCTAGTCTTTAAAAATAAGAATGGAGTTCGGGATGGACTATCAATTGTTACCTCATGAATACATGATTATGAATAGTGATCGTGTGAGTTTTGGGAAAAATAGTATGTATACTGATGAGCTCATTTTAACAAATTTACACTTGATATATATCAAAAAAGGTATTTTTGGAGGAAAAAAAGCTCAAACTACTATTCCAATTAACCAAATTAAGGTTTTTGAGGGGAAACCCCAAGTTTCAGTTACGAAATCTAATAGTACGAAACGATTAGAAATCTATTATAATGGTGGACAAGTTATCTTCTCATTCTCTAATACTAAAGATACTGAAAAGTGGGCAACGAATATTATTAAATTAATCTCTGGTGATACAAGTAACTTTGCAACTCTGGGAGATAGTAGCTTATTTGGTGCAGAAATTTTGGCAGAGACTCTAAAAGATACGTTTGATACTTTCAAAGCAGGTCTTGGTATTAAGGATGCAGAACCAGAGAAACTATCTACTAAGTGCAGTTTTTGTGGAGCTCCTCTGTCTGGGATCGTGAAACAAACTGTCAAATGTAGTTTTTGCGATATGGAACAGACTTTGTAGGAGATAAATTATGGGAATAATTAAAGCATTTACAGATTCAATTAGTGGCACTTTTGCAGATCAATGGAAGGAGATTATTACAGTTCAGGCTTTTGATGAACATACAGCTGTAAGTCCAGGTGTTCTTCAAGTCAGTAATAATGGTAGAGGAGTTAATAGTCAGGGGTCTATAGGTGTCATTTCAAATGGGTCTAAGATATTTATTCCTGAAAATACTGCTGCTTTTATTTTTAGTCAGTCTGGAATAGAAGAAATTATCACTGAACCAGGTGGATATGAATATCAAAATGGGGAGAGTAGTGTTTTTAATGGCGATGGGCTAAAAAAATCACTGTTTGATAATGTTGTTAATCGTGTTGGATTTGGCGGACAAAGTGATCAGCAAAAACAGATTTGTTTTGTCAATTTGAGAGAAATTCGCGATATTAGGTTTGGTACTCGTGGTCCAGTTATGTATAACGACTTGTTTTATGGAACAGACTTAGAAGTACGCGCTTTTGGAACTTTCTCTATTCAAATTACGGATGCTATCAAGTTTGTAAAAAATTTCCTTCCTGCAAATGTAACCTACTATAGCTTTGATAGTGCTCAAGCAAGGGCTCAGATAGTCACGGAATTTCTTCAATCCTTTACCGTTGCCCTTAATTCGTTGTCAACAACTTATCGTATTTCACAGTTACCTTCACAAGCATCAGTACTTGCGAAACAAGTTTCGAATGATGAGCAGTATGCTGGTACTTGGAAAGAACGTTTTGGATTTGAAATTGTAAAAGTTGCGATTGCTAATATAGAATTCTCGCCAGAATCTAAGGAATTGGTTAAGAAGTTTTCATCAAATAAGATGAATTTAAAGGCCTTTGATGATGTATCGCAGAAAGATTCTAACATTGCTGCACAGCAAAAAGTCGCATCAGGAATCGAACAACACGGTCTAGGAGATGGTGCTGGAATGATTTTCGGTATGAATATGGCACAACAGTTAGATGAAAAAGCAACTAAACCAAGTTTGTCATTTGATGAGCAAATCGAAGCTCTTACTAAACTCAAATCACTTTTAGATGCAGGTATATTATCTCAAGAAGAGTTTGATCGAAAGAAAAAAGAGATTATGGACTTATAAGTTGACGAAATGTTACGCAATCTGGATAAGAAATAAGAAAGAGGGGTAACCCTCTTTTTTGTTTAGAAGAAGGAGGGTATTCTAGGCTTAAAGGCTAATCAGAAAGAAAAAATAAGTTCTTAAAATTTCTTTTATGGAGCAAATGTGATATGATATAGTTCAAATTGAAAGAAAAAGAGAAGAAACTAGATGTCTAAACAAGATTTAGCTATGCAAGTATTGCAACAAGTCGTGAAACTCCCTGTTGTTAAAGTTGATCGTTCAAAATTTTTAGTAGATAAATTTTCCAAACTATTAGACCCAAAAGATATTCCTCGATTACTAGAAGAGGGACCAACAGCCTTGTTATCCCAGGATATTTTAGATAAAGTTGCCGATTCTTGTATTAAGGATAATGTTCTATTGGCGAGTGGAACTTCTGTTCTTGCAGGTATTCCTGGTGGTCTAGCCCTTGCAATCACCATTCCAACTGATGTTGCTCAGTTTTATGCTTTCTCCTTAAAACTAGCGCAAGAATTGGGATATATTTATGGCTATGATGATCTTTGGGCTTCACGAAATGAATTGAGTGAAGAAGCCAAAAATACGCTCTTGCTCTATCTCGGGGTCATGCTTGGGGTCAATAGTGCTGGAGCCCTCCTTCGAGCTGGGGGAGTATCAGTTGCTAAACATGTCATGAAGACAGTTCCCCAGAAGGCTTTGGCTAAGACTTTGTGGTATCCCATTTTAGAAAAAGTTTTGAAAATTTTTGGGGTGAATCTGACAAAGGGAGGCTTTGCAAAAGGAATGGGCAAATTTATCCCAATCCTAGGAGGTGTCGTTTCAGGTGGTTTAACCTATACGACTATGAAACCTATGGGTAAAAGTTTGCAAAGAGAATTATCCAAACTAGTCAATTATAGTGAAGCTCAGTATCAAAGAGATGTAGAAACGATTCGAAAAGAAGCAGAAATCATCGAAGCAGAGTAATGGGAAGAAACTAGTAGGCTTGTACTGCTAGTTTTTTTATCCTAGCCCTTGTGGTATAATAAAAAAAGAAAATCTAGTGTGAAAACAGAATGGAGGTTCTCATGGACAATATAATCGATGTATCAATTCCCGTTGCGGAAGTGGGGGATAAACATCCAGAAGTTTTAGATATTTTGGTTGAGCTTGGTTTTAAACCTCTTGCAAATCCCTTGATGCGTAATACTGTAGGGCGAAAAGTTTCGCTCAAACAAGGCTCAAAGCTTGAAGGGACTCCTATGGATAAGATTGTGCGTACGCTTGAAGCAAATGGTTACGAAGTGATCGGGTTAGACTAATGACAGATGAACGTATTCATATCCTGCGGGATATTTTATTAGAATTGCATAATGGAGCCTCTCCAGAGTCCGTTCAGGAACGCTTTGATACGACCTTTACTGGTGTATCAGCTATCGAGATTTCTCTTATGGAGCATGAGTTGATGAACTCTGACTCAGGCGTTACCTTTGAAGATGTCATGGAGCTATGTGATGTGCATGCTAATCTCTTTAAAAATGCTGTTAAAGGCGTAGAAGTTGAGGATACCGAGCATCCTGGTCACCCTGTGCGAGTCTTTAAGGATGAAAATCTAGCTCTCCGAGCTGCTTTGATTCGGGTCCGTAGATTGCTCTCGACTTATGAATCTGTGGACGATGAGGAGATGCTGGTAGAAATGCGCAAAGGCTTGGTACGTCAGATGGGGCTTGTTGGTCAATTTGATATCCACTACCAGCGCAAGGAAGAGCTCTTCTTTCCTATCATGGAACGTTATGGCCATGATTCACCTCCCAAAGTTATGTGGGGAGTGGATGATCAGATTAGGGATCTCTTTCAAACAGCCTTAGTAGCAACTAAGTCGCTCCCAGAAGTGACAATTTCCGCTGTAAAGGAAGTTTTTGAAGCGTTTGCGACAGAGTTTGAGAGTATGATTTTTAAGGAGGAATCAATCCTTCTCATGATTCTGCTTGAATCCTTTACCCAGGATGACTGGATTCAGATTGCTGAGGAAAGTGATGCCTATGGATATGCTATTATCCGTCCGTCTGAGAAATGGGTTCCTGAACGTCAAAGTTTTGTTGAGGAAAAAAGTGTAGAAGAACCAACTCAGCCAGAAACTGTAGATGGACAAGTTCAGCAAGTGATCGATACACCAGAAGGTCAGTTTACTATCACCTTTACACCAAAGGAAAAGGAAACGGTGCTAGATCGCAATAGCCAGCAGGCTTTTGGCAATGGCTATCTCTCAGTTGAACAGGCGAATCTTATCCTTAATCATTTGCCGATGGAGATTACCTTTGTTAATAAGGATGATATCTTCCAATATTATAACGATAATACGCCAGCAGATGAGATGATTTTCAAGAGGACACCGTCTCAAGTTGGAAGAAATGTCGAACTCTGCCACCCGCCAAAATATTTGGATAAAGTCAAAACGATTATGCAAGGTCTTCGTGAGGGAAAAAAAGACAAGTACGAGATGTGGTTCAAGTCCGAGTCACGAGGTAAGTTTGTCCATGTTACCTACGCTGCAGTACATGATGAAAATGGGGAATTTCAAGGAGTCTTGGAATATGTTCAGGACATCCAACCCTACCGTGAGATTGATACAGACTTTTTCCGTGGATTAGAATAAGGAGAAAAAATGAGTTACGAGCAAGAATTTATGAAGGAATTTGAAGCCTGGGTTAATACCCAAATCATGATTAACGATATGGCACACAAGGAAAGTCAAAAGGTCTATGAAGAAGATCAAGATGAGCGCGCTAAAGATGCCATGATTCGCTACGAGAGTCGCTTGGACGCCTACCAGTTCTTACTAGGTAAATTTGAAAACTTCAAGGCAGGCAAGGGATTCCATGATTTACCAGAAGGTTTGTTTGGCGAGAGAAATTATTAAATTGTAGAAAATGGAAAGGGGAGTGGAACTCCCTTTTTCATTGTTCCTTGAGCCTTTTTGTGTTACAATGTTAGCATGAAAACGAAAAATATTATTAAAACAGGTTTAGTCGTGGCAGGGCTTGGAGCACTTGCCTTTGGAGCTAAGAAAGTAGCCGATGATCACAAACTCATGAAAACACAGGAAGAGTTAACGGCTATTGTGCGTGACTATTTCTCAGAAATGGGTGAGATTGGGACTCTCTATGTCCAAGTATACGAAAGTAGCCTAGAACGTCTTGTTGGTGGTGTCATTTTTGAAGATGGCCGTCACTATACCTTTGTCTATGAAGATGAAGATCTCATCTACGAGGAGGAAGTCTTATGATTTCTCCTAAGAGTTTAGAAGAATTAGCGGATTTAGTAGAGCAGGATGGCAAGAAGGTCTTCCTTTTTGTTGCGGATTGGTGTGGCGATTGCCGTTATATCTATCCTGCCTTGCCAGAGATTGAAGAGGCAAATCCAGAGTTCACTTTTATACGGGTAGACCGTGATGAGTACATGGAACTTGCTAAACTTTGGGATGTATACGGGATTCCAAGTCTTGTTGTTTTAGACAAGGACAAGGAAATTGGACGTTTTGTCAATCGTGACCGTAAAACCAAGGGGCAAATCAATGACTTTTTAGCAAGTTTGAAATAGGAGAAAAGAATGATTTTTACATACAATAAAGAATATGTCGGCGATGTCCTTATGGTCATCGTGAAAAACAGTGGTGACGCCAAGCTAGATGCTGAGCGTAAAGGCAATATTGCCCGTGTTTTTCTAAAGGAAACTGGTGAAACTGTCGCTTGGAACATTTTTGAAGTTTCTAGCATGTTTGAGATCGCTGAGCGCGGGCAAGTCTTTTTAACTGACGACCAAGTAACTCGTTTGAACCAAGAATTGCAGGCTCAAGGGTTTACTGAAGAAATCATTAACGACAAGGAACCAAAATTTGTGGTTGGTGAGATTGTAGAAATGGTTGCACATCCAGATAGTGACCACTTGAATATCTGTCAAGTTGCTGTTGGGAATGACAAAACAGTACAAATCGTGGCAGGTGCTCCCAATGCACGTGTCGGTTTGAAAACCATTGTTGCTCTTCCTGGAGCCATGATGCCAAAAGGCAATCTCATTTTCCCAGGGGAACTTCGTGGGGAAAAGAGTTTTGGGATGATGTGTAGTCCTCGTGAACTTGCCTTGCCAAATGCTCCCCAAAAACGTGGTGTCATTGAATTATCAGAAGACCAAGTTGTAGGAACTCCATTCGATCCGGCTAAACACTGGACAGCTTAATTGGTAACAGTTATCTATGCTGTTCGCTGGAGGGAAATAAGATGGCAAAAAATGTAGTGATTACAGGTGCAACATCAGGTATCGGTGAAGCTATTGCGCGTGCTTATCTAGAAAAAGGTGAGAATATCGTTCTCACAGGTCGCCGAACAGAAAGACTCAAAGCTCTAAAAACAGAGTTCGCAGAAGCCTTTCCAAATCAAAAAATCTGGACCTTTTCGCTAGATGTAACAGACATGACAATGGTTAAAACGGTTTGTTCAGAAATTTTAGAAACTGTAGGTCAGATTGATATTTTAGTCAATAATGCTGGACTGGCTCTCGGCTTAGCACCTTATCAGGAATATGAAGAGTTGGATATGTTGACCATGCTGGATACCAATGTCAAGGGCTTAATGGCGGTTACGCGTTGCCTCTTACCTTCCATGGTAGCAGTTAATCAAGGGCATATTATCAATATGGGATCTACTGCAGGTATTTACGCCTATGCTGGTGCAGCAGTCTATTCAGCAACCAAGGCTGCAGTCAAAACCTTTTCAGATGGGCTTCGGATTGACACCATTGCGACAGATATCAAGGTGACCACTATTCAGCCAGGAATTGTAGAAACTGATTTTTCAAAAGTCCGTTTCCATGGAGATGAGGCACGGGCGGCGACGGTCTATCAGGGACTCGAAGCTTTGCAGGCGCAAGATATCGCTGATACTGTAGTTTATGTGACCAGTCAACCACGACGAGTACAAATCACAGATATGACCATCATGGCCAATCAACAAGCAACTGGATTTATGATTCATAGAGATTAATATTATTTTTAAAAAAGTTACAAATCTTGTAACTTTTTTTCTTTTCCTTCGAATAGATAAGTAGGAGGATGAAAAATGTATAATAAAGTGATTATGATTGGACGCTTGACATCTACACCCGAATTGCACAAAACCAACAATGATAAGTCTGTAGCTCGTGCGACGATTGCTATTAACCGTCGTTTTAAGGACCAAAATGGGGAACGTGAAGCGGACTTCATCAATATTGTTGTCTGGGGGAAATTGGCTGAAACCTTGGCTAGCTACGCGACTAAAGGCAGTCTCATTTCTATCGATGGGGAACTTCGTACCCGTAAGTTCGAGAAGAATGGTCAGACCAACTACGTGACCGAAGTTCTTGCTACAGGATTTCAACTTTTGGAAAGTCGCGCCCAACGTGCTATGCGTGAAAATAATGCTGGTCAAGACTTAGCAGATCTGGTTTTGGAAGAGGAGGAACTTCCCTTCTAGGATTGATTATAGAAAAAGCTGGTTCGTTTATAGACCAGCTTTTTCTATTGTTTCTAGTTTTATTGTTCGGAAATTACTTCTTAAAATAGGTCAAATAAATGTACTTGTACAATAAAATCAAGCATTTTTTTTGAAAAAGTAGTAGAATAAAGTATTATATATTCAGAGTTTTCAGAAAAGGAATGAAATTTGAAGGAAAATAAAGAGAGAAAAGAATTGTTGAAATGGTTGATAAAACGGATATTACTGCTGATTCCAGTGGCCTGTCTTCTCTTGTGGGTCTATACAGTTTGTCAAACGACTAGTATGAATGAAAAGACTAAGATTGGTGTCACCTATATGACCATGAATAATGAGTTCTATAAAAGTATTCATTCGGAAATTAGTCGAATTGCTGACGAGAGGGGAGCTCTGGTTTATGTCCGAGATCCAGAATTGGACGAAGAAAGACAGTGCCAACAAATCGATGATTTTTGCGCTCAAAAAGTCAATGTGATTGTGATTAATCCGGTCAAGGGGGATAGTCAACTGATTTTAAGGGCTCTTGAAAAAGCTAGAAAACAAGGGATTAAGATTATTGCAGTAGATACTCAGTTGAAGAATTTTAAACCTGATGCTAGTATTGTATCCGATAACTACCAAGCAGGAGTATTGATTGCGAAAGAGCTGATGAAACGCTCTTCTAGTGCTCGAATACTCCTCTTGGAGCATAAAGGAACAATTTCAGCAGATACACGGATTCAGGGATTTAAGGATACTATCGAAGGACACGAATCTTATCAGATTGTCTCGGAACTAGAAACTAAGGGACAGACAGAAATTGCGATGCCAACTGTACGCAACTTCTTGCAACTAGAATTTAAAATCGATACCTTGGTTGCCTTAAATGACCGTTCAGCTATAGGAGCTTTAGCTGCTATTAAGGAGAAAGGAATTAGCTACCCCATTGCGATTTATGGAATTGATGGTTCACCAGATATGAAATCTTTATTGCATTCAACAGATGATGTTGTGGGAACAGTTGCTCAGTCTCCTTTGCAGATGGGAGATCGCGTGATGGAAGTCATCCAGGATATTGTTGATGGGAAGAGCTACTCTGAAGAAGTAACCATTCCAGTTCAAATGATGACAAAGGAAAACATCGATCGATTCGATGTGAATGGGTGGCAGTGATGAGAAAATTTAGAGGTGTGCGATACAGTTTGACCCTCCTGATGATCGTGAATTTTATTGCAGTCATGCTCAATAGTATTATCTATCTTCAAGCAACCAACTATATCATCGTCCAACGACAAGCTTCTTTGTTAGTAGAACGCTTAGAGCGTATTCCTTTTGCGCCTTCTCTGACCTTTTGGTTGTCTGCGCTCTTATTTGCTGGGATTGCCTTGATATCGATGGCTCGTTATCGTCCTCAAACGAGCCGATGGTCTATCTTTGATAAACGAAATATTCTAGAGATTCTCCTGATGTTGCTCTTGATGTGGGTTCAAAATATAGCTTATAATGGGATTATTCTCTTGGTTTTTGCGGATATTTTCTATGGTTCTAAAGAGTTGAATACTAAACGAGACCGCAAGTATTGGTTTGCGTTTATACTAGTGAGTTTCCTGATGCTTCTTGTGACCAACTCAGACGTCTTTTCACTTTTCTTTCCGATTCCGTCCTTGGATACGTATATTCAGTTTTATCCGTCCTCCCTCCGAATTTTGGCCTTTTTTCTGAAGAATTCTCTCTATGCCTCAAATTTGGTGTTCTTCATTATTTCGCTTTTGTTTTATATTATGAATGTCCTTGCGGAGAACCACGAAGTGGAAGAGGAATTGGCCATGGTATCCAAAGTTAATACGGAGTTGAACAACTATATGGCCTTATCTGAGAAAATTGCAGAGGATCGGGAGCGTAAGCGGATTGCTCGTGAGATTCACGATACCTTGGGGCATGCATTAACAGGAATCTCAGCTGGTTTAGATGCAGTTGGAGTCTTGATTGATATCGATCCTAATCGGGCAAAAGAACAGGTGAAAAATGTGTCAGAAGTCGTCCGCGAAGGGATTCAAGATGTGAGAGGCTCTCTCAATCGCCTTCGGCCAGGAGCTCTTGAGGGACGAACTCTCAAATATGCGTTAGAAAAGATGATTCATGAGTATCAGAATCTTTCAAATCTACAGGTTGATTTAATCTATGAATGGGTTGATGTCGATATGGACGTCATGATTGAAGATACGATTTTTCGTGTGATTCAAGAGTCTATGACCAATGCGGTTCGTCACGGCCATGCTAGTCTAATGGAACTTCATTTTTTTGAGGATGAAGCAGATTACATAATAGAGTTGCAGGACAATGGAGTTGGGTTTGAAACCTTGACCTATGGATATGGGCTCAAGCAGATGATGGAGCGTATTTCTATCCTAGGAGGACAACTTCAATTTGAAAGTCGCGATGGATTTTTTACACGAGTCAGTTTACCGAAATAAAAAGAAGGGAGATAAGAGATGGTGATAAAAGTAATGGTGGCAGATGACCAGTCTTTGATTCGAGAATCTCTGAAAATTATTTTGTCAGCTCACTCCGATATCGAAGTGGTAGCAACAGTAGAAGATGGGAATCATGTCTTGTCGAGCATCCCACAAACTCATCCTGATTTAATTTTGATGGATATTCGGATGCCAGGTATGGATGGAGTTTTGGCTACAAAAGAAGTAAAAGAGCATTATCCGGATATCAAAATTATTATTTTAACGACCTTTGATGATGATGAATTTATCTATAGTGCGCTCAAATATGGTGCTTCAGGATATCTCTTAAAAGGGACCTCGACAGACGAGCTCTACGAAGCTATTAAGGTGGTGTATCAGGGTGGAGCTATGATTAACCCTAATATCGCTAGCAAAGTCTTTCAAATTTTTTCACAGATGGCTAAATCCAACTTTTCTATTACTGTGGATGAAGATAATGTCAAAGATTTAAGCACTACGGAATGGCGAATTATTCAAGAAATTGGTTATGGTGAGTCTAACAAAGAAATTGCGGCCAAACTTTTCTTGTCAGAAGGAACCGTGCGCAATTACTTATCAACGATTTTGGCAAAATTAAACCTAAGAGATCGAACACAATTAGCGATTTGGTCAGTCCAAACAGGAGTGACCAGACGCGATTTTTCAAAAGGGAATACGGAATGAAATTAAAGCGAAAGCATCTTTATTTTGGGATTGGGCTCCTTATTATGCTCTGTGTAAGTGCGGGGGTTTATGGGTGGAAACGGCAACCAACCGTACTTCATATAGGAGTTTATGCAGGTTCTAGTTGGGATGTACCAACCAGTCAACGTTCACATGCTTTGGATCGAGCAATTGAAAAATTTGAAAAGTCCCATCCCAATGTCCGTGTGGAGTATGAAAATGGAATTCCACAGTCTGAATATTCAAACTGGCTCTCAGAAAAAATTGTTTCAGGAAAGACACCGGATGTCTTTATGGTCTCTGAACAAGATATTTCTTTATTGGCGGCACGTGGCGTTTTAGAAAAGTTAAACGGCTATATGAATAAAGAAGACCAAGTTGCTTTTTATCCTGTTGCATTTGAATCAGGTGTTTATCAGGGGCAAACCTATGCCTTGCCATATGAAAGTAATCCTATTTTGATGTGTGTCAATAAAGATTTGCTGGATAAAGAAGGCATTGAGGTTCCCAAAGAAGGTTGGAGCTTGGAAGAGTTCTATACAATTTGTAAAAAACTAACCAAAGATACCAATGGAGATGGTCAATTGGATCAGTTTGGGAGTACAGAATACACCTGGAAAGAAGCTTTGGCAGCAAATGGGGGTAGTCTCTTTCAAGGTGGGATGCTCAAACTTACGGCTCCAGAAGTCAAAGAATCTTTGACTTTTCTGCAAAAATTGGAAGAGTTAAATAAAAATTATAAGGTGAGTTCCAAAGATTTTGACCAGGGGAAAGTAGCGTTTTACCCCATGACTTTGGCTCAATATAGGACTTATAAACCTTATCCCTATCATGTTTCCAAATATTCAAACTTCACCTGGACCTGTATTCCTATGCCTGCTAAGTCAAAAACCACTAAGGCGACCTTGGTTACGACGACTTCTTTTGCCATGTCTGCTCGGACTCCTCATTCAAAGTTGGCTTGGGAGTTGATGCAAGTGTTGACAGAGGATCCAGAAATCCAACAAACTCTTTTTGCTGAATCTCAAGGGATTTCTGTCATGCCTGATGTAGTCAAGAGTCGTTCTAGTAAAGACCTTCTGCAAGTGGATGATTTTGGGGCAGATTCCTTAACCAATCAGACCTTGAACCGAATCATGGAACAAGCTGTAGAAAGTAGTCCCAAGAATGTCTCGAAAGAAGTGTTAGAAAAACTGGACTACTTGATTGGCAATGCCTTGCGCAATCAAGATGTTGAGAACCGCCTGCCGCAAATTCAAAGGGAGATTGAAAGTAGTCTCCAGGTAGGATTTTAAAGAAAAAAAGATGACATCGTGTCAAGTGACAGATGTCATTTTTTTATTGCTAAATGTCATGTTTATAATGTGACATTTGACAATGTAAAAACGCTTTCAAATAATCTACAATAGAGTCAAATAAAGGAGGCGTAGCAAAATGAAATACCTCATTTTAGTCAGTCATGGAGGATTGGCAGAAGGCCTAAAAACATCACTAGCTATGTTTGCTGGTGATAAGATGAACCAGGTCATTGCAGTTGGACTCAAAGAAGGAAAATCGGTCGATGATTTTGCGGTTGAATTTAGAGAAAGCATTTCAGAATTGACAGCAGATGATTCTGTATTGGTCTTGGCAGATATTGTAGGTGGTAGTCCATTAACCACAGCAGCAACTGTCCTAGAAGAAGTTGGGAAGCTAGAGGGGGCCGTGATTCTTGGTGGAATGAACCTTACCATGGCTTTAACAGCAGTAGTAATGAAGGATGTGTTGGATGGAGATGATTTGTCAGCTACCATCTTATCAGAAGCACAATCTGCACTACAGCCTTTTGAAGTTTCAGCCACCAGTGCTGAAGAAGATGATGACGATATTTAATAGGGAGGTACCTTATGGTAGTAACATTTGTACGGATTGATGACCGCATGATTCACGGTCAAACAGTCACACGCTGGGCAAAGGAAAAACCATGTGATGGTTTGATTGCCGTAAACGATGCAGCAGCATCAAACAAGGTTTTAATCCAGGCATACAAGGGTGCATCAGACAAGAAAACCTTTGTATGGACAAAAGAAGCCTTTAAAGAAAAATCAGCAAAAGTAACGGAATCAGATAGTCGTTACTTCTTGATTACCAAAAACCCAATCGATATGAAGGAAATTTTGGTGGATCAAGGTTTTGTCCCAGGAGATGTTAAAGAAATCATCGTTGGCCCTGCAAATGATCGACCTGGTGCAGTGAAATTGGGTAATAACCAATCTATCACACAGGAAGAAGCAGAAGCCTTTCAGGCTATCCAGGCAACAGGTTACAAGGTTAAATTCCAATTGTTGCCTGATGTTTCGATTGGTTACTGGGACGATTTCAAATCTAAATTTGGTTTTTAAACCTAACAGTTTTATTAGTTAGGTAAATAAATTTACAAACAAAAAGGAGCGTTTGTTATGACAATTTCATGGATTCAAGCAATCTTGCTTGCAGTTTTCGCCAGCTTGTCTTCAATGCCTGGTATGGGTGGTTCCAGTATCGGGAACTATACACTCGGTCGTCCCTTGATTGGTGGGTTGATCTCAGGTTTAATTCTTGGAGATGTGACAACCGGTATTATGGTCGGGGTTGCCCTTCAAGTCGTTTATATCGCCTTGGTAACACCTGGTGGAACCGTATCTGCCGACGTTCGTGCAATCTCTTATATCGGTGTTCCTCTTGCTATCTTGTTTGTGCATGCAAATCACATCACAGACGAAGCTGGAATTGCAGCAGCTGCAGCTCCAATCGGTGCAGCCGTTGGGACAATCGGTACTGTTCTTTTCTACGGTACAGCTACAATGAACTTGCTTTGGCAACATATTGGTTGGAAAGCCGTTGAAGAAGGAAACTTCAAAAAACTCTACGCAGTTGACTGGGTTTATCCTTGGATTTCTCACTTCCTCTTCTCTTTCCTTCCAACTATGATTATCACCAAATATGGTGAAAACATGGTTGATTTGATGAAACTTTACCTTCCTATGGATGGTTTCTGGATGAAAGCCCTCTTTACAGTTGGAGCCCTTCTCCCATGTGTCGGTATTGCTATCTTGTTGAAACAAATTGTTACAAAAGCAACTGACTTCATTCCATTCTTTGTTGGATTTACTTTGGCTAAATCTCTAGGATTGAACTTGGTAGCTAGTGCTGTTGTTTCATTAATCTTTGCAGTAATCTACTATGAACTTGAAGTGATTAAATCTATGAAAGCAGCTCCGGCTGGAGTGGTGTACGTAGACGATGATGAGGAGGATATTTAAGATGGCTGATAGAAAGAAAATTTCAAAGAAAACATTAGCAAAAGCATTTCATCATTGGTATTATGGCCATTTGACTTGTTTCTCTCAAGAACACATGCAAACCTTCGGGTACTTAACTTCAATGCTTCCAATTGTAGAAGAGATGTATGATACAAAAGAAGAACAAAAAGATGCCATGCAAACCTATACCGCCTTTTTCAATACTGAACCGCAACTTGGATCCCTTGTTGTAGGGATTACAGCTGGTTTGGAAGAAGCGCGTGCAAATGGAGATGCAGTAGATGGTGAAACCATCAATGGGATGCGTGCCGGTTTGATGGGACCAATCGCTGGTATTGGTGACTCTTTGATAGTTGGTACCTTGATTCCAGTTCTTTTGGGGATTGCACTTGGTCTTTCAAAAGGTGGTAACGTCGCTGGTGCTATCTTCTACATCGTCGTGTGGAATTTCCTAGTCTACTTTGGTATGCGCTTTGCCTTCTTTAAAGGGTATCAATTAGGGGATAAAGCCGTTGAATTTCTTGTAGGACCAAAAGGACAAGCTCTTCGTAAAGCGATCAGCGTTGTTGGTGGTATGGTTATTGGTGCCGTAGCAGCGACTTGGGTCTCTGTTACAACAGCACTCGAATTCAAAAATGCTAACGGAGAAGCCTTCCTTAAAATTCAAGAAAAGATTGATGGTGTTTATCCAGGTCTCTTGACAGCAACCTTCATCACTATTTGCTGGTGGTTGATGTCTAAGAAAAAAGTTTCACCAAACAAAGTCATGTTAATTCTAGTTGTTGTTGCCTTAATTGGTGTTGCTCTAGGTATCTTTGACCCACATCTTAATTACTAAGGTCAAGAGAACCCAATATTTACTAGTAAAAATTTTGAGAATGAAGTAGACTAATCTCCTTCTCTTACACTTCATTCTCAATTTTTATCAGGAGGATTTTCATGGTTACAAAACAAGAACTTGTTAATGGATATGAAACAGAAATTAAGTATCAACGCCACATGCTTGAAAATTTGGGTCGTTGGTTCAGTTTGCTCTTTATCACTGCTAGTATTGGTGTGGTATTGATTTATCTTTTTCATAAAACCTTCCTCCCACTCTTAATTTTCGGAATTTTACTTGCCTTGATTGGAATATTAGGAATGGTGGTTTTTGGATATGGTATCTACCGCGGGCGGATCAATCTCCAAAAGGTTATCGATGATTTCAATCAAAAGTTGACGATTCTCAATTAATATTAAAGGAACATCTCTTTCATTTTTGAGGTGTTTTTTTCTTGACTATTTCTGACTAAGTGATACAATAGAACTATGGTTTAGCACTCGTATACAAAGAGTGCTAATAATATGATTATCTTATGGAGGAAAGCAGATGTTGAAACCATTAGGAGACCGCGTGGTCTTGAAAATTGAAGAAAAAGAACAAACAGTTGGTGGCTTTGTCCTTGCAGGATCAGCCCAAGAAAAAACAAAAACAGCTAAAGTAGTAGCTATTGGACAAGGTGTTCGCACCTTGAGTGGTGAACTTGTTGCTCCAAGTGTAAAAGTTGGAGATCAAGTTTTAGTTGAAGCTCATGTAGGTATTGATGTCAAAGATGGTGATGAAAAATATATCATCGTGGGTGAAGCTAATATTTTAGCAATCGTTGAAGAATAATAGGAGGAAGTAAGTATGTCAAAAGAAATTAAATTTTCATCTGATGCACGTTCAGCAATGGTCCGTGGGGTTGATATCCTAGCTGATACAGTTAAAGTAACCTTAGGCCCTAAAGGACGTAATGTCGTTCTTGAAAAATCATTTGGTTCACCATTGATTACCAATGACGGGGTGACAATCGCTAAAGAAATTGAACTAGAAGACCATTTTGAAAATATGGGTGCCAAATTGGTATCAGAAGTAGCTTCTAAAACCAACGATATTGCTGGTGACGGGACAACCACTGCAACTGTCTTGACCCAAGCCATCGTTCGTGAAGGAATCAAGAACGTTACAGCAGGAGCAAACCCAATCGGTATCCGTCGTGGGATTGAAGCAGCAGTTGCAACTGCTGTAGAAGCCTTGAAGAACAATGCCATTCCAGTATCAAGCAAGGAAGCAATCGCACAAGTCGCTGCCGTATCCTCTCGCTCTGAAAAAGTGGGTGAATACATCTCTGAAGCCATGGAAAAAGTTGGTAAAGATGGAGTTATCACTATTGAAGAATCACGTGGTATGGAAACAGAGCTTGAAGTTGTAGAAGGAATGCAATTCGATCGTGGTTATCTATCACAGTACATGGTCACTGACAATGAAAAAATGGTTGCAGACCTTGAAAATCCATACATTTTAATCACTGATAAGAAAATCTCAAACATCCAAGAAATTTTGCCACTTCTAGAAAGTATTCTTCAAAGTAGCCGTCCGCTCTTGATTATTGCAGATGACGTTGACGGTGAAGCTCTTCCAACTCTTGTCTTGAACAAGATTCGTGGAACTTTCAACGTAGTTGCTGTTAAGGCTCCTGGTTTCGGTGACCGTCGTAAAGCGATGTTGGAAGATATTGCGATTTTGACAGGTGGAACTGTTATTACCGAAGACCTTGGTCTTGAGTTGAAAGATGCTACCATCGAAGCTTTAGGTCAAGCAGCTAAAGTGTCTGTAGATAAAGATAGCACTGTTATTGTAGAAGGCGCAGGTAATCCTGAAGCAATTGCTAACCGTGTCGCTGTCATCAAGTCTCAAATTGAAACAACAACTTCAGAATTCGACCGTGAAAAACTTCAAGAACGCTTGGCTAAATTGTCAGGTGGAGTAGCTGTTATCAAGGTTGGTGCTGCAACTGAAACTGAGTTGAAAGAAATGAAACTCCGTATCGAAGATGCTCTTAATGCGACTCGTGCAGCTGTTGAAGAAGGTATCGTTGCAGGTGGTGGTACTGCCTTAGTGAATGTCATTCCAGCTGTTGAAGCTTTAGAATTGACAGGTGATGAAGCAACAGGACGTAGCATTGTTCTTCGTGCCTTAGAAGAGCCGGTTCGCCAAATTGCCTACAACGCAGGCTATGAAGGTTCAATCGTTATCGATCGTTTGAAGCATGCAGAGCTTGGAACAGGCTTCAACGCTGCAACAGGTGAATGGGTTAACATGATTGAAGCAGGAATTATCGATCCTGTTAAGGTAAGTCGTTCAGCCCTTCAAAATGCCGCTTCAGTAGCAAGTCTCATCTTGACAACCGAAGCAGTTGTAGCTAACAAACCAGAACCAGTAGCCCCTGCTCCAGCAATGGATCCATCTATGATGGGTGGTTACTAGAGAATATAAAAATAACAGGTGGAAATAAAGGTTTCTACCTGTTTTCTTTCTTGTAAATTAAAAAGAGGAAGCATAGCTTCCTCTTTTTTTGAATTATGGTTTGATGACTTCAACACCACCCATGTATGGACGAAGGACTTCTGGAATAGTGACAGAACCATCTTCATTTTGATAGTTTTCCAGAATTGCAGCAACGGTACGTCCAACAGCAAGTCCAGAACCATTCAAAGTGTGAAGGAGTTTCACTTTACCATCTGCTTCATCACGGTAACGGATTTGGGCACGACGCGCTTGGAAATCTTCTGTATTTGAACAGCTTGAGATTTCACGATAAGTATTTTGCGCAGGGATCCATACTTCCAAGTCGTAAGTTTTTGCTGCTGAGAATCCCATATCTCCTGTAGAAAGAGCTACCACACGGTATGGGAGATTGAGTTTTTGAAGGATGTTTTCAGCGTTGGCTGTCATTTTTTCCAATTCTTCGTATGATTCTTCTGGTTTGGTAAATTTCACCATTTCAACCTTGTGGAATTGGTGCAAACGAATCAAACCGCGAGTATCGCGACCAGCTGAACCAGCTTCAGAACGGAAAGATGGACTCATAGCGGTAAAGTAGATTGGCAAGTCTTTTCCATCAAGAATTTCATCACGATAGTAGTTCGTCAAAGGAACTTCAGCTGTAGGAATGAGGACATAGTTCGTATCTTTCAATTCAAACGTATCTTCTTTGAATTTTGGATATTGACCAGTACCAAACATAGAATCATGGTTCACCATGTATGGAGTGATGACTTCTGTATAGCCTTCTTTACCATGCTCATCCAACATAAAGTTGTAGATAGCACGTTCCAAACGAGCTCCAAGGCCTTTATAGAAGAGGAAGCGGGCACCGGTAACTTTTCCACCACGTTCCCAGTCAAGAATGCCGAGGTCTTCACCAAGATCCCAGTGAGCTTTTGGTTCGAAGTCAAACTCGCGAGGAGTTCCCCAACGTCGAACTTCTACATTATCGTCTTCGTCAGCACCGATAGGAACACTATCAGCAGGGATGTTGGGAAGAGTTGTGGTAAATTCTGTCAATTTCGCATCGATTTCAGCCAATTCAGCATCAAGAGCTTTTACCTCAGCAGAGAGAGCTTGCATGGCAGCAATTTTATCGTCTGCATTCTCTTTGTTGCGTTTAGCTTGAGCAATCTCAGCAGAAACTGTATTACGTTCTGCTTTAAGTGTTTCAACCTTGACCAAGATATCACGACGTTTTGCATCGATTTCTTTCATCTCGTTCAAGATAGCAGCGTCTACACCACGTGTAGCCAATTTTTCTGCGACAGCATCAAAGTCTGTACGAATTCGTTTAATATCTAGCATATAAACTCCTTTATGAAAAAAGCACGCCTGACAAAGCGTTGGAGTGGCAGGGCCACGGTTCCATCCAACTTCACAGGTGTGCACTTGATTATGTATTTAGTTTGCAACAACGGTAGAATTTCAATTAAGTTTTCTATCTGCTCACAGCACCCGCAGACTTTCTGAAAAATAAACGTAACTTACTTATCCGTTTCTATGATTATACTAAAGTTTCTATTTTTTTGCAAATAGATTTTTAATTTTATGCCCAATGATTTGGACTAAAGTTGGAAGCTTGACAACCTTATCATTACCTAGTTTTTCACGAGCAATTTTAAGAATTTTTCCAGAATCTTTTGAGGCAAAGAGGAATTTTCCTTGTTCTGTAAAAACTTCAAAGTGACGACTAACCTTACGGCCCGAAACATTGGCTCCGATTTGATTAACGCTAGACCATGGGATTTGAATATAATCCTCGACATTTCGGTCTGCGTAAAATTCTAGTGCTTGATCTCCAACAAGGAACTTTCCGACCTTTCCTGAAATGGAAAGATAGGAGGTTCCAGTTGTTTGTAGGTCAATGACTTTGTTGAGGGATTGTGCCATGTTTAGTCTTCCTTACTTTCACCGAAAAATGCTTGGTAGAGAGCCTTAAGAGCCGCTTTTTCTTGGTCTTTGTGGACAACGAACATGATAGAAACTTCACTAGAACCTTGTGACATCATTTGAATGTTGATATTATTTTCAGACAAGGCGCGAGTAGCAGTAGCAGTTACCCCGATATGACGCTTCATCTTTTCACCAACGATCATAATGATTGAGAGATCATGTTCAATTTCAGCATGATCGACTTCTGCTTTTTGAACAAGTTGACGAAGGATTTCTTCTTCTTTAATAGGAGTTAATTCTCGTGAACGTAGAATGATAGATAGGTCATCGATACCAGTTGGCATATGTTCCCAACCAATATTCAGGTCTTCTAGAATTTGAAGTACTTTACGACCAAAACCAACTTCGCGGTTCATCAGGTACTTAGACATATTGATGCTGACAAAACCAGAATCGCCAGCAATCCCCACTACTGGGAATTCATCACTGCTGTGTTTCAGAACGATGCGAGTACCTGGATGGTCAGGGTTATTAGTATTTTTGATAACGAGAGGAATTTTACCACGGTAGGCCGGAAGGAGTGCTTCGTCATGCAGTACAGAGAAACCTGCATAGGCCAATTCCCGCATTTCACGGTAAGTCAATTCAGGGATTGAGTGTGGTTTGTGAATGATACCAGGGTGGGCAGCAAAAATTCCGTCAACATCAGTAAAGTTTTCATAAAGGTCAGCTTTAACTCCAGCTGCGATAATTGAACCAGTGATATCAGATCCACCACGTGAGAAGGTACAGATTTGATTCTCTTTAGTCACACCGAAGAATCCGGGAATAACCAGAACTTCCGTTCCATTATTGAGCTCTTCGATTTTATCATAACTTGAAGGAATGATACGAGCATTTCCAGGTTCGCTTGTAACAACAATCCCAGCCTCTCGTGGATGAACATAGCGCGCTTCTAAACCATTTTGGTTAAAGTAAGCCGCAATCAGTTTAGCGTTGTTATTTTCACCTGCAGCAAGGAAGGTATCGTAAAGAAATTCATTGTTTTCAATTGGAAGGGTAGCGAGAGTTCGGATGCTTTTAGAGATTCGTTCTAAAACAGCAGGTTTAAGCCCTAGTTCGCTAACCATTGCAGCGTAACGATCGATAATCCAATTTTGACTAGCACTGATATCATTTCCTGCTACATAATCACGATAATATTTAATCAAAGCATCCGTAACTTTGGTATCTTTAGCATCGCGCTTTCCTGGTGCAGATACAACTACAAAACGACGTTCAGGGTCACTTTTTACAATGTTTAAAACCTTTTTCAATTGGCTTGCAGAGGCGAGTGAACTTCCTCCAAATTTTACAACCTTCATAAAAACTCCTCAGTTAGTATTTTATACGATTATAGCAGAAAGAAGGGCTTTTTTCAATCTGGAATACGAATGGGTTATCTTATAAGAGAGCTGTATCCATAAGGTTAGAAACTTTTCTTTCGAAATCGGCCGATACACTTTTAATCGATTTTTGCTTGTATAAATAAAAAGAAAAAGATATACTTTGAAGATAAAATAATTTAATCAGCTTTTTAAATTAAAGGAGTGGCTATGAATCATATTATCTTTCAAATTCAAGACGATTTAGCAACGATTACTTTAAATCGTCCCGAGGTGGCAAATGGTTTCCATATTCCTATGTGTGAAGAAATTTTAGAAGCACTGGAATTAGCTGAAAAAGACGATTCTGTTTCATATATTCTCATCAATGCTGCAGGAAAAGTATTTTCTGTCGGTGGAGACTTAGTTGAGATGAAACGTGCTGTCGATGAAGATGATATTGCTTCTCTTGCACGAATTGCTGAATTGGTTAATACAATTTCTTATAAGATTAAACAGATTCCTAAGCCAGTTATCATGGAAGTTGACGGAGCAGTTGCTGGTGCTGCAGCAAATATGGCTTTGGCAGTTGATTTCTGTATTGCATCTGACAAAGCTAAATTCATCCAGGCTTTTGTTGGTGTGGGCTTAGCTCCTGATGCTGGTGGATTATTCTTGTTGACTCGTTCATTAGGTGCAACTCGTGCAACGCAATTGGCTATGACAGGCGAAGCCTTTACCGCTGAAAAGGCCTTTGAAGCAGGGGCTTTGTATCGTCTATGTACTAGTGAACAATTAGAAAAAACAAGAGAACAATTGTTGAAGAAGTTGAGACGTGGTTCTTCAAATTCTTATGCAGCAATTAAGAAACTTGTTTGGGAAAGTGAGTTTAAACAGTGGCATGAATACGCTAAACTTGAATTAGAATTGCAAGAATCACTATCCTACACAGAAGATTTTAAAGAAGGTGTTCGGGCACATTCTGAAAGAAGACGTCCAAAATTTGTCGGGAAATAAAAAATACTTGCACTATTCTTTGAAGTTTGATATACTTTTCTTGTCAAATGTTTTGATTATTAAACTTTTTTTGGTAAAGGAGGGAAGAGAAATGGACTACCAACAAGTCAATGACTATTTAACATCAATTTTTAACAACGTCCTAGTAATCGAGGAAGTAAGTTTGCGAGGTAGTCGTTTCAAGGATATCTCTATCAAAGAAATGCACACGATTGATGTTATCGGCAAGTATCCAGAAGTGACTCCGAGCCAAGTTTCCAAAGAGTTGATGGTAACTCTAGGGACTGTGACAACGAGTTTAAACAATTTGGAGAGAAAAGGATACATCGAACGTATCCGTTCAGATCAAGATCGTCGTGTAGTACATCTGCATTTGACAAAGAAAGGTCGTCTCGTTCACCGTGTTCATAAACGTTTCCATAAGGCCATGGTCGAAAGAATTATCGAAGGCATGAGTCCTGAAGAGATGGAAGTTATGGGTAAAGGGTTGACTAATCTTTATCACTTTTTGGAGGATTTGAAGTAATGGCTTTTGCAAAAATAAGCCAGGTCGCTCATTATGCTCCAGAGCAGATTATCACTAACGAAGACTTGGCTCAGGTCATGGATACGAGTGATGAATGGATCTCAAGTCGGACAGGGATTAAAGAACGTCATATTTCTAAAACAGAATCAACAGGAGATTTGGCTACAGAGGTTGCAAGACAACTTCTGGACAAGGCAGGGATTTCTGCTGAAGAGTTAGATTTTATTATTCTGGCTACTATGACACCTGACTCGATGATGCCTTCTACAGCAGCTCGTGTTCAGGCAAGAATTGGCGCTCATAAGGCTTTTGCTTATGATTTAACAGCTGCTTGTAGTGGATTTGTCTTTGCCCTATCAACTGCAGAAAAGTTCATTTCTTCAGGAACATATCGCAAGGGTCTGGTTATCGGTAGTGAGACCATGTCAAAATCTTTGGATTGGTCTGACCGCTCAACAGCTGTCTTGTTTGGAGATGGAGCTGGTGGTGTACTACTAGAGGCGAGTGACCAAGAACATTTCTTAGCTGAAAGTCTCAATAGCGATGGTTCTCGTGGTGAGTGTCTCACATATGGACAGACAGGATTGATTTCACCATTTTCGATTCAAGAAGAACCAGATGTTTTCTTGAAAATGGATGGGAGAGCAGTTTTTGACTTTGCAATTCGAGACGTGGCTAAATCTATTAAACAGACCATCGAAAAAAGTCCAATATCAGCAGATGAACTCGATTATCTATTACTTCATCAAGCTAATATTCGAATTTTAGATAAGATGGCTAGAAAGATCGGTGTCGATCGTGACAAACTTCCTGCTAATATGACGAAGTATGGAAATACCAGTGCGGCAAGTATTCCGATTTTACTTTCTGAGTGTGTAGAAGAAGGGCTCATCCATTTGGATGGTAGCCAAAAAATTCTCTTGTCAGGTTTCGGTGGAGGTTTGACATGGGGCACACTTATTGTTACAATTTAGGTAATCATGTGGTGATCACATTGTTATAAAAAAACTATTTATTTTAAAGGAGTCTATCATGGCAGTATTTGAAAAAGTACAAGAAATTATCGTTGAAGAACTTGGAAAAGATGCATCAGAAGTAACACTTGAATCTACTTTTGATGATTTAGATGCAGATTCATTGGACTTGTTCCAAGTTATTTCAGAAATCGAAGACGCTTTTGATATCCAAATCGAAGCAGAAGACAACTTGAAAACAGTTGGCGACTTGGTTGCTTACGTTGAAGAGCAAACAAAATAATTAGAATAAATAAAGAAGGAGTAGGGGAGACCCACTCCCTCTTGTTTAGGTAATAGTTTGACCGTCAAATTATAATACAGTCGAACTATTACGTAAGCAAGACTTATGGAGGCAATATGAAAACACGTATCACTGAACTATTAAATATTAATTATCCTATCTTCCAAGGTGGAATGGCCTGGGTGGCAGATGGCGATTTGGCTGGAGCTGTTTCAAAAGCTGGTGGTCTCGGTATCATTGGTGGAGGAAACGCACCTAAAGAAGTGGTTAAAGCCAACATCGATAAGATTAAATCTTTAACAGACAAGCCTTTTGGTGTCAATATCATGCTCTTGTCTCCATTTGTTGATGATATTGTTGACCTCGTTATTGAAGAAGGGGTTAAGGTAGTCACAACTGGCGCAGGGAACCCAAGTAAATACATGGAGCGATTCCATGAAGCAGGGATTACCGTTATTCCTGTAGTTCCAAGTGTTGCTTTGGCGAAACGCATGGAAAAAATCGGTGCAGACGCTATCATTGCAGAAGGTATGGAAGCAGGAGGACACATCGGTAAACTAACAACTATGACCTTGGTTCGTCAAGTTGCGGCGGCTGTTTCAATTCCTGTTATCGCTGCAGGTGGTATTGCAGACGGTGAGGGAGCTGCCGCTGGATTTATGCTTGGTGCGGAAGCTGTGCAAGTAGGAACTCGTTTTGTAGTTGCCAAAGAATCAAATGCTCATCCGAACTATAAAGCTAAAATTTTAAAAGCTCGTGATATCGATACAACGATTTCAGCACAACATTTTGGTCACGCAGTTCGTGCCATCAAAAATCAATTGACTCGTGATTTCGAGCAAGCTGAAAAAGATGCTTTTAAACAAGAAAATCCAGACTTAGAAATCTTTGAGCAAATGGGTGCTGGAGCCTTAGCTAAGGCTGTTGTCCATGGTGATGTGGATGGCGGTTCAGTAATGGCCGGCCAGATTGCAGGTTTGGTATCGAAAGAAGAAACAGTTGAAGAAATCTTAAAAGATATCTACTATGGTGCAGCTGAGAAAATTCAAAAAGAAGCCGCTCGATGGGCAGGAGTTACAAGAAATGACTAAAACAGCCTTTCTATTTGCAGGTCAAGGAGCCCAGTACCTTGGAATGGGACGTGAACTATATGACCAATATGCTATCGTCAAGGAAACAATCGACCAAGCTAGCCAGGTCTTAGGTTATGATCTTCGTGACTTGATTGATAACGATGAAACGAAGCTAAACCAGACACGTTACACACAACCAGCTATTTTGGCTACATCCGTTTCCATTTATCGACTACTAAAGGAGAAGGGTTACCAACCAGATATGGTGGCAGGTCTGTCTCTTGGAGAATATTCAGCCCTTGTAGCTAGTGGCGCTTTGAATTTTGAGGATGCGGTGGCTCTAGTTGCTAAGCGTGGATCTTATATGGAAGAAGCGGCACCTGCTGGGTCTGGTAAAATGGTAGCCGTACTCAATACTCCAGTTGAAGTTATTGAACAAGCTTGTCAAGAAGCTTCTCAACTTGGTGTTGTGACTCCAGCTAACTACAATACCCCAAGTCAAATTGTTATTGGTGGTGAGGTGGTTGCTGTAGATCGTGCAGTTGAACTTTTGCAGGAAGCGGGAGCAAAACGCTTGATTCCTCTAAATGTTTCTGGACCTTTCCATACAGCTTTATTGGAGCCTGCAAGTCAAAAATTAGCACAAGCCCTGACAGCAGTTGAATTTTCTGATTTTGCTTGTCCTCTTGTTGGAAATACAGAAGCAAAGGTCATGGAAAAAGAACGAATTGCAGAACTCTTGACTCGTCAAGTTAAGGAACCTGTTCGTTTTTATGAGAGCATTGCAGTCATGAAAGAAGCGGGAGTCACTCGTTTTATCGAGATTGGCCCTGGAAAAGTCTTGTCAGGATTCGTCAAAAAGATTGATAAAACTGCTCAACTTGCAAATGTTGAAGATCAAGCAAGTTTACAAGCACTCTTAGAAAATTAGATCAAAATAGTAGAAGTTCTGAAAGGAGAAAAATGAAACTAGAACAGAAAAATGTCTTTATTACAGGCTCAAGTCGAGGAATTGGTCTCGCCATAGCTCATAAATTTGCCAGCTTGGGAGCCAACGTTGTCTTGAATAGTCGTGGTGAAATCTCCGAGGAGCTTCTAGACGAATTTAAACCTTACGGGGTCAAGGTACTTGCTATTTCTGGTGATGTCTCAGACTTCACAGATGCAAAACGCATGGTGGATCAAGCGATTGAAGAACTAGGTTCAGTTGATGTCCTAGTGAATAATGCTGGGATTACTCAAGACACCCTCATGCTGAAGATGACAGAAGAAGATTTTGAGAAGGTCTTGAAAATCAATTTGACAGGTGCCTTCAATATGACACAAGCTGTTTTGAAACAGATGATAAAAGCACGTGAAGGGGCCATTATCAATATGTCTAGTGTCGTTGGTTTGATGGGAAATATCGGTCAAGCAAACTACGCTGCATCTAAGGCTGGTTTGATTGGATTTACCAAATCAGTAGCTCGTGAGGTAGCCAATCGTAATGTGCGTGTCAATGCCATTGCACCAGGAATGATCGAATCAGATATGACTGCAGTCCTATCTGATAAGGTAAAAGATGCCATGTTGGCACAAATTCCGATGAAACAATTTGGCCAAGCTGAGCAAGTGGCAGAGGTCACAGCCTTTCTTGCAAGCCAAGATTATCTAACGGGACAAGTCATTGCAATTGATGGTGGACTTACCATGCAATAAGAGTTAAAATAGAGGTATGAAAATGAAACTAAATCGTGTAGTAGTAACAGGTTATGGATTAACATCTCCAATTGGGAATACGCCAGAAGAATTTTGGAACAGTCTGAAGAATGGAAAGATTGGGATTGGTGAAATCACCAAGTTTGATCACAGTGCTTTTGACGTCCATAATGCAGCAGAAATTAACGATTTTCCTTTTGACAAATATTTTGTAAAAAAAGATACCAATCGTTTCGATGATTATTCTTTGTATGCCTTGTATGCTGCTCAAGAAGCAGTTGACCATGCTAATCTTGACGTAGAAGCACTTGATAAAGACCGCTTTGGTGTCATCGTTGCATCAGGTATCGGTGGAATCAGAGAAATCGAAGACCAAGTCCTTCGACTGCACGAAAAAGGGCCAAAACGTGTTAAACCATTAACACTTCCCAAAGCCTTGCCAAATATGGCTGCAGGGAATGTAGCTATGCGCTTTGGTGCCAATGGTATCTGTAAATCTATCAATACAGCTTGTGCTTCATCAAATGATGCTATCGGAGATGCCTTCCGTTCTATCAAGTTTGGTTTCCAAGATATCATGTTGGTTGGTGGTTCAGAATCATCTATTACTCCATTTGCGATTGCAGGTTTCCAAGCCTTAACAGCTCTTTCAACAACAGAGGATCCAACTCGTGCTTCTATTCCATTTGACAAAGACCGTAATGGATTTGTCATGGGTGAAGGATCAGGTATGTTAGTCCTTGAAAGTTTAGAGCATGCTGAAAAACGTGGTGCAACTATCCTAGCTGAAGTTGTTGGTTACGGGAACACTTGTGATGCCTACCATATGACTTCACCACATCCAGAAGGCCAAGGTGCTATTAAAGCTATCAAACTTGCCTTGGAGGAAGCTGAGATTACACCAGACCAAGTAACCTACGTTAATGCTCACGGTACATCAACTCCTGCTAATGAAAAGGGAGAGAGTGGTGCTATCGTAGCGGTTCTTGGTAAGGAAGTACCTGTATCTTCAACCAAGTCATTTACAGGACACTTGCTCGGTGCAGCAGGTGCAGTTGAAGCCATTGCAACCATTGAAGCCATCCGTAACAACTATGTTCCAATGACAGCTGGAACAACAGAATTATCAGATTACATCGAAGCAAACGTTATTTATGGACAAGGTGTGGAACGTGAAATTCCTTATGCTATCTCAAATACTTTTGGATTTGGTGGGCATAATGCAGTTCTTGCTTTCAAACGTTGGGAGAATAAGTAAAGATGAATTTAAATGAAATCAAAGACTTGATGGCACAATTTGACCAGTCAAGCTTGAAAGAATTTTCTTATAAAAATGGAACGGACGAGTTGGTCTTCAGTAAGAATGAAGCAAAACTTGTTACAGAAACAAGTCCAGCACCTCAACCAGTGGTTCCAGCAGTTGCACCTACAGTTGCACCACAAGCTCAAACTACAGCACCAGCTGTAGAAACTGCTCCAGAATCAAATACTACTGAATCTGTAGCTGAAGGAGACCTTGTAGAAAGTCCGCTTGTTGGAGTTGCATACTTGGCTGCCGGACCAGACAAACCTAATTTTGTTTCGGTCGGTGATACTGTCAAAAAAGGCCAAACCTTGGTCATCATCGAAGCTATGAAGGTCATGAACGAAATTCCAGCACCTAAAGACGGTGTCGTAACAGAAATTCTTGTTGAAAATGAAGAAATGGTTGAGTTCGGGAAAGGCTTGGTACGTATCAAATGATTGATATTCAAGGAATTAAAGAAGCTTTGCCACACCGTTATCCCATGCTCTTGGTGGATCGTGTCTTGGAAGTTAGCGAAGACACCATTGTTGCCATTAAAAATGTGACGATTAACGAACCTTTCTTCAACGGACACTTTCCAGCCTACCCTGTAATGCCAGGTGTCTTAATCATGGAAGCTTTGGCACAAACAGCAGGTGTTTTGGAATTATCAAAACCTGAAAACAAAGGGAAGCTTGTTTTCTATGCTGGTATGGACAAAGTGAAATTTAAGAAACAAGTTGTTCCTGGTGATCAGCTTGTCATGACAGCAACTTTTGTCAAGCGTCGTGGCACAATCGCCGTAGTAGAAGCGAAGGCAGAAGTAGATGGTAAGCTTGCAGCAAGCGGTATTCTAACCTTTGCTATTGGAAACTAGGGAGGTTTTCCATGTTTCGTAAGATTTTAATTGCCAATCGTGGTGAAATTGCTGTTCGTATTATTCGTGCGGCACGAGAGTTAGGAATCGCAACAGTCGCTGTCTATTCGACTGCTGACAAGGAAGCTCTCCACACGCTTTTGGCTGATGAAGCTATCTGTATCGGACCTGGGAAGGCTACAGAATCTTATCTGAACATCAATGCCATCCTTTCAGCTGCGGTCTTGACTGAAGCTGAAGCTATTCACCCTGGATTTGGTTTCTTAAGTGAAAATTCCAAATTTGCAACTATGTGTGAAGAAGTCGGTATCAAATTTATCGGACCATCAGCTCGAGTAATGGATGTCATGGGAGATAAAATTAACGCCCGTGCTCAAATGATTAAGGCAAACGTGCCTGTCATTCCAGGATCAGATGGAGAAGTCCATACTGCAGAAGAGGCTCTGGCTATTGCCGAAAAAATTGGTTATCCAGTTATGCTGAAAGCTTCAGCTGGAGGTGGTGGTAAAGGGATTCGTAAGGTTGAAAAGGCAGAGGATCTTGTGTCAGCCTTTGAAACAGCCTCTAGTGAAGCTAAAGCCAACTTTGGTAATGGGGCGATGTACCTTGAGCGTGTGATTTACCCTGCTCGCCACATTGAAGTACAGATTCTTGCTGACCAGATGGGACATGTTATTCACCTAGGAGAGCGTGACTGTTCGCTTCAGCGGAATAACCAAAAGGTTTTAGAAGAAAGTCCTTCGATTGCCATTGGGAAAACACTGCGTAATGAAATTGGTGCTGCAGCAGTCCGTGCAGCGGAGTCGGTTGGTTATGAGAATGCTGGTACCATTGAATTCCTACTAGATGAAGCAACTGGCAAATTCTACTTTATGGAGATGAATACGCGTGTCCAAGTAGAACACCCGGTAACCGAATTTGTTTCTGGTGTGGATATTGTCAAGGAACAAATCCGTATTGCAGCAGGTCAACCTTTGACCTTGAAACAAGAAGACATTGTTCTAAAAGGACATGCTATTGAGTGCCGTATCAACGCAGAAAACCCAGCCTTTAATTTTGCACCAAGTCCAGGTAAGATTACCAATCTTTATCTACCAAGTGGTGGTGTGGGCTTGCGAGTGGACTCAGCAGTTTATCCTGGTTATACCATTCCGCCATACTATGATAGTATGATTGCTAAAATTATTGTTCATGGTGAAAATCGTTTTGATGCACTTATGAAAATGCAACGAGCTCTTTATGAACTCGAAATTGAAGGAGTTGTCACTAATGCTGATTTCCAACTCGATTTGATTTCAGATCGTCGCGTGATAGCAGGAGACTACGATACTTCATTCTTGATGGAAACTTTCTTACCACACTATCAAGAAAAAGAATAATGTAAAAATAGTATAAGACTGAAAAGGGGGATGTATGGCTCTATTTAGTAAAAAAGATAAATATATTCGAATCAATCCCAATCGTTCGACTGTAAATCAACCTCAGATCAAGCCAGAGGTTCCAGATGAGCTCTTCTCCCAATGTCCAGGTTGCAAATATACGATTTACCAAAAGGACTTGGGGAGTGAACGTATTTGTCCTCACTGTGGCTATACCTTCCGTATTTCAGCTCAAGAGCGCCTTGCTTTAACCATTGATATGGGAAGCTTCCTAGAGATGTTCACAGGAATTGAGACGCAAGATCCATTGGAATTTCCAGGTTACCAGAAAAAATTAGCCTCTATGCGTGAAAAAACAGGTCTTGATGAGGCTGTTGTCACAGGAACTGCTTTGATTAAGGGTGAGAAAGTTGCTCTCGGAATCATGGATTCTAATTTTATCATGGCATCTATGGGAACAGTAGTTGGTGAAAAAATCACTCGTTTGTTTGAATACGCGACAGCTGAAAAATTACCAGTCGTCTTGTTTACAGCATCTGGTGGAGCACGTATGCAAGAAGGAATCATGAGTTTGATGCAGATGGCTAAAATCTCTGCAGCAGTCAAACGTCATTCCAATGCAGGTTTATTTTACCTAACAATCCTTACTGATCCAACAACTGGTGGTGTTACAGCTTCCTTTGCTATGGAGGGTGATATCATCTTGGCAGAGCCTCAAAGTTTAGTAGGATTTGCTGGACGCCGTGTCATTGAAAATACCGTAAGGGAAGATTTGCCAGAGGATTTCCAGAAGGCAGAGTTTTTGTTAGAACATGGCTTTGTGGATGCGATTGTTAAACGGAGAGAATTGCCAGATATGATTGCTCGATTAGTAAGGTTACATAAGGGGGATTGTTTATGAATATTGCAAAAATCGTCAGAGAAGCACGTGAACAAACCCGCTTAACTGCCTTGGACTTCGCAACCGGAATATTTGATGACTTTGTAGAGCTCCATGGTGATCGCTCTTTCCGAGATGATGGTGCTGTTATTGGTGGTATCGGTTGGTTGGGAGACCAAGCAGTAACTGTTGTTGGAATTCAAAAAGGTAAAAGCTTACAAGATAATCTTAACCGTAACTTTGGGCAACCTCATCCTGAAGGTTATCGAAAAGCCCTTCGCTTGATGAAGCAGGCTGAAAAATTTGGTCGTCCTGTTGTAACCTTTATCAACACAGCTGGTGCCTATCCTGGTGTCGGAGCAGAGGAGCGTGGCCAAGGTGAAGCTATTGCTCGTAACCTTATGGAGATGAGCGACCTCAAGGTACCGATTATCGCTATTATTATCGGTGAAGGTGGTTCAGGAGGAGCTTTAGCTCTTGCAGTAGCTGACCGTGTTTGGATGTTAGAAAACTCGATCTATGCAGTTCTCAGTCCTGAGGGCTTTGCGTCTATTCTTTGGAAGGATGGCAGTCGTGCCATGGAGGCTGCAGAGTTGATGAAAATTACTTCATTCGAATTGCTAGATATGAAAATTGTTGATAAGGTTATCTCTGAGGTAGGTCTATCAAGTAAAGATCTAATCAAGCAAGTCAAAGAACAGCTCCGAGCAGAACTTGATGAACTTGGTAAACTGCCACTAGAGCAGCTCATTGAGGAACGTTACCAACGCTTTAGAAAATACTAAAAAGAAAGCTAGAACAGAGATATAGTTCTAGCTTTTTAGATTCTATAAAATACATTTCAGAATGAAAAATTGACTCTTATAAAAATATCTGTTAATATAACAAGGATTACGTGTGCTATAAAAATAAGTCGACAACGATTTTTAGGAGTAAGTATGAAAAAACTAGGCAATTTGGGAATCTATACATTACTGATATTTCTATCAATTACTGATATTTCTATCAATTTATCTCCTAGATTTCAGTAGTCTTTATTTGGCTAAGATGTTTGTCTGGAGTATGGATGGCTATTCTATTATTGTAGCAGTAGAGCAACTAGCTCTTTTAGGACTATTTATCTATTGGCTTAAAAAGAAAAAAATGCTCTATATTTTTGAGAAAAGAGGCTCGAAAAGATGCAGATTCTTTTACCTTGTAGTTAGTCTAGTGGCTACTTATTTTGTCCGTCAGTTGTTAAGTGCTTTTTACTTACAGTTTAGTCGTTTCATTAATAATCACTATATCTTTGAAGATCTTCTTTCAGTCATATCTATCAGTGGGGAATCTACTATTTTAACTACTTGCTTCTCTTTTATTTCCGTTGTCATTTTGGGGCCCATATTGGAGGAGATTGTTCATAGAGGTTATTTTATGAATAGCTTTTTCCCTAAGTCCAAATACTACTTGGATGTCATCTTATCAGCTCTTATATTTGGGCTCAGTCATTTGGTATTATCCCATCGCGACCCCATCAGTTTGATGGTTTATAGTTTTTCTGGTCTTTTCTTTGCTTTAGTCTACCGTTGGACAGAGAATTTAAAAATCACCATCCTGTGCCATAGTTTTATTAACTTTCTCATCCATGCAGATTTCATCTGGTTGTTGCTTTCTAATTTAATCTATAATCGTTTTTTTAGATAGAATTTGAGGAGACAAATAAAAAAGTGTTTGATATTTATCAAACACTTTTTATATTTAATTTTCTTCAGTTACAAATTGACTGAGCAGTCCGTTAATGAAACGGGCTGATTTTTGATCTGAAAAGCTTTTTGCAAGTTCAATAGCTTCATTCACAGCTACAAGTTGAGGAGTATCAAAGGAAGTGATTTCGAAAACTCCTAAACGCAATAAATTCTTTTCAACTAAGGTTAAACGTTCAATCGTCCAACCAGACTTTAAATGCTGAGTGATTTGTTTGTCTAGTTCCTCTTTTTGAGCTTGAACACCAGATACAAGATCGATTAGGAAGCTAGGGAGTTTTACCTCGTCGTCTTCTCGATCATGAGTATAAGCGAAGCGACAAGCAGTTTCAATATCAGAACCATATTCAAGACTCATCAGTGCTTGGAAGGCACATTTTCGTAGTTCGCGTCTAGATTCTAATAATGGACTAGTCATTGAGGAAGTCCTCATCAAATAAATCTGTCAATGCTGGTTTTGGTGTTTTATCTGGTGCAATACCAGCAACGTGAATATTCACAGCATTGAGTTCTACATCAGCCATATTACGAACGGCATCTTTTACAGCTTTTTGAATAGCCATTGCAACCTTAGGAACCTTGACACCATACTCAAGATAGAGATAGATATCAGCTATTAGTTCTTCTTCAGATTCTTTTAGATAGACGCCACGACCGAGTGAAAGTTTTGAAAGGGTGTCAGATACTGATTTGTTTGAAAAAGAGTGGACACCATCAACTTTAGCTGTAGCGATTGCAATGATTTTTTCAAGTACACGTGGGGCGATAACGATTTCGCCTAATTGTTCTTCAATTCCCATAGAATGACCTCTTTCTAGAGATTAGGCACGAGAAACGTAAGTTCCTTCTGCAGTGTTGATAACGAGTTTTTGTCCTGCTTCGATGAAGTCTGGAACGTTAACGACAAGTCCAGTTTCCATTGTAGCTGGTTTACCAGAACCGGTAACAGTAGCCCCTTTAATAGAAGGTTGAGTTTCAGCAACTGTTAATTCAACAGTTGTAGGTACTGTTACACCGATTACTTCAGTTCCATAAAATTGAATTTTAACTTCAGAATTTTCAAGGATGTAAAGCAATTCATTTTCAACATTTACAACAGGAATTTCGTATTGGTCGTAAGTTTCAGTGTTCATGAAATAAGCTGTATCGTCCATTTTGTACAAGTATTGTGCTGGAACAGTTTCGATAATCGCTTGTTCAAATTTTTCCTCTGGACGGTAGCTAGTTTCAAATGTTGAACCAGTACGGACATCACGCAATTTCATACGCATGATAGTGTTTCCTTTACCTGGTTTGTGGTGGCTAGCTTCCAAAACGCGGATCAATTTTCCGTCAGCTGTTTCAAAGGTCATACCAGCCTTTAATTTACTTGCTTCGATCATGTTTTTACCTCTTTAATAAAATAATTTACTCTTTATTGTATCATAAGTCGTAAGATTTCTCAAATATCAGGGAAGTGAGATTAGTTGACAGGAACGATGTTTCCTTCTTCGTCCTTGGTTACCAATACGTACTTGCCATCGACTTCGATGTAGAAGTTTTTATTAGCGGTTTGTTTAGAGTTGGTAGTTTGTTCAGGACTAGTAGGTTCTTCTGCAGAAGTTGTGACTTCTTGAGTAGTAGATTCTACTGAGTTAGAGGTTTGTTCAGGGCTAACAGTCTCTACTGGGCTAGCAGCTTGCTCAGGACTTGCAGTTTGTACCGGAGTAAAAGCTTGGTTTGGATCAGCGGGTTGTACTGGGGGAACGGTTTGATTTGGGCTAACAGGTTGAGCTTGTTGGGTGAGTTGACCACCGAGAGTTTGACCGAGATTCATACCCATAAACATATTCATACCATTGCCATTACCTTCGTTATTAGCTGCAGCAATAAGAGCTTCGTTACGAGCACGACGTTCTTCAATTTCGATGGTATTGTATTTCATAGCAACGAGTTCGCTATCAAGTTTACGAACAAGTTCCAAGCTTTCTTTATCGTAGCTCAAATCCTCAAGAAGGATATTGGTTACTTCAATTCCGTAAAGGCCAGTCCATACCTTGTTGACTTCCTGTTTAGCGATTTCATTGAAGGTATCCTGATTAGCATTTAGGCTATAGATATCAACTCGGTACTCATTTGTGAATTTTGAAATCGCAATCGCAATTTTAGGAGAGATATTTTGACGTAAAGTACCTTGAGCGATATCTTGAAGCGTAAATGGTTTATGTTCGTCAATTTGTTGACTGATAGAGCTAACGTAGAAAAGGACTGGGTCGGAAATCTTGATATCAAACAAACCATAGAAACGGATATTGAGCAATTGTTGGTAACGTTCACTGAAGTATTCTACAGCGTTTTGGGTACCAAATTTATTACCCGCAATCGGTTGGACACGTACAAATATAATTTCTTGTTGAGTAACGACTTGACCAGCGAATGAGAAGCGGTGCTTGAAGTTTTCCCAAGTTCCTCTTATTCCGCCTTTTTCTAGAAGCCAAGCGTTGTCGCCAGAGCGCCATTCATGGCTACCAGCTTCTAAAACATCACCAAGGAAAGTACCGTTATTTACAAGGATAGCAACATACCCTTGTGGCACAATTACAACAGAACCATCTGTTAAAAGTCCTGTATGTTGATTACCTTGTCTAGAAACTCCGTCAGGGTCTTTTGTAAGAAGAGTTCCCTTAACAGCTAATGCATCTGATGATACGTGGTCTGGAAGCACAACGGCTTCCTTAAATTTACTGTCATTAATACTATTAATTCCAGCAGATTTGGCAACATCAACAACTCCCTTAATTTGCTCTGCGGCAATACGAATAAATCCCATAATTTCCTCCTAATTATATAGTTCGTCTTCATCCACAACGTCATAGGTGTCAAGAACCCATTGGTTTGGACTACGGGTGATATCAGATCCGCAATAGTCACATTTGCTGATTGCTGATATTTTCAGTGGAGCGCCACAGTTTGGACAGCGGTCGCTAACGGCTTCATCTTGAACAGAACTTTCAGTTTGACTGCCATGTTTGCGGATGAAGTTCATTTGATAAACTGTAAATAGATCTTTTTGAGGGTCTCCCTCAATAACCTTACGAGTCTTGTCTTCGATGACGTAATCTCTCAAGGTAGATGAAAGGATAACCACTAAAGTATCGTTTCCATCTGGATTACTATTGAAATCTTTGATTCGAACATTTTCAACACAAACTCGTTCTAAGACATTGGTTGTTTGGGATTGGATATGTTCTTCTAGTTGAGAACTGTGTTGAGAATAGAGACTGGCGCTTTCAAGAGAACGAACCAGATTCCAATCCTTTTTAGTCCAGGCTGCCTGTAACTGGATGTAGACTTCTTTAACCCATGAAGTGAAAGCAGAGGCATCAAAGTTTGGATCATCATATCGAACACGATCGATAGCTAAATTGTTGTTTTCTACTCGACGGTGAAGTGTTGGTTCAACAGTATAGCCAGGAGAGCTTCCATAAGATTTACCAGATGATGAATTCTGGTCACTCAAATATTTAATGAGCATGAAGAGTAAGAAAGCTCCAACACCAAACATGATAAGAATGCTCATTCCTGTCCCTAGAGAACCATCTAAACTTGAGTAACTACCGCCAGAACGATAGTTGCTTCTAGAAGAAGAACTACCACTTGAACGACTTCGGCTAGAGCTACTACTTCGTGAGCTACTGCGGCTAGAACTACCACTTCGGGAATGGCCGACACCTGCATCAATTGATTGCAGGGGTGTCACAAAGAGAAGAAGCAAGCAAGTAGCGATAAGAGTATATAACTTTTTCATATGTCTCCTAACTATGTGAGTACAAAAATAGTTTTTACTAAATTTTATGTCTATAAAGAGTTTTGGAGTTTTATAGTTTTATTTTCAATAAACCACCCTATAATCCAACCAAATACGAGTATATAATTCTCGATAGCACCAATCGCATTAACAGGAGAATGATATTCAATAAAATTTAACAAATGATTTGTTCCTATTCCTATACCACCAATAATGAGGGCAAGAAGGGCAATTCTCAGGTAAAACCAATCGTACTTAATATTAACGGCAAGAATAATAATTAAGACAGCTAGATTCCAAATTCCAATTTCTCTTTGCCATCCTGCAGAAATACCGTAACCAGAATGCTCTCCCATATAGGATGGGAGAAAGATTTGTAGAATAGAAGCACCCAACATGGCGACAATAACTAAAATAAATAGTACTCGTAAAAATTTGTTCATTTATTCTCCTTATTCTATTTTTTAGTAGAAAAGGCTATTAACGAAAGTATATTTACTCGTTCTCTTTCAACTTAGCCAATTCTTGGGAAAGTAGTTTAAGAGCAACTTGTGGATTGGCTTGGCCCTTGGTTGCTTTCATGAGGAATCCTGTGAAGGCCTTGTCAGCGTTACGTTTTCCTGACTTGAAGTCGGCAACAGCAACTTCGTTATCAGCAAAGACTTGATGGATGATTGGAATCAAGATATCTGGATCTGAGATCTGAACCAAACCGGCTTTTTCAACGTATTCACGAGCACCTCCACCATTTTTAGCAAGGTGGACAAAGACTTTCTTGGCAATCTTAGATGAAATAGTGCCGTCTTCGATGATAGCGATCATTTCTACCAAGTTTTCTGGAGTTAACTCAATTTGTTCTAGTGTCTTACCTTCAGCATTCAAGAACTGAGCGACTTCACCTTGGAGCCAGTTAGAGACTTGCTTAGCGTCACCGCCAAGGGCAACAGCTTTCTCAAAGAAGTCAGAAGTGACTTTATTGGCAGTCAACTGACTAGCATCGTAGTCTGATAATCCGAGTTGAGAGACATAGCGAGCTCGGCGCTCTTTTGGGAACTCTGGCAACTCAGTGCGCATTTCTTCGATCCACTCATCAGAGATTTCAAAGAGTGGTAGGTCTGGTTCTGGGAAGTAGCGATAGTCAGCAGCTCCTTCCTTGACACGCATGAGAATAGTTGCTTTATTAGCTTCATCGTACCGGCGTGTTTCTTGGCGAATTTGACCACCTGAGCGAAGGATTTCAGCCTGACGTTGCACTTCGTATTCAAGACCTTTACGAACATTTGAGAAGGAGTTCAAGTTTTTCAACTCAGTCTTGGTACCGAATTTCTCTTGACCATAAGGACGAAGGGAGATGTTAGCATCCACACGCATGGAACCTTCTTCCATCTTAACGTCAGAAATACCAGCGTATTGGATCACTTCCTTGAGGGCTGTTAGATAAGCATAAGCTTCTTCTGGTGAACGCATGTCTGCTTCGGACACAATCTCAATCAACGGCACTCCTTGACGGTTGAGGTCAACATAAGAGTAACCATCTGTACCATGCGTGTTTTTACCGGCGTCTTCTTCCAAGTGAGCACGTTCAATACCGATTTTCTTAGTTGTACCGTCTTCTAGCTCCACTTCAATCCAGCCGTTGTAACCGATTGGTTCATCAAACTGAGAAATTTGGTAGGCTTTAGGATTATCAGGGTAGAAGTAGTTCTTGCGGTCAAAGTGCATCTTCTTATGGATGTCCATGTTAAGAGCGAGTGCAGCCTTGATACCAGCATCGACAACACCTTTATTGAGAACTGGCAGTACGCCTGGGAAAGACCAGTCAATCACGTTAGTGTTGGCATTTTGGTCATTTCCAAAATGGGCAGAAGTAGGTGAGAAAATTTTTGAATTGGTGTTGAGCTCTACGTGGACTTCAAGTCCAATGACTGTTTCAAAGTTCATTAGTTATCACCTCCAAAAATCACGGGTTGTTGTTTGTGGTAGTCTGTTGTTGCTTCAAAAGCAGCAGCAGCTTGGTAGATAGTTTCTTCTGAATACTTAGGACCAATCAATTGGAGTCCTACTGGTAGACCTTGAACAAATCCAGCAGGAAGCGAAATACCTGGGAGACCAGCTAAGTTGACAGGGATTGTCAAGAGATCAGCTAAGTACATAGCAACTGGATCATGGTTGAGCGAATCCAAGTCGTAGGCAACGCTAGGAGCAGTTGGGCCCAAAATCAAGTCATAATCCGCAAAGACTTTTTCGAAATCTTGGATGATAAGGGTGCGAACTTGTCCAGCCTTCTTGTAGTAGGCATCGTAGTAACCTGATGAAAGGCTGAAAGTACCTAGCATGATACGGCGTTTAACTTCTTCACCGAAACCTTGACTGCGGCTGTTTACATAGATTTCATCAAGGTTAGTCGCATCCTCTGCGCGGTAGCCGTAACGAATACCATCAAAACGTTGCAAGTTTGAGGAAGCTTCTGAAGAAGCGATGATGTAGTAAACCGCAACTCCGTATTTAGAGTGAGGAAGGCTCACTTCTTCAACGATAGCACCAAGTTTTTCAAAGTGCTTAGCGGCTTTGAGGATGGTTTCCTTAACTTCTGGGTCAATTCCTTCACCAAGATATTCCTTAGGTAAAGCAATTTTCATGCCCTTGATGTCTTGACCGATTTTTGAAGTAAAGTCGGCAATGCGAACTGGAGCAGAAGTAGAGTCTCTGACATCTTTACTAGCAATCGCATTTAGCAAGAGGGCGTTTTCCTTAACAGTTGGAGCAAAAGGTCCAATTTGGTCTAATGAGCTACCAAAGGCAATGAGACCGAAACGTGAAACTGTTCCGTAAGTTGGTTTGAGACCAACAATCCCGTTAAAGGCAGCAGGTTGGCGGATAGAACCACCAGTATCAGAACCAAGTGATAAACGGACTTGTCCAGAAGCTACAGCTACAGCTGAACCACTTGATGATCCACCAGGGACCTTGCTGTGGTCCCAAGCATTTTTAGTAGCACCGTAGTAAGAAGTCTCACCTGATCCACCCATGGCAAACTCGTCCATGTTAGTTTTTCCAACAACGATTATACCCTTAGATTTTGCATTGGCAACAGCTGTCGCATCAAAGATTGGCTCGTAGTTATAGAGCATTTTTGAGGCTGCAGTTGTTAGGATGCCGTCTGTAGAAATGTTGTCCTTAACAGCCAGGGGAATTCCAGAAAGAACATTGTCAGCATCGATTCCAGCTTCATCAATAGCTTTAGCCTGAGCAAGAGCTTGGTCCTCAGCGATAGTGACGAAAGCATTGATAGCTGTCTCACGAGATTTGATATCTTCAAGAGTTGCTTGTGTTAGTTCTGTTGCAGAAATTTCCTTAGAGACAAGGAGATTGTGCAACTCTTCAATGGTTTTATGATTAAAAGTCATTAGGCATCTCCTCCATCATCTAGGATAGCTGGCACCTTGATATAGTAGTTATCTTTTTCAGGTACATTTTTAAACAAGCGATCACGGTCTGTTCCTTCTTCGGCCACATCAGGTCGGAGAACAGTTTTACGGTCAGCCATCGTTGTAGTAGGTGCAACACCAGTAGTGTCGACTTCACTGAGCAATTCGACCATATCAACAATTTTTGAGAGTGTTGTTGCAAACTCTGCAGTTTCTTCTTCTGAGAATTTTAATTTTGAAAGATTGGCAACGTGAGTTACCTCTTCTTGCGTAATTTTCATCGGATATCCTTTCGTGAAATGATGATTCTTTATCTGTTCTATTTTACCATATTTTCCTATAAATAAGGCAAGCCAAGTTAAAAAGAAACAGAAATTGAAAAATACTTTTTATTTCGATATAATGGTTGAAATTAGAAGAAAGAATAACAGTCGTTTCTAGTTGGTAAAAAGGATGTAGCATTGACTCAACTAGAACACGTTAAGGATGACATATGACGCTTTGGGAGTTGCTTTTTACCAGTAAAAAGACAGTTCCTCCTCATTTGGGAGCCTGGTACTTTTTATTACCTACTTCTTTGGTAATCATAGCTGTTTTATCGATTCGTTTCGCATCATCTAAAGGTTACAGAAACTTTTGGTATTGGGGACAATTGATTCAGTTGCTCATTATCAACGCTTGGTATATTGCTGCACGCCTGCCCCTATCTGAGGCTCTCCCTTTTTACCATAGTCGCATGGCTATGTGGATAATTCTTTTTGCCCCTAATAAGACCTTTTTCAAGCAATATTTTGCCTTAGTGGGAGTTTTTGGTTCTATCATGGCTTTAGTTTATCCAGTCTTTTATCCTTTTCCTTTCCCTCATGTTTCGTCTGTGAACAATGTTTTTGGACACTGGGCCCTCTTGGCTAACTGCTTGATTTATCTTGTTAGATATTATAAAGTTGAAAAAGGGGATACTTGGAAAATATGCCAGATGACTTTTGGAGTCAATGCTATTATCTTTCTTGCCAACCTCTTGACAGGAGGAAATTATGGCTTTATGAGCAAGCCACCTGTGATTGGGGATCATGGTAGTTTGCTTAACTATTTGATAGTAACCAGTTTGATGATAGGTATTCTCATCCTTATCAATCAACTCGTTAAATATAAACATAAGAATAGTTAATATACAACTGAATTCGTTACCTTAAGGAGACTTTATGCATCATTTTATTACAAGAACCCAAACGACGCCACCGCCTATTCCGATTTTTTGGTATGGAGTTATGATAGGCCTTCTTGCACTATCTATATATGGGTCCCTTACTTACTACAAAAATCCCAAATTTGTTCGATTGTTTAAGTGGATTCAAATTGCGCAACTGCTAGCTCTTTACGCTTGGTATATAGGTTTTAGCATTCCATTTTCAAATAGTCTGCCTCTTTACCATTGCCGCTTGGCCATGTTTGCAGTAGTATTCTTGCCAGATAAATGGAAAACCAAGCAGTATTTTGCCCTTATGGGAGCCAGTGGAGCAGTATTTGCCTTGGGCTACCCTGTTTTTGACCCCTATGACTTCCCGCATATTACCAGTTTTTCTTTTCTCATTGGTCATTATGCCCTTTTGGTCAATTCCCTGGTCTATCTCATGAATCACTACGATAAGACCTTGCTGAAAAAGTATCGAATCATCGCTTATACTTTTGTTCTTAATCTTTTTCTAGTTGGAGTCAATCAAGTGACAGGTGGAAATTATGGGCTTTTGAATACCACGCCTTTTATTCCAGATGCTCCTATATGGATAAAGTATCTTCTGGTTTCAATCATTCTTTCTTCGGCTTTAGTTCTCTTTGATATCTTGTTTAAGAAACGCTGGGAAAAACAATTAAATTTTAACAAAAAACAAATCAACTCATAATTTACACTCCTGTCAAGATAATTTGACAGGATTTTTGGTTATTTTTTGCCGATGTAAAAAAATTTTGCTAGATTTTAGACAGGAAAAGAGTAAAATGTAGATATAAAAACAAGGAGAAAAGAGATGGAAATTGGAAAAAAATTAAAAGAAGCTCGACTAATGTGTAGTATGACACAGGAAAGTGTTGCAGAGAAATTAAATGTATCGAGACAGACTATTTCAAATTGGGAAACAGAAAAATTTTATCCGGATATTTTATATGTTTTACAACTAAGCGACTTGTACCAAGTTAGCTTGGATGAATTGTTGAAAGGAGATGAGAGCATGATTCAGCATTTGGAAGATTCAACCAATACTGTTAAGAGTAATCGCAAGATTTTACTAGCTTTTTTATGTAATATTTGCTTGCTATTTCTCTTCTTTATTTTTATTATTCCAATATCGAAAAGTTACCTGCTAACCTTGTTAGCTGTAACACTTGTCATTAGTACAACAGGCTATATATTAGTGCAGATTATTAGTAAAATATAGGAGGTTTATCATGACTTGGTATGTATTGACTTTGATTTGTTTACTTGTAGTGACAAATGGGATGTTCGTTTATCAATTGTTTAAATTGGTTGAATTAGATGCTTCGATTCGTGGGATGAGACACCCTAAATTCTGGGGGCTCTTAACAGCAGGTGGACAAAGAGGTGAAGGGTTATTGCTCTATCTATTGACGCGGAATAAAGCTATTTATTCAATGGAAATTGAAGAACAAGAAGAACTGGAAAATAGAAAAAAACGCCTACTTTATTTATTGATTTTGAACATCATTTTCGCAATTTTTCTTTTCAGTAGCTTTATTGTTAATATCTAATAAAATACATTCAAATAAAAAGATAGAATCGCTCGAATAGAGCGATTTTTTATTCTTTAGATATTTGAAAAAAAAGGCTAAATCCGATATAATGGAGTGTTGAAAGGAATGTTAGAGTCCAATGTAGAAATAAGAAACACATACAAACATTCACTATTATCTTATAATCAAAGAAAGAGAACTTATGAACATTCAAGAAGAAATTAAGAAACGCCGTACCTTTGCCATCATCTCCCACCCGGATGCTGGTAAAACGACTATTACAGAGCAATTGCTCTACTTTGGGGGAGAGATTCGTGAGGCAGGTACTGTAAAAGGGAAGAAAACAGGAAACTTTGCCAAGTCTGACTGGATGGATATCGAGAAACAACGTGGAATTTCGGTAACCTCATCAGTTATGCAGTTTGACTACGATGGCAAGCGCGTGAATATCCTTGACACACCAGGGCACGAGGACTTCTCAGAAGATACCTATCGGACATTGATGGCGGTGGATGCTGCGGTCATGGTCGTGGACTCTGCCAAGGGTATCGAGGCCCAAACTAAGAAATTGTTTGAGGTTGTTAAACACCGCGGAATTCCAGTCTTTACCTTTATGAACAAGCTGGACCGTGACGGTCGTGAGCCACTAGACCTCTTGCAGGAATTGGAAGAAGTTCTTGGTATTGCAAGTTACCCGATGAACTGGCCGATCGGGATGGGGAAAGCCTTTGAAGGACTTTATGACCTTTATAACCAACGTTTAGAACTTTATAAAGGGGATGAACGTTTTGCCAGCCTAGAAGATGGGGATAAGCTCTTTGCTAGCAACCCATTCTATGAGCAAGTAAAAGAAGATATCGAACTCCTGAATGAAGCAGGGAATGAATTCTCAGAGGAAGCCATTCTTGCAGGTGACTTGACACCGGTCTTCTTCGGCTCAGCTTTGACTAACTTTGGGGTGCAGACCTTCCTTGAAACCTTCCTCAAGTTTGCTCCAGAACCCCATGGACACAAGAAAACAGACGGTGAACTTGTCGATCCTTATGACAAGGACTTCTCAGGTTTTGTCTTTAAAATCCAAGCCAACATGGATCCTCGCCACCGTGACCGCATCGCTTTTGTCCGTATTGTATCGGGAGAATTTGAGCGTGGTATGAGTGTCAATCTCCCTCGTACTGGTAAGGGAGCTAAACTTTCTAATGTCACCCAGTTTATGGCTGAAAGTCGTGAAAATGTGACCAATGCCGTAGCTGGAGATATCATCGGGGTTTATGATACAGGTACCTACCAGGTTGGAGATACGCTGACTGTTGGCAAAAACAAGTTTGAGTTTGAACCCTTGCCAACCTTTACCCCTGAAATCTTCATGAAGGTATCTGCTAAGAATGTCATGAAGCAAAAATCCTTCCACAAGGGGATTGAGCAATTGGTGCAAGAAGGAGCCATTCAGCTTTATACCAACTACCAAACAGGCGAGTACATGCTAGGTGCTGTTGGACAACTCCAGTTCGAAGTCTTTAAACACCGTATGGAAAATGAGTACAATGCCGAAGTGGTCATGAGCCCAATGGGTAAAAAGACCGTTCGTTGGATCAAACCAGAAGACTTAGATGAGCGTATGTCTTCAAGTCGAAACATCTTGGCTAAAGACCGCTTTGACCAACCTGTCTTCCTTTTCGAAAATGACTTTGCTCTCCGCTGGTTTGCGGACAAGTATCCAGATGTGGAGTTAGAGGAAAAGATGTAACTCAGTACCAACAATTGGAACTAAAGTTCTTAATTGTTGGACGCTAGCCGCTATTCGGCGAACTAGCTAACTGCCTTACTAACTACGTTTGGCAAATATAATCGATTTGCCAAACTCCGTGTCGTAATCTAATAAACGGTAACAGTTATGGCAGTTCACCTAAACGTTTCACTAGGAAAAGTCCACGGATGGTATCGATTCGTGGACTTTTTCGTCGTAACAGTTAAAAAGTGGATTAGCTAACTGCCTCACTAACTCATCGGCGAAAAATAATCGTTTTCGCCTCTTCATGTCGTAATATTTAGGAGTGGACTAGCTTACTGTCACTATCTCCGTATTGTAACTTCTCGCACCTAATTTGTGTTTCGTTCTTAAATAGACAAAAAAGACTAGAAATTAGATAGATTTCTAGTCTTTTTATTTTAAATTATATTAGTAGTGGAACCTTCATTTATTGAATGGCATCTATACTAACAACCTTGATAAGGAATGTAAGGAGGATAAGCAATAGAATGCTGACTCCATTAATTACTAAATGGAGGAAGATAGACATCTCTAGACGTTTGGTGCGATAAGCAGTCCAAGTTAGGACGGCAGACATCCAGCCATAGATCAAGAAAGAAGGAAGATTATTTGGTATATGGGCTATAGTGAAGAGAAACCAACCGAAAATATATCCAATTTTCTCGTATCCTTCGAAGAGTTTAGTAGGGATGATACCTCGACAGATAACTTCCTCACAAATAGGTGCCACTATTGCAACCACGAAAATGCTGGAAATTAGAGAGCTTTCTGACATGATGCTATTGATAGCCTCTTGATTTGAAGTAGTTGTTTGCTTCAGAAGTTGCAACCAAATCGCACCAATCATATTTCCAGCGACAACGGCTACATAACTAAGAGCGATTCGAGGGGCGTCATTAATAGTAAAGAGTTTCGATTTTAGGTTTAATAACTTACTTTTGTGAGCACCATATAAAAAGAGTGTAACAATAGCGGTAGAGACAAGCCCCACTATTAGAGATGACCAGATAGATCCAAGTTGAGTTTTTTGAAGTAACATTAAAGTTACGATAGGAACTTGCGATAGGCACATAGCGACAAGAAAGATTCCTAGCCAAATCAATCGTTTACGATAATCTTTAAAAAAATTCATTCATATATCTCCTAAAAAATTTATTTCATTATAGCATACTTCTGATAGGAATTCTATTAATTACCAGAACATAAGTGTAGATAAAACAAGTAAGATGTTTCGAATTAAATGACTATAGAAGGATAAATCTTGTCTTAAGGTTTTAGGAAATAAAAAATTGAGAAAGCTAGCTCCCAAGAGGATATAGAAGCCGACAGACAGTATTGTTAAAGGATTGTGCAGAAAAAATAAACTAAAACAGGTGAGGATAGTTAGTTTTCCTCTCTTTTTATGAGTTGGCAATTTGTTCCATTTGTTTAAAGGCAGAAAAGGTAGCGATATCAAGTCCGAAAAGGAAGAAGAAGGAGATTAGCAATAAGTCCACGATTTCCTTTTGTAGTAGAGTTTCAGTACTTATGTTTTCAAATAAGATAAGACTTACTCCGGTAAGGTTAATGATAACCATACTACTATACAATAAAAAGAAAGAGCGGCTAGGATTGCGAAAATGACTACTCACATGATTATGAACTGAAAGATAGTGGATAAATGTACAGATACCTGCTAATAACATTAAGAGGAGTAAAAAGTAAAAGCAGGATTGTTTGAGTGTTAAAGCAATACCAGGCCAAGCTAAGCAACTACAGCAGCCTAAGTAGACCAAGGAAATCAATAAAAGAAGTTGGATTGATTTGTTCATTTTTTCCATATAAAACCCCTACGTTTTTTTAAAATTATAACTAAAATGATTCATGAAAAATCATCATTTTCTCAAGTGTTATTTTTTGACTCTCAACTGTCTTTTAAAAATCTTATCAACAGAAAAAACATCCCTCATTTTTTGAGGGATGTGCTTTTTGATAATAACATTGCTAACGCTTAGACCAGGTTCGCTTCATAAAGAGTAATATGATTGGATAAATTTCAAGACGTCCTGCAATCATTGCAAAGGATAGGAGGAGTTTTGAAAATGGACTAAAAATTGAGAAACTTGCAGTTGTTCCGAGAATTGGGCCGATATTGTTAAAGCAACTGAAAACGGCACTCGTAACAATCATTAAATTGTCAGCATCTAAACTGATAATGAACATTAAGCTGAGTAGAATCATGACGTAAACTACAAAGTACTTGAGAATCTTGTGCTGGGTATCCTTATCAATGACCGTTTGGTTAACATGGAGAGTTAAAACACGGTGAGGGGATATGGTAGACAAAAATTGATTTTTAGCAATTTTAGCTAGAATAACTCCACGCATCACTTTGAGACCACCAGCAGTAGATCCGGCAGAACCACCAATCGCCATCAGCATCAGTAAAATATATTGTGAAAATAAAGGCCAATTGGTTATGTTTCCGTAACCGAAACCAGTTGTCGTAATGATGTTAGAAACTTGGAAGAAGGCCATCTCAAAACTTTGTGAAACGCCACTATAAAGGTGGAGTGTATTGAGAGTAATTAAGCCGGTAGAAACGACGACAATCAAGAGATAAGCACGAAGCTCCTCATCGAAAAAGAATTCCTTGACTCGACGAAGCATGAGATAGTAGTAGAGGTTGAAATTGACACCAAACATCAAGACCCCAACACTCGTCAGATAGGTAATGAGAGAACTATTATAGTGGGCGATTCCATCATTGTAAACCGTGAAACCACCAGTCCCAGCAGTTCCCATAGCGATGACAAAACTATCGTAGAGTGGCATACCGGCAAGATAATAAATCACTACAAAGAGGGCGAACATTGCCAGATACAGGATGTAGAGGATTTGTGCTGTATTTTTTAGTTTAGACACAACCTTACCAAATACTGGTCCAGGAACCTCGGCCTTCATAACCTCTAAGTGGCTGTTTTTAGCATTGTCCATAATAGCTAGGGCAAAAACTAGCACCCCCATCCCTCCAATGAGGTGGGTGAAGCTCCGCCAAAATAGAAGAGAACGGCTTAAGACAGAAACGTCATTTAAGATAGTTGCTCCCGTAGTAGTGAAGCCGGAACTAGTTTCGAAGAAGGCATCGATAAAATTGGGGATTTGACCTGAAAAGACAAAGGGAAGGGAGCCAAAGAAAGACCAGAGGATCCAACATAGGGCAACAATTAAGACTCCTTCTTTGGCATAGATGCGTTGTTTTTTAGGCTTTTTGATGATTCCGATAAGACCTAGGACAACAAGAATCCCGATGGTAGAGAAAAGAGCTGTAAAAACTTGACTAGATTCTCGATAGTAAAGAGCAATGCCAACCGGAACTAAAAGTAGCCCAGCTTCAATCAAGAGTAGCTTTGCAAGAAGAAAGCGTACCATACTTCTATTCATAGCTTACCTCTCTAACAAATCATAAATCTTGGTGATGTTTGATAGCAAAGTGATAACCACAAGCTTATCACCGACTTGGAGGGTATCTTCTCCTGTTGGGAAGATCGTTTTTCCATTGCGGATAATAGCAGCAATCAAGACATCCTTTTTGAGCTTCAATTGAGATAAAGGCTTGCCAGTCATTTTATTGGCTTCCTTGATCAGGAATTGAAGAGTTTCTACCTGTCCATTTGCTAGATGGTGCATAGCTTGAAGGTCAGAATATTGCGCATTTACACGACCATGGATAAAGTGCATAATGGTATCAACAGCGATTGTTTTAGGGGTGATGATACTTGAGAAATCTGTCGCATGAATGATTTCCAATAGGCTTGTTCGGTTTACCTTAGTAATATTTTTCTGAACACCTATGTTGTCCAAGAACATAGAGGTAATGATATTTTCCTCATCGACTCCTGTCAAAGTGGCAACGGCATCGTAGTTTTGAGCACTTTCTTCTAAGAGGGTGTCCTTAGTTGTTCCATCACCTTGGACTATATAGAGTTTAGGAAATTTTTCGCTGAAAAAGGCAGCTCTTTCAGGATTGACCTCAATAACCTTGGTATCGATACGACTGTCTTTTAACATACCTAAGAGATAGTAAGCAATTTTCCCAGCTCCTATGATGAGTAAACTCTTAACAACTCTGGACTTAATATAGTTGTGGAAGAGCATCATATCGACACGATGTCCTGTCACAAAGATACGGTCTTTATCTTCTAAAATCATATCTCCACTAGGAATCATGAGTTTGTGGTCGCGTTCGATAGCACAGACAATAACATTACCAAACTTTTTACGAAAATCTGCAATAGACATCTGACAAATATTGCTATTATTTCGAACTTTAAATTCCATCAAACTGACCAATCCGCCTGCAAAACGCTCAACAGAAAGAGCATTGGGGAAGTCTATAATATTAGCGATAGCACGAGCTGCTAGGAGTTCTGGGTTTACAATGACTGAAAATCCAAGAATATTTTTTTCTTTAAAGTAAGGGTTGGAATATTCAGGATTGCGTACACGAACAATGGTTTCCTTTGCTCCCATTTTTTTGGCTAAAACAGCCGAAACCATATTGACCTCGTCGTATTGAGTCATGGCAATGAAAATATCACAATCTTGAACATTGGCTGCTTCTAACATTGCAAAGTCAGCTCCGTTACCTGCGATTCCCATAATATCAAAACGGCTGGTCAAGTATTTTAGAACAGTTTCGTTCTGTTCAATTAAGACAACATCATGGTTGTCAGCAACAAGTGAACGACAGAGGGCAGAACCTACTTTTCCCCCTCCGACAAGAATAATCTTCATAGTTAGTTAACCTACTTTTTCAATATGTCTTTATCATACCTTTTTTTAGAAAAAAATGCACTCAACAACCGACTGTTTCCTTCTTTAATAAAGGGATTGGGGGAATTCGAACAAATATTTTGCTTTAAACATTATATGTTTATGAAAAAACTTGTTCCGAAAATTCTCAATCTATGTAAATTCTATGATATTGCTTGCTGAAAGTTGAAATTTCAACTTTTGTAAATATGCTTGTAAAAAAAATGAAAAAATCAAGTCATTTCTATTGACAATCAGGCTGAAAGTGTTATACTAAAAAAGTAGTTTCGCTGATTTACTTCAAACCTGTTGTGAGGTAAGTTAACGATGCCTTAACCACGCTGTTTGCTGAGCTTGACTCCGGGCAGTGTGGCTATTTTTTTGCACTAGTGAGAGGAAGCAAGGCATGGCCAATCATATTGTATTGTTTGAACCACAAATTCCACAAAATACAGGAAATATTGCACGAACCTGTGCGGCGACGAATGCGTCCCTTCATATTATCAAACCGATGGGATTTCCTATTGACGATCGTAAAATGAAGCGAGCCGGGCTAGACTATTGGGACAAACTTGAGATCTATTTTTATGATAGTTTAGATGAATTTATGAAAAAAATGGATGGTCAACTCTACTTGATTTCCAAGTTTGCAGAAAAGGTTTATTCAGATGCTGACTTCACGATAGAAGGAAACCATTATTTTCTTTTTGGACGTGAAGATAAAGGTTTGCCTGAGGAATTTATGCGGGAACATCCTGAAAAAGCTTTCAGAATTCCTATGAATGATGAACATGTCCGTAGTCTCAATGTATCCAATACTGTATGTATGATAGTCTATGAAGCCCTTCGTCAACAAAATTTTGCGGGTCTCGAACTGGTTCATACTTACGAAACGGATAAGTTGAAATAAACACTGATAAGAGATAAAATGCTTGCGCTTGCAAGCTTTTTTTGTTATCATAAAGGAGTCTTCAGGGCTGGGTGTAATTCCCGACCGGCGGTGACTTTTACACGGAAATGTTCTTTTCCTTTTATACTTTGTTGCCAAGCTTTGCCTAATCAAAAGTTATGCCTACAGCTTGTCGCCTAGTCTAAAAGAAAAATCTCCATTTCCTTACTCTAAAAGAAGTCCGCGAGCGCAAGCTGATGTGGTGAGATTCCACAACCGACAGTATAGTCTGGATGGGAGAAGACGAAAGGATAGCTTTGTCTATTCTGCTTCATTATAATAGAAATAAAACCAGTTTCTTTGTAAGCTTAGGTTATTTTTTGAGATAGTTAAGAGAGTAGATAGAGAGAAACTTTCCAACTTCTTCTGATTTTATAGAAAATTGGAGGAACCTGTTATGACAAACACACGTCGACTTTCGACCATTGCAATTTTATCAGCACTTTCATTTGTGTTGATGTACTTTGACTTTCCGCTTCTACCAGCAGCATCCTTTTTAAGGATTGAGTTCAGTATCTTACCAGTTCTTGTAGGTTTGGTAGTCTTGGATTTACCAGCGGCTTTAGGAGTACTATTCCTTCGGTCCTTGCTGAAAATCCTTCTGAACAACCAAGGAGTTAGTACCTACATTGGTTTGCCGATGAATATCGTAGCCTTAGGAGTCTTTGTTCTTGCTTTTGGTCTGATTTGGAAAAAAGAGCGTACAACCATGCGTTTTGTCCTAGCTTCATTAGCAGGGACGATTGGTCTTACTTTAGCCATGTTAGTTCTAAACTACGTTTATGCTGTACCTTTGTACGCAAAATTTGCTAACTTCGATATAGAGAATATTCTAGGACTTAGTAATTACTTGTTGGCAATGGTCTTACCATTTAATTTGATTGAAGGAGTCATCTTTGCCATCTCATTCTGGTTATTATTTGTCCTCTTGAAACCAACTTTGAAATACTATGAAAGATAAACAAACATATTTAACAAAGGGCTCTTTTGCCCTTTTACTATTTGTAATTCTGGGTTATGTCGTTAAGTTTTATCCAGAACAATTGATACCATTTGATTCGTCTATCCAGACAGCAATCCGTGGAGATTTACCAGCTATATTGACAACTATCTTTCGTGGGATTACTCGTCTGATTGACTTACCAATCGTTATTTCTTGGGCAATTCTATTGACTGTTATTTTTTATCTGAAAAAGTGGAAGTCAGAAAGCCTTTTAGTAGCTGGCAATCTTAGTTTGGCTGGAATTTTAATTGTGTCCTTAAAACACCTCTATCAACGTCCGCGACCTAAAATTTTACACTTGGTCGAAGAAGAGGGTTTTTCTTTCCCTAGTGGTCACTCGCTAGCAGTAACCCTCTTAATCGGTTCTCTAATTATCATTGTGGGACAGAGAGTGAAAGATAGGACTGTAAAGCTCATTCTTCAGATTTTACTGGGAATCTATCTAGTAAGTGTAATCATTTCCAGAGTCTATCTGGGAGTTCATTACCCATCAGATGTTCTTGCCAGTCTCTGTCTGGGTCTTGGAATTCTATTCATTGAATTTCCATTTTATGACAAACTTCGCTTTCAATGGCGCTTTACAGGCAAGCAAAAGTAGGGTTTAGCCCTTCTTGAGGAGATAAAAATGGAAGTCAAGATAAAAGATCTTCATCCGACTCAACTATACTTATCAGAAAAGAAGTTGCAAGAGATTCAGATGCTTTATCAGTCGGTAGAAAAGCAAAGTATTAATCCAATCAGTGTTCTTGCATTTGGAGATCGCTTGCTGATTACAGATGGGCATCACAGAGCTTACCAAGCTTTGTTGACAGGTCAAGATACGATTTCTGCTGAGTGGGATAAAGATGGTGGTGATGAAATATATCATCTCTATGCGCAAGCTTGCGAGGAAAGAAAGATTTATTCTATTTTAGATCTAAAAAATCGTATCTTAACCCAAGATGAGTATGAAGCAAAATGGTACAACTGGTGTGATGGTTTTAATCAAGCAGTGGAGCTAGTATTAGGAGTAGAAAATGATGACAAAAATCATTCAGATAGATGATTCCTTACGTTTAGTTCCCTATTTTTTAGCAGATCATCATGATGCAGCTTTGGCCTGGTATCAAGATGTGGATTTGGTGGAACTTGTAGACGGTATTAGAATACCTTATAGTTCGGAAAGATTAAATGCTATGTATTCCTATTTAGAGAGTCACGGGGATTTGTTCTGGATTGAGTTTCGAGAAAAGGGAGAGTGGCTTCCAATTGGGGATGTAACCTTATCTCAGGAGAATATTCCTATTGTGATTGGCAATCCAGCTTATCAGCATCAAGGTATTGGACGCAAGGTTTTAAGGGCTTTAATTGATCTAGCCCAGCAAAAGGGGTGGAAACAGTTGAAAGTTCAGGAAATCTACACTTTTAATCGGATTTCTAGAAGATGTTTTGAGTCCCTTGGATTTGTGGAAAGTGGAAGTACTGAAAAAGGGAAAAGCCTGCTCTTAAAACTGGATTCCTACTAAACTTTATTATTTCTTATAATCGCTCAAAACAGAGCGGTTTTTTGTTTGTAGTTCAGAACTCTTTCACGAAAGAAATAATAGCCAAATTCAGCAATAAAATTTCTCTAAAAATAGGATTTTTCTCTTGCATTTGAGATAGATTAGTGTATAATAGTAGGGTATGTGTAAAACATACTTGTGGGAGGTAAAAATCTCTAAATTACCGCCAAAACCACAAAGGAGGATTTAAAAATGGCTAAAAAAGTCGAAAAACTTGTAAAATTGCAAATCCCTGCTGGTAAAGCTACACCAGCTCCACCGGTTGGACCTGCTCTTGGTCAAGCTGGTATCAACATCATGGGATTCACAAAAGAGTTCAACGCTCGTACAGCTGATCAAGCTGGTATGATCATTCCAGTTGTTATCTCAGTATACGAAGATAAATCATTTACTTTCGTTACTAAAACACCACCAGCTGCTGTTCTTTTGAAAAAAGCTGCAGGTGTTGAAAAAGGATCAGGTACACCTAACAAAACTAAAGTTGCTACAGTTACTCGTGCACAAGTACAAGAAATTGCAGAAACTAAGATGCCAGATTTGAACGCTGCAAACATTGAGTCTGCAATGCGTATGATCGAAGGTACTGCTCGTTCTATGGGATTCACTGTTGTTGACTAATCAATAACTTCCCTATATAACCCGCAAGACTTCATCATTTCGAGAAGTGACGTGGGAGATGAAAATCGATTGAACCACTTACAAGGAGAATAGAAAATGGCTAAAAAAAGCAAACAACTTCGTGCTGCTCTTGAGAAAATCGACAGCACAAAAGCATACAGCGTAGAAGAAGCTGTAGCTCTTGCAAAAGAAACTAACTTTGCAAAATTTGACGCAACTGTAGAAGTTGCATACAACTTGAACATCGACGTGAAAAAAGCTGATCAACAAATCCGTGGAGCAATGGTATTGCCAAACGGTACTGGTAAAACAGCTCGCGTTCTTGTATTTGCACGTGGTGCAAAAGCTGAAGAAGCTAAAGCTGCTGGTGCAGACTTCGTTGGTGAAGACGACCTTGTTGCTAAAATCAACGACGGTTGGTTGGACTTCGACGTAGTTATCGCTACACCTGACATGATGGCTCTTGTTGGACGTCTTGGACGTGTCCTTGGACCACGTAACTTGATGCCAAACCCTAAAACTGGTACTGTAACAATGGATGTTGCTAAAGCAGTTGAAGAGTCTAAAGGTGGTAAAATCACATACCGTGCTGACCGTGCAGGTATCGTACAAGCTATCATCGGTAAAGTTTCATTTGAAGCTGACAAGTTAGTTGAAAACTTCAAAGCATTCAACGAAACAATCCAAAAATCTAAACCAGCTACAGCAAAAGGAACTTACGTAACAAGCTTGACAATCACAACTACTCAAGGTGTTGGTATCAAGGTTGACGTTAACTCACTTTAATCAGTAAATAATCGAAAGGTTGAGACATCTTGTCTCAACCTTTTTTCTATTAAAAGGTAAAAATACGTATAAACTTTCTAATCTATTTGATATTGTAAAGTATCTAGATAGAAAATTCAGAAAATTGTTTCTTTTGTCTTGAAAATTTTTGAAAAAATGGTATTATAGAAACAAGTCATTTTATTGAGAAGAGAAAGGGGAACGATGGAGAAAATCATTTTAGACTCACCAAAGTCAGGTTCGGAACTCGTTTTGGAAACGCTCCGTGACCTAGGAATCGATACGATTTTTGGTTATCCAGGCGGGGCTGTATTGCCTTTATATGATGCTATTTATAATTTTAAAGGTATCCGCCATATTCTAGGTCGCCATGAACAAGGTTGTCTTCATGAAGCAGAAGGTTATGCTAAGTCAACAGGGAAACTTGGTGTCGCAGTCGTCACAAGTGGACCAGGAGCTACCAATGCCATTACTGGTATTGCAGATGCTATGAGTGACAGTGTTCCCCTTTTGGTCTTCACGGGTCAGGTAGCAAGAGCGGGAATCGGTAAGGATGCTTTCCAAGAAGCAGATATTGTTGGTATTACCATGCCAATTACCAAGTACAACTATCAGGTTCGTGAGACGGCAGATATTCCACGTGTGATTACAGAGGCAGTGCACATTGCGACTACCGGTCGTCCAGGACCAGTTGTTATTGACTTGCCAAAAGATGTTTCTGCTCTTGAAACGGACTTTGTCTATTCTTCAGAAATAGATTTACCAAGTTATCAACCAACTCTAGAACCTAATGAGATGCAAATCAAGAAGATCTTGAAGCAACTCTCTAAGGCTAAGAAGCCAGTTTTGTTAGCTGGTGGTGGAATTAGCTATGCAGAGGCTGCAGCGGAGTTAAATGAATTTGCAGAGCGTTATCAAATTCCTGTTGTTACCAGTCTTTTGGGACAGGGAACAATTGCAACTAGCCATCCACTGTTTTTGGGGATGGGTGGGATGCATGGTTCCTTTGCAGCCAATATCGCAATGACTGAAGCTGATTTTATGATTTCGATTGGGTGTCGTTTTGACGACCGTTTGACTGGTAATCCTAAGACATTTGCGAAGAATGCCAAAGTTGCGCATATTGATATCGATCCAGCAGAGATTGGTAAGATTATCGCTGTTGATATCCCGGTTGTTGGTGATGCGAAAAAAGCATTGCAGCAGTTACTAGCGGAGCCAATCGTTCGTAACAATACTGAAAAATGGATTGAAAAAGTTACCAAAGATAAGAATCGTGTTCGTTCTTATGATAAGAAGGAACGTGTCGTCCAACCACAAGCAGTTATTGAACGTATAGGCGAATTGACTAAGGGTGATGCTATTGTCGTAACAGACGTTGGACAACACCAAATGTGGACGGCTCAATACTACCCTTATCAAAACGAGCGACAACTCGTAACATCAGGTGGTCTAGGAACCATGGGATTTGGAGTTCCTGCAGCCATTGGAGCAAAAATTGCTAACCCAGATAAGGAGGTCGTGCTCTTTGTCGGTGATGGTGGTTTCCAAATGACCAATCAGGAATTGGCAATCTTGAACATCTACAAGATTCCAATCAAGGTCATCATGCTTAATAACCATTCACTTGGGATGGTTCGTCAATGGCAAGAAGCCTTCTACGATGGGCGAACATCAGAGTCAGTCTTTGATAGCCTCCCAGATTTCCAATTGATGGCTCAAGCCTATGGAATTAAGAATTATAAATTTGATAATCCTGAAACCTTAGAAAAGGATTTGGAAGTCATCTTGGAAGATGTACCAATGTTTATCGAGGTAGATATTTCTCGTAAAGAGCATGTTTTACCGATGGTACCAGCTGGTAAGAGTAATCATGAGATGTTGGGGGTGAAGTTTAATGCGTAGAATGTTAACAGCCAAACTTCAAAACCGGTCAGGAGTTCTCAATCGCTTTACCGGTGTCTTGTCTAGACGCCAAGTCAATATTGAGAGTATCTCGGTAGGGGCGACAGAAAATCCTAATGTGTCTAGAATTACCATTATCATTGATGTTGCATCTCACGATGAAGTGGAGCAAATCATCAAACAACTCAACCGTCAGGTCGACGTTATTCGTGTCCGTGATATCACAGATAAACCGCACCTCGAGCGTGAAGTGATTCTGATCAAGGTCTCAGCACCAGCTGAGAAGCGAGCAGAAATTTTAGCTATTATCCAGCCTTTCCGCGCAACTGTTGTTGATGTGGCTCCGAGCTCCATTACTGTTCAGATGACTGGGAATGCTGAAAAGAGTGAAGCTTTGATTCGGGTTATTCGACCATACGGTATCAAGAATATCGCCCGTACGGGTGCAACTGGGTTTACCCGCGATTAATACTCTTCGTAAATCAAATTCAAACTACGTTAGCGTCGCTTTGCCGTACTCAAGTACAGCCTGCAGCTAGCTTCCTAGTTTGCTCTTTGATTTTCATTGAGTAAAAAAATCCAACCTAAATTTGTTAATCTAGCCTATCAGGCAATAAATATAGAAAAGAGAGAAAAACTATGGCAGTTCAAATGGAATACGAAAAAGATGTGAAAGTAGCAGCACTTGATGGTAAAAAAATCGCTGTTATCGGTTATGGTTCACAAGGTCATGCTCATGCTCAAAACTTGCGTGATTCAGGTCACGATGTGATCATCGGTGTTCGTCCAGGTAAATCTTTTGATAAGGCAAAAGAAGATGGTTTTGATACTTATACAGTAGCAGAAGCAACTAAATTGGCTGATGTTATCATGATTTTGGCACCAGACGAAATCCAACAAGAATTGTACGAAGCAGAAATTGCTCCAAACTTGGAAGCTGGGAATGCAGTTGGATTTGCGCATGGTTTTAACATCCACTTCGAATTCATCAAAGTTCCTGAAGATGTAGATGTCTTCATGTGTGCTCCTAAAGGGCCAGGACACTTGGTACGTCGTACTTACGAAGAAGGCTTTGGTGTTCCAGCACTTTACGCTGTCTACCAAGATGCAACAGGAAATGCTAAAAACATCGCTATGGACTGGTGTAAAGGTGTTGGTGCAGCACGCGTTGGTCTTTTGGAAACAACTTACAAAGAAGAAACCGAAGAAGATTTGTTTGGTGAACAAGCAGTTCTTTGTGGTGGTTTGACTGCCCTTATTGAAGCTGGTTTTGAAGTCTTGACTGAAGCTGGATATGCTCCAGAATTGGCTTACTTTGAAGTGCTTCACGAAATGAAACTCATCGTTGACTTGATCTACGAGGGTGGATTCAAGAAAATGCGTCAATCAATTTCTAACACAGCTGAATACGGTGACTACGTGTCAGGCCCACGTGTCATCACTGAACAAGTGAAAGAAAATATGAAAGCAGTTCTTGCTGATATCCAAAATGGTACATTTGCTAACGACTTTGTGAACGACTACAAAGCTGGACGTCCAAAATTGACTGCTTACCGTGAACAAGCAGCTAACCTTGAAATTGAAAAGGTTGGTGCAGAATTGCGTAAAGCAATGCCATTTGTTGGTAAAAACGACGATGACGCATTCAAAATCTACAACTAATTTTTGAGAATAGAAATAGAAGGCGAGTTGGGGGTACCTAACCCGCTTTTTATCTTGAAAAAGAATCAAGGAGAAGATTATGCTTAGTGCAAAAGATGTGGTGAAGGCCCACAAGGTTCTGAGTGGTGTCGTAGCCAATACACCACTTGACTACGATCATTATTTATCCGAAAAATACGGAGCGAAAATTTATCTTAAAAAGGAAAATGCTCAACGAGTCCGCTCTTTTAAAATTCGTGGAGCTTATTATGCCATCTCACAATTGACTAAGGAAGAACGTGAACGTGGTGTAGTGTGCGCATCAGCGGGAAATCACGCTCAAGGTGTTGCCTACACTTGTAACGAGATGAAAATTCCTGCAACAATCTTTATGCCAATTACAACGCCTCAACAGAAAATTGGTCAGGTTCGTTTCTTTGGTGGAGATTTTGTAACTATCAAATTGGTAGGAGATACCTTTGATGCTTCGGCCAAGGCAGCTCAAGACTATACAGTTGCTGAAAATCGTACGTTTATTGATCCCTTTGATGATCCCTATGTTCAAGCTGGTCAAGGAACAGTAGCTTATGAAATTTTAGAAGAAGCGCGAAAAGAATCCATTGATTTTGATACTATTTTGGTGCCTGTAGGAGGTGGAGGACTCATTGCAGGAGTTTCTACTTATATAAAGGAAACAAATCCGGCTATTGAAGTTCTGGGTGTAGAAGCCAACGGAGCTCGTTCCATGAAGGCGGCCTTTGAGGCTGGAGGTCCGGTTAAACTCAAAGAAATTGATAAGTTTGCAGACGGGATTGCTGTGCAGAAGGTTGGACAATTGACATATGAAGCAACCCGTAAAAATGTTGAAACGCTTATCGGAGTGGATGAAGGCTTAATCTCTGAGACCTTGATAGATCTTTACTCTAAACAGGGGATTGTAGCTGAGCCTGCAGGTGCTGCTAGTGTGGCGGCCTTGGAAGTACTGTCAGATTATATAAAAGGAAAGACTATTTGTTGTATCATCTCTGGAGGAAATAACGATATCAACCGTATGCCAGAGATGGAAGAGCGTGCCTTGATTTATGATGGCATCAAGCATTACTTTGTGGTAAACTTCCCACAACGTCCAGGTGCTCTTCGTGAGTTTGTAAATGATATCTTAGGACCGAATGACGACATCACACGTTTTGAGTATATTAAACGTGCTAGCAAGGGAACAGGACCAGTCTTAATCGGGATTGCTCTTGCTAACAAGCATGATTATGCGGGCTTGATTCACCGAATGGAGAAATTTGATCCGTCTTATATTAACTTGAATGGGAATGAAACTCTATATAATATGCTTGTTTAATATCCTATAAAATTTTTATCATATCATTTGCCTAACCTATATACGAGTGCTATAATGTAAGTGAAGAAAGGGGGAGATTCCCATGGTTTTAAAAGTTTTACTTGTTCTAGTGATTCTAATGCTTATTGTAGGAGCTATGTTAGTGAGCTCTGTTTATGTCGTTCGTCAACAGTCTGTTGCAATTATCGAACGATTTGGTAAGTATCAAAAGTTAAGTAATAGTGGTATTCATCTACGGGCACCATTTGGCATTGACAAAATTGCAGCTCGTGTGCAGCTACGCCTTTTACAAAGTGAGATCGTGGTTGAAACCAAAACCCAAGATAACGTTTTTGTGACTATGAATGTCGCAACTCAGTATCGTGTAAATGAGTTAAACGTTACAGACGCTTACTATAAATTGATGAGACCTGAAGCTCAAATCAAATCTTATATTGAAGATGCATTGCGCTCATCTGTTCCTAAGTTAACTTTGGATGAATTGTTTGAGAAAAAAGATGAAATTGCATTAGAAGTTCAAAAACAAGTAGCGGAAGAAATGTCAACGTATGGGTATATTATCGTTAAGACGCTCATTACCAAAGTTGAGCCGGATGCAGAAGTCAAACAATCAATGAACGAAATTAATGCTGCCCAACGTAAGAGAGTGGCAGCTCAAGAATTGGCTGAAGCAGATAAAATTAAGATCGTTACAGCGGCAGAAGCTGAGGCAGAAAAAGATCGCCTCCATGGTGTGGGGATCGCAGAGCAGCGGAAAGCAATTGTTGATGGACTTGCTGATTCTATTAAAGAGTTAAAAGGAGCCAATGTCGAATTAACTGAAGAACAAATTATGTCAATCCTATTAACCAATCAGTATTTGGATACATTGAATAATTTTGCAGATAAACAAGGAAATAATACAATATTCTTGCCAGCAAATCCTAATGGAGTTGAAGATATTCGAACCCATATATTATCAGCTTTGAAAGCTAAATAATTATAATCTTAACGCATTAACTTTATTAATATATGTGTTTCAATTGACAAATACCATAAAAACATATAGAATGAAGTTGCGTAAAGAAAAAAATAGGAGAATAACATGGCTAAGTCTAACTTTGAAAAAGTAGAAGCAGTTGTTAGCTGGGTTCGTGATAAGAAGATCACAGGGTATCGTATTTCTAAGGAAACGAATGCGCGTGAGATGTCTATCATTGCTTTGGCTCAAGGACGTGCAAAAGTTAAAAACATTTCCTTTGAAACAGCACTCGGCTTAATTGATTTCTACAATAAAAATCATGAAAAATTTGAAGATTAGTCTTTGGATATAGGCAGGTTCGAAAAGGATCTGCCTTTTAATTTTTTGGAATATAAAAAAAGACTGCAATAGCAGTCTTTTCTCTTATCGAAGATAGCGTTGTAAAAATTCTCTTGTACGTTCTTCTTTGGGATTAGTAAATAGATCTTCTGGTTTGCCTTCTTCTGCAATGACACCTTTATCCATAAAGATGACACGGTGTGATACATCGCGAGCAAATTCCATTTCGTGGGTTACGACGATCATGGTCAAGCCTTCTTGAGCTAAATCTTGCATGATTTTGAGAACTTCACCAACCATTTCAGGGTCAAGGGCTGATGTAGGCTCGTCAAAGAGAATGGCATCAGGATTCATGGAAAGTGCACGAGCAATAGCAACACGCTGCTTTTGCCCACCAGAAAGTTGTTTAGGTTTGGCTTGCCAGTAACGTTCTCCCATGCCAACTTTTTCAAGGTTTTCTTTAGCAACTTTCTCTGCTTCTGAGCGATCACGTTTGAGTACAGTTGTTTGGGCAACGATTGTATTTTCAAGCACGTTAAGGTTTTCAAAGAGGTTGAAGGACTGGAAGACCATTCCTAGTTTTTCTCGATAGTGAGTGAGGTTATATCCTTTTTCGAGGACATTTTCACCGTGATAAAGGATTTTACCTTCAGTTGGTGTTTCAAGTAAGTTGATCGAACGTAGGAAGGTTGATTTACCACTACCAGAACTACCGATAATAGAAATAACTTCTCCTTTATGGATAGTAAGGGAGATATCTTTTAGGACCTCGTTTTGTCCATAGGATTTTTTGAGGTGTTTGATTTCAAGAATGGGTTGATTCATTATTTCAAATCCTCCGTTTGCATTTGGTTAGCACCTGTAGTGTAAGTATCCATATCCATCCGTTTTTCGATATAGCGTAGGATACGTGTTACTGTAAAGGTGAGGACAAAGTAGATAACTGCGATAATAGTAAAGGTTTGGAAGTACTGGTAAGTTTGTGTTGCTACTGTATTTCCTGAGAAGTAAAGTTCTACAACAGAGATAACATTCAATACAGAAGTATCCTTGATGTTGATGACGAACTCATTACCAGTAGCAGGTAGGATATTCCGAACTACCTGAGGTAAAACAATCTTACGCATGGTTTGATTATGAGTCATACCAAGTGCAGTAGCTGCTTCAAATTGTCCTTTGTCAACAGCTAGGATACCACCACGAACGATTTCGGTCATGTAGGCACCGGTATTGATAGAAACGATAAAGATAGCAGCGAGAGTACGGTCTAGGTTAATTCCGAAAGCCTGGGCAGTTCCATAGTAGATGACCATAGATTGTACAATCATAGGAGTTCCACGGAAAATTTCAATATAGATATTGAGAATCCAACCAACTATATTTTGAATGACGTAGATAAATTGATTTTCAGATTGAGGCGCAGTACGGAAAACACCGATAGCAAGACCAATAACGAGACCGACGATGGTACCGATAATTGAAATTAAAAGTGTGATTCCGGCACCACGCAAGAGTTGTTGCCAGTTTTCAGTTAGAATTTTAGCAACTTGTCTAAAGAAATTACTGCTGTTTTCTTCAGTAGTTGTAGCTTCTACAGGTTGCTCTTTAATCATACGATCCATTAGGGCAACTTGTTCATCTTTAGAGATGGTTTCAATGCTAGCATTGATTTGGCTGATACGTTCGTCATCCTTACGAAGACCGATAGCGATAGAGGTATCTTCTTCCCCAGTTTTAAAACCAGGTTCAGGCTGAATCATTTTGAATTTTGCATTTGCTGATTCGGCAGTTAGGGCTTCTGGTCGTTCAGAAACATAAGCGTCAATGACACCAGCTTCAAGAGCTTGGCGCATTTGTGCGAAATCACCCATGGCAGTTTCTTTTTTAGCGCCTGGAATTTGAGAAATCAAGTCGTAAAGGTAAACCCCTTGTTGAGAAGTGATTTTTGCATCTTTAAAATCATCTAGTGTTTTGGCGTTTGCATAGGCTGAATCTTTTTTGACTAAAAGTACTGGTTCACTAGTATAGTAACTGCTTGAGAAAGCAATTTCTTGCTTACGTTCAGCGGTTGGACTCATACCTGCAATAATCATATCAATCTTTCCAGAAGTCAGAGCTGGAACGAGTCCTTCCCATTTTGTTTTTACAATGAGTGGTTCTTTACCCAGATCTTTAGCGATTTTTTTTGCAATTTGAACATCGTAACCGTTAGCATATTGGTTTGTTCCATCAATCTTGACAGCGCCGTTACTGTCGTCATCTTGAGTCCAGTTAAATGGTGCGTAAGCTGCCTCCATTCCGATGCGTAAATATTCATCGGCTTGGACCTGGCTAACTAGTCCTAGAGTAAGGGCTAAGCTAGCAAGGATAGATAAGCATAATTTTTTCATGTTTTCTCCTATTTCTAGTCTAAAAATGGCTCCCTCTATTGTATCTAAAAATGGTAAGATTTTCAATACAAGTAAACCTTAACTTCTAAAAAATGATATAATAGTGAAAAACATGAAAGGGAATGTAAAATGAAAAAGAGATGGCTTCTTGCTCTGGTATTTACCTGTTTGCTATTTGTGCCTCGTCTAGTTTTTGCAGTAGACTTCGATATTCTGTCCTATAAGGGTGATTTGAATATTCATGCAGATAATACAGCGGTTTTCAAAGAAACAATCACCTACCACTTTAAAGATGATTTTAATGGTCAATTGATTGGACTCGGAAAAGCAGGGAAAATGCCGAAGGGATTTGAAATTGATGACGATCCAACTGTTTTAGTATCTAAAAATGGCCAGATTGTTCAAGACGTCCTCTCATATACTAAGGAAGAAGAGGATGGCTACAAGGTCACCATTTTTAATCCGGGAAACGCAGGAGATACTGTTCGTGTGACTGTTACTTGGCAACTTAAAAACCTTCTTTTCTTATATCAGGATATTGCTGAGCTGAATTGGCAACCACTGACAGATAGTTCAGGGGATATCAAAGATCTGGAATTTCGAGTAACTTCAGATAGTCCGGCAGAGAAACTCTTTTTCCATACTGGTGAACTCCTCAATGAGGGAAGTGTCGAAAAAGTCAATGATATCTACTGGGTGAAGATGAAGGATCTTCCTAAAAAACGTCAAGTTGAACTACATGCCTATTGGCCGAGAGAAGCTTTCTCGAGTGCTCCAAGTCAAGGGTTGAATGAAGATGATTTAAGTAACTTCAAAAGAGTTGAGATAGAAATAAAGGCTGATAAAGTGCACGCCAAGGTCATGATAAAATGGATTTTTCCAATCTTCTTTATGGCTCTCTTACTAGTAACGTTCTACTATTATAGAGAATTTCGTCAGCATACGACTCTTAAAAAGGTATATCCAAAGAATCATCGTCTTTACGAACCCCCAATGGACCTACCTCCAATGGTTTTGGCAGAAGCAATCTATTCAACATCCTTAGAGGAAGTTAGCCCTCTAAATAAGCAGAAGTTTGGTAAATTCACCTTTGAACAACTAATCCAAGCAACCTTGTTAGATTTAGTCGATCGAGGGCATTTATCCATTTTTCAAGGTGAAGAAGAGCCTTGGATCAAAATTAACAGTGAAAAAGGTTTGTCTAATTTTGAGAAGGAGTGCCTGCGGATGACTCTTTCTACAAATAAAGAATTGGCTCTTTCAGACCTTTTCCCTGAATATCAAGTTTCTTCTGGTTTGTTCCATGGAGCTAAGGAAGCTGATGAGAAGCATATTCGAGAATTCGGCATGCACCTCAAGCGTTCCTTTGAGAGACGACTTGAACGCATGCAAAGTTGTGTTCGAGACAAGGTGAAAATTTTACGAATTCCAAGTTATTATCGACCTTTAACGGAAAAAGAAAATAATCTTGTGAAAAAAATGAAAGTCTGTTCGGCTGTAACAGGTGTTGTCGGACTTATCATTTTTTACTATAGCTTTCGAACACATGGCTATTTCTCGCTTCCTTTACTTTCCTTAGGTTTAATTGGTTTACTAGCGAGTGGTTTGATTCATTTAGTAACTCGAGGACCTTCTCGTGATGGAGTCTTAAATGAAGAAGGAGCAGAAGTTTTTTATCTCTGGACAAGTTTTGAAAATATGCTTCGGGATATTGCTCATCTTGATAAGGCTGAACTAGAGAGTATTGTTGTTTGGAATCGTCTTTTGGTCTACGCAACTCTCTATGGATACGCTAAGAAGGTAAATAAAATCATGAAGCTTCACAATATTCAACTTGAAAACGCTGCTATGAATCTTTATGTATCTTGTGGGTGGGATAAACAATTTCACACATCTGCTACTCAAATCAATCTATACACATCGGTCGCAAATACAGCAAGTACCTTTTCTGTATCATCCGGAAGCGGTAGCTCTGGTGGTGGTTTCTCAGGCGGTGGCGGTGGTGGAAGTGTTGGTGCTTTCTAAAGAAAACTCAACACAGCCTTTAAAAGTATGATATAATGGAGTATAGAAAAAGGAGTAATCTATGTATTTTTTTGAAATTTTAAAATCAATCTTTTTTGGTATTGTTGAAGGAATTACGGAATGGTTGCCGATTTCAAGTACTGGTCACTTGATTTTAGCAGAAGAGTTTATCCAGTATAAAGATCAAAATGAAGCCTTCATGTCTATGTTTAACGTAGTCATTCAGCTGGGTGCAATCTTAGCCGTTATGGTTATCTACTTTAACAAGCTTAATCCTTTCAAACCAGGTAAGGATAAAGTTCAAGTTCGTAGAACCTGGCAATTATGGTCCAAAGTTTTTGTTGCGACCCTACCTCTTCTCCTAGTCTTTAAGTTTGATGATTGGTTTGATACTCACTTCCATAATATGGTTTCAGTAGCCATCATGTTGATTGTTTATGGGGTTGCCTTTATCTATCTTGAAAAACGTAACAAAGCGCAAGCAATTGAGCCAACAGTTACTGAGTTAGACAAATTACCTTACAAAACAGCATTGTATATCGGTCTTTTCCAAGTCTTGGCCCTTCTACCAGGGACTAGCCGTTCAGGTGCAACTATCGTAGGTGGTTTGTTGAATGGGACTAGTCGTTCAGTGGTAACAGAATTTACCTTCTATCTAGGAATTCCAGTTATGTTTGGAGCCAGCGCTTTGAAGATTTTTAAATTCATCAAGGCTGGAGAAGTCTTGAGTTTTGGTCAATTCTTCTTGCTCTTGGTAGCCATGGTAGTGGCTTTTGCAGTCAGCATGGTTGCCATTCGTTTCTTGACCAGCTATGTAAAAAAACACGACTTTACAGTGTTTGGTAAATACCGTATTGTACTTGGTAGTGTGTTACTACTTTATAGCTTTGTTCGATTATTTGTATAAGAAAAGAAACCTTGTGGGTAGATTCCTTCAAGGTTTTTAAAATCCAGTCACAGTGACTCCTAATAAACGGACTCCCTTGTCTTTATCACTCAGTGTTTCATAGAGTTGGATAATGCTTTGAGCAATTTCTTCAGAGTCTTGTGTTTGTTGATTCAGTGTTTTTCGTTTTGTCAAAGTAGAAAAATCAGCATAGCGGATTTTCAAAATGACGATCTTACCACTTTTTTCATATTTTTGAAGACTAAGAGCAACTTTTTCCGAAAGGAGAGTTAGCTCTTTTTTAATATCTTCATCTAGAGTTAGAATCTTACTGTAAGTTTTTTCTTTACCAATAGACTTACGGATACGATTTGATTTGACGGGAGAGTTATCTATACCTCGAGCCTTACGATATAGATCAAAGCCGAGTCTTCCGAAACGATCAATGAGAGAAATTTCAGAAATTTCTAAAAGGTCAGTACCCGTATATACACCCATTTGATGGAGTTTTTCAACTGTTTTCTTGCCCACACCGTGGAATTTAGCGATATCCATTTGTTTGAGAAAATCTTCAGCTTCATCAGGAAGAATGACTGTCAAACCACGAGGCTTTTGATAGTCACTTGCCATTTTAGCTAAAAATTTATTGTATGATACACCAGCAGAAGCTGTTAATTGTAATTCATTCCAGATATCCTGCTGAATTAAACGAGCAATTTTAACAGCAGATTTGATACCAAGCTTGTTTTCAGTTACATCTAGATAAGCTTCGTCGATACTCATGGGTTCAATTTTATCAGTATATCGTTTAAAAATAGCTCGAATCTGTTGGCCAACAGTAGTATATTTTTCGTAGTTTCCAGAAATGAAAATAGCTTGAGGACAGCGTTCATAAGCCTCTTTGGAACTCATAGCTGAGTGAATGCCGAATGCTCTGGCTTCATAACTACAGGTTGAAACAACACCCCGACCACCTGTTTTCCTAGGGTCGCTACCAATAATAACAGGTTTCCCTTTAAGTTTAGGATTGTCACGAATTTCTACAGCAGCAAAAAAGGCATCCATGTCAATATGGATAATTTTACGGGATAAATCATTCATCAGTGGAAATATCAGCATGAAATGGCCTTTCTTTGGTAGTTTTTCTAGCCTTATTATACCTTTTTTCTGAAAAAATAGAAAATAGCTAATTATTTTTCAAAAATATACTACAGTTTGTACTAAAAAAACAACTGTATTATAAAAGAAAGTGTTGAAAAATAGTGATTTCACTTGTTGAAATCGTTTACTGTGTGTTATACTGAATACATGAATGTAACAGATGACTGTTACTAGAAAGATAAAAGAGGACATTAACATGGTTGTTAAGACAGTTGTTGAAGCACAGGACATTTTTGACAAAGCCTGGGAAGGCTTTAAAGGTGTTGACTGGAAAGAAAAAGCAAGTGTATCACGCTTTGTACAAGCTAACTACACACCTTATGATGGAGATGAAAGCTTCCTTGCAGGACCAACAGAGCGTTCACTTCACATCAAAAAAATCGTAGAAGAAACTAAAGCACACTACGAAGAAACTCGTTTCCCAATGGACACTCGTCCAACTTCTATCGCTGACATCCCTGCAGGATTCATCGACAAAGAAAACGAAGTTATTTATGGTATCCAAAACGATGAACTCTTCAAATTGAACTTCATGCCAAAAGGTGGTATCCGTATGGCTGAAACTACTTTGAAAGAAAATGGATACGAACCAGATCCAGCTGTTCACGAAATTTTCACAAAATATGTAACAACTGTTAACGACGGTATCTTCCGTGCTTACACTTCAAACATCCGTCGTGCTCGCCACGCTCACACTGTAACTGGTCTTCCAGATGCATATTCACGTGGACGTATCATCGGTGTTTATGCGCGTCTTGCTCTTTACGGTGCAGACTACTTGATGCAAGAAAAAGTGAACGATTGGAACTCAATCGAAGAAATCGATGAAGAAACAATCCGTCTTCGTGAAGAAATCAACCTTCAATATCAAGCATTGCAACAAGTTGTACGCTTGGGTGATCTTTACGGAGTTGACGTTCGCAAACCAGCGATGAACGTTAAAGAAGCTATCCAATGGGTAAACATTGCCTTCATGTCTGTCTGCCGTGTTATCAACGGTGCAGCTACATCTCTAGGACGTGTGCCAATCGTATTGGATATCTACGCAGAACGTGACCTTGCTCGTGGTACATTTACTGAATCAGAAATCCAAGAATTTGTTGATGATTTCGTTATGAAACTTCGTACAGTTAAATTTGCTCGTACAAAAGCTTATGACCAATTGTACTCAGGTGACCCAACCTTCATCACAACTTCTATGGCTGGTATGGGTAACGACGGTCGTCACCGTGTTACTAAGATGGACTACCGTTTCTTGAACACTCTTGATAACATCGGTAACTCTCCAGAACCAAACTTGACAGTTCTTTGGACTGACAAATTGCCATACAACTTCCGCCGCTACTGTATGCACATGAGCCACAAACACTCTTCAATCCAATACGAAGGTGTTACAACAATGGCTAAAGACGGATACGGTGAAATGAGCTGTATCTCATGTTGTGTATCTCCACTTGACCCAGAAAACGAAGAACAACGTCACAACATCCAGTACTTCGGTGCTCGCGTTAACGTTCTTAAAGCTCTTCTTACTGGTTTGAACGGTGGTTACGACGATGTTCATAAAGACTATAAAGTATTTGACATCGAACCAATCCGCGACGAAGTTCTTGAATTCGAATCAGTTAAAGCAAACTTTGAAAAATCTCTTGACTGGTTGACTGACACTTACGTAGATGCTTTGAACATCATCCACTACATGACTGATAAGTACAACTACGAAGCTGTTCAAATGGCCTTCTTGCCAACTAAACAACGTGCTAACATGGGATTCGGTATCTGTGGATTTGCTAACACTGTTGATACATTGTCAGCTATCAAGTACGCTACAGTTAAACCAATCCGTGACGAAAATGGCTACATCTACGATTACGAAACAATCGGTGAATACCCACGTTGGGGTGAAGATGACCCACGTTCAAACGAATTGGCAGAATGGTTGATCGAAGCTTACACAACTCGTCTACGTAGCCACAAACTTTACAAAGACGCAGAAGCTACTGTATCACTTTTGACAATCACATCTAACGTTGCTTACTCTAAACAAACTGGTAACTCACCAGTCCACAAAGGTGTATACCTCAACGAAGATGGTTCTGTGAACTTGTCTAAACTTGAATTCTTCTCACCAGGTGCTAACCCATCTAACAAAGCTAAAGGTGGATGGTTGCAAAACTTGAACTCACTTGCTAGCCTTGACTTTGGTTACGCAGCTGATGGTATCTCATTGACAACTCAAGTTTCACCACGTGCTCTTGGTAAAACTCGTGACGAACAAGTTGATAACTTAGTAACAATCCTTGATGGTTACTTCGAAAACGGTGGACAACACGTTAACTTGAACGTTATGGACTTGAACGATGTTTACGAAAAGATCATGTCAGGTGAAGACGTAATCGTACGTATCTCTGGATACTGTGTAAACACTAAATACCTCACTCCAGAACAAAAAACTGAATTAACACAACGTGTCTTCCACGAAGTTCTTTCAATGGATGATGCATTGAGCTAAGATTTATAAATAGTAAATCAAAAACCAGTCACTCTGACTGGTTTTTTGTTATAAAAATTTTTTTAAAAAAAAATTAGTCAAATTTGGTCAAATATGTTGACTAAAACTGACCAAAGTGATATACTAAGAACATAAGGATAAGAAAGTCCTTAGAAAACATTGATTTTAAGATGATTGTATATACTATCTTAAGATCAAAGTATGGGTAAAACCTAGAAAAGAGGTACAACCTATGGTTAACATTAGTATTTTTAGAAGTCCAATTGCAAAACCTGTATTGGATAAAGAAAAACCTGAAATTATACGTAGAGTAGCAAATAGCTAATCTAAATTTTTTAAAACAAAGGTCAGAGAAAGTCAAATTATTTTGACTAAGTAAATTTGAAAACAAACGAGGTATGAAATATGAATAACAACTTTAATAACTTTAACAACATGGATGATCTATTTAACCAATTGATGGGTGGTATGCGTGGATACAGTTCAGAAAATCGTCGTTACTTGATTAACGGCCGTGAAGTAACGCCTGAAGAATTCGCTATTTACCGTCAAACTGGTCAACTTCCAAGCGAAGGAAGTGAACAAGCTCAGTACGTTCAAGGTAAAGCTATGAAACAAGATGGGATTCTTGCAAAACTTGGACGTAACTTAACAGCAGAAGCACGTGAAGGTAAGTTAGATCCGGTTATTGGACGTAATAAAGAAATCCAAGAAACTTCTGAAATTCTTTCTCGTCGCACAAAGAATAATCCAGTTCTCGTCGGTGATGCTGGTGTTGGTAAAACTGCAGTAGTAGAAGGATTGGCCCAAGCTATCGTGAACGGTGACGTTCCTGCAGCTATCAAGAACAAAGAGATCATTTCTATTGATATTTCTGGACTTGAAGCTGGTACTCAATACCGTGGTAGCTTTGAAGAAAACATTCAAAACTTGGTAAACGAAGTCAAAGAAGCTGGAAATATTATCCTTTTCTTCGACGAAATTCACCAAATTCTTGGTGCTGGTAGCACAGGTGATGGTCAAGGGTCTAAAGGTCTTGCTGATATCTTGAAACCAGCTCTTTCACGTGGGGAATTGACAGTGATTGGGGCAACAACTCAAGATGAATACCGTAATACTATCTTGAAAAATGCAGCCCTTGCTCGTCGTTTCAACGAAGTGAAGGTTAATGCTCCATCTGCTGAAGATACTTTCAAGATTCTTCAAGGTATTCGAGATCTTTATCAACAACACCACAATGTTATTTTGCCAGATGAAGTCTTGAAAGCTGCCGTTGATTACTCTGTTCAATATATTCCACAACGTAGCTTGCCGGATAAGGCTATTGATCTTGTGGATGTGACAGCTGCTCACTTGGCAGCACAACATCCAGTGACAGATGTGCATGCTGTGGAACATGAAATTGAAGAAGAAAAAGCTAAGCAAGAAGCTGCAGCAGCTAAAGAAGATTACGAAGCAGCTCTAAATGCAAAAGTGCGTATCGAAGAGCTTGAAAAGCAAATTGCTAATCATACAGAAGATCACAAGGTTACAGCTACTGTAAATGATGTAGCTGAGTCTGTCGAACGGATGACTGGAATCCCAGTATCACAAATGGGTGCAACCGATATCGAACGATTGAAAGATATGGGTCATCGTTTGCAAACGAAAGTTATCGGTCAAGACAAGGCTGTTGAGGCAGTAGCAAAAGCTATCCGTCGTAACCGTGCAGGTTTTGACGAAGGAAACCGTCCAATCGGTAGCTTCCTCTTTGTAGGTCCGACTGGTGTTGGTAAGACTGAGTTGGCCAAACAATTAGCGCTTGATATGTTCGGAACGAAAGATGCTATCATCCGTTTAGATATGTCAGAATATAGCGACCGTACAGCCGTATCTAAATTGATTGGTACAACTGCAGGTTATGTTGGTTACGATGACAACAACAATACCTTGACAGAACGCGTCCGTCGCAATCCATACTCAATCGTCCTTCTCGACGAAATTGAAAAGGCTGACCCTCAAGTCATCACCCTTCTCCTCCAAGTCTTGGATGATGGTCGTTTGACAGATGGTCAAGGTAACACTGTAAACTTCAAGAATACTGTGATTATCGCAACTTCAAATGCAGGCTTTGGTTATGAAGCTAACTTGACAGAAGATGCGGACAAACCAGAACTCATGGATCGTTTGAAACCATACTTCCGTCCAGAATTCTTGAACCGTTTCAATGCTGTTATCGAATTCTCACATTTGAGCAAGGAAGATCTTTCTAAGATTGTTGATTTGATGTTGATTGATGTCAATAAGACTCTTTCTAAGAAAGAAATTGACTTGGCAGTGAGCGATGCAGCCAAAGAATACATGACTGAAGAAGGCTACGATGAAGTGATGGGTGTTCGTCCACTCCGTCGGGTGGTTGAACAACAAATCCGTGACAAAGTAACAGATTTCCATTTGGATAATCTTGATGCTAAACACCTTGAAGCTGACATGGAAGATAGTGTTTTGGTCATTCGCGAAAAAGCCTAAATCAAGATTTTGAAAATAAAAAAAGGAACCAGTTCAAAAGCTGGTTTCTTTTTTTATTATTAGATGACATGACGTTCAAAGGCATCGTCTGAGATTCCTTGTTGGAGAATTAATTTTGCCCATTCTTTAGCCGAGAAGAGGCTGTGGTCCTTATAGTTTCCGCAAGATTCAATAGTTGTTCCTGGGACATCTTCCCAAGTTGTTGTCTCTGCAATTTCCTTCAGTGAATCCTTGATGACAGCCGCGATTTCAGCGCTAGAATGACGTCCCCACATAATCATATGGAACCCTGTACGACAACCAAATGGGGAACAATCAATCATACCATCAATGCGAGTACGAATCAGCTTAGCCAAGAGGTGCTCAATAGTATGAAGTCCAGCAGTAGGGATAGAGTCCTCATTTGGTTGAACCAAGCGGATATCAAAGTTAGAAATGATATCTCCTTTCGGTCCAGTCTCTTCTCCAATCAAGCGGACATAAGGAGCTTTTACAATCGTATGATCTAGTTCAAAACTTTCAACAATAACTTCTTTTGACATAGTGTTTCCTTTCAACTTTCTTCTTTCATTATATCATAAAGCTATAGTTGATAAATGTCAATGATAGAAATTTTCCTAAAAAGATTTTCATATTAAAACTATAGGAAGAAAAAATTTTCAAATCAATTTGAAAAATTCTGAAAATTGTATTGACACTTGGCGAAAAAGGGACTATAATGTATAAAAAGTCAAAAAGGAGTTTATTATGAAATTTTCAAAAGTAATGGCCCTAGCAGGAGTGACTCTGTTAGCGTCAGGTGTTTTGGCAGCTTGTTCAGGTTCAGGCTCTAGTGCAAAAGGTGAGAAAACTTTTTCTTACGTTTATGAAACAGATCCAGATAGCCTCAACTATCTGACAACAGGTAAGGCTGCGGTTGCTAATATCACAAGTAATGTTGTTGACGGTTTGATGGAGAATGACCGTTACGGGAACTTCGTGCCATCTATGGCAGAAGACTGGTCAGTATCTCAAGATGGTTTGACTTACACTTATACAATCCGTAAAGATGCTAAGTGGTACACTTCTGAAGGTGAAGAGTATGCACCTGTGAAAGCTCAAGACTTTGTAACAGGTCTTAAATATGCAGCTGATAATAAGTCAGAAGCCCTTTATCTTGTTCAAGAATCCATTAAAGGTCTTGATGCTTATGTCAAAGGTGAAGTAAAAGACTTCTCAGAAGTTGGAATCAAGGCAATTGATGATCAGACGGTTCAATATACTCTGAATAAACCAGAAAGCTTCTGGAACTCTAAGACAACCATGGGTATTCTTGCACCAGTCAATGAAGAATTCCTTACTTCTAAAGGAAGTGACTTTGCCAAAGCAACTGATCCAAGCAGTATTCTTTACAACGGTCCTTTCTTGTTGAAATCATTGGTAGCAAAATCTTCAGTAGAATTTGAAAAGAATCCAAACTACTGGGATAAGGACAATGTTCATATTGATAAAGTAAAACTATCATTCTGGGATGGTCAAGATACAGGCAAACTTGCAGACACCTTTAAGGATGGCGGCTTCTCAATGGCTCGTCTCTTCCCAACAAGTGCAGGATATCCTGAACTTGAAAAAGAGTTTAAGGATAACATCGTTTATACACCACAGGATTCTGCTACTTTCTTAGTTGGGACAAATATTGACCGTCAGTCTTACAAGTACACTTCTAAGACTACAGATGAGCAAAAGACATCAACTAAAAAAGCTCTCCTAAACAAAGACTTCCGTCAAGCCATTGCTTTTGGTTTTGATAGAACAGCCTATGCTTCTCAAGTCAATGGAGAAAGTGGAGCAAGCAAACTTCTTCGCAACTTGTTCGTACCACCAACATTTGTTCAAGCAGATGGTAAAAACTTTGGTGAATTAGTTAAAGAAAAATTGGTAACCTATGGTGATGAGTGGAAAGATGTCAATCTAGATGACGCTCAAGATGGTCTTTACAATCCTGAAAAAGCGAAAGCAGAATTTGCAAAGGCTAAGACAGCTCTTCAAGCAGAAGGTGTTCAATTCCCAATCCACTTGGATATGCCAGTCGACCAGACTAATACTACTAAAGTTCAACGTGTTCAATCATTGAAACAATCGCTTGAAGCAACGTTAGGAACTGACAATGTTGTTATTGACATTCAACAACTTCAAAAAGATGAAGTTCTTAATGTTACCTACTTTGCTGAAACAGCTGCTGGAGAAGATTGGGATCTCTCAGATAACGTTGGTTGGTCACCAGACTATATTGACCCATCTACTTACCTTGATATCATCAAACCGTCTGTAGGTGAAAATACTAAGACTTATCTAGGATTTGATTCTGGTACAAACAACGCCGCTGCCAAACAAGTTGGTTTGGAAGATTACGAAAAGATGGTTGTTGAAGCTGACAATGAAGACACAGATGTTTCAAAACGTTATGATAAATATGCTGCTGCCCAAGCTTGGTTGACAGATAGTGCATTGATTATTCCAACAACTTCTCAAACTGGACGTCCAATGTTGTCTAAGATGGTACCATTCACCCTTCCATTTGCATACTCAGGTAACAAGGGTATGAGTGAAGCCCTCTTGTACAAGTACCTTGAACTTCAAGATAAACCAGTAACTGCTGATGAATATCAAAAAGCTCAAGATAAATGGAAGAAAGAAAAAGAAGAATCTAATAAAAAAGCGCAAGAAGATCTTGCAAACCATGTAAAATAAAAGAAGGTGGAGTTAGTAATTAACTCCACTTTTTCATTAATAAAAGACCTAGGAAGATGTTTCCTAGGTCTTTTAAGATTATTGTTGTCCTGGAGGAGTTGGATTTTGTTGAGGATTTTGATTTGTATTTGGAACAGTTTGGTTTTGTCCATTATTTGGGCTAGTAGTTTCAGCTACTGTAGTTTGATTTTCGGTTGTTGTAGTAGGAGCTTCTGTAGTAGCTTGTTGGGTTGTTTGAGGGATCCAGTTACTACGAGCGCCAACTTTGAAGACATACTCACCATTACGATACAGACCTTCAGGCATTGTCCAATCACCTGGGTGATCATCCTCGGAAAGATATTCCATCATTGATCGGTAGATGTTGGCCGCTACTCTAAATCCATCTCCTTCGATTGGAGTGAGGCGGTTTGAATAACCGGTCCAGACAGCCATTGAATATTTGCGGGTATATCCTACAAACATTTCATCAGGTGCGACATAATCGTATCTCTTAATGTAATTTTCAATTTCATCATCTGTATAGTTAGATGTACCCGTCTTACCTGCTTGAGGTAACCAAGACATATAGGCGCCACGACCAGTTCCGTAGGTTAATACGGTTTTCATCATTTCTGTCATCATATAGGCAGTAGTCTCCTTCATGGCACGTGAGCCAGGATCAGAGTACTCTTTTGAACTACCGTCACTAAAGACAATCTTGTTGATATACATTGGTTTATGGTAGATACCACCGTTAGCAAAAGCAGCGTAGGCGGCAGCCATTTTCTCACTACTTGCTCCGTACTTTTTGTTTGACTCAGTCGTGTTACTTGAAATAGCGTTGGCATAGTGCATATCCGGATAGTCAATACCGATTCTATTTAGGAAAGTCTTGGCTTGGTCTAATCCAACCTTTTCAAGTGTTTCAACGGCAGGTACGTTACGCGATTGTTGGATTGCATATTGTAGTGTGATGTTTCCATAGTATGCTTTATCCCAGTTATAAACAGGAATATCTGTTCCAGGATAGTTATAAGGGGCATCTTTTATGATTGCTGCGGTAGAGTCGTAAATTCCGTATTCAAGTGCAGGGGCATAGTCTGTGATTGGTTTCATGGTAGAACCCCAGTCACGGTTAGTTTCAACAGCTTGGTTAATACCGAAAGATACGTTACTAGCTTGGTGACGAGAACCAAGTTGAGCAATAACTTTACCATTTGATACATCAATAATGGTAGAAGCTGCTTGGATTTCATCATCTGGATAGTTTACATATTCATCCGTGTTGTATACATCCCAAAGTCGTTTTTGAACGTCTTGGTCGACGTTGGTATAGACTTCCATACCTGTTGTTAATAGATTATAACCTGTCTCTTGTTCTACTTGGTCAATAACCTCTTTAAGATAGTTATCCATGTACTGTGGATAGCTATTAACAGATTTTAGACTTTGTAAACCATCAGTGATAGGTGTATTTATAGCCGTTTCATATTGTTCAGCTGTTAAATAACCTTGCTTTTGCATCTCTGATAGGACTAGATTACGACGTTCTGTTGCTTCTTCTGGGTGAGAATAAGGATCGTATTGGTTAGGTGCCTGTGGCATTCCGGCTAGAAGAGCAAGTTGTGGAATTGATAGGTCTTTTAAATCTTTACCATAGTAACTTTGAGCTGCAGTTTGCATACCATAGTTACCATTTGACATGTATACCTTATTGATGTAATATGTCAAAATTTCTTGTTTAGTTGCAGTTCTTTCTAACTGAATAGCTAGCCAAGCTTCTTGGGCTTTACGTGAGATTGTTTGGTCTGACGAAGAAGTTGAAAAGTAAGTTAATTTTATCAACTGTTGCGTCAAGGTTGAACCACCTTGGAGGCCACCTCTACTAGTTAAGTTTCGCAGGAAAGCTCCAGCTATTCGAATGCTATCGATTCCTCTATGGTTAAAAAAACGGTGATCCTCGATAGAGACAATTGCATTGACCAATTCAATTGGAACTTCATTGCTTTGAGCATTGACACGACGCTCGGCTCCTAAGTCAGCAATCAATTCGTTTTTACTGTCGTAAATTTTACTTGAAGTTGTTGCGACTAGTTTGCTTTCCGAAAGTTCTGGTGCTTTAGATACATAATAAAAGAAGACACTCCCACCAATGAGTATCGAAGCGATAAAGGCTACAAAGAATCCAATTCCTAGATATTTAGCAATGCGCCAGAAAAATTGTTTGTTCATATTGTTTTACCACCTAGTAAATGTTGTTTGACGATATCGAGATAAGGTATTTGAGGAAAAGCTTGTTGTACAATTACATAACCGTGCTCTCGAATATAATCAAGCGGCATTGATTTTTTCCCCATATCCTGTTGATAAAAACGGATGAGGTCAATCGCCGGTAATAAATATGTTTCTTGATAAGAAGAAAAATGGATTAGGACGAAGCAAATCCCCTTTTGTTCAAGGACCTGTTCCATATGCTGAATCTGATGAGAATGGAAGTTCTTCATCGGGAACGCATTTTTTTGTCGAGTTTCCTTTGCTTCAAAATCAATGTAGAATCCTTCATAAACACCCGAGTAGTCAGTAGTTGAAGCTTGTCTAAAATAGGCTTCAACAATTTTAGCGCGACTCCGTTGAGGGTAGTCGACCCGAACAATCTGAACTGGGGTTGGCTTTTTGTGAATGACTGCTACTCTATGTGATAGATAGTAGTCATTGGTAGCATTAATCATCTTTTCAAAGCTCATCCCTCGATTCGCGAAATTTTTAGTTTGAGGTAGAGAAGTTTTACTTGGTTTAGATGAAAGTTTATGTGGATAGTTGACCATAGTCCTCCTTATTGGTACAATAACATCACTTTATTATACCACAAAGGTCAACAGAAAGGGTGAAAAAATGCATACAGCCTTGGTTTTGGGATACTCAGCTTTTGATTTGGGATTATTTAATGAAAAGGATATTCGGTTGAAAATTATCAAAAAAGCCATTCGTAGAGATTTGAAAAGATTAGCTGAGGAAGGGTTGAAATGGCTAGTTTTCACAGGCTCTCTTGGTTTTGAGCACTGGGTCTTAGAAGTGGCTAGAGATATGAAAGAAGACTATGGATTTCAACTAGCGACCATTTTTGATTTTGAGACACATGGATCAAACTGGAATGAGGGGAATCGGGTCAAACTTAGTGGATTTAAACAAGTTGATTTTGTTAAATACGCCTATCCGAACTATGAACACAAAGGCCAATTGAGAGATTATCAGACTTTTTTACTCGAAAACACAGATGGAGCCTATCTTTTTTACGATGAAGAAAACGAAACAAAACTGAGATTTTTTTACGAACTGATGAAAAAGAAAGACAACTATATGACAAAAAGATTAACATTTGAGGATTTAAACGAAATAGCAGAAAATTTTTCCGAAAATTGAGGCTTTGACCTTGCTTTTTGTTTGCCTTTTTTTATATAATAATACTAGTAACTGAGAATGGAGAGAGACATGGCAAGTATTATTTTTACAGCAAAGGATATTTTTGAGCAGGATTTCGGAAGAGAAGTACGTGGATACAGTAAAGCAGAGGTAGATGAATTCTTAGATGATGTTATCAAGGACTATGAAACCTATGCAGCGTTGGTTAAATCACTACGCTTGGAAGTCGCAGAATTGAAAGAAGAATTGGCGAACAAACCTCAGGCGGCACCTGTATCTGTAACGTCTGAACCTGCTGAGCTTGGAAGTACGACTTCTATGACTAATTTTGATATCTTGAAACGCTTGAATCGTCTTGAAAAAGAAGTATTTGGTAAACAAATCGTAGAAAACTCAGATTTCTAAGAATCATTCAGTAGTGCAATTTTTGGATAATCGCGTGGAGAGTTTATCTTTTCATGAGGAAAGTCCATGCTAGCACAGGCTGTGATGCCTGTAGTGTTTGTGCTAGGCGAAACCATAAGCCTAGGGACGAGAGATCGTTACGGCGAGTGAAGAGACTAAGTTTTCGGATATGTTTTAGTAGCTCTGAAAGTGCCACAGTGACGTAGTCTTTCTGGAAACAGAGAGAGTGGAACGCGGTAAACCCCTCAAGCTAGCAACCCAAATTTTGGTCGGGGCATGGAGTGCGCGGAAACGAACGTAGTACTCTGACTGCTAGCAGCTTCTAGCTGTTAGTGGTAGACAGATGATTATCGAAAGAAGTGGTCCTAGTCACTTCTGGAACAAAACATGGCTTATAGAAAATTGCATATAGGTTGGGGCTGAGAAATTTTCTCAACCTCATTTTTTAAAGGTGAACAAGAGAAAGGTCTTTAAAGACTGACATGAAACAAACATTTAATATAATAGCGACTGTTGCAGCGGGTTTAGAGGCTGTTGTAGGTCGTGAAGTACGTGCACTTGGCTATGATTGTCAAGTTGAGAATGGTCGCGTTCGCTTTGAAGGGGATGTAAAGGCAATTATTGAAACTAATTTGTGGCTAAGAGCTGCAGATAGGATTAAGATTGTTGTTGGGACTTTTCCTGCAAAAACATTTGAAGAACTTTTTCAAGGAGTTTTTGCCTTAGATTGGGAAAACTATTTACCACTTGGAGCGCGTTTTCCAATTTCAAAGGCTAAGTGTGTCAAATCAAAACTTCATAATGAACCTAGTGTTCAAGCTATTTCTAAAAAGGCAGTTGTCAAGAAATTGCAGAAACATTATGCTCGACCAGAAGGTGTTCCGCTGATGGAAAATGGTCCAGAGTTTAAAATAGAGGTTTCAATTCTTAAAGATGTTGCGACGGTCATGATTGACACCAGTGGTTCTAGTCTTTTCAAACGAGGTTATCGTACTGAAAAAGGTGGAGCTCCTATTAAAGAGAATATGGCAGCGGCGATTTTGCAACTATCAAATTGGTATCCAGATAAACCCTTAATTGATCCAACCTGCGGTTCAGGAACCTTCTGTATTGAAGCTGCTATGATTGCTCGTAATATGGCGCCAGGCTTACGCCGTTCCTTCGCTTTCGAAGAATGGAATTGGGTTAGTGATCGTTTGATTCAGGAGATTCGTACGGAAGCTAGCAAGAAGATTAATCGTGAGATTGAGCTAGACATCATGGGCTGTGATATCGATGGCCGCATGGTGGAAATTGCTAAGGCAAATGCTCAGGCTGCGGGGGTTTCTAAGGATATCCACTTTAAGCAGATGCGCGTGCAGGATTTGCGAACAGATAAGATTAATGGAGTTATTATTTCGAATCCACCATATGGGGAACGATTATCAGATGACGCAGGAGTAACAAAGCTCTATGCTGAGATGGGAGACGTATTTGCTCCACTCAAAACCTGGAGTAAATTTATCCTGACCAGTGATGAAGCTTTTGAAAGTAAATTTGGTAGTCAGGCTGATAAAAAACGGAAACTCTATAATGGTACTTTGAAAGTTGATTTATATCAATATTTTGGTCAACGAGTGAAAAGACAAGATGTCGAAATAGAAAGGAATGCAAATGAGTAAGAAAAGACACAATCGCCATCACAAGGATGAGCAAGAATCTAAATTTGAATTTGAAGAAGCTAAAGATTTAACGGTTGGTCAGGCTATTCGTAAGAACGAAGAGGTTGAAGCAGGTGTGACTCCAGATGATACCATCTTAGATAAATATATCAAGCAACACCGTGAAGAAATCGAAGCAGACAAATTTGAAAATTTACAAACGAAAAAAGAGGAGTCTACTCAAAGCTTGGATGATATGATCCAAGAAGTGAGAGAAACTACTGAACAAGAAAATGTGTTAAGTCCGGAAGAGGAAGCAATTGCTCTTGCAGTAGCCACAGATACAACTGAAATCGTTGCCCAAGAAGCCGAAGAAGAGGAAACGAGAGTTCTCGAGCAACCTTTTAAGGATGAATTGGAAGCTGTGGAAATGGCTGAGGTTGATAACTCCGAAGTTGCAGTGGTTTATGAAGAAAATGAAGATCAACTTCAACCCTTATCTCGTTCTGCTCAAGCAGATGATGAACCACAAAATAAAAAGAAATGGGCAATTTTATCAGCTATTATTTTAGTAATCCTCTTAATTTTTGGAGGTGGCTATTACGTTTATCGTCAGATTACGCGTTCTTCTCAAGAGCTTCAAACGAAGGCGGCAGATTCAGGTTTGGTAAGCAATCAGTCAGTCTATGAACAATTTAATACACTCTACGACACGTTTTATACTGATGAAAACAAAACAGCTCTTAAAAATAGCCAGTTTAGTCAAATAAATCAATTGAAGGAACTTCTAGTCAAACTTGAGGGAGCGAGAGAATACACTCTTGCCAAGTCAAAATACGATAGCTTAGAAACCCAAATAAAAGCTATCCAAGAAGTGAATGCTCAATTTGAAACTCCAGCTATTACAGATGGTGTTTTGGATACAAATGCAAAAATCAAAGCGGATGCTAAATTTACAGATATCAAGACTGGTAATACAGAAATTGACAAACTTCTAGATAAAGCAATTAGCCTTGGTAAGAGTCAATTAGCAAGTACAACAACGGCCTCAACAACAGCAGCAAGCCAGGAAGCGTCAAGCCCAACAACAGAAAGCAGTCCATCTACTTCAACAAGTGATACTGCGGCATCTACTAATAGTGGCTTGTCAAGCGAAGGTGTTAATTTGCAAAGAAGTGTCAGTCGAGTACCGTATAATCAAACTGCTGTAAGTGATAGTAGTAATCCTGCCTGGACCTTTGCAGATGGTGTCCTTGAACGAATACTTGAGACATCCCGTGCACGTGGATATATCACTGGAAACCAATATATCTTGGAACCTGTAAATATCGTTAATGGCAATGGTTATTATAATCTTTACAAACCAGATGGAACTTATCTCTTCACCCTTAACTGTAAGACAGGTTACTTTGTTGGGAATGGTTCTGGCCATGCGGATGATTTAGACTACTAGTCAAATTGTTATAAAATTCTTTCTTTTCGCAGATAAACGTGATAAAATAAAACATATTAAATAAGAGGAGTGTCACATGACAAAAGCAAACTTTGGTGTTGTTGGTATGGCCGTAATGGGTCGTAACCTTGCCCTTAATATTGAATCTCGTGGATACACAGTTGCTATCTATAACCGTAGTAAAGAAAAAACAGAAGATGTGATTGCTTGCCACCCTGATAAAAACTTTGTGCCAAGCTATGATATTGAAAGCTTCGTAAACTCAATTGAAAAACCACGTCGTATCATGCTTATGGTTCAAGCAGGACCTGGTACAGATGCAACGATTCAAGCCCTTCTTCCACACTTGGATAAAGGTGATATCTTGATTGACGGAGGAAACACGTTCTACAAAGATACTATCCGTCGTAATGAAGAATTGGCGAACTCTGGTATTAACTTCATTGGTACAGGTGTTTCTGGTGGTGAAAAAGGTGCCCTTGAAGGTCCTTCTATCATGCCTGGTGGACAAAAAGAAGCTTATGAATTGGTAGCAGATGTTCTTGAAGAGATCTCTGCAAAAGCACCAGAAGATGGTAAACCATGTGTGACTTACATCGGTCCTGATGGAGCTGGTCACTATGTAAAAATGGTCCACAATGGTATCGAGTACGGTGATATGCAGTTAATTGCAGAAAGCTATGACTTGATGCAACACTTGCTTGGCCTTTCAGCTCAAGATATGGCTGAAATCTTTACTGAGTGGAACAAAGGCGAATTAGATAGCTACTTGATCGAAATCACTGCGGATATCCTTGGACGCAAAGACGACGAAGGTCAAGATGGTCCAATCGTAGACTACATCTTGGATGCTGCAGGAAACAAGGGAACAGGTAAATGGACTAGCCAATCAGCTCTTGACCTTGGTGTGCCATTGTCACTGATTACTGAGTCAGTATTTGCGCGCTACATTTCAACTTATAAAGAAGAACGTGTACACGCTAGCAAGGTGCTTCCAAAACCAGCTGCTTTCACATTTGAAGGAGACAAGGCTGAGTTGATCGAAAAAATCCGCCAAGCCCTTTACTTCTCAAAAATCATCTCATACGCACAAGGTTTTGCGCAATTGCGTGTAGCTTCTAAAGAAAACAATTGGAACTTGCCATTTGCAGACATCGCATCTATCTGGCGCGCTGGCTGTATCATCCGTTCTCGTTTCTTGCAAAAAATCACTGATGCATACAACCGTGATGCAGATCTGGCTAACCTTCTTTTGGATGAGTACTTCTTGGATGTCACTGCTAAGTACCAACAATCTGTTCGTGATATCGTAGCTCTTGCTGTTCAAGCTGGTGTACCTGTACCAACATTCTCAGCAGCCATCACTTACTTTGATAGCTACCGTTCAGCTGACCTTCCAGCAAACTTGATCCAATCACAACGTGATTACTTTGGTGCCCACACATACCAACGTAAAGACAAAGAAGGAACATTCCACTACTCTTGGTATGACGAAAAATAAGTAGGTCAGCCATGGGGAAACGGATTTTATTATTTGAGAAAGAAAGAAATCTAGCTCATTTTTTAAGTCTGGAACTCCAAAAAGAGCAATACCGAGTTGATCAGGTAGAAGAGGGTCAAAAAGCCCTCTCCATGGCTCTTCAGACTGACTATGACTTGATTTTACTGAATGCTCATCTAGGGGATATGACAGCCCAGGGTTTTGCAGAACAGTTGAGTAGGACTAAGCCAGCTTCGGTTATTATAGTCTTGGATCATCGAGAAGAATTGCAAGACCAACTTGAAACAATCCAGCGTTTCGCTGTTTCATATATCTACAAGCCAGTCATTATTGATGATTTGGTGGCACGTATTGCAGCAATTTTCCGAGGTCGGGATTTTATCGACCAACACTGTAGTCAAATGAAGGTTCCGACATCCTATCGCAATCTGCGTATGGACGTAGAACATCATACTGTCTATCGTGGTGAGGAAATGATCGCCCTCACACGTCGTGAATATGACCTTTTGGCTACCCTTATGGGAAGCAAGAAGGTTTTAACTCGAGAGCAGTTGCTGGAAAGTGTTTGGAAGTACGAAAGTGCGACAGAAACCAATATCGTGGATGTTTATATCCGTTATCTACGTAGCAAACTTGACGTAAAAGGTCAAAAGAGTTACATTAAAACCGTGCGTGGTGTGGGTTACACCATGCAAGAATAGAAAAGCAGTTACCTTGTGTAACTGCTTTTTTTGAAATTATTATATATTGACATATAGTTCAGTCTTTGCTACAATCATTTTGGAGGAAGCAAGAATGAAATTTTTGAAAAAAATGATGCAAGTTGGACTAGCAGTATTTTTCTTTAGTCTATTAGCAACTAGTACAGTATTAGCGGATGACACTGATTCAGAAGGTTGGCAATTTGTCCAAGAAAATGGTAGAACCTACTACAAGAAGGGTGACATCAAAGAAACGGCCTGGCGAGTGATTGATGGGAAAACCTATTATTTTGATTATAATGGTGAAATGGTTGTTGGTTGGCAATACATTCCAATGCCAGTTAAAGGATATACAATTGGTCCTTACCCTAATGGTATAAGATTAGAAGGTTCCCCAATGCCAGAATGGTACTACTTTGACAAAAATGGAGTGCTACAAGAGTTTGTTGGTTGGAAAGCATTAGAGGTTAAAACTAAAGACAGTGTTGGAAGAAAGTATGGGGAAAAACGTGAAGATTCAGAAGATAAAGAAGAGAAGAGTTTTTACACGAACTATTACTTTAATCAAAATCATTCTTTAGAGACAGGTTGGCTTTATGACCAGTCTAATTGGTATTATCTAGCTAAAACGGAAATTAATGGAGAAAACTATATTGGTGGTGAAAGACGTGCAGGTTGGATAAATGATGGTTCAGCTTGGTACTATCTAGATCCAGAAACTGGTATCATGCAAACTGGTTGGGAACAACTTGGCAATAAGTGGTACTACCTCCGTTCATCAGGTGCTATGGCAACTGGCTGGTATCAAGACGGCTCATCTTGGTATTATCTTGACGCTGAAAATGGGGATATGAAAACAGGTTGGGCTTCTATCAATGGCTATTGGTATTACCTCCGTTTATCAGGAGCTATGGCGATAGGCTGGTTTCAAGATGGCTCCACTTGGTACTATCTCAATGCAAGCAATGGCGATATGAAGACAGGCTGGTTCCAAGTTAATGGTAAATGGTACTATGCCTATAGTTCAGGTGCCTTAGCTGTAAATACCACAGTAGGTGGCTACTACGTCAACTATAATGGTGAATGGGTCCAGTAATGAAAACAAGCGATTGTGAAGGAAACAATCGCTTTTTTTGTGAAAATATAATAAAATAGAAAGGAATAAAGTTCTAAAATTTTATCTAGAAAAAGATGATTTTCATCTGATAGTAGGATTAAATGACAAAAGAAGTTGGTGTCGGTCAGGCACATAGTAAAATTATTTTAATCGGAGAGCATGCAGTGGTTTATGGCTACCCAGCCATTTCTTTGCCTCTTTTAGAGGTTGAAGTGACTTGTCGAGTGGTACCAGCGGCGACACCATGGCGTCTGTTTGAAGAGGACACCTTGTCTATGGCTGTTTATGCGTCTCTCGAGTATTTAAATATCAAAGATGCTTGCATCCGTTGTCAAATCGACTCGGCTATTCCTGAAAAACGTGGGATGGGATCTTCAGCAGCCATAAGTATTGCAGCCATTCGTGCAGTATTTGATTATTACCAGGCAGAACTTCCGCATGATGTTTTAGAGATTTTGGTCAATCGGGCGGAGATGATTGCCCATATGAATCCTAGTGGTTTAGATGCTAAGACTTGTCTTAGTGACCAACCTATCCGTTTTATCAAGAATGTTGGTTTTGAAGAATTAGCTATGGATTTGTCAGCTTATCTGATCATTGCAGATACTGGAGTTTATGGAAATACTCGTGAAGCTATCCAAGTCGTAGAGAACAAAGGTAAGGAAGCTCTGCCTTTCTTGCATGCATTAGGAGAATTAACCCAAGAAGCAGAAAAAGCTATTCAAACAAAAGATGCCGTGAAGCTGGGAGAAATTCTAACCAAAGCTCATGGAAATCTAAAAGAAATCGGAGTTAGTAGCCCTGAGGCAGATGCCTTGGTTGAAACTGCCCTTGAACATGGAGCTCTAGGAGCCAAGATGAGTGGTGGTGGTCTAGGCGGTTGCATCATTGCCTTGGTTGCTAATGTCAGTCAAGCACAAGAACTCGCAGAAAGATTAGAAGAGAAAGGAGCTGTTCAGACATGGATCGAAAGCCTGTAACAGTACGTTCCTATGCCAATATTGCTATTATCAAATATTGGGGTAAGAAAAAAGAAAAAGAGATGGTTCCCGCGACTAGCAGTATCTCTCTGACTTTAGAAAATATGTATACGGAGACGACACTTTCACCTTTGCCAGCAGATGCAAGCTCGGATGCTTTCTACATCAATGGTCAGTTGCAAAACGAAGCTGAGCATGTCAAAATGAGTAAAATCATTGACCGCTACCGTCCTGAAGGGGCAGGTTTTGTTCGTATCGATACCAAGAACAATATGCCAACAGCAGCGGGTCTTTCTTCAAGTTCCAGTGGTTTGTCTGCCCTGGTAAAAGCTTGTAATGCCTATTTCCAATTAGGACTAAATCGTAAAGAATTGGCTTTGGAAGCTAAGTTTGCATCGGGCTCTTCATCTCGTAGTTTTTATGGTCCCTTAGCAGCTTGGGACAAGGATAGTGGAGAAATCTATCCAGTTGAAACTGACTTGAAACTCTCTATGATTATGTTGGTCTTGGAAGACCAGAAAAAACCAATCTCTAGTCGGGATGGCATGAAACTCTGCGTGGAAACTTCAACAACATTTGAGGAGTGGATTCGTCAGTCTGAGCAAGACTACAAGGATATGCTAATCTACCTCAAGGAAAATGACTTTGAGAAAGTTGGAGTATTAACAGAAAAGAACGCTCTTGCCATGCATGCTACGACAAAAACTGCAAATCCGCCGTTCTCTTATCTCACAGATGCGAGTTATGAGGCTATGGATTTTGTTCGTCAGCTTAGAGAACAAGGAGAATCTTGTTACTTCACCATGGATGCGGGGCCTAATGTAAAGGTTCTTTGTTTAGAAAAAGACTTGGAACATCTATCAGAACTCTTAGGTCAACGCTATCGCTTAATCGTTTCAAAAACAAAGGATTTGAGCCAAGATGACGATTGTTAAAACTTGTGGGAAGCTCTATTGGGCTGGGGAGTATGCCATTTTAGAACCAGGACAGTTGGCGCTAATAAAAGCTATTCCCATCTATATGACGGCTGAGATTAAAGCGTCTAATAATTATCGACTCTACTCAGATATGTTTTCTTATAGTGTAGACATGCGACCGGATTCTTCTTATGCCTTGATTCAAGAAACAGTTGCCTTGGTGGAGGAGTATCTAACTGCCCAAGGAGTTGACTTGCGTCCTTTTTCTATAGAGATTCGTGGGAAAATGGAACGTGAGGGGAAGAAATTCGGCCTGGGTTCTAGTGGTAGTGTAGTTGTCTTGGTTATCAAGGCCATGCTTGCCTTCTATGAAAGATTAGCTGACAGAGAACTCTTGTTTAAATTGGCGAGTGCTGTACTTCTCAAACGTGGGGACAATGGCTCCATGGGGGACATTGCCTGTATCGTATCAGAAGACCTCGTCCTCTATCAGTCATTTGACCGTGAGAAAGTGGCAGATTGGCTAGAAAAAGAAGACTTGCAGGCCGTATTAGCACGTGACTGGGGCTTTTCAATCGCGAGCGTTGAACCGGTCTTGACATTTGACTTTCTGGTTGGTTGGACCAAGGAAGTGGCTGTATCTAGTCATATGGTCAAGCAAATCAAGGATAATATGAACTCTAGCTTTTTACAGGCTTCAAAAGAAACAGTAGCTAACTTGGTAAAGGCTTTGGAGGTAGGTCAAGAAGAAACCATTATTGACTTGCTGGAACAAGCCAGCCAACTTTTAGAAGACTTGAGTTCAGACATTTACACACCTTCGCTCAGGCAATTAAAAAATGCTAGCCAAGACTTAAAAGCTGTTGCTAAGAGCAGTGGTGCTGGTGGTGGAGACTGTGGGATTGCCCTCAGTTTTGACCAAGATTCGACCACATTACTGAAAAAACGCTGGGCTGATCTAGGAATTGAACTCTTATATCAAGAAAGGATGGGACATGACGACAAATCGGAAGGATGAACACATCCGCTATGCCCTTGAACAAAACAGTACTTATAATAGTTTTGATGAAGTGGAGTTGATTCACTCCTCGCTACCCTTATATGACTTAGATGAAATTGATCTTTCGACAGAATTTGCAGGGCGAAAATGGGACTTTCCTTTTTATATCAATGCCATGACGGGTGGAAGCGATAAGGGTAGAGAAATCAATCAAAAATTGGCTCAGGTGGCTGAAGCCTGTGGGATTTTATTTGTAACAGGTTCTTACAGTGCTGCTCTTAAGGATTCATCGGACGATTCTTTTTCCGTGAAGTCAAATCATCCTGACCTCCTTCTTGGAACCAACATTGGCTTAGACAAACCTGTAGAACTAGGATTACAAACAGTGAAAGAGATGAATCCTCTCCTCTTGCAAGTTCATGTTAATGTCATGCAGGAATTACTCATGCCAGAGGGTGAACGTCAATTTAGATTATGGCAGCATAATCTGAAAGATTATGCTGAGCAAATCTCTGTGCCACTTGTTTTAAAAGAAGTCGGCTTTGGTATGGATGTGAAAACCATTGCTAAGGCATACGAAATAGGGATAAGAACAGTTGATTTGTCTGGTCGTGGGGGAACGAGCTTTGCCTATATCGAAAACCGTCGCAGTGGACAGCGTGACTACCTCAATGACTGGGGGCAATCGACCATGCAAGCTCTTCTGAATGCCCAAGACTGGAAAGACAAGATGGAACTTTTAGTTAGTGGAGGAGTTCGCAATCCACTAGATATCATCAAATGCTTGGTGTTTGGAGCCAAGGCAGTTGGTCTATCACGCACTATGTTAGAGCTGGTTGAAAATTACTCTGTTGATGTCGTTATTTCCATTGTTGAAGGTTGGAAGGAAGACCTACGCTTGATTATGTGTGCCCTTAATTGTAAAAAAATTGAGGATTTGCAAGAGGTCGACTATCTCCTATATGGGAAATTAAAAGAAGCAAAAGACCAAATGTAAAGAAAGAGGTCGGGATTTTAGTCCCGGTCTCTTTATCATTCCTCAGACGGATGTGACTTTTGGGATTTGTGATACAATTAAATAGAGAGGACGGATACATGCGAAAATTTCAAATTTTTCTATTTATTGAAGCTTGTTTATTGACAGGAGCTCTGATTATGATGGTATCAGAGCATTTTTCCCGTTTTCTACTGATTTTGCTCTTGTTTTTACTGCTGATTCGATATTATACTGGAAAACAGGGAAATAACTTTATTTTAGTGGCGGTGAGCATCCTATTTTTCTTTATCATCATGCTCAATCCCTTTGTCATTTTAGCCATCTTTGTGGCCTTGATTTATAGTCTCTTCCTGCTTTACCCTATGATGAACCAGGAAAGAGAAGATACCAATCTGGTTTTTGAGGAAGTAGTGACGGTAAAGAGGGAGAAAAATCGCTGGTTTGGAAATCTTCATCACTTCTCTAGCTATCAGACCTGTCGTTTTGATGATATCAATCTCTTTCGCCTTATGGGGAAGGATACCATTCATCTAGAGCACGTGATTTTGAGCAATCATGATAATGTCATCATCTTGAGAAAACTGGTGGGTACGACTAGAATTATCGTACCAGTGGATGTTGAAGTCAGTCTAAGCGTCAATTCTCTGTACGGAGATTTAACCTTTTTCGACCAGCCTAAACGTGCTTTGCGTAATGAGCAATTTCATCAAGAAACCAGAGATTATCTCAAGAGTCCCAAGAGTGTTAAGATTCTTTTGACAACGATGGTTGGAGATGTTGAGGTGGTGAGAGGATGAAAAAGCAACCCTATATTTTAATTGGTCTCACATCATTTCTCTTTGTTGCTTTTCTATTTCGAAACATTTTTAAGGTCTTAGATTTGGAGTGGACTTCTCTCTTCCAAGATTTAGAAAAGACAGAAAAAATCCTATTTCTGGCTTTGATGTTTAGTCTTGCCTTAGCTTTTTTATTGGTCTTGTTTTGGACAATGGTTGACGAAATTTCAAGAAGAAGAATCCAAGCAAATCTTAAACGTCTGCTAGCTGGTAAAGATATTAAAAGCCTTGGAGATACTGATTTAGACGCAAGTTTTAGAAACTTATCAGGCAAGCTTGGTTTATTGACAGAAGCCATTCAAAAAGCGGACAATCAAGCCTTGATCAAGGAAGAAGTGATTATTGAAAAGGAGCGCAAGCGAATCGCGCGTGACTTGCATGATACGGTTAGCCAAGAAATTTTTGCTGCCCATATGATTTTATCAGGACTCAGTCAACAAGCTTCCAGATTAGACAAAGAGAAGATGCAGACACAACTCCAGAGTGTAAGAGCTATTTTGGAGACAGCCCAAAGAGATTTACGTATTCTACTTTTACATTTACGACCAATCGAACTGGAACAAAAGAGTCTGGTTGAGGGGATTCAGTTGCTTCTCAAAGAATTGGAAGAAAAAAGTGAACTCAAAGTCAGCTTTAAACATCAGGTAGACCAACTACCTAAAAAGATTGAGGAGCATGTCTTTCGTATCGTCCAAGAATTGTTCAGTAATACGCTTCGTCATGCCCAGGCTTCTTGTCTGGATGTTTATCTTTATCAAACGGAAACAGAGTTGCAGTTAAAGGTAGTAGACAATGGTCGTGGCTTTCAGCTAGGTGATGTTGATGAACTTAGCTATGGACTAAGGAATATCAAAGAACGAGTGGAAGATATGGCGGGGACCATCCAACTATTAACAGCGCCCAAGCAGGGGTTGGCAGTGGATATTCGTATACCCTTGCTGGATTGATGAACAAAAGGAAATAAAATGAAACTATTATTAGTAGATGACCACCAAATGGTGCGTCTTGGTTTAAAAAGTTATTTTGAATTACAAGATGGTGTAGAAGTTGTTGGAGAGGCAACTAATGGAGCCGAAGGAATTGCAATGGCTTTAGATCTTCGCCCCGATGTGATTGTGATGGATATTGTGATGCCAGAAGTCAACGGGATTGACGCAACCCTAGCTATTCTCAAAGAATGGCCAGAGGCTAAAATCTTGATAGTGACCTCTTACCTAGACAATGAAAAAATCATGCCAGTTTTAAATGCGGGTGCTAAAGGCTATATGCTCAAGACATCAAGTGCTGATGAATTGTTCCATGCTGTTCAAAAGGTAGCGGCTGGAGAGTTAGCCATTGAACAAGAGGTGAGTAAGAAGGTGGAATACCACCGTAATCATATGGAACTTCACGAAGAATTAACTGCCCGTGAACGAGATGTCCTTCAACTGATTGCAAAGGGGTATGAAAATCAGCGTATTGCTGATGAATTGTTCATCTCCCTTAAGACAGTCAAGACCCATGTCTCCAATATCTTAGCCAAACTTGAGGTCAGTGATCGTACCCAGGCAGCAGTTTATGCTTTTCAACATCATCTGGTGGGTTCTGATGAATTTTAGGGGACATCGAATGTAACTGAAGCATGGACGAAAAGCGCATCCATTACTTGAAAAAATTCGCTACTATATGGTATAATGGACTGTATTAAAAATTTTAAGGAGAAATGACAGAATGTCTGTATCATTTGAAAACAAAGAAACAAACCGTGGTGTCTTGACTTTCACTATCTCTCAAGACCAAATCAAACCAGAATTGGACCGTGTATTTAACTCAGTAAAGAAAACTCTTAACGTTCCTGGTTTCCGTAAAGGTCACCTTCCACGTCCTATCTTCGACCAAAAATTTGGTGAAGAAGCACTTTACCAAGATGCATTGAACGCTCTTTTACCAGATGCTTATGAAGCAGCTGTTAAAGAAGCTGGTCTTGAAGTCGTTGCACAACCAAAAATTGACGTAACTTCTATGGAAAAAGGTCAAGATTGGGTTATCACTGCTGAAGTTGTTACAAAACCTGAAGTAAAATTGGGTGAATACAAAAACCTTGAAGTATCAGTTGATGTAGATAAAGAAGTAACTGACGCTGATGTTGAAGAGCGTATCGAACGTGAACGCAACAACTTGGCTGAATTGGTGATCAAAGAAGGTGCTGCTAAAAACGGCGACACTGTTGTGATCGACTTTGTTGGTTCTATCGACGGTGTTGAATTTGACGGTGGAAAAGGTGAAAACTTCTCACTTGGACTTGGTTCAGGTCAATTTATCCCTGGTTTCGAAGACCAATTAGTTGGACACTCAGCTGGTGAAACTGTTGACGTTATCGTAACATTCCCAGAAGACTACCAAGCAGAAGACCTTGCTGGTAAAGAAGCTAAATTCGTAACAACTATCCACGAAGTTAAAGCTAAAGAAGTTCCAGCTCTTGACGATGAACTTGCAAAAGATATCGACGAAGAAGTTGAAACACTTGCTGAATTGAAAGAAAAATACCGCAAGGAATTGGTTGCTGCTAAAGAAGAAGCTTACAAAGATGCCGTTGAAGGTGCAGCAATCGATAAAGCAGTTGAAAACGCTGAAATCGTAGAACTTCCAGAAGAAATGATCCACGAAGAAGTTCACCGCTCAGTAAACGAATTCCTTGGAAACTTGCAACGTCAAGGTATCAACCCTGACATGTACTTCCAAATCACTGGAACTACTCAAGAAGACCTTCACAAACAATACGAAGCAGAAGCTGAGTCACGTACGAAGACTAATCTTGTTATCGAAGCAGTTGCGAAAGCTGAAGGATTTGACGCTACTGAAGAAGAAATCCAAAAAGAAATCGAGCAATTGGCTGCAGATTACAACATGGAAGTTGCTCAAGTACAAAGCTTGCTTTCAGCAGATATGTTGAAACACGATATCACAATCAAGAAAGCTGTTGAATTGATCACAAGCACTGCAACAGTAAAATAATCTCTACAAGAAAAAAGGCTGGGACAAAAGTCCTAGCCTTTTAATTGTCTTTGGATTGTCGAGCAAGACGCAGTGGTTGAGTGGGCTCTACTAGGCTGATTTCATCAGCTTTTACAGCCCTACTCAACTGTGCGGAGGCGGGACGACGAAATCGAATTCTAATGAATTACCGATTTCTGTCCCACTCTCTCTTGTGCTTTATTTTCCGAAAAACTCTTGAAGGTCATCGTGGCTAATCCCAATCATAGCTGGAATATTAGACCAGTTTTCTTCGGTTAGGATGTAAGATTGATGAGGGGCCGTCGGTTCTGTGATTTCGAGAACAGGCTCATTTACTTCTTCAGAGCTTTCAGTTAGTTCAATAAAACGTTCTATTAGGTAAGTTTTGCGAGAGGTTCCGATATGTTTAGTTGCATAATCAAAGGCTTGAAGTTCACCGAGTAGAATGAGTTTGCTTTTAGCCCGAGTAATAGCAGTGTAGATGAGGTTACGCTCCAACATACGCTTGCTAGCACTGGTGATGGGAAGAAAGACAACTGGGAATTCACTTCCTTGAGATTTATGGATACTCATGGCATAAGCAAGACGAATCTTGTACCATTCATTTCGAGGATAGGAAACCTCGTTCCCATCAAAATCAATCATCATTTCGTCTTGTTTAGATTCAGTGTATTTTCCAGGAATGAGGTCCGTGATGTAGCCTAGGTCTCCGTTAAAAACATTGACTTCTGCATCGTTAACCAAATGAATGACCTTATCTCCGCTACGATACTGAAACTGACTTGCTTCAAAACTAATCTGTCCTTTTTTAAGAGGATTGAGCAGTTCTTGCATGAGTTGATTGATGGCATCAATCCCTGCTGCTCCACGATACATAGGAGCTAGAACTTGGATGTCTCGTGCAGGGATGCCACTTCTGATGGCAGCGTCTAGGATTTTTTCAATGGTCGCTGGGATCTGGTTACTAGCGATTTCAAAGTAGGAACGGTCTGCTTTTTTATGAGTGAAATCTGCAGGTAAAATTCCCTGACGAATCTGACTCGCAAGTGTGACAATGGTTGATTCTTCGCTCTGGCGGTAGATTTGTTCCAAGCGTGTTTGCGGAATACTTGAAATTTGGAGTAAGTCAGCCAGAACTTGACCTGGGCTAACCGATGGCAACTGATCACTATCTCCAACGATGAGAATTTTACTAGTAGAGGAGATATTTGAGAAGAGTTGATTGGCTAGCCAAGTATCTACCATAGAGAATTCGTCTACGATGATAAAGTCAGCATCTAGATAATCCTCCAAATGGCTTGTGTCGTCGTCACCAGTCATACCCAAGTGGCGGTGAATGGTTGCACTCGGCAAGCCTGTTAGTTCATTCATGCGACGAGCTGCACGACCAGTTGGAGCAGCAAGGAGAATCGGTAGATTACTTTTCTTTCGAAGGTCCAGTCCTTCTAATAGAGCATAGACGGCAATAATCCCATTGATAACAGTGGTCTTACCTGTACCAGGTCCACCTGTCAGGATAAAGACCTTGTTTTGGATAGCATCGCAGATTGCCTGTTTTTGAATGGCATCGTATTGAATGCCTAATTCTTCCTCGACAATTGCGATCTGCTCCTGGATGATTTCTGTTTCATGTTTATTGGGTTCTTCTTTTTCAAGGATACGAATGAGGTGATTGTGAATCCCTTCTTCTGCGAAAAAGAGACTGTTATCAAAGATTTTGGTGTCAACTTGTTGGACTTTTTCTTCTTCAATGAGATTGGACAATTCTTGAGCAAGTTGACTTGGTTCCAGTTCTACAGGACGTGAGGATTCCAGTAGATTTAGAGTCTTTTCTAATAAGTCTCTAGCTTCAACATAAGTATCCCCACTTTCCATACAAGCGTTTAAAAGGCTATGAATGAGTCCTGCTCGGAAACGTTCAGGCGCCTGGCTTTCAATGCCCAATTCTTGTGCCAATTGGTCAGCGATGGTAAAACCCAAACCCTTGATATCTTCTACCAACTGGTAAGGATAGTTCTCAACGATATCGATGGTTTCCTCTTTGTAGGTATCCTGAATTTGAATAGCTAATTTATTAGGAATGCCATAATTGGCAAGCTTGGCCAAGACCATTTCAGTACCGTAGTTGAGACGGAGTGTGGATACAAAGGCCTCACGACTTTTAGAAGACAGCCCTGAGATAGTCTCAAGTTTTTCAGGATGTTCTAGGATTTCATCGATAGTATTTTCCCCATAGAGTTCCACAATCTTTTGGGCAGTTTTGAGACCAATCCCTTTGAAATGACTACTTGAGAAATATTTGACCAATCCCTTACTAGTTGGTTTTGCTCTTTCGTAACGGGAAATCTGCAGTTGTTCTCCGTATTTGGAGTGTTGGACAATCTGCCCCCAGAAAGTGTATTCTTCTCCCTCGATAACATCAGCCATGGTCCCTGTAACAATGATCTCGAAATCATCAAAGTCCTCAGCATTGGTATCCTCTATATCTAAAAGGAGAATACGGTAAAAGTTGCTGACATTTTCAAAAATAATACGTTCAATCGTACCTGTAAAATAGACTTCCATATAATTCCTTTACATTCCTGAATGAAATCTATCATTCAGAATAGAATGAGAAGAGGCTGAGATTTATATTTCTCGGCCTCTTAGTGTTCTTAAAATGTTCCGATACGTTTGAGTGGCCAGAAACGGAATTTAGCCTCTCCAATGATATCTTTTGCTTTAAAAGTACCAACATGTCGACTGTCACTAGATACCAGACGGTCATCACCAAGTAGGAGGTATTGTCCCTCTGGAACAGTGAAGGTAAAGCTAGTATTGAAGTTAACATCTAAGGTAAAGGCATCAGCTTTTTCAGCAAGACTTCTGAAGTACTCGCCTTTTTTCCCATCCCAGCTATCTCCGGTATAGGTTGATTGGAGTTTATCCTCTTTAAAACGTTTGAGATAATCTGCTAGGTAAGGCTCATCGGTTTCTTGATTGTTGATGTAGAGCTTATCATTTTCGTAACGGATGGTATCACCTGGTAACCCGATGACTCGCTTCACGATATCTTTATTCCCTTCATCCTCATGAGCGACAACTATATCAAAGCGATCGATTGGGAGATGTTTGACAACGAAGAGAATTTCTCCATCAGCTAAAGTAGGGTCCATAGAGTGTCCTTCTACACGAACATTGCTCCAGAGAAAGAGACGGCTGAGACCAACTAAGGCAATAATAAGGATAAAAACTCCCCATTCTCTTATAAATGATTTAAAATATTTCATGGTTCACCTCTATAGAAGTTTTTTTGCTTTTTCAGTATTTTTAAAATGAAGTTTGGCGCAGAAGTTAAGGCCCTTCATTCCATATGCTTTTAATATTTGACTGGCAACCTTATCAGAAGCAACACCAGCACCACTAGGAAGTTTGTAACCTAACTCTTGCCCTAGGTTTTCAAGATTTTCTAGGAAGAGGTCACGCGCTATGATGGAGCTAACTGCTACAGCCAAGTATTTACTTTCAGCTTTTTCCTCAAGTGTAACTGGATTTGAGAAATGATTGGCTTCATTTTTTAAGTACTTATCATAGTTTTGAGCACTCGTAAAGGCGTCGATAACGATTTTTTCAGGCTCAACTCCCTTTTGAAGGAGGAGAAAGATTGCTTGATTGTGAAGCGCTACCTTGACAGAAACAGCATTATAGCGTTCTCCAATGACTTCGTTATACTTACTTGGCGAAAGAAGGAGTGCTTGATGCTGAATCTTCTCCTTAAGAAGGGGAGCAATCTGACGAATCTTTTGGTCAGTTAGTGTTTTAGAATCTCCAACTCCGAGTTTTCGTAAAAAGTCATGCTGATCAGGAGTTACAAATGACGCCACTACAGCCAGACCACCGAAGTAGGAACCATTTCCAACCTCATCTGTTCCAATCAAGGGGAAATTTTGCCCGCTAACTATTTGTGCTACTTGATAACCAAAAAAGCTAGCATAGCTTTCAGCAGCTTCTCCTTGCAAGAGGACTTTCCCAGATGTATAGACGGAAACACTGGCTTGAGGAAGCTTTAAAAAGTAGCGAATATAGGGATTTTTACTTGGAGTGAGTGCATGTTCATGCTTTTGAACAAAAGCCTGAATTTCCTTTTCGCTCGGAGTTAATGTGATACTTGCCATAGTCTCTATTGTACCATAAAAGCGCTAGAATTGGTAAAAACTGACAAACTTAGTGAAATTTGGTATAATATCTTGAGGTGAATTTTATGGCAAATTTAAATCGATTCAAGTTTACATTTGGGAAAAAAACATTAACCCTGACAACTGAACATGACAATCTTTTCATGGAGGAGATTGCTAAAGTTGCAACGGAAAAATATGAAGCAATCAAAGAACAAATGCCTGGAGCTGATGATGAGACAGTGGCGATTCTCTTAGCAGTCAACTGCTTGTCAACCCAGCTTAGCCGTGAGATTGAATTTGATGATAAGGAGCAAGAGTTAGAATCGCTCCGTTATAAAGTGGTCGCTGCTAAACAAGAGCAGAGTAAGATAGGGGATTCCTTATGATTTCCATCCTACTCTTATTAATCCTTGCTTGGAGCTTTTATATCGGCTACCGCAGAGGAATTCTTTTACAAGCTTATTATCTTGTGGCTACGATTGTCTCAGCTTATTTTGCAAGCAACTATTACCTATCTTTAGGGCAAAAGTTCAACTTGTTAATCCCTTATGCCAACCCACAGGAAGGACAGGGAACTTACTTTTTCTCATCCAATCAGCTTTTCCAACTGGATAAAGTCTTTTATGCAGGAATTGGTTTTCTCTTAGCCTTTACAGTCTTTTATTGTATCGGTCGCTTGCTTGGTCTTTTTCTAAACCTAGTACCAAGTAAGATACTTGATGAGAAATACTACCGTATCGGTGCGGGTGTGCTATCAGTCGGTGTGACCTTGTTTGTCCTCCAAATGATGCTAACGATTCTCGCGACTGTGCCATTACAAATTGTTCAAAATTCACTTGAAAATAGCTTTGTAGCTAGACATATCATCCAAAGCATTCCATTCACAACTAATTTTATTAAACAGCTTTGGGTTACAAAAATAATCGGATAAAAAGGGCGGGAACTATTCCTAGCCTTTTGTTTACAATTTCGAAAAGTAAAAGATAGATTTAAAAAAGTTAAAAATAAGCAAAGCCATAATATTTTTACTAAGGAAATAAGATGAATACAAAAATACTAGAAACGTTAGAATTTAATAAGGTCAAAGCTTTATTTGAGCCCCATCTTTTGACGGAACAAGGGTTAGAGCAGTTAAAAGAACTTGTTCCGAGTGATAGAGGAGACAAGATTCAGCAAGCTTTTACTGAGATGAAGGAGATGCAAGAACTTTTTGTCGAGCATCCGCATTTCAGTATCTCAAGCACCAAAGACATTGCTGCAACCTGCAAACGTTTGGAGATGGGAGCAGACCTCAACATCGAGGAATTTCTCCTTCTCAAACGTGTCATTTTTGCCAGTCGTGAACTGAAAAACTTCTATGACAATCTTGAAAATGTGAGTTTGGACCACCTGGCCAATTGGTTTGAGAAACTTCATGATTTCCCACATTTGCAGGGCAATTTCCAAGCTATTAATGAAGCTGGATTCATAGAGAATTTTGCTAGTGAAGATTTGGCACGAATCCGCCGTAAAATCCACGACAGTGAGAGCCAAGTCCGTGATGTTTTGCAGGATCTTCTCAAACAAAAGGCGCAGATGTTGACTGAAGGCATCATCGCTAGTCGAAATGGTCGCCAAGTTCTGCCAGTCAAAAATACCTATCGAAACAAGATTGCTGGTGTTGTTCATGATATCTCTGCCAGTGGTAATACAGTCTATATCGAACCGCGTGAAGTGGTCAAGCTAAGTGAGGAGATTGCTAGTCTTCGTGCAGATGAACGCTATGAGATGTTGCGTATCCTTCAAGAACTTTCTGAGCGTGTACGGCCACACGCAGCTGAAATTGCAAATGATGCCTGGATTATTGGACATTTAGACTTGATTCGAGCAAAGGTCCGTTTTATCCAAGAGACAGGAGCCGTGGTGCCTCAAGTCTCTGAAGAGCAGGAAATCCAACTCCTCCATGTTCGTCATCCCTTGGTGCAAAATGCCGTTGCAAATGATGTTCACTTCGGTAAGGAGCTAACAGCAATCGTTATCACTGGTCCCAATACGGGTGGTAAGACCATCATGCTAAAAACCTTAGGATTGACGCAATTGATGGCTCAGTCAGGTTTGCCGATTTTGGCGGATAAGGGAAGTCGTGTTGGAATTTTTGAGGAGGTCTTTGCGGATATCGGAGACGAACAATCCATCGAACAAAGCCTCTCAACCTTCTCTAGTCACATGACCAATATCGTAGACATCCTCGGTAAAGTCAACCAAAACTCCCTCTTGCTACTAGATGAGCTTGGAGCAGGTACAGATCCTCAGGAAGGAGCTGCCCTTGCCATGTCTATCCTAGAAGACTTGCGTTTGCGTCAGGTCAAGACTATGGCAACCACTCACTATCCTGAACTCAAGGCCTATGGAATTGAAACGGCTTATGTTCAGAATGCCAGCATGGAGTTTGATACAGCTAGCCTGCGTCCAACCTATCGCTTTATGCAAGGAGTACCGGGCAGAAGTAATGCCTTTGAGATTGCTAAACGTTTGGGCTTGTCAGATGTCATTGTAGGTGATGCCAACAAGCAGATTAACCAAGACAATGATGTCAATCGCATCATAGAGCAATTGGAAGAGCAAACACTTGAAAGCCGGAAACGTCTTGAGAATATTCGCCAAGTTGAGCAAGAAAACCTCAAGATGAACCGTGCTCTTAAAAAACTCTACAACGAGCTCAATCGTGAGAAGGAAACAGAACTCAATAAGGCGCGTGAGCAAGCCGCTGAGATTGTTGAATTGGCTCTGGCAGAGAGTGATGATATTCTTAAAAATCTTCATAGTAAATCTCAACTCAAACCACATGAAATTATCGAAGCCAAGGCTAAGCTCAAAAAATTAGCCCCTGAAAAAGTTGACCTTTCTAAAAACAAGATTCTTCAAAAGGCTAAGAAGAAACGAGCTCCAAAAGTTGGGGATGATATTATCGTTTTAAGCTATGGTCAACGAGGTACCTTGACCAATCAGCTCAAGGATGGTCGTTGGGAAGCTCAGGTCGGCTTGATCAAGATGACGCTTGAAGATAAGGAATTCGACTTGGTTCAGGCTCAGCAAGAAGCGCCTGTCAAGAAGAAACAAGTCAACGTGGTTAAACGTGCTGCAGGCAAAGGCCCACAGGCTCGACTAGACCTCCGTGGCAAACGTTATGAGGAAGCTATGGAAGCCTTGGATGCCTTTATCGACCAAGCCCTGCTCAACAACATGGCTCAAGTAGACATCATCCATGGTATCGGTACAGGAGTCATTCGTGAAGGAGTAACCAAATATCTCCAAAGAAACAAGCAAGTCAAGAGCTTTGGCTATGCGCCACAAAATGCAGGTGGAAGTGGTGCAACAATCGTAACCTTTAAAGGCTAACCAAGCTATAGAATGAAATGTTAAAAGAGTACCTATCAAGTGATAGGTACTCTTTTGATGAATTTATTTTAATCATTATTGTTAGTGAGTATTTTAAAAGGGGACAATCGTTTTATAGCCAAAAAAATTGATGAAGGTTTGTCTAGCTGAGCTTTAATTATGCTATACTGATAGTAACGTTATTTTCGGAGGTTAGCATGAAGAAACTCCCCTTAGCTTTTTCAGGTTGCTTATTGGGATTAGCTGGTGCAGGAAATCTTATCTTAGATACCTTCCCATTTCTTTCTCATTTGCTTAGTTTGTCAGGCTTGATTCTATGGTTTTATTTTCTTTACAGTCATCTTAGTGATTGGCAAGTAAGCAAGCAAGAACTGAAGAAAGCACCCGTCTTGTCAGGAATGGCGACCTTTCCCATGGCAGGGATGATTTTATCGACTTATATGCTGCGGATTCTACCAGTTAGCTTGAACTTCATTGCGCAGGTTCTCTGGTGGTTTGCCTTTCTACTGGATGTAGGTTTAATTATCTACTTTACTATCAATTACGTTCAGACTAAGCCAAGGGCTAGTGCTACACCGACTTGGACTGTTCTTTATGTAGGAATAGCAGTAGCAAGCTTGACCTACCCCGTGGTGGGCATTGTTGGGATTGCCTATGGAGCTTGGATTTTTGGTTTTATCTTAACCCTCATCCTGTATCCTCTCATTTATCAAGATTTGAAAAAGAATCCATTGCCACTAGCTTTAATGGGTCAAGAAGGGATCTATTGCGCTCCATTTTCTCTCCTATTAGCAGCACTAGTGAGAGTAGGAGGTCCAGACCTTCCTAGCTGGATTTTGTTAGTCATGATTCTTGCATCACAGGCTTTCTTTTTCTTTGTCCTTAGTCGCTTGCCGAGAATTCTAAAACAGGGATTTCAACCATCCTTTTCAGCTCTAACTTTCCCAACCATCATCACGGCAACTTCCTTGAAAATGGCCCAGGGAATCCTACAGTTTCCAACCCTTAACCTACTCGTTTGGATAGAAACTATCATTTGTTTAACAATCCTCATCTACGTATTAGTAGAATATGTGAGATATTTAAGAAAATAACAAATCCCCTAGCACTGAGAAGTGTTAGGGGGTGTTTTTTAGAGCGATTAATAACATTCTTTTTGCTTAACTTCTTTAAAGAGTTGATAGAGAGTATAGAAGTAGACCAAACTAAAAATTATACAGATGGTTAGAAATAGGAGATATCTCCAATCCATAGAATTCGTAATTAGTTGTGGGAGAGATACGAGGATAAAGCAGAGAGATGCGTTTAAGAGGCGTATTTTTTTTGATGTGATTTTCTGAAATCTTTGTCCTTTGTTCAAGACAGGAAGGGCTAGCAGGAAGATGATCAGAAAAGGACGTGTAATATAGCCATAAACTAGGAAAAAGGTCATAAAGATACTGACCAAAATATGACTGAGAATTAAAGTTTGTAATGATTTCATATGATTTCTCCTAATAGTCGTCTTGATCTTCCTTGGCTTTTCGAATGCGAAGCCAGAAGACAAGTTGCATCATTAATCCGAAAAAGAAAGCTGCGAAAAGAATTGATGTGAAATGGCCTAGATTGAAAAGGTAACTAAGATAGTTCTTGTTATCATCCGTTAAGACATTGAGAAGAGGCATTCCAAAGAACATCAAAACTCCATAGACAAGTCCGGCTTTAAGGCCAGGGTAGCGCAATTGTTTTTGTTCTTTCTGGCTCAGCATATCAGGATCGATAGCAGTAATACCTGTTTTTTTAGTTTGAGTGCTGACATAGATAGCACAAACCATAGAAACCAGAAAGATGATAATTGGATATCCAAACGCGACCATTTGGGGATATTTATAAGCGAGGACAAAGGGAATGAGATTGCCAAAAACCATGAGGTAGAAGAGAACCATAAAGAGTTTATTTCCGATGCGGTCAGCCTCACGTTGTTTGTGTTCATCAAGTGGTCCAGAAATGCCGTATGTGCGTTTGATTAGTTTTTCAGTGAGAGTTTCTTTTTTCATTTTTCTTCTCCTTATTAAAATTCGTCCTCCCAAAAGAGACTGTTGAGGTCTGTTTGGAGGCTATGAGCGAGATTGAGACAGAGTTCCAGGGTAGGATTGTACTTGTCATTCTCAATCATGTTGATGGTTTGTCTAGAGACACCGATATCTTTGGCAAGTTCGAGCTGGGATATGCCCAATTCCTTGCGAAATTCTTTCACACGATTCATGCTTCCTCCTTATTTGATTATGTCACATATATTTGACTATAGTATATCTTTTAAAAAATAAAATGTCAACTATTTTTGACATATTTTTAAAAGAATCTTGGTGATAATATTTCTATGTGAAAATCTTCTACGATTTTATGCTATAATGAAGAAAAATAAGAGTGATTTGGATACCCTGAATGCTATCCAATAAAGAAAGAGCAGAAAATGAACCATAAGATTGCAATTTTATCAGACATTCATGGTAACACGACAGCCTTAGCTGGAGTGCTTGAGGACGCTAAAAAGTTGGGAGCGACTGAATATTGGCTTCTGGGAGATATTTTTCTTCCTGGGCCGGGAGCAAATGACTTGGTGGCTCTTTTGAAAGACCTTCCCATTACAGCATCTGTTCGAGGCAACTGGGATGATTGTGTGTTAGAGGCTTTAGATGGGCAATATGGTTTAGAGGATCCCCAAGAAATCCAGCTTATGCGATTGACCCAGTATCTGATGGAGCGTCTAAACCCAGAGCATATTGATTGGTTGAGAAATCTACCTATGGTAGCCAAGAAAGAAGTGGAAGGCTTGCGCTTTTCTCTTTCACATAATTTACCTGAGAAAAATTATGGTGGTGATTTGCTGGTTGAAAATGATACCGAAAAATTTGACCAGCTACTTGATGAAACTACTGATGTAGCCGTCTATGGTCATGTTCACAAGCAGTTGCTTCGTTATGGTAGCCAAGGTCAACAAATCATCAATCCAGGTTCGATTGGTATGCCTTATTTTGACTGGGTAGGGCTGAAAAATCACCGTGCCCAGTATGCCTTACTTGAGGTTGAAAATGGTGAATTAGTCAATATCCAATTTCGTAAGGTTGTTTATGACTATGAAGCAGAGCTAGAATCAGCTAAGACCAAGGGCCTTCCCTTTATCGAAATGTATGAAGAATTGCGGCGAGAGGACAACTATCAAGGCCATAATAGAGATTTGTTAGCTAGTTTAATTGAAAAGCATGGCTATGTGGAGGATGTGAAGAATTATTTTGATTTTTTGTAAGAGTTGCTTTGATTAACAGATACTAAATAAACGATTGGACTAGCCAATCGTTTTTAATATATCTTATTGTAATTGAGATTGATCTGGTAGGTAGGAACCACCGAGATAGGTTTTGCTGAGTTTTTCAAGGGTTCCGTCTTGGTAGAGTTCTTTGAGGACCTTGTCAAATTGTTCTTTAATTTCTTTTCCATCGCTTGAGAAGATAATGTAGTTATTTGGATTATCATTGCTTTCCAAGTCGACTACGTTCAAGTCTAAACCTCGGTCTTGGATAATCTTTTGAACATTTTCGATAAATTTAATATAGATTTTAAAAATAGTGAACTCAATGAGCTTTTTAGCTTCAATAATTCGGTAAATGTTTGACAATAAAATTATTTTATTTTAAAATATAGGTATCATAAAACTATTTAAAGGAGATAGTCATGAAAAAACTTCTTACTGCGGGCCTTGTGCTCTTATCAGTTGCAACTTTAGCAGCTTGTGGAAATAAATCTTCTGATTCTGCAAGTAAAGTTTCAAGCACGACTGAACAAACATCAGCTTCATCAAAAACAGATAACTCAAAGACAAACACATCTGAAGTTACTCTTCTAACAGATGAAGAAATTGACAACGCTAAAACAATTGGAGATATGAAAACTCTTTTTGGTAAGTTGATTGACAACTATAAGAAATATGTTGAAGAAATCGGTGACAAAGTTCCTGAGGCTCAAAAAGATGCTTATAAACAACAAGTGGAACCTGCTCTTAACTCACTAGAAACTTCAAGAAAGGCATTTAATGATGGCTTGTCAAGCGCAGGTTCTGACGATACAGAAATGCCTGCAGAAGCACGTACTGTTTTCCTTCAACAATTGAAGACTGCACGTGATGCTATGAAACAAGCGATTGAATCTGCAAGTAAAATTGTATCAGCGCAATAATATGAGTAAAGTAGGCGACTAATCGTCTACTTTTTCTTGTGCAGAAAGTTTTTATTATAGCTTACAACTAAATCGAAAAGCTTGTAATTCCTGGTTAAGAGATGGGATAAAGGTCTCTACTTATGAAAAATCTCTGCAAGCTCTTTCAAAATGTGGTAAAATGGAAGCAGTAGAATTAGAAAAGGAACTTGCTTATGAAATTTCTTGAGTTAAATAAAAAATGTCATGCGACAAAGCATTTTATTGATAAACCTGTTGATCCCAAGGATGTTCGTACTGCTATTGAAATCGCAACCTTGGCACCAAGCGCTCACAACAGTCAGCCTTGGAAGTTTGTTGTGGTTCGTGAGAGAAATGCTGAACTAGCAAAATTGGCTTACGGTTCAAACTTTGAGCAAGTAGCATCTGCCCCTGTAACCATTGCCTTGTTTACAGATACTGACCTAGCTAAACGAGCTCGCAAGATTGCCCGTGTTGGTGGAGCAAAGAACTTCTCAGAAGAACAACTTCAGTACTTTATGAAAAATCTTCCAGCTGAGTATGCACGTTACAATGAACAACAAGTCAGTGACTACTTGGCTCTTAATGCAGGATTAGTTGCGATGAACTTGGTCCTTGCATTGACTGACCAGGGAATTGGTTCAAACATTATCCTTGGTTTTGACAAATCAAAAGCTAATGAAGTTTTGGAAATTGAAGAACGCTTCCGTCCAGAGCTTTTGATTACAGTAGGATACACAGATGAGAAATTGGAACCAAGCTACCGCTTGCCAGTAGATGAAATTATCGAGAAAAGATAGGAAGTAAAAATGACAGTTATTGATTTTACAGCAGAAGTAGAAAAACGTAAAGAAGACCTCTTGGCTGACTTGTTTAGCCTTTTGGAAATCAACTCAGAACGTGATGACAGCAAGGCAGATGCGCAGCATCCATTTGGACCTGGTCCAGTAAAAGCCTTGGAGAAATTCCTCGAAATCGCAGACCGTGATGGCTACCCAAAAAAAAATGTCGACAACTATGCAGGTCATTTCGAGTTTGGTCAAGGGGAAGAAGTTCTCGGAATCTTTGCCCACATGGACGTAGTGCCAGCAGGTAGTGGTTGGGACACGGACCCTTACACTCCAACTATCAAAGATGGTCGCCTTTATGCGCGTGGTGCTTCTGATGACAAGGGGCCAACTACAGCATGTTACTACGGTTTGAAAATCATCAAGGAATTGGGGCTTCCAACTTCTAAGAAAGTTCGCTTCATCGTGGGAACTGACGAAGAGTCAGGTTGGGCAGATATGGACTACTACTTTGAGCATGTAGGACTTGCAAAACCTGACTTTGGCTTCTCTCCAGATGCTGAATTCCCTATCATCAATGGTGAAAAAGGAAATATCACTGAATACCTCCACTTTGCCGGTGAAAACAAGGGTGCAGCTCGTCTTCACAGCTTCACAGGTGGTTTGCGTGAAAACATGGTTCCTGAATCAGCAACTGCAGTCGTTTCAGGTGACTTAGCTGACTTGCAAGGGAAACTAGATGCCTTCGTTGCAGAGCACAAACTCAGAGGAGAAATCCAAGAAGAAAACGGTCAGTACAAGGTGACTGTAATTGGTAAATCAGCTCATGGTGCTATGCCTGCTTCAGGTGTCAATGGTGCGACTTACCTTGCCCTCTTCCTTAGCCAATTTGCTTTTGAAGGACCTGCAAAAGACTACCTCGATATTGCTGCTAAGATTCTCTTGAATGACCACGAAGGAAAGAATTTGAAGGTTGCTCATGTGGATGAAAAAATGGGTGCCCTTTCTATGAATGCGGGGGTCTTCCGCTTTGATGAAACAAGTGCTGACAATACTATTGCCCTCAACTTCCGTTATCCAAAAGGAACAAGCCCAGAGCAAATCAAGTCAGTTCTTGAAAGCTTGCCAGTTGCTTCAGTCAGCCTTTCTGAACATGGTCACACTCCTCACTATGTGCCAATGGAAGATCCACTCGTTCAAACCTTGTTGAATGTTTACGAAAAACAAACAGGCCTTCAAGGTCACGAACAAGTCATCGGTGGAGGAACTTTTGGACGTCTATTAGAGCGTGGTGTAGCCTATGGAGCTATGTTCCCAGACTCTATCGATACTATGCACCAAGCCAATGAATTTATCGCCTTGGACGATCTCTTCCGTGCAGCAGCCATCTATGCTGAAGCTATTTACGAATTGATCAAATAATGCTATAGAAGTCTGAGATTGTATGCTTGGACTTCTTTTTGGAGGGAAAACAGATGTCTCAAATCGAAAGAATCAAGAAAGCCATCATGGCGGATCCACAAAATGCCAGTTATACCGAGAAAGGGATTGAACCTCTCTTTGCAGCCCCAAAGACAGCTCGTATCAATATCATTGGACAGGCACCTGGACTCAAAACTCAAGAAGCAGGACTTTACTGGAAGGATAAAAGTGGCGATCGCCTGCGAGATTGGTTGGGTGTGGATGAGGATACCTTTTACAATTCAGGTTATTTTGCAGTCATGCCCATGGATTTCTACTTTCCAGGACATGGGAAATCCGGTGACTTACCACCTAGACCTGGTTTTGCAGAAAAGTGGCACCCTAAACTTTTGAAAGAATTACCAGATATTCAATTGACGCTCTTGATTGGGCAGTATGCTCAGGCTTACTATCTGCATGAGAAAGTCAGTGGAAAGGTAACAGATCGTGTCCATCGATATAAAGAGTATTTGCCAGATTATTTCCCTCTGGTACACCCATCACCTCGTAATCAAATCTGGATGAAGAAAAATCCGTGGTTTGAGGAAGAAGTCTTACCTGACTTGAAAGCTAGAATTCAAAAAATTCTCGGAGATGAAAAATGAAAGAAATTACTTTTAATGATTTTTACCAACTATACCAGAAAGAGTCACTTTCTGTATTGGATGTGAGAGAAGTAGAGGAATTTGAGGCTCTTCATTTAGAAGGTGCTCGTAATTTACCTCTCAGCCAACTAGCTGATACTTATAAACAACTAGACAAGGATAATCTTTTCTACGTGATTTGTAAATCAGGAATGCGTTCAGCACGCGCTTGTCAATTTTTAGCAGAACAAGGCTATGAGGTTATCAATGTCCAAGGTGGCATGGATGCTTTAGAATAAGAAAAACTCCCTTTAAGACCGACAATAAGAAAGGTTTTAGGGGGATTTTATTTGCTCTAAAAATCAGAAAATTGAAAACATTTTAGAATTATTTTGTGACAGCCTTTTCATGCCTTTAAACATGTTATACTAAGAAAGTATTTTAATTTTATAAGGAGAGTTTATGGCTAAAAAAGGTGCTTTAACAGGATTACTCCTGTTTGGAATATTTTTTGGAGCAGGGAACTTGATTTTCCCTCCTACTCTAGGTGCACAGTCTGGAGATAACTTCTTCCCTGCCATTGCAGGTTTTGTATTTTCGGGTGTCGGGATTGCCGTCTTAACCTTGATTATCGGGACCCTGAATCCAAAGGGTTATATCTATGAAATTTCTAAGAAAATTTCCCCATGGTTTGCGACAGTTTATCTAGCAGCCTTGTACTTGTCGATTGGTCCATTCTTTGCGATTCCGCGTACAGCAACAACATCGTTTGAAGTTGGGATCAGTCCACTTTTGGATCAAGCAGATAAAAGTCTAGGTTTGATAATTTTTACGGTTCTTTACTTTGTTGCAGCCTATCTCATTTCGCTGAATCCTTCAAAGATTTTGGATCGTATCGGTCGTGTCTTGACGCCAGTTTTTGCCCTCTTAATCGTTGTTCTCGTCATCCTTGGGGCCTTTAAATATGGTGGAAATGCACCACAAGCGGCTTCAGGAGCTTATCAGGCTTCAGCATTTGGAGCAGGATTCCTTGAAGGATATAATACTCTAGATGCTCTCGCATCTGTTGCCTTTAGTGTAATCGCGGTTGAAACCTTGAAACAACTTGGATTTTCGAGTAAAAAAGAGTACATCTCAACCATTTGGGTAGTCGGAATTGTCGTAGCGCTTGGCTTTAGTGCTCTATACATTGGCCTAGGTTTCCTTGGGAATCACTTCCCGATGACAGAAGAAGCGATGAAGGGTGGAACTCCAGGGGTTTATATCTTGTCACAAGCGACCCAAGAAATCTTTGGTTCAACAGCTCAATTATTCCTAGCTGCTATGGTAACAGTAACTTGCTTCACAACGACTGTAGGTTTGATTGTTTCAACTGCTGAATTCTTTAACGGACGTTTCCCACAACTCAGCTATAAGGTTTATGCGACTGTCTTTACCTTGATTGGTTTTGCAATTGCCAACCTCGGTCTTGATGCAATCATCAAATATTCTATCCCTGTCCTAGTTATCTTGTATCCAATTACCATTGTGATTGTTATGATTGTGATTGTGAACAAATTTGTACCACTTTCAAAACCAGGCATGCAATTGACGATGGGTCTTGTTACAGCTATTGCCGTAGCTAGTGTCTTGGGAAGTTCATTTGAAGTGACCTTCCTTGCCAATATTGTGAATGCTCTACCATTTGCTAAGGCTTCATTGCCATGGTTAGTACCAGCGATCATTGGGATTTTACTTTCCCTTGTTCTTCCAAATAAGCAAAAGAGTGAAGCTTTTGAGATGGAATAAAAAAAATCTTGGCTTATGCCAAGGTTTTTTTATTACTCTTAGTTCGTTTTTTCAGTATATCCAAGGTCCTCAAGCATCTTTTTAGTTTTTGAAAAACTCACACGCTTTCCAGCTCCTGAATATTCATTAGGCATTGCTTTTTTCATCTCATCAAGATTGACTACAGTCATGTCAATGACCATGGTATGGATGACTTTTCCATCTTTGAATTCGATATTTTGTGTAACACCTTTGATTCCCTCATACCCTTTATAAGTTTTCACGATAAGTTCTTTAAGCTCATCAGCGCTCTTATTGAGTATTTCAGGTTCAAAAACATTATAAACTTCTTGTTTCATAACGTCATCACCCTCAACAGTATATGTCAAGGTAGAATGTCTTCCTGGATTACTGTCATGAACAAAGACTACAGTTTTTGATTCAGCTTTCTTTTCTGTAGTTTCAGCCTCAGTTGTTTCAGCTTCAGTCGTTTTTACCTCAGTTGTCTCTGCTTTTGAGGAGTTAGAAGTTGTTGATGATTGTTTAGAACATCCCAACAAGAATGCCAACGGTAAGGCTAAGAGAAGCGTCATTTTGAAATATCTGTTCATATTTTTTCCTTTCATCATAAGAACTTTTTTCATTATATCATAAAATACTTTCGCAATCAAAGTATATTCGTTTTTCCTTTTTACACATACTAAAATGGGAAAAGTGATATAATATTAGGAAGAGGTGAAGAAATGAATCAAACTGTAGAATATATCAAAGAACTAACTGCTATCGCATCACCAACTGGATTCACACGTGAGATTACGAATTATTTGGTTGAGACTCTTGAAAAACTAGGTTATCAACCAATCCGTACTGCCAAAGGTGGAGTGAATGTTACTGTCAAAGGTAAAAATGACGAGCAACAGCGTTATGTGACCGCTCATGTGGATACCTTGGGAGCTATCGTTCGCGCTGTTAAACCAGATGGACGTCTTAAAATGGACCGTATCGGTGGTTATCCTTGGAACATGATTGAAGGCGAAAACTGTACAGTTCATGTGGCTAGTACAGGTAAGACTATTTCAGGTACCATTTTGATCCACCAGACTTCTTGTCATGTATACAAGGACGCTGGAACTGCTGAACGCACGCAGGACAATATGGAAGTACGTTTGGACGAAAAAGTGACCAATGAAAAAGAAACACGCGCACTTGGTATTGAGGTTGGTGACTTTATCAGCTTTGACCCACGAACTGTCGTAACTGAAACAGGCTTTATCAAATCGCGTCATTTGGATGATAAGGTCAGTGCAGCTATCCTTCTAAATCTCCTTAAAGTCTATAAGGAAGAAGGGATTGAACTTCCTGTCACTACGCATTTTGCCTTCTCGGTCTTTGAAGAAGTGGGCCATGGTGCTAACTCAAGTATCCCTAGTCAAGTTGTCGAATATCTAGCGGTAGATATGGGAGCAATGGGAGATGACCAGCAGACGGATGAGTACACAGTGTCAATCTGTGTCAAAGATGCTTCAGGTCCTTATCACTACGAATTCCGTCAACATCTGGTTGCCTTGGCAAAAGAGCAGGACATTCCATTTAAACTCGATATCTATCCATTTTACGGTTCGGATGCTTCTGCAGCCATGTCAGCTGGAGCAGAAGTCAAACACGCTCTTCTAGGAGCGGGTATCGAGTCTAGTCACTCTTACGAGCGAACTCATATTGATTCTGTTCTTGCTACCGAGCGTATGGTAGACGCTTACCTCAAGAGTGGATTGGTAGACTAAGATGTGCTTGATTTGCCAACGAATTGAATGGATTAAGGCAGGGGAAAATCCCTACTTTGTAAAAGAACTGGAAACAGGCTATGTTGTCATCGGAGACCACCAGTATTTTGAAGGCTATACTTTATTCCTGGCAAAAGAACATGTGACAGAATTGTATCATATGGAAGCTCCAGTCAAACTTCGCTTTTTAGAGGAAATGAGCTTGGTCCAAGAAGCTGTCTCTAAAGCCTTTTCTGCTCAAAAGATGAATGTAGAGTTGTTGGGAAACGGTGATGCACATGCCCACTGGCATATTTTCCCTAGACGAGAGGGTGATATGAAGGGACACGGTCTTAATGGTCGTGGTCCAGCTTGGTGGGTTCCTTGGGAAGAAATGGTCGCTGAAGAATATCAGGTTAAGGGAAGCAAATTAGAAGGTTTGGTTGAAACCTTATCTGAAACTTTGGACCAAATGATTGAAATGAAAGGATAAACAATGAAAAAAAGATACCTTGTATTATCAGGATTGCTAGCCTTGACATTGGCAGCTTGTTCGCAAGAAAAGCCAGCGACTTCAGAAAATCAGACTTCAACTGAAGAAAAAACCGTCCAAGAAGGGACTGTCGGTAGTAAATCTCAGGAAGCAAGCCAGAAAAAGGCAGAAGTAGTTAATAAGGGAGATTACTATAGCGTTCAAGGGAAGTACGATGAGATTGTTATCGCTAATAAGCATTATCCCTTGTCTAAGGACTATAATCCTGGAGAAAATCCTACAGCAAAGGCTGAGTTGTTGAAACTTATTGCTGCTATGCAGGAAGCAGGTTTCCCAATCAGCGACCACTATAGTGGTTTCAGAAGTTATGAAACTCAAACTCAACTTTATCAGGACTATGTCAACAAAGACGGAAAGGCAGAGGCTGACCGCTATTCTGCTCGGCCTGGATATAGTGAACACCAAACTGGACTAGCATTTGACCTTATCGGTACAGATGGTGATTTAGTGACAGAAGAAAAAGCTGCTCAATGGCTTTTAGATCATGCTGCAGACTATGGTTTTGTCGTTCGCTATCTCAAAGGTAAGGAAAAAGAAACAGGCTATATGGCTGAAGAATGGCACCTTCGCTACGTCGGAAAAGAAGCCAAGGAAATCGCTGCAAGTGGTCTCAGCTTGGAAGAGTATTACGGTTTTGAAGGTGGGGACTATGTTGATTAGTCGCAAAATATCTTGCAAGAATGCTTGAAATTTGATAAAATGAATAATAATAATTAAATAGGAATCTGCAAGACTAGTATCTCAGGGGAAGTATATCAGGGAGGAGAGCCGTGACTGAAAGCTCTCTATATGAAAGCTGGGTGAATTCACTTGCCTATGGATTCAGAAATAAAGGTCTGACTTGTCAGATAAAAACGGATGGTACCGCGTGTCAACGCTCCGAGTGTGGAGTTTTTGGCATGTGGTTTTCTTTTTATCTACGAGAGACTGATGGAGGAATTATGTCAACTATTGAAGAACAATTAAAAGCGCTTCGTGAAGAAACGCTAGCTAGCTTGAAGCAGATTTCTGCTGAAAATGAAAAAGAGCTGCAAGAATTGCGCGTCTCTGTCCTTGGTAAAAAAGGATCACTGACTGAAATTCTTAAAGGGATGAAAGACGTTTCTGCAGAAATGCGTCCAATTATCGGAAAACACGTCAATGAAGCTCGTGATATTTTGACAGCTGCATTTGAAGAATCAGCTAAGCTCTTGGAAGAAAAGAAAGTTGAAGCTCAACTAGCAAGTGAGAGCATTGATGTTACGCTTCCAGGTCGTCCAGTTGCGACTGGTCACCGTCACATCCTCACACAAACTAGTGAGGAAATTGAAGACATCTTCATCGGGATGGGTTACCAAGTCGTGGATGGTTTTGAAGTTGAACAAGACTACTATAACTTTGAACGTATGAACCTTCCAAAGGATCACCCAGCTCGTGATATGCAGGACACTTTCTATATCACAGAAGAAATCTTGCTCCGTACTCACACATCTCCAGTTCAGGCGCGTGCTATGGATGCCCATGATTTTTCAAAAGGTCCTTTGAAGATGATCTCACCAGGACGTGTATTCCGTCGTGATACAGACGATGCAACCCACAGTCACCAATTCCACCAAATTGAAGGTTTGGTTGTTGGGAAAAATATCTCAATGGCGGATCTTCAAGGAACCCTCCAGTTGATTGTACAAAAAATGTTTGGTAAAGAGCGTCAAATTCGTTTGCGTCCATCTTACTTCCCGTTCACTGAGCCATCTGTTGAGGTGGATGTTTCATGCTTTAAGTGTGGAGGAGACGGCTGTAACGTATGTAAGAAAACTGGTTGGATCGAGATTATGGGTGCCGGTATGGTTCACCCACGTGTCCTTGAGATGAGTGGTATCGATGCGACTGTTTACTCTGGCTTTGCCTTTGGTCTTGGACAAGAGCGTGTAGCTATGCTTCGTTACGGAATCAACGATATCCGTGGATTCTACCAAGGAGATGTCCGCTTCTCAGAACAGTTTTAATAATGATTAGAAAAGTGGAAATAGCAGATGTTGAGGTGTTGGCAAAACTTGCCAAACAAACCTTTCGTGAAACATTTGCTCATGATAATACGGAAGAGCAGTTACAGGAATACTTTGAAGAGGCTTATAATCTGAGAGTTTTGTCAACTGAGTTGGAAAATCCTGAATCCGAAACCTATTTCATTATGCATGAAGAGGAGATAGCTGGTTTTCTCAAAGTCAACTGGGGAAATGCTCAAACCGAGAGAGAATTAGAGGACGCTTTTGAAATTCAACGCCTCTATGTGCTACAAACATACCAAGGATTTGGACTTGGTAAGCAACTATTTGAATTCGCTTTGGAACTTGCCGAAAACAATGGTTTTTCCTGGGCTTGGCTAGGTGTTTGGGAGCATAATACAAAAGCTCAAGCATTTTATAATCGATATGGTTTTGAAAAATTTAGCCAACATCGTTTTATGGTTGGGCAAAAGGTAGATACGGATTGGTTACTGAAAAAGAAATTAAGGTAAGAAGATGATTCTTCTAATGAAATGATAGGAAAGGAAAAAAACTAGAGTGGCAACTGTCATTCTGGAGAATTAAATTATGCTTGTATCTTATAAATGGTTAAAAGAATTGGTGGACATTGATGTACCATCACAAGAGTTGGCTGAAAAAATGTCAACCACAGGGATCGAAGTAGAAGGTGTGGAATCACCTGCTGCTGGTCTCTCAAAAATTGTCGTCGGAGAAGTCTTGTCTTGCGAAGATGTGCCAGAAACACACTTGCATGTCTGCCAAGTCAATGTGGATGAAGAAGAAGCCCGTCAAATCGTCTGTGGAGCGCCAAATGTGCGTGCAGGCATCAAGGTTATGGTGGCACTTCCGGGAGCTCGCATTGCGGACAACTACAAGATTAAAAAAGGGAAAATCCGTGGCTTAGAGTCACTCGGGATGATCTGTTCACTTGGTGAATTGGGCATTTCTGACTCCGTTGTACCGAAAGAATTTGCAGATGGAATTCAAATCTTGCCAGAAGATGCAGTACCAGGTGAGGAAGTCTTCTCTTACCTAGACTTGGATGATGAAATCATCGAACTTTCTATCACACCCAACCGAGCAGATGCTCTTTCTATGCGTGGGGTAGCTCACGAAGTGGCAGCTATCTATGATAAGGCAGTCAACTTTAAAGAATTTACTTTAACAGAAACAGACCAAGTTGCAGCGGATGCTCTTTCTGTCAGCATTGATACAGATAAGGCTCCTTACTATGCTGCCCGTATCTTAGATAATGTGACTATCGCACCAAGTCCACAATGGTTGCAAAACCTCCTCATGAACGAGGGTATTCGTCCCATTAACAATGTCGTCGACGTGACCAACTATATCTTGCTTTACTTTGGTCAGCCTATGCATGCCTTTGACTTGGATACCTTTGAAGGAACTGATATCCGTGTACGTGAAGCACGTGCTGGTGAGAAATTAGTGACCTTGGATGGGGAAGAGCGTGAGTTGGAAACAACTGATTTAGTCATTACTGTTGCTGACAAACCAGTAGCCCTTGCAGGTGTCATGGGCGGAGAGGCTACAGAAATCTCTGAAAAGTCTACTCGTGTCGTCCTTGAAGCTGCTGTCTTCAATGGCAAATCTATCCGTAAGACAAGTGGTCGTCTCAATCTTCGCTCAGAATCATCTTCTCGCTTTGAAAAAGGCATCAATGTGGCAACTGTCAATGAAGCCCTTGATGCGGCAGCAAGTATGATTGCAGAGCTTGCAGGTGCAACCGTGCGTAAGGGCATCGTTTCAGCAGGACAGTTGGACACTTCTGATGTGGAAGTTTCTTCTACTCTTGCAGACGTTAACCGTGTCCTTGGTACTGAGCTTTCCTATGCGGATGTAGAGGATGTTTTCCGTCGTCTTGGATTTGGCCTTTCTGGAAATGCAGAAAGCTTCACAGTGAGCGTTCCTCGTCGTCGTTGGGATATTTCGATTGAAGCAGACCTCTTCGAAGAAATCGCTCGGATTTATGGTTATGACCGCTTGCCAACCAGTCTTCCAAAAGATGATGGGACAGCCGGTGAATTAACAGCTACACAAAAGCTTCGCCGTAAAGTTCGTACCATTGCAGAAGGTGCTGGATTGACAGAAATCATCACTTACGCTCTGACAACCCCTGAAAAAGCAGTTGAGTTTACGATTCAGCCAAGTCATTTGACAGAATTGATGTGGCCAATGACTGTGGACCGTTCTGTTCTCCGTCAAAATATGGTTTCAGGCATTTTGGATACAGTTGCCTACAACGTAGCGCGTAAGAATAAAAACTTGGCTCTTTATGAGATTGGAAAAGTCTTTGAACAAACGGGTAATCCAAAAGAAGACTTGCCAAATGAAATCAACAGCTTTGCTTTTGCATTGACAGGTTTAGTCGCTGAAAAAGACTTCCAAACTGCAGCCGTTCCGGTTGATTTCTTCTATGCTAAGGGAATCCTTGAAGCCCTCTTTTCTCGTTTGGGTCTTGAAGTGACTTATACAGCAACCTCTGAAATCGCTAGCCTTCACCCAGGACGTACAGCCTTGATCTCACTAGGGGATCAAGTTCTTGGTTTCCTCGGTCAAGTGCACCCTGTGACGGCTAAGGCTTACGATATTCCAGAAACTTATGTGGCAGAGCTTAACCTTTCAGCTATTGAAGAAGCCCTTCAACCAGCAGCAGTCTTTGTGGAAATTACTAAATTCCCAGCAGTCAGCCGTGATATCGCCCTTCTCCTCAAAGCAGAAGTGACTCACCAAGAGGTGGTTGATGCCATTCAAGCTGCTGGCGTGAAACGTTTGACAGACATCAAACTCTTTGACGTCTTCTCAGGTGAAAAACTAGGACTTGGCATGAAGTCTATGGCCTACAGCTTGACCTTTCAAAATCTAGAAGATAGTTTGACAGACGAAGAAGTCGCACGCTACATGGAAAAAATTCAAGCTTCTCTCGAAGAAAAAGTGAATGCAGAAGTGCGTTAACAGTCTAAAATCCATCCTGAGGGATGGATTTTTTTGTCTTTGTAAATGCCGAATATTGGAAAGAAAAATGAAGTTGAATCTTATTCGTTTTGATATAAAAAATGCCCAGTAAATTCTACTAATAAAAATGTACATAAATCCTTGTAATGACTAAAAAAAGGAGTATAATGGGGGTAAGATTAGTAGGAGGTGGATTATGTTAGAAGTCCGCAATCTTGAAAAAAGTTTTGGTCCCAAACAAGTCTTGTTTGGCGTTGACTTTCAAGCTCAGCCTGGAAGAATTTTAGGTCTAGTTGGGAAAAATGGAGCAGGGAAAACAACCATTTTCCACAGTATTTTGAAATTTTTGGATTATCAAGGAGAAATTCAGTTTGATGGTCAGGAAATTCGTCAGGAAACCTACGCTCGGATTGGCTATCTACCCGAAGAACGTAGTCTCATGCCTAAGTTGACAGTTCTAGAGCAGGTTCGTTACCTAGCCATGTTAAAAGGCATGGATGCCAAAGAAGTCAAAGAAAAACTCCCTCAATGGATGGAGAAGCTGGAAGTCAAGGGGAAATTGACAGATAAGATTAAGAGTCTCTCAAAAGGGAATCAACAAAAGATTCAGCTGATTATTACTTTAATGCATGAACCAGATCTGATCATTCTAGATGAACCTTTTAGTGGTCTGGATCCAGTCAATACTGAATTGCTCAAGCAGGTTATCCTCAAAGAAAAAGAACGTGGTGCAACCATTATCTTTTCAGATCACGTCATGACCAATGTCGAAGAGCTATGTGATGATATCCTTATGATTCGTGATGGGCGTGTCGTCTTGCATGGACCAGTCCAAGATGTTCGTAATCAATACGGCAAAACGCGACTCTTTGTTGCAAGTGAAAAGAGTCAGGAAGACTTGGAAAAACTCCCACATGTCACACATGCTAGCTTGACCAAGCAGGGGATTTGGAAGCTCATCCTAGATGATGAAAATGCTGGACAGGAGCTTTTTGCTATCTTGACTCAAGGACACTATATTGCGACCTTTGACCAGCAAGCTCCGACAATAGATGAAATCTTTAAACTAGAATCAGGGGTGGAAGTATGAGAAATATGTTGGTTGTAATCAAAGAAACTTATTTACGTCATGTCAAATCCTGGAGTTTCTTCTTTATGGTAATTTCGCCTTTTCTCTTTATCGGCTTGTCTGGCGGAATTGGCTATCTCCAAGGTTCCTCTTTAGCTCAGAATAATAAGGTGGCAGTAGTTAGTTCGGTGCCTGCTGTAACAGAGAGTCTTAAATCGACCAATGGCATTAATTTTGACTATAAGGATGAAGCAAGCGCCCAAGAAGCTGTCAAGGATGAAAAAATAAAAGGTTATTTGACCATTGATCAAGAAGGTAGTGTCCTCAAGGCAGTCTATCACGGTGAAACTTCACTTGAAAGTGGTATTAAGTTAGCTGTGACAACTAAGTTGAATGAGCTCCAATACCAACTCAATCGTTCGGAGGCACATTTATCTCAGGAACAGGAACAGCACTTGGCACAAACGATTCAATTCTCAGAGCAGATTGATGAATCTAAGGAAAGTAAGAAGATGGTCCAAACCTTTGCAGCGGCAGGACTAGGCTTCTTCCTCTATATGATCTTGATTACTTATGCCAGTGTCACTGCTCAAGAGGTAGCCAGTGAAAAAGGGACAAAAATTATGGAAGTGGTCTTCTCAAGTATTCGTGCTAGCCACTACTTTTACGCACGCATGATTGCCTTACTTCTTGTCATTTTGACTCATATTGGTATTTATGTTGTAGGCGGACTTGGAGCTATCTTATTCTTTAAGGATATGCCTTTCTTGGCTAATTCAGGTATTCTAAGTCATTTGGGAGAAGCATTTTCTCTGAACACCTTATTGTTTGTCTTAGTCAGTCTTTTCATGTATGTAGTCTTGGCAGCCTTCTTAGGTTCTATGGTTTCTCGCCCTGAAGATGCAGGAAAGGCCTTATCTCCGTTGATGATTTTGATAATAGCTGGTTTTGTTGGCGTTACTGCCCTAGGCGCTGCAGGAGACAATCTGATTTTGAAAATTGGATCCTATATTCCCTTTATTTCTACTTTCTTTATGCCTTTTAGAGCTATTAATGGTTATGCAAATAGCATCGAGGCTTGGATTTCTCTTGCGATAACAGTTGTATTTGCCGTAACTGCAACAGCCTTTATCGGACGTATGTATGCTAGCCTAGTCCTCCAAACAGATGATTTAGGTATCTGGAAAACCTTTAAACGAGCTTTAAGCTATCACTAAAAGAGACACCTTCAGTGAATACTGGAGGTGTTTTTGCTTTACGAATTCATTGCTGTCTGGTCTTCTTTACTTTATAATGAAAAAAGAATGAAAAGGAGAAGGACATGAACTATATGGATGTTGCTGAAAATGAGCATTTGTTAATCATTGTCCTTGGTATGATGCTGATCAGCCAGATGAGTGAAGATGAGGTGGAGGCAGCCTTGTCGATTGGCATCAACACCTTGAGCTAACGGATATCTATGGATATGGCTAGTGTGAGGTTCTGCTGGGTAAAGTTTTCAAGCGCCGTTCGAATCTTCGGGACTAGATTTAGTATACCAGACGTCACTTGTATTAGTGGGCTGGTTTTTTTGTTCTATGCTTTACAGATTTTTCTTGACAAGTTTTCTTTGTTATGGTAATATTTTAGGCAACAAGTGTTGCGCAACAAACGTTGCACGAAAGGAGTCTTATGCCACCCAAGGTTAAATTTAGTAAAGAGGCTATGATTGGGACAGCTTTACAATTGGTGAGAGAAGAGGGAATAGCTAGTTTGACGGCTCGAGCATTAGCGGAAAAACTGGGAGCCACACCAAGAGTCATTTTTGGGCAATTTGCAAATATGGCTGAGTTACAAGCAGAGGTTATTGTTGCTGCGGAAATGGTCGTGGTTGAGTATATTCGCAAGGCCTTAGAAGATGAGAAGCCTTTTCGATCTGTCGGGGTTGCTTATATCCTGTTCGCCTCAAAAGAGCCCCAACTCTTTCAGTTGCTTTTCCAAAATCCTAGCAAAGATCCGATTCGTCGCTTTCAAGATTTTCTTCCCATGAAGGATCATAGTTACCAATTGGTTCTGGATTCGATTGTCGCAGACTATCCTTTGACTGTAGAGGAGGCTAGTCGATTGTACCAGCATCTATTCATCTACTCACACGGGATGGCCTCTATGGTTGCTTCTGGTATTTATCAGTTCAGCATGGAAGAAGTGATTGGTTTATTGACAGAAGTTTGTCAATCTCTCATCAAAGAAATGGTAGGAAAGAAATGATTCAACTAGAAAATGTATACAAAGGCTACGGCCAAACCAAGGTTTTAAAAGGGATTGATCTACAGATTCAAGACCAGGATGATGTAGTTATCCTAGGTCCTTCTGGATCAGGAAAGTCAACCCTCTTAAACGTGTTATCAGGATTAGAAAAGGTAGATGAGGGGCATATTCTCATTCAAGGACAGGATTTGTCTCAACTCACAGATGCTCAATTGACAGCCTTTAGACGTGATAAGATTGCCTTTATTTTTCAGCAGTATTATTTATTGCCGAATCTCACGGTTAGACAAAATGTTAAGATGGGAGCTGACCTGGCAGACAATCATGATTTTTTGCAGATTATCGAGGATTTGGGACTTGGCGATAAGCTAGACAAGTATCCGAGTGAATTGTCTGGCGGGGAACAGCAGAGAGTATCTATTGCTCGTGCCTTAGCCAAAAAGCCAGAGATTCTTTTCTTAGATGAGCCGACGGGAGCCCTGGATGAAGAAACAGGGCGCAAGATTCTCGACTATATCTGGAAGTTGAAGGAAAAGCTTGGCTTTACCCTAATCATGGTGACACACAACCAAAATATTGCGGATATGGCCAGAACCATCATTCGCGTCAATAGTGGCAAAATTACTGAAGTTGTGACCAATGATCAGCCACAGACTGCTTATGAGATTGGATGGTAAGCCATGTTTTCAGTAAAAGATATTCGAAAATTAGTTGTCGTCAGTATCATTGGAGCCTGTGCGATTTTTGTGGCCAATCTCTTCTTGAATTTTTATCTTGATATCGAGCAGTTGGAGATTTCTAAAACCAATCCGATGATTCAGACCTACTATGATGCCCAAATTTCGCTTTCCTGGATGGTGGCCATGGTCAGCGGGGTTGTCTTGTCCTTGACGTCGATCCTTCTCATGTGTTTTTATATCAAACAATTTGTCGATGACCACAAGGAACAATTAGGAATTTTAAAGGCTTTGGGTTATAGCAATGGCCAGTTGGGGAAACGATTTTGGGCTTTTGGATTCAGTTTTGGAGTTGGAGCGCTTCTTGGCTATTTAGCTTCTTTTCTAATGATGGGACATTTTTATGACTTTCGCAATGAGAAGGGGATTTTGCCAGAAATTACCATTCATTTTCACTGGCAGCTCTTGATCGCTTTAGTGATACTGCCAACGGCTTTCTTTATGGTTCTTGCGATTGGCTATGCTAAAAGACAATTACAAACGCCGGCCCTTCGCCTATTGAAAAAATCCCCAACACCGATTAAGGTCAAAAGGAAAAAAAGTGCTCCTAAGAAAGAAACCCCCTTCCTAAAAGAGCTGTCTTCGTCGCTGATTTGGGGGAGAAAATCGATCCTGTTTTTTGTGGTCTTTGGCTCCATGTGTTTCGCGGCCATGATTCAATTGTCTTTTGGGCTAAGGGACTACACAGATGACATCATCCAAACGATGATGATTATGATTGGTTTGATCCTTTCTTTCTCGATCCTCTTTTTGTCATTGGGAATTGTGGTCTCAGAAAGTCGCGAAACCTTGGCTCTTATGAAGGCTTTTGGCTACACCGATCGTGAATGCCAAAGTCATATTCTCGCTCCTTATCGTTTCTGGGCTTATCTAGGATTTGCCCTTGGGACGGCTTATCAATATGGCATCATGGAAATCTTGATTGGTGTGATCAAAGACACCGTTCCTGAAAAGATTGAGCATAACTTTGACTGGAATGTGTGCTTTTGGACTTTGATCGTTTTTGCGGTGGTTTATGAAAGCCTCTTTTATCTATCCAACAGAAAACTCCAAAAACAAACCATCAAAGAAGTGCTCTTAGCTGAATAAATAGAAAAGGTTGGCTTACCCAGCCTTTTTCTTTTGAAACGCATTGACAAGGGAGGCTTTTCCGCTATTCTAGGGGAATGAAAGAAAAGGAAAGGAAAGGGATTGAGATGAAACGGAGTTACTGGCAGGACCTGAAAGGGGCCTTTTACTTAATCTGGCGCAATAAATGGTCCTTTATCTCTGTAGGGATCCTCTGGCAGTTTGTGGTTGGCATTGGGCTGTGGCCTTGTGTCATAAATAAATCAATAGACCTGTGAGTGTATCACCCAGGTCTTTTTATTCGCTGAAATATTTCATATTATTTCTTCTAAACCTTTGACTAATAAGGAAAATTATCGTACAATAAAGAGTACGTGATAAAATGAGACCAGAGTTTATATACTCTGGCATTAGTAGTAAAAAAAGAGGAGAAACGCTTTGGAATTAGAAGTATTTGCTGGGCAAGAAAAAAGTGAACTATCTATGATTGAGGTGGCTCGTGCCATCTTGGAACAACGTGGTCGCGACCACGAAATGCATTTTAGCGATTTGGTCAATGAAATCCAAAACTATCTTGGTACCTCTAATAGCGATATTCGCGAAGCACTACCTTTGTTCTATACAGAGTTGAACTTTGATGGTAGCTTCATCTCTCTTGGAGATAACAAATGGGGCCTTCGTTCATGGTATGGAGTAGATGAAATTGACGAAGAAATCATTGCTCTTGAGGAAAGTGACGATGAAGAAGTAGCGCCTAAGGCTAAGAAAAAACGTGTCAATGCCTTTATGGATGGAGATACGGATGCCATTGATTATGGTGCAGATGATCCAGAGGATGAGGACGCCTACGAAGAAGATCCAGCTCTTTCTTACGATGATGAAAATCCGGATGATGAGAAGAACGAAGTAGAAGCCTACGACGCTGAAATCAATGAAATTGCACCAGATGACCTTGGAGAAGATGTGGATCTCGTTGAAGAAGATGACGAAGATTCTGAGGAAGAGGAAGAATAATATCAAACAACGAGGAAATCTCCTTGTTGTTTTCTTTTCTGCAGTAGAACTATAAATCTAGCAAAGAGTGACATTTGACAAATGAGTAAAATTGAGGTAAGATATTGTTCGGGCACCTCTTTTTGAGGTCGGAGCTTCCTAGTTATTAGGGAGCTATTTTTGTTTTTCCAGGGAAATTATCAACCTGGATTGTAGTTATCGGTGAAGGTCTTGTTTTCTTAGTCCCCCTCTAGTGAACAAGATCTTGAGCATTTTAGAAAGAGGAATCTATGTCTACGAAATATATTTTTGTAACTGGTGGAGTGGTGTCGTCTATTGGAAAAGGTATCGTTGCAGCGAGCCTTGGGCGCCTTTTGAAAAATCGTGGTTTGAAGGTAACTATTCAAAAATTTGACCCTTATATCAATATTGACCCAGGGACCATGAGCCCTTATCAGCACGGGGAAGTTTTTGTAACAGATGATGGGGCTGAGACAGACTTGGACTTGGGTCACTATGAACGTTTTATTGATATCAATCTTAACAAATTCTCAAACGTGACAACTGGTAAAATCTACAGTGAAGTTCTTCGCAAGGAACGTCGTGGAGAATACCTTGGAGCAACTGTCCAAGTCATTCCACATATTACAGATGCCTTGAAAGAAAAAATTAAGCGTGCCGCTCTAACGACTGACTCTGATGTTATTATTACAGAGGTTGGGGGAACAGTCGGTGATATTGAATCCCTTCCATTCTTAGAGGCGCTTCGTCAAATGAAGTCTGATGTAGGCGCAGAAAATGTCATGTATATCCATACAACCTTGCTTCCTTACCTCAAGGCAGCTGGAGAAATGAAGACCAAGCCGACTCAACACTCTGTCAAAGAATTGCGTGGTTTGGGAATCCAGCCAAATATGTTGGTCATTCGTACAGAAAAACCTGCAGGACAAGGGATTAAAAACAAACTAGCCCAGTTCTGTGATGTAGCGCCAGAAGCTGTTATCGAGTCATTGGACGTGGATCATCTTTACCAAATTCCACTTAATCTGCAAGCTCAAGGCATGGATCAAATCGTCTGTGACCATTTGAAGATTGATGCACCGGCAGCAGATATGACAGAGTGGTCAGCCATGGTCGATAAGGTCATGAATCTCAAAAAACAAGTCAAAATTGCTCTTGTTGGTAAGTATGTCGAGTTGCAAGATGCCTACATTTCTGTCGTAGAGGCCTTGAAACACTCTGGTTATGCAAATGATGCAGAAGTCAAGATTGATTGGGTCAATGCTAATTATGTGACAGCTGACAATGTGGCAGAACTTCTATCTGATGCTGACGGAATCATCGTTCCAGGTGGTTTTGGTCAACGTGGAACTGAAGGTAAGATTCAAGCGATTCGCTATGCGCGTGAAAATGATGTACCAATGTTGGGAGTCTGCTTGGGAATGCAATTGACTTGTATCGAGTTTGCCCGTCATGTTTTAGGACTTGAAGGAGCTAATTCAGCAGAGCTTGATCCTGATACCAAATATCCGATCATCGATATCATGCGTGATCAGATTGATGTTGAGGACATGGGTGGAACCCTTCGTTTAGGACTTTATCCTTCTAAGTTGAAACGTGGTTCCAAGGCAGCTGCAGCTTATCATAATAAAGAAGTGGTCCAACGTCGCCACCGCCACCGTTATGAGTTTAACAATGCCTTCCGTGAACAGTTTGAAGGAGCAGGTTTTGTCTTTTCAGGAGTGTCACCAGACAACCGCTTGGTCGAAATTGTTGAAATCCCAGAAAACAAATTCTTTGTGGCTTGTCAGTATCATCCAGAACTTTCAAGTCGTCCAAATCGTCCAGAAGAACTTTACACTGCATTTGTAACAGCAGCTGTTGAAAATAGTAAATAGTAGAATAAACCTTTGAGAGTTATCTCAGAGGTTTTTAATTTGTTTTCAGTATTATGAAAATCTGGAAAATCAGCTCTGAATTTGGTAAGATAAGATTATGGATTTTGAAAAAATTGAACAAGCATATACTTATTTACTAGAAAATGTCCAAATTATTCAAAATGATTTGGCGACTAGCTTTTATGACGCCTTGATAGAACAAAACGGAATTTATCTAGATGGCCAAACCAATCTGGAACAAGTCAAGAAAAATAACCAGGCTTTAAAACGCTTAGCACTTCGAAAAGAGGAGTGGTTACGGACCTATCAATTTTTGTTAATGAAGGCAGCGCAAACAGAACCTCTTCAAGCCAACCACCAGTTCACGCCAGATGCCATTGGTCACTTGATGATTTTTATCATAGAGCAACTTTTTCCTGCTGAAAATATGAGTCTATTAGAGTTGGGTTCTGGGATGGGAATTCTGGGAGCTAGCTTCTTAACGTCCATGAACAAAAAGGTAGACTATCTGGGAATAGAACTTGATGACCTCTTGATTGACTTGGCGGCAAGCATGGCGGAAGTAATGGATCTTCAAATGGGCTTTGTCCAAGGAGATGCAGTACGTCCACAAGTATTAAAAGAAAGTGATATCATTGTAAGTGACCTGCCTGTCGGTTACTATCCAGATAATCAGACAGCCTCGCGTTATCAAGTGGCAGCCAAGGGCGAACATACCTATGCGCATCATCTGTTAATGGAACAATCACTCAAGTATCTTAAAACAGGTGGTTATGCGATTTTTCTAGCTCCAACAGATCTCCTGACAAGTCCTCAGAGTGAACTTTTAAAATCATGGCTGACTGAAAAAGCCCAACTAGTAGCAATCATCGCTTTACCAGAGGATCTCTTTGCACAGGGAGCTCAGTCTAAAACAATCTTTGTTCTACAGAAGAAGACGGGAGAAGGGATTGAACCATTTGTTTATCCACTTACGAGTCTTCGTGACCCTGAAATTTTGATGGAATTTAAGGAAAATTTTCAAAATTGGTGTCAAGAACATGAAATCTAATGTAAATTTTGATATAATAGTTGAAAACGCTTAAAAAAGGGGAAACATTATGACAAAAACCATTGCAATTAACGCTGGAAGCTCAAGCTTGAAATGGCAACTCTACCAAATGCCAGAAGAAAAGGTACTTGCAAAAGGTTTGATTGAGCGAATCGGATTGAAGGATTCTGTTTCAACAGTTAAGTTTGATGGTCGTTCTGAAGAACAAGTTCTTGATATTGAAAACCACACCTTAGCTGTTAAGATTTTGCTTGATGACTTGATTCGTTTTAATATTATTAAATCTTATGATGAGATTACTGGTGTTGGACACCGTGTCGTTGCAGGTGGTGAGTACTTCAAAGAGTCTACAGTTGTTGAAGGCGATGTCTTAGAAAAAATTGAAGAACTAGGACTTCTTGCTCCATTGCACAACCCTGCAAATGCTGCTGGTATTCGTGCCTTCAAAGAATTGTTGCCAGATATCACAAGTGTAGCGGTCTTTGATACATCATTCCACACAACAATGCCAGAAAAAGCATACCGTTATCCATTACCAACTAAGTACTATACAGAAAACAAAGTTCGTAAATACGGTGCGCACGGAACAAGTCACCAATATGTTGCTCAAGAAGCAGCAAAACTTTTGGGACGTCCATTAGAAGAGTTGAAATTGATCACTTGCCATATCGGTAATGGTGCTTCTATCACAGCTGTTAAGGGAGGTCAATCAATCGATACCTCTATGGGGTTCACTCCACTTGGTGGTGTTATGATGGGAACTCGTACAGGGGATATTGATCCAGCTATCATTCCTTATTTAATGCAATATACAGAGGACTTTAACAAACCTGAGGATATCAGTCGTATTCTTAATCGTGAGTCAGGATTGCTGGGTGTTTCAGGTAAGTCTAGTGATATGCGTGATGTGATAGCTGCAATGGAAGCAGAGAATCATGATGCTGCTTTGGCCTTTGAAATGTATGTTGACCGTATCCAAAAACATATTGGCCAATACTTGGCAGTCCTAAATGGAGCTGATGCCATTATCTTTACTGCTGGTGTTGGTGAAAATGCAACTCTCGTCCGTGAGAAAGTTATCTCAGGTATTTCTTGGTTTGGCTGTGATGTAGATCCAGAGAAAAATGTTTTTGGTGTAACTGGAGATATCTCTACTGAAGCAGCAAAAATTCGTGTCCTTGTCATTGCAACGGATGAAGAACTTGTCATTGCACGTGATGTTGAGCGTTTGAAAAAATAAATGATACAAAAATCGACCTCTCTTTCAAGAAGGTCGATTTTTTATGTTGTTGACGAATATTTACCATTTGGTAAGCGAAACTTCGCCACTGTTGAGCCAAATTTTTTTACCAGTAGCTAATTGGATCTGCAGTTGACCCTGGTCAGAGATATCACAAGCTTTTCCTGAGATGATTTCTTGATCTTTCTTGAAGGAAATTTCTTTTCCTAAAACAATTGATTGTTTTTTATAAAGGTAAAGCAGCTCATCAGCCTCTGTTTCGTAGAAACATTTCCAGATTTCTGCAATCAGTTCATTGCGTGTAATGGGGCTACTTTTAGAAAAGAGACTTCCAGCTTTTCCTTGCAGATTTTTGGGAAAGTCAGCGATAGAAAAGTTGATTCCAACACCAATAATAACATCTGTAACAAGGCCGGTTTCGATAGAAGTAATGGCTTCTGTTAGGATACCGGCTATTTTTTTCTGATTAAGATACAGATCATTTACCCATTTGATGTCTAAATCAATCAAGCTTAAATTTTTAACAGCCTTATAAATAGCAGCTGCAGTTAAGAGTGTATAAGCTGGTAAATCTAGATAAGAAAGATTGGGTTTGAGGTGGAGAGACATATAGATTCCCCCCTTTTCTGGAGAGTAGTAGGGGCGTTGAAATCGACCACGTCCCATCGTTTGGCCAGTTGAGAGGTAGAGTATATCTCCCTTGGCACCAGCTTCCATAGCCTCCTTAGCATCACTCTGAGTTGATTTGGTGATAGGTTTATATTGAACAGTGATGGGGCTGTTGTTTTCGATTTCTTGAGGTAAGATTAGGTCACCATGAAGAAGTTTGTAACCACGGTTTTTGATGCTGTCAATTTCTAAACCTTCTTGTTGGAGGCGTTGGATAGCCTTCCAAACAGAGGTGCGAGAGAGGTTTAATATTTCAGCAATTTTTTCTCCACTTAAATAATCTGTTTCATGAGCTAAGATTTTGTAAACTTCTTGGTAGGATTTCATACTAGGTCCTTTCTGAAACAACTAGATTTATTGTACCATATTTTTACAAAAGGATGCGTGGTTTAAGAGATATCTTCACCCACTATAAAATTTTACCTAGTTTTAGTTTGGGTGCCATGGACAAAGTGGTTTTCAAATCATTTGAAAAATGGTAAAATGTTTTAATAGTTTATTTATCTGAGCTTTATAGCGCAGAGAGAAAGGATCTGTTGTGAAATCAATAGGTATCATTGAAAAATTGAAAGGCTTATCCAAGCAAGAGCTAGTCTTGCTAGCTGTTATTCTAAGTATTTTCTTGCCTTTTTATATTTTCGTTATTATTTTCATAGCCTACTTAATAGGTCTTATATTTACAGGAGAGATGAAGGGGATATTAAAACGATTATCCCACCATTTTATCTTACTTTTATTTATCGGCTATAGTGGTGTTATCTCTCTTTTAGCTCAAAATGTGATGGGGATGGTTTCCACTTTAGGAATGTTCCTTTTTGCAATCTTCTTTTACTATTACCAAGCCCATTTAACCCCTAAGTTTTTCAGATTAGTATTGCAATCGGTTATGTCGCTTAGTGTGCTAGCATCAGTTTTTGCAGCCTTAGAGCATTTTCAAATCGTCAAGAAATTTGATTATACTTTCTTATCCCCTAAGATGCAGGTCTGGCATCAGAACCGAGCAGAAGTAGCCTTCTTTAATCCAAATTATTATGGAATTATCTGTTGTTTCTGTATCATGATTGGTTTCTATCTGATAAGTACGACTAGATTGAGATGGTTGAAAATCTTCTCAGTAATTGCAATCTTTGCTAATTTATTTGGACTCAACTTTACTCAAAATAGAACAGCTTTTCCAGCCATTATCTTTGGTGCGATTATTTATCTGTTCACAACCATTAAGAACTGGCGAGCTTTCTGGTTAAGTATTGGAGTCTTTGGTATCGGCTTGGCCTTTCTCTTCTCGAGTGATTTAGGAGTTCGAATGGGAACCCTTGATTCATCTATGGAAGAACGAGTATCTATCTGGAATGCGGGGATGACCTTATTCAAACAAAATCCATTCTGGGGAGAAGGTCCACTAACATACATGCATGCTTATCCTCGTATTTTTGCACCTTATCATGAACATGCGCATAGTATCTATATCGATACGATATTGAGTTACGGTGTAGTGGGGACTGTATTACTAGGAATTGCTTCTTCTGACCCAATCCGAAAATTAATTGATATGAGTCAAGTACCAAGTAAACGACCTATCCTTGGCCTTTATCTTTCATTTTTAACAGTGGTTGCTGTACATGGAATCTTTGACTTGGCTCTTTTCTGGATTCAATCATCATTTATCTTCCTTCTAGTAATGTGTAGTCTACCACTCAAACATAGTATGATTGCAGAACTTGTTGATTAACAAAAAAGATAGTAGAAATGACATTTTCTACTATCTTTTTCTTTTTTATGTAATTATTGAATAGCTTGAAGCAAGTCTTCTGCTTGTTGTTTTAGTGAAGCAGCGACGCTATCTTCAAGGACTAATTGACCATCTGCCCAGGCAGAATCATTAACACGGGCTGCTGTAAATTCACCAACAACTTGTGTACGGATAAATGGCAAGAGGTCTTTGTAAATTGCAAAGAGTTGATCATGACCTGCATTAGCTACAGAAGATACCGTAACAATCTTATCTTGAAGAGCAGATGCTCCACGAGTGTCAGATAAGTCAATTGCGCGTGAAAGCCAATCTAGTAAGTTTTTTACAGTCCCTGGAATTGAGAAGTTGTAGACTGGAGAGAAAATCCAGATAGCATCAGCAGCTAGAACAGCTTCGCGAGCTGCTGCAACAGTCGGAAGTGTAGGAACTTCAAGATCTTGGCTAAAGAGAGGAATAGCTGAGTAATCAAGGTAACTCACTTCAGCTTTTCCAGCAAGAGCTTTTTCGGCTTCTAGTGCCATTTGGTGGTTGAATGAACCTTCTCGTAATGAACCGACGATAAATAATACTTTTTTAGACATAGGATGTCTCCTTTTAATTTTAATCAGATTTACTCTGTTGTTACAATATATGTTACAACAAAGCGAAATCATTTGCAAGAAATTTGCTCAAAATATAAAAAGTATTAAATTTGAAGCTATCAATCATGAGATTGTAGATAAAGAAAAGCCTATAGCTCAATAGTTGGAGCTTATATTTGAAAGCCTGAAAGGAGGTTAGAGTTCAAGAATCTCCCCCTTAATTCACTTGTAATTCACTAGGATAGATGGTAAAATAGACGAGTGAAAAAGAGACAGAAAAAAGAAAAAAATTCCCTATTATTTCAGTACATTATTGGTATAACTTTGTTAACTCTAGTCATCACTTCTTCCTTTCTCTACTTGGTATGGCTCAGCATGAAGCCTTATCAAACTGCAAAGGTAGAAGGTGAAAGGCTCGCCAAGCAGTATGCAAATCTAGAAACGGTTAGCCAGGTTGATATCTTCAATGGTTTAGAAAGCTATTATAGTGTTCTTGGTCAAGATAAGAACCAGAAACCAGTTGCTGTCTTAATAGAGAAAAGTAGCAATAATATTTACGTATATCAACTAGAAAATGGGACTTCTCAAGAAAAAGCAGAAGCAGTTGTCAAAGAAAAAGGAGCAACTGAGATCGACAAGATTACTTTTGGACGCTACGCTGATAAGCCTGTCTGGGAAATCAAGTCTGGAGGAGATTATTATCTGGTAGATTTTGAATCTGGTGCTTTAGTCGAAAAGGAGAAACAATGAAACTATCCAAGCGTGTATTAGAAATGGAAGAAAGTGTCACTCTGGCTAGTGATGCAAGAGCAAAGAAGTTAAAGGCTGAAGGAAAAGACGTCCTTTTCTTAACTTTAGGTCAGCCCGATTTTCATACTCCTGAAAATATTCAAGATGCCGCTGTTGCAGCCATTCGAGATGGGCGTGCTTCTTTCTATACGGTAGCTTCAGGTTTGCCTGAATTAAAAGCAGCGGTTAATACTTATTTTGAACGTTATTATGGCTATTCTGTGGCAGCAAACGAAGTCACTTTTGCTACAGGTGCCAAGTTCTCCCTTTATACTTTCTTTATGGCTGTTATCAACCCTGGTGATGAGGTCATTATTCCAACACCTTACTGGGTTAGCTATGGGGATCAGGTTAAGATGGCAGAAGGTGTTCCAGTCTTTGTTCAAGCCAAGGAAGACAATCACTTTAAAGTAACTGTAGAGCAATTAGAAGCAGCTCGCACAGATAAGACCAAAGTCTTGGTACTAAACTCACCCTCTAATCCGACTGGAATGATTTATTCTCGTGAGGAACTCTTGGTCATCGGAAATTGGGCAGTTGAGCATGATATTCTCATCCTGGCCGATGATATTTATGGTCGTTTGGTCTATAACGGGAATGAGTTCGTACCAATCTCTAGTCTATCAGAAGCTATTCGCAAGCAAACCATTGTCATTAACGGGGTTTCAAAAGCCTATGCCATGACTGGTTGGCGGGTAGGTTATGCAGTTGGTGATCCAGAAATCATTGCTGCTATGAGCAAATTGACTGGTCAAACAACTTCTAACCTAACAGCTGTGTCTCAATACGCAACCATCGAAGCGCTAACTGGACCGCAAGACTCTGTCGAAACCATGCGCCAAGCTTTTGAAGAACGTTTGAATACCATCTATCCACTCTTGTGTCAAGTCCCTGGCTTTGAAGTTGTCAAACCACAAGGAGCTTTCTATCTCTTCCCAAATGTTAAAAAAGCCATGGAAATGAAAGGTTATATCGACGTAACAGCATTTACAACGGCCATCCTTGAGGAAGTTGGTCTGGCTTTGATTACAGGTGCTGGATTTGGAGCACCAGACAATGTCCGTCTCAGCTATGCGACAGACCTAGATACACTCAAAGAAGCTATTCGTCGTTTGCACCAATTTATGGAAAAATAATAATCTAAATCTCCGTCCTTTTGGCGGAGGTTTTTTGTGTTTAAAAACTTATGAATTTCTGTCAAACTAGCTAGCTATCAGCCATTATTTGTGGTACAATAATGAGTAATGATGTCTTCGGACAAGTTAAACGAAAAAAGGAAAATAAATGATGACAAAACGTGTAACAATTATCGAAGTAAAAGACTACGTTGGTCAAGAAGTGACTATCGGTGCTTGGGTTGCCAACAAATCAGGTAAAGGGAAAATTGCTTTCTTGCAATTGCGTGACGGAACTGCCTTTTTCCAAGGAGTTGCTTTCAAACCAAACTTTATCGAGAAATTTGGTGAAGAAGTAGGTCTTGAAAAATTTGACACCATCAAACGCCTAAGCCAAGAAACATCTGTTTTCGTGACAGGGATTGTCAAAGAAGACGAGCGTTCTAAATTTGGTTACGAATTAGATATTACAGACATCGAAGTGATCGGTGAATCTCAAGATTACCCAATCACTCCAAAAGAACACGGTACAGATTTCTTGATGGACAACCGTCATTTGTGGTTGCGTTCACGCAAACAAGTAGCAGTGATGCAAATCCGTAATGCTATCATCTATGCAACTTATGAGTTCTTTGATAAGAATGGCTTCATGAAGTTTGATAGCCCAATTCTTTCAGGAAATGCGGCAGAAGATTCTACAGAACTTTTTGAAACAGACTACTTTGGAACACCAGCCTACTTGAGCCAATCAGGTCAGCTTTACCTTGAAGCGGGTGCTATGGCTCTTGGTCGCGTCTTTGACTTTGGTCCAGTATTCCGTGCTGAAAAATCAAAAACTCGCCGTCACTTGACTGAGTTCTGGATGATGGACGCTGAGTACTCTTACTTGACACACGATGAGTCACTTGACTTGCAAGAAGCTTATGTCAAAGCTCTTCTTCAAGGTGTTTTGGACCGTGCTCCTCAAGCCTTAGAAACATTAGAGCGTGATACAGACCTCTTGAAACGTTATATTGCAGAGCCATTCAAACGCATCACTTACGATGAAGCCATTGACCTCTTGCAAGAGCATGAAAATGATGAAGACGCTGACTATGAACATCTCGAACATGGTGATGATTTCGGTTCACCACATGAAACTTGGATTTCAAACCATTTTGGTGTACCAACCTTTGTCATGAACTACCCAGCAGCCATCAAGGCCTTTTACATGAAACCAGTTCCTGGAAATCCAGACCGTGTGCTTTGTGCAGACTTGCTCGCACCAGAAGGTTACGGAGAAATCATCGGTGGCTCCATGCGTGAGGAAGACTACGATGCGCTTGTAGCGAAGATGGAATCACTTGGTATGGATCGTACAGAATACGAATTCTACCTTGACCTTCGTAAATACGGGACTGTCCCACACGGTGGATTTGGTATCGGTATCGAGCGTATGGTCACTTTTGCAGCAGGTACTAAACACATCCGTGAAGCCATTCCATTCCCACGTATGTTGCACCGTATCAAACCTTAATAGCCATAAAAACGCCGTCTGGCGTTTTTATACTCTTCGAAAATCAAATTCAAACTACGTCAGCTTCACCTTGCCGTACTCAAGTACAGCCTGCGGCTAACTTCCTAGTTTGCTCTTTGATTTTCATTGAGTATTACTTTAAATGAAAGAGGTGGAGAAAATGTAGGCAAATCTAAGTAAGTCTTTTAGAAACAGTCATAATACATATTGAAAGAGAGAAAACAATGTTTAAAAGAACTTACAAACGCAATATTCCACTCCTAGCAGGTCTGGAATTTACATCTTATTTTGGAATTACCAGTTTTTGGATTCTATTTTTCATTCAGAATGGTCTTTCCTTACTTCAAATCGGTCTCTTAGAAAGTATCTTTCATGGAACAAGTCTCTTGTGTGAGATCCCTTCTGGTATGTTGGCTGATCGATTTAGCTACAAGACCAATCTCTATTTGGCTCGTTTGGCCAGTATTGTATCCTCTATCTTGATTTTATTTGGTCAGGGGAATTTTTGGATCTATGCTCTTGCCATGATGGTCAGTGCTTGGTCCTATAATTTTGACTCGGGAACCAGCACCGCTTTCTTATATGATTCGGCGGTTGAAGCGGGTCAAAAAGACCGTTATCTTCAGATTTCTAGCTTTTTGTCTGGTGTGGCAGAAGTCACCCGAACCCTAGGTACAGTTGTGGCAGGATTCTTTATTCACGGAGCACTTGCTTGGACTTATCTAATTGCTATTGGATTATCTTTTCTTTCAATAATCTTGATTTATTTTATGAAAGAACCAATGGCAAAGAGAGAAAAAAATGAAAGCTTAACCTTTAAAACGATTGTCATCCAAGTTCGAAAAGAATGGCATGAAAAGCCAGTACTCTTTTATTGGATGATGACTTATCAGCTAGTCGGAACACTGATGTGCATGTTTTACTTTTACTATCAGCAGAAAATTAGTGACTTGGCAGGATGGCAGGTATCGCTGGTCATGCTGATTGGTAGTGGCTTAAATCTTATAGCAGTTTATGTAGCTAGTCAAATTGGTAAAAAATGGAATAGCAATCGAGTTTTTCCGACTCTTGTTGCACTAACGGGTTTAGCCTTACTATTGGTGTTTTCTGGAACTCCCTTTGCTTTTCTTCTCGTGTATCTTTTAACCGATACACTCTATGCAGTTTATCAACCAATCTATTTTAATGACTTACAAGGCTATTTACCGTCCAGTGTAAGAGCAACTATGCTTAGTATCAATTCTATGCTCTTTAGTTTATCTATGATTATCATTTTCCCACTGACAGGTTGGTTGATTGATCGTTGGGGTCTTGTAGCTGTCTTTTTAGTTCTAGGCCTTATCTTACTTTTAAGTTATCCTATATTAATAATCGGTCTGACAAGGATGGGCAAGCTATTAAATCAGGACTTAAAAACTGAATAAAGCACGAAACCCTATTTGCCCAAAGAGCCTTCTTGTGATAAAATAACAAGAAGAAAAGGAGAAGAGCATGATTGATGTAGAAGAAATTCTAAGCAAGATGAATCCCAATCAAAAGATCAACTATGACCGTGTCATGCAAAAGATGGTCCAAGTTTGGGAAAAAAATGAAGAAAGACCAACTATTCTCATGCACGTCTGTTGTGCTCCCTGCAGTACCTACACTTTAGAGTACTTGACTAAGTATGCCGATGTGACCATTTATTTTGCTAATTCCAATATCCATCCCAAGGCAGAATATCACAAGCGTGCTTATGTGACCAAGAAGTTTGTCAGTGATTTTAATGAGAGAACTGGCAACAACGTCCAATATCTAGAAGCACCTTATGAACCCAATGAATACCGTAAACTGGTTCGAGGTTTGGAAGAAGAACCTGAAGGTGGCGATCGTTGCAAGGTTTGTTTTGACTATCGTTTGGACAAGACAGCGCAGGTGGCTATGGATTTAGGGTTTGACTACTTTGGTTCAGCCCTAACCATCAGTCCTCACAAAAATTCACAAACCATCAATAGTATCGGGATTGATGTGCAAAAAATCTACACCACTCATTATCTTCCGAGTGACTTTAAGAAAAACCAAGGTTACAAACGTTCTGTAGAGATGTGTGAAGAATATGATATCTATCGTCAATGTTACTGTGGTTGTGTCTATGCAGCTCAAGCCCAGAATATCGACTTGGTGCAGGTCAAGAAGGATGCAACAGCCTTTATGGTAGATAAGGATATCGAGAAAGATTATTCCCATATCAAATTTACCGTTACGAAATTAGATATTTAAACGAAAACCTGCCTTAAGACAGGTTTTTTGATTATAAAAAAACTAGGGCAGACACCCTAGTTTGACAACTTTACCGATTCTTTAGTTCTACGTAGCGTTTGTACCAAATATTGACATAGGCTTCTGAGAAGGGGCCTCGTTCGTTGTTGATCCAATCAACAAGAATCTTAACATGCTCTTTCAAAATATAGTCTAAATCATCAGGATAATTCATCTTACGCTTATGACGTTCATATTCTTCAACGTCCAAGAGGCGTTTCTCACCATCTGTAAAAACTTTAACATCTAAATCATAGTCGATGTATTTTAAAGCTTCTTCGTCTAGATAGTATGGGCTAGCCATGTTGCAGTAGTAGGAAATCCCATTATCACGGATCATGGCAATGATATTAAACCAATATTTTTTGTGAAAGTAAACAATAGCCGGTTCTCGAGTTACCCAACGACGACCGTCACTTTCGGTAACAAGTGTGTGGTCGTTGACGCCGATAATAGCGTTCTCTGTTGTTTTTAGTACCATGGTGTCTCGCCAAGTACGGTGAAGACTCCCATCATGCTTATAACTTTGAATTGTAATAAAGTCGCCTTCTTTTGGAAGTTTCATAACTAACCAACTTTCTACAATTTATAAGTTTATCGTTTACTATTGTATCACATTTTTGTTTAAAGTTCTTAGTTTTTCATGAAAAAATTAAAGATATTCTCTGAGAGCGCTGGCTATATCCGAAAAATCGTAGCCTTTTCGTGCTAAAACTTGGGTCAAACGCTGCTTGAGTTCGTATCCTTCATACTTACGCGAATATTTTCGATATTGTTTATCCAACTCTTTAAAGATTAGTTCCTGAACGGTTTCCTCTTCTACCTGGCTATCCAGTTGGTCAAAGGCTGTTTTAGCTTCCGAGTAGGAAAAACCTTTATTGGTTAGGCCTTGGATAATCTTATCTTGTAGAGCGCGAGCAGGCAATTTTCCCTGATATTTTTTCAGTAGTTTTTCGGCTGTACGCTCTGCGACTTCCGTCAGATCAAATTCTTGTAAGACTTCTTGGATAATGGATTTAGTAACTCCTTTTTGAGAGATTTTCTGTATCAACATATAGCTTCCCTTGTCGCCAGATAGTTGATTGGAGTTGATAATAGCATAGGCATACTGACGGTCATTTATCCAGTTGTCATCTTTTAGAGATTGGATGACTTTGGGTATGATGTTCTCATCGATTTCATGTTTACTTAGATAATCTCTGACTTCTTTTTCAGTGCGAGCCTTGAAAGATAAGTGGTAGAGCGCTAGATTTTTTCCGTAGGAAAATTGTGCAAAGGTCTGAATTTCTGCAAACTCCTCTGGACTAATTTCCTTATCCTTGGTCAGCATAAAGCGAACAATGGTATCCTCTGTAATATAGCAGGTTTGCTCCTTGTCAATTTCTAGCAGATAGAGTCTTTTTTTCTTTTCTAGTTTTGTGATTTTCATGGTTTTCCTTTTATCCGAATACTTCAAAGGCAGCAACGAGTCGAAGTTTATTGATATCGACCTGTTCTCTCCCGTAATAGTCAAGAAATAGTTCAGCGTATTTAGGGTCCTTCAGGTTATAGTTTAGGGACCAAACTGCCCAAAAGAGATCGATATGTCGGTCACTAAAATCAGCCAAACCAAGGTCAATAAAACAAGAGAAATGGCTGGCATCTTTAAGAATAAAGTTTGGTAGACAGGCATCTCCGTGAATAAAGGTATCTGTTTCTAAAAGATGCCCTTGTTCTTGGATGAGTTGGAAGGCATCTTCGCGACTGTTAATCTGGAATTGGGGTAGGAGCTCCTTGACATAGAACGCCCCTTTTTCATATTTTTTAAAGGCTCTTTCTTTATAGGCTTTTAAATGATTTTCTGAAGGAAAATTTTGTGGGTTTAAGTTATGAAGCTTTTTAAGAGCCTCTGCCATTGTTCGGCAGATTTTTTCTGGCTGGTCTAAAAAAGCGAGTGCATTATGACCAATAGCTTCTTTCGTCAGAAGATAGTCTTTATCTGTAGATAGATAGTGGATGACTGGAGTTCCTATTCCTTCTTGTTCAAACCAATTCGCAATGCTAGCTTCTCGCTCTAAACGTCCCTTTCGATCTATTTTCAAGTAGTAACCTGAGTCAAGATAGAGAACCGTTGCTCTTGAATGAGAAGAGCTGTCAGAAAGGGTTGCCCCCTCTATATAGGTTCGTAATTGCTCAGGAAAATCCAATGGGGAAAAATGAGATGTCTCTGTATTCATGGTTTTATTGTAACATATTCTTAACCATTGAGAAACTACGTGGTATAATAGACTTATGAGTCTTAAAGTCAAACAAAAAATTCCATTAAAAATCAAGCGCATGGGGATTAACGGGGAAGGTATCGGATTTTATCAGAAAACCCTCGTTTTTGTCCCAGGTGCTCTCAAGGGTGAAGATATCTATTGTCAGGTGACTTCTGTTAAGCGTAACTACGTTGAGGCTAAACTGCTTGAGGTCAATAAAAAATCTAAGTTTCGAGTGGTTCCAGACTGTACTATTTATAATGAGTGTGGAGGCTGTCAAATTATGCACCTACACTATGACAAGCAGTTGGAATTCAAGACAGATCTTCTCCATCAAGCACTGAAGAAATTTGCCCCTGCAGGTTATGAAAACTTTGAGATTAGACCAACTATTGGCATGCAGAAACCAAAATATTATCGGGCTAAACTACAATTTCAGACACGAAAGTTTAAAGGTCAAGTCAAGGCAGGTTTGTATGCTCAGAATTCCCATTATTTGGTCGAGTTAAAGGACTGTCTTGTTCAAGACAAGGAGACGCAAGCAATTGCTAATCGCATCGCTGAACTCTTGACTTACCATCAAATTCCGATTACGGATGAACGGAAAATCCTTGGGGTTCGGACCATCATGGTTCGTCGAGCACGGAAAACTGGGCAAGTCCAGATTATCATTGTGACCAATCGTCAATTGAATCTGACTCAATTTGTGAAAGACCTAGTCAAGGATTATCCTGAAGTAGTGACTGTCGCAGTCAATACCAATACTGCTAAAACTAGTGAGATTTATGGGGACAAGACTGAGATTATTTGGGGCCAAGATAGTATAGGCGAAGGTGTTCTTGATTATGAATTTTCTCTTTCACCTCGAGCTTTTTACCAACTCAATCCTGAACAGACAGAAATTCTCTATAGTGAAGCCGTTAAGGCCTTGGACGTAAATGAGAATGACCATCTGATTGATGCCTATTGTGGTGTTGGTACTATTGGCTTTGCCTTTGCCAAAAAAGTTAAAAGTCTGAGGGGGATGGATATTATTCCTGAAGCTATCGAGGATGCTAAGGCAAATGCCCAGCGTATGGGGTATAGTAATACCCACTATGAGGCAGGTACAGCAGAAGAGATTATCCCTAGATGGTATAAGGAAGGCTATCGTGCGGATGCCTTGATTGTGGACCCGCCACGTACCGGTTTAGATGACAAGCTCTTGGATACCATCGTCAAATACGCTCCTGAAAAGATGGTCTATGTTTCCTGCAATGTATCTACCTTGGCACGTGATTTAGTCAGATTGATGGAGGTCTATGACATGCATTATATCCAGTCGGTTGATATGTTTCCGCACACGGCTAGGACAGAAGCAGTGGTCAAATTAACCAGGAAAAAGCCAGACTCTAAATAGAAATGACGACTGGAAAGTATTTGAAAAGAAGACTTCTAGTTACAGAGTAAAATTTGCAAGCTCCCTCTATTTATGATAAAATAAGTAGAAAATAAAATGAAAAAAGAGGTATGTGAAATGTCACGTAAACCATTTATCGCTGGTAACTGGAAAATGAACAAAAACCCAGAAGAAGCAAAAGCATTCGTTGAAGTTGTAGCATCAAAACTTCCTTCATCAGACCTTGTTGAAGCAGGTATCGCAGCTCCTGCAGTTGATTTGACTACTGTACTTGCTGCTGCTAAAGGTTCTAACCTTAAAGTTGCTGCACAAAACACTTACTTTGAAAATGCTGGTGCCTTCACTGGTGAAACTAGCCCACAAGTTTTGAAAGAAATCGGTACTGACTACGTTGTTATCGGTCACTCAGAACGTCGTGACTACTTCCACGAAACTGATGAAGACATCAACAAAAAAGCAAAAGCAATCTTTGCAAACGGTATGCTTCCAATCATCTGTTGTGGTGAAAGCCTTGAAACTTACGAAGCTGGTAAAGCAGCAGAATTCGTAGGTGCTCAAGTTTCAGCTGCTCTTGCTGGATTGACTGCAGAACAAGTAGCTTCAACAGTAATCGCATACGAACCAATCTGGGCTATCGGTACTGGTAAATCAGCTTCACAAGACGATGCACAAAAAATGTGTAAAGTTGTTCGTGACGTTGTAGCAGCTGACTTTGGTCAAGAAGTAGCTGATAAAGTACGTGTTCAATACGGTGGTTCAGTTAAACCTGAAAACGTTGCAGAATACATGGCTTGTCCAGACGTTGACGGAGCTCTTGTTGGTGGTGCATCACTTGATCCAGAAAGCTTCTTGGCATTGCTTGACTTTGTAAAATAAGCTTCAAATATCTGAGACAGACAGTTCCTCCTTCGAGGTCAAGACTGCCTGTCTTCTTTTTAGTAAAAAGGCGTGCGAAAGCACGCTCTTTTCTGCATTTTGAATGAAAAAGAAAGGAGAATTATGCTTTATATTTGGTCTTATCTCAAACGTTATCCCAAGTGGTTAGTGTTAGACTTCTTCGGAGCTATTTTCTTTGTTATTGTCAATCTTGGGCTACCGACTGTTCTTGCTCGCATGATTGACCAGGGGATTAATCAAGGTAATGAAGAAAAGCTCTATTTTTGGGCTATCGTAATGTTGGTTATTATCGTCTTGGGGACATTTGGGCGGGTTGTTCTAGCCTATGCTGCTAGTAAACTGACCACCAGTATGGTTAAGGACATGCGAAATGATGTTTATGCTAAATTACAAGAGTATTCTCATCACGAATATGAACAAATTGGTGTTTCTTCATTGGTGACTCGTATCACCAGTGATGCCTTTGTCCTCATGCAGTTTGCGGAACAAACGCTTAAGTTGGGTGTTATCACTCCCATGATGATGCTGTCGAGTATTCTCATGATTTTCTTGACGAGTCCTTCACTAGCCTGGATCGTCGCTTTTTCCGTACCTTTTCTGGCTGTAGTAGTCATTTATGTGGCGGTCAAAACTCGCCCCTTATCTGAAAAGCAACAGAAAACACTGGATAAGATTAATCAGTATGTCCGTGAGAATTTGATGGGCTTGCGTGTCATACGTGCCTTTGCTCGTGAAGACTTCCAAGAAAAACGTTTTGAAGAGAAAAATGCTATCTATGCGGACAATTCGAATCGTTTATTCAAATTGACAGGTTTGACAGAACCGCTATTTGTGCAAATCATTATCGCTATGATTGTGGCTATCGTTTGGTTTGCCCTTGATCCCCTCAAGCACGGCAGTTTGCAGATTGGTGATTTGGTAGCCTTCATCGAGTATAGTTTCCATGCTCTCTTGTCCTTCCTATTCTTATCAAACCTCTTCACCATGTATCCTAGAACAGCTGTATCTAGTGAGCGTTTGAAAGAAATCATGGATATGCCAATTTCCATTGATCCAAACGAGGGTGGAATTCAAGAAACAGAAACTCATGGTTATTTAGAATTTGATAATGTGACCTTTGCCTATCCTGGGGAAACAGAAAGCCCTGTTTTGCATAATATTTCCTTCACTGCTAAACCGGGAGAAACCATTGCATTTATCGGTTCAACTGGGTCAGGTAAGTCTACTCTAGTTCAATTGATTCCTCGTTTCTACGATGTTACGCTAGGGAAAATCAAGGTCGATGGTGTTGATGTCCGGGATTACCGTCTCAAATCACTCCGTCAGAAGATTGGATTTATTCCACAAAAGGCCTTGCTTTTTACTGGGACTATCGCAGACAATCTCCGTTACGGGAAAGAGGATGCCAGTCATGAGGACTTGCACCAAGCAGCAGATGTGGCCCAAGCCAAAGACTTTATCGAAAGTCGAGAAGAAGGTTTTGCGACGCATCTGGCAGAAGGCGGAAGCAACCTATCAGGTGGTCAGAAACAACGTTTGTCGATTGCACGAGCAGTCATCAAGGGTCCAGATATCTATATCTTTGATGATTCTTTCTCAGCCTTGGACTACCGTACAGATGCTATTTTGCGCCGTCGTCTCAAGGAAGTGACACAAGATGCTACGGTATTGATTGTTGCTCAACGTGTTGGAACTATCATGGATGCTGACCAGATTATCGTCCTTGATAAGGGTGAAATTGTTGGTCGTGGGCGTCATGAAGAATTGATGGAAACCAATGACATCTATCGAGAAATTGCTGAATCGCAGTTGAAAAATGCGTCTCTAACAGAAGAATAGGAGGTAAAGGATGAAACAACAATCTAGTCTAGCTCGTCTATGGAGCTATTTAAAAGCCTACCGTTTCTCTGTTTTCTTTGCAGTTTTCTTGAAAATAGTCAGCGTCATTATGAGTGTTATCGAGCCATTCGTATTGGGGCTTGCTATCACTGAGTTAACCAGTAACCTTCTTGCCATGGCAAATGGTGTTGCAGGAGCAGGCATTAATACTAGCTATATTGCAGTAATTCTAGTGATTTATCTCTTGCGTGGTCTTCTCTATGAGTTGGGGTCATATTATTCAAACTACTTTATGACCAATGCGGTGCAGTCCATGATACAGGATTTGCGAAATGAAATGAGCGAAAAAATCAATCGCATCCCTGTGTCCTACTTTGACAAGCACCAGTTTGGTGATTTATTAGGTCGATTTACCAGTGACGTTGAAACTGTTTCAAATGCCCTTCAACAATCCTTCTTACAGATTGTCAATGCTGTTTTTACCATTCTTTTTGTTATGGGAATGGTCCTCTATCTAAATCTTCAGTTGGCCATCATTGTTATCTTGTCGATTCCGATAACTTATTTTGGGGCTAAAACAATTCTGAATCGTTCGCAACCATACTTTAAACAGCAGGCAGCCATTCTAGGAAGTATGAATGGATTTGTACAGGAAAGCTTGACTGGTTTCAATGTTCTTAAACTTTTCGGACGTGAAGAGAAATCTCAAGAGAGATTTGAAAAGATTACGGATGAATTGCAACAAGTTGGATTCAAGGCTAGCTTCATTTCAGGTTTGATGATGCCTGCCCTTCATATTGTATCGGATTTAACTTACTTAATTGTTGCAGTATTAGGTGGATTGCAGGTTATCGCAGGACGCTTAACCATTGGTAATATGCAAGCTTTCGTTCAGTATGTGTGGCAGGTTAGTCAACCAATCCAAAATATCACTCAATTAGCGGGACAAATGCAAAGTGCTAAGTCTTCGCTTGATCGTGTCTTCGAAGTTTTGGATGAACAGGAAGAAGCCCAAACTGCTGAAGTGAAAGAACTGGCACCATTGACAGGTCAGGTTAGCTTCAAGAATGTTGATTTCCAATACGTGGAAAATAAACCATTGATTCGCAATTTCAATCTGGATGTTGAACCAGGAGAGATGGTGGCTATCGTAGGACCAACTGGAGCAGGAAAAACAACCTTAATTAACCTTCTCATGCGTTTTTATGATGTAACTGCTGGAGCTATTTTAGTGGACGGTCAAGATATTCGTGACCTGTCTCGTCAGGACTATCGTCGACAGTTTGGGATGGTATTGCAGGATGCCTGGCTCTATGAAGGCAGTATCAAGGAAAATCTTCGATTTGGGAACCTTGAAGCAACAGATGAGGAAATCATTGAAGCAGCTAAGGCTGCTAATGTAGACCACTTTATCCGCACTCTTCCTGGGGGCTATAACATGGAGATGAACCAAGAGTCAAGTAATATTTCTCTTGGTCAGAAACAGCTTTTAACCATTGCGCGTGCCCTCTTAGCCAATCCAAAAATTCTAATCCTTGATGAAGCGACATCATCAGTTGACACCCGTTTAGAACTCTTGATTCAAAAAGCTATGAAGCGTTTGATGAAGGGAAGAACAAGCTTTGTCATTGCTCACCGTCTTTCGACAATTCAGGAAGCTGATAAGATTTTGGTGCTGAAAGATGGGCAGATTATCGAACAAGGAAATCATGAAAGTCTCCTAGCTGCAAAGGGTTTCTATTATGACCTTTATCAAAGTCAATTTTCTGGTAAAGACACAGAAAACAACTAAAAATTACAGTTTCCTATTCTTAAATTATCAGTCTATTAAGACTTTTCTCAGATAGTACACTTTCCTTGATATCGTATTCGAGAAGTAGTATACTAAAATAGTAATCAATAAAGATGGTTACAAAAAATAATAATGAGGTGAGAAAGATGGTAGAATTGAAAAAAGAAGCAGTAAAAGATGTAGCAACATTAACTAAACCAGCGGCAGAAGCGCTAGTAAATACAAAGGAAGTTTTGAATCAAGCCGTAGCTGACTTGTACGTGGCACATATCGCTCTTCATCAAGTACACTGGTACATGCGTGGACGTGGATTCATGGTATGGCATCCTAAGATGGATGAATACATGGATAGTCTAGATGCTTACCTTGATGAAATCAGCGAACGCTTGATTACACTTGGTGGCAAACCATACTCTACTTTGACAGAATTCCTTCAACACAGTGAAATCGAAGAAGAAGTTGGAGAATTCCGTAACGTAGAAGAAAGTTTAGAGCGTGTTCTATCTATCTATCGTTACCTCATCACACTCTTCCAAAAAGCATTGGATGTAACTGATGAGGAAGGTGATGATGTAACCAATGATATCTTCGTTGGTGCTAAGGCAGACCTTGAAAAAACTGTCTGGATGCTTGCAGCAGAATTAGGACAAGCACCTGGTTTGTAAGATACTCTATTTTGTCAAAAATCCGTAGAAAGTTTCTACGGATTTTTTCTATTTCGGAGGGCATTCCAAAACAGTCTTTTTTCAAGATTTTTGATAAAATAGAACTATCAATAAAAAGGATGAAAGCATGACAATGAAAATCGTAGCCATCTGGGCCCAAGATGAAAAGGGTGTAATCGGAAAAGAGGATCGCTTACCATGGCATTTGCCAGCAGAGTTAAAACATTTTAAAGAAACAACCTTGAATCATGCCATCTTGATGGGACGTGTCACCTTTGATGGAATGGGACGACGTTTGCTTCCAGGACGTGAGACTCTGATTTTGACGCGTAATGTTGAAGAGTCAATTGAGGGTGCTCTGGTTTTCCAAAATGTTGAGGATGTTTTAGACTGGTACCATAACCAGGATAAAAATCTCTATATCATTGGGGGTAAGCAGATTTTTCAGCTTTTTGAACCTTATCTCGATGAAATTATTGTGACACAAATCCATGCTCAAGTTGAAGGGGATACTTTTTTTCCGGAAGATTTTGACTTGACTGTTTTTGAGACTGTTGCAAGCAAATCTTATACTAGAGATGAGAAAAATGCCTATGATTTTACCATCGAATATAGAAAGAGAAAGGAAGTCTAATGGAGCGTAGTATTTTTGGATTTTTTACAGCTCTTTTGTGTGCTGTCTGTTTTGTAGCTGGAACACACGCTTTTCGTAAAAAGCGCTTTGGACTTGCTACTCTACTTTGGCTTAATGCCTTTACAAACTTGGTGAATAGCATTCATGCTTTTTATATGACCTTATTTTAGAGAGAATGAATAATTAGAACGGAAGGGAATCATGCCTACAAATAGGAAAAATGATATGATGGTTTATTGCTCATTTTGTGGCAAAAGCCAAGAAGAAGTTAAAAAAATAATCGCTGGGAACAACGCTTTTATCTGTAATGAGTGTGTGGAGTTAGCCCAGGAAATTATTCGTGAGGAGTTGGCAGAGGAAGTCCTAGCAGACTTATCTGAAGTACCAAAACCAATCGAACTCTTAAACATCTTGAACCACTATGTGATTGGTCAAGATCGTGCCAAACGTGCCTTGGCAGTAGCTGTATATAACCACTACAAACGCATCAATTTCCATGACACTCGTGAAGAGTCAGAAGATGTGGATTTGCAAAAATCAAACATTTTGATGATTGGCCCAACAGGTTCAGGTAAGACTTTCCTTGCTCAAACTCTTGCTAGAAGTTTGAATGTACCTTTTGCCATCGCAGATGCAACAGCTCTTACTGAGGCTGGTTATGTAGGTGAGGACGTGGAAAATATCCTCCTCAAACTCTTGCAAGCTGCTGACTTTAACATCGAACGTGCAGAACGTGGAATTATCTATGTAGATGAGATTGACAAGATTGCCAAGAAGAGCGAGAACGTGTCTATCACACGTGATGTTTCTGGTGAAGGGGTGCAACAAGCCCTTCTCAAGATTATCGAAGGAACTGTAGCTAGTGTACCACCACAAGGTGGACGTAAACATCCACAACAAGAAATGATTCAAGTGGATACAAAAAACATCCTCTTTATTGTGGGTGGTGCCTTCGATGGCATCGAAGAGATTGTCAAACAGCGTCTGGGTGAAAAAGTGATTGGTTTCGGACAAAACAACAAGGCTATTGACGAAAATAGTTCTTACATGCAAGAAATCATCGCAGAAGATATTCAAAAATTCGGTATTATTCCTGAGTTGATTGGACGCTTGCCTGTCTTTGCAGCCTTGGAGCAGTTGACTGTAGATGATTTGGTTCGCATCTTGAAGGAACCAAGAAATGCCTTGGTTAAACAATACCAGACCTTGCTTTCTTATGATGATGTTGAGCTTGAATTTGACGACGAAGCTCTCCAAGAAATTGCAAACAAAGCCATCGAACGTAAAACGGGTGCGCGTGGTCTTCGCTCAATTATCGAAGAAACCATGCTAGATGTTATGTTTGAGGTTCCAAGTCAAGAAAATGTGAAAACTGTTCGTATCACAAAAGAAGCAGTTGACGGAACGGCTAAGCCAATTCTAGAGACAGCCTAGAGGTGACTATGGAAATCAATACACACAATGCTGAGATTTTGCTGAGTGCAGCCAACAAGTCCCACTATCCAGAGGATGAACTTCCTGAAATTGCTCTTGCAGGGCGCTCAAATGTTGGGAAGTCAAGCTTTATCAACACCATGCTCAATCGTAAAAATCTAGCTCGTACCTCTGGAAAACCAGGAAAAACACAACTACTCAATTTCTTTAATATTGATGACAAGATGCGTTTTGTGGATGTGCCTGGCTATGGATACGCCCGTGTTTCCAAAAAAGAACGTGAAAAATGGGGTCGTATGATTGAGGAGTACTTGACTACTCGAGAAAATCTTCGAGCGGTTGTTAGTCTCGTTGACCTTCGTCATGACCCGACAGCAGATGATGTGCAGATGTACGAATTTCTTAAGTATTATGAGATTCCTGTCATCATTGTGGCGACTAAGGCCGACAAGATTCCGCGTGGTAAATGGAACAAGCACGAATCAGCTATTAAAAAGAAATTAAACTTTGATCCAAGTGATGATTTCATCCTCTTTTCATCTGTGACAAAAGCAGGAATGGACCAGGCTTGGGATGCTATTTTAGAAAAACTGTGAGGAATACAAATGGCAAAAACAATTCATACAGATAAAGCTCCAAAGGCAATCGGACCTTACGTTCAAGGGAAAATCGTTGGCAACCTTTTGTTCGCTAGCGGTCAAGTACCTCTATCTCCTGAAACTGGAGAAATTGTAGGAGAAACAATCCAAGAACAGACAGAACAAGTCTTGAAAAACATTGGAGCTATTTTAGCAGAGGCAGGAACAGACTTTGACCATGTTGTTAAAACAACTTGCTTCTTAAGTGATATGAACGACTTTGTACCTTTTAACGAGGTATACCAAACAGCCTTTAACAAGGAATTTCCAGCTCGTTCAGCTGTGGAAGTAGCTCGTCTTCCTCGCGATGTAAAAGTCGAAATTGAAGTCATCGCAGAGATTGGATAAGCTAGTAGAAGTTTGGTTCTTCCAAACTTCTTTTGATATAAGGAGACTATGATGACAAAGAAACAACTTCACCTGGTGATTGTGACAGGGATGAGTGGTGCAGGGAAAACAGTAGCCATTCAGTCTTTTGAAGATTTAGGATATTTTACCATTGATAATATGCCGCCTGCTCTCTTGCCAAAGTTTTTGCAGTTGGTCGAGACCAAGGACGATGACCACAAGTTAGCCCTAGTGGTGGACATGCGTAGCCGTTCCTTCTTCTCAGAGATTCAAGCTGTCTTGGATGAGTTGGAAAACCAAGATGATTTAGACTTTAAAATCCTCTTTTTGGATGCTGCTGACAAAGAATTGGTGGCACGCTATAAGGAAACTAGAAGAAGTCACCCACTAGCAGCAGATGGTCGTATCTTGGATGGAATCAAGTTGGAACGCGAACTCTTGGCGCCTTTGAAAAATATGAGTCAAAACGTGGTAGACACGACAGAGTTAACTCCACGTGAACTTCGAAAGACCATTGCAGAACAGTTTTCAGACCAAGAACAAACGCAGTCTTTTCGTGTCGAGGTTATGTCTTTTGGGTTTAAATACGGAATTCCAATTGATGCTGATTTGGTATTTGATGTTCGCTTCTTGCCAAATCCTTACTACCTTCCAGAGCTCCGTAATCAGACAGGTGAGGACCAGGCGGTTTATGACTATGTGATGAATCATGAAGAATCTGAAGATTTCTACCGTCATTTGTTAGCCTTGATTGAACCAATCCTACCAGGCTATAAAAAAGAAGGCAAATCAGTCTTAACGATTGCGATTGGTTGTACTGGTGGACAGCATAGAAGTGTTGCTTTTGCCAAGCGTTTAGCCAATGATCTGGCGAAAAATTGGCCTGTAAACGAAAGCCATCGTGATAAAGACCGAAGAAAGGAAACGGTAAACCGTTCATGAGAAAACCAAAAATTACGGTGATTGGTGGTGGAACCGGGATTCCTGTTATTTTAAAGAGTTTACGGGAAAAGGATGTCGAAATTGCAGCCATTGTAACTGTTGCTGATGATGGAGGTTCTTCAGGAGAGCTTCGTAAAAACATTCAACAGTTGACTCCTCCTGGTGATCTTCGCAATGTTCTTGTGGCTATGTCAGATATGCCAAAATTCTATGAAAAGGTCTTTCAATACCGTTTTTCTGAGGATGCTGGTTCCTTTGCAGGTCATCCGCTAGGAAACATTATCATTGCAGGTTTATCTGAAATGCAGGGTTCGACTTATAATGCCATGCAATTGCTGAGTAAATTTTTCCATACCACAGGTAAGATTTTTCCATCAAGTGACCACCCTTTGACACTCCATGCCGTCTTTAAAGATGGAACTGAAGTTGCTGGTGAAAGTCACATTGCAGACCATCCAGGTATGATTGACCATGTCTATGTGACAAACACTCTAGATGATGAAAAACCGCAGGCTAGCCGTCGAGTGGTGAATACTATTCTTGAGAGTGATATGATTGTCTTGGGACCAGGTTCACTCTTTACTTCGATTTTGCCTAATATCGTAATTGAGGAGATTGGTCAGGCTCTTCTGGAAACCAAGGCTGAAATTGCCTATGTCTGCAACATTATGACTCAACGTGGAGAGACAGAACATTTCTCAGATAGTGATCACGTAGCAGTCTTGCATCGTCATTTGGGCCGTCCATTTATCGATACTGTCCTTGTTAACATCGAAAAGGTTCCGAGGGATTATATGGACACCAACCGTTTTGATGAATATCTGGTTCAGGTTGAACATGATTTTGAAGGTTTGCGCCAGCAAGTCCCTCGTGTTATTTCATCCAATTTCTTACGTTTGGAAAATGGTGGAGCCTTCCATGATGGAGATTTAATCGTGGACGAGTTGATGCGAATTATACAGGTGAGAAAATGAGTTTCACAGTAGCAGTAAAAGAAGAAATCCTAGGTCAGCACCATCTGAGTCGTTATGAGTTATCAGCTATTATCAAGATGTCTGGTAGTGTGGGTTTATCTAGCTCTGGTTTAACCTTGTCCGTTATAACAGAAAACGCTAAGTTAGCCCGTCACCTCTATGAATCTTTCCTGCACTTCTATGGTATCAAGTCAGAGATTCGTCATCATCAGAGAAGTAATCTTCGGAAAAATCGTGTTTATACCGTGTTTACTGATGAGCGGGTTCAAGAACTTTTAGCGGATTTGCGTTTGGCTGATTCTTTCTTTGGTCTAGAGACTGGGATTGATCCAGATATTTTAGGAGACGAGGAAGCTGGACGTGCTTACCTTTGTGGAGCCTTTTTGGCAAATGGGAGTATTCGGGATCCTGAGTCAGGCAAGTATCAGTTAGAAATAAGTTCCGTCTATGTGGACCATGCCCAAGGGATTGCTTCGCTCTTGCAGCAGTTCTTGTTAGATGCCAAGGTTATCGAACGAAAAAAGGGGGCAGTGACCTATCTTCAACGAGCTGAAGATATTATGGATTTCCTGATTTTAGTGGGAGCCATGGAGGCGAGAGATACTTTTGAAGGTGTCAAGATTCTTCGAGAAACTCGGAATGATCTCAATCGTGCTAATAATGCGGAGACAGCAAATATCGCTCGTACGGTTTCAGCGAGTATGAAAACCATCAACAATATCAGTAAAATCATGGATACTGTTGGTCTAGATAGCCTGCCAGTAGATTTGCAGGAAGTAGCGCATTTACGTATCCAACATCCGGACTACTCTATCCAGCAATTGGCAGACAGTTTGACAAATCCACTCACAAAAAGTGGTGTCAATCATCGACTGAGAAAGATTAATAAAATTGCTGATGAACTATAAAACCACGAATCCTAGGATTCGTGGTTTTTTTCTTATAAACTTGTAGAGTGTTTTGGTTGTACTTTTTGTTGAGGATCAATGTAGTTAATGGCATTGTTGACAGCAGTTGGTGCTTCACCAAGACCTGTTGCAATCAAGTCAATCTTACCATCGTAGTAGCAGCAGTCACCAATAGCGTAAATTCCAGGCTGGCTAGATTCTTGCTTACTATTGACGATAATTTTATGACGATTCAGTTCTAATCCCCAATTTTTAAGATTACCGACAGAAGATTTAAATCCATAGTTGACAAAGAGGTGATCCAGTTCAATGGTTTCAGTCTCATCGGATTTGACTTTTGTGATTTCAAGCTTATTGAGAATTTGTCCATCACCCATAAGTTGACTTGGCACAAATGGTGTTTTGATGCTAACAGATGATTCTTGAAGGGCTTGGACACTATGTTCGAGGGCACGGAAGTTATCTCGACGGTGAACAAGTGTAGTTGGAGCAATCTTTTCAAAAGCTAAGGCCCAGTCCACAGCAGAGTCTCCTCCACCGAGGATGGTTACTCTCTGTCCAGCATATTGCTGAATGTTAGAAACGTGGTAATGGATGTTTTTATAACCTTCGACACCTTCTAGTTCAAGTGGACGCGGTTTAAAGGCACCTCCACCCATAGCGATGATGACAGCTTTGCTAGTATGAGTTCCTTTAGTGGTTGTAATCTTAAAAACACCATCTTCTTTGTCAATTTCAAGAACAGTTTCATTGAGATGGGCTGGTGTATCAAACCCTTGTAATTGTTCTAACAAGCGATTTGTTAATTCTTCACCAGTGAGATTAGGGAAACCTGGGACATCAAGAATTTGTTTTTCAGGATAAAGAATGGCAGGTTGGCCACCTAATTGTGGAAGAGAGTCAATGATTTGTACTTTAGCTTGACGTAAATTTGCATAAAAGGCTGCGAAAAGACCAACTGGGCCACCCCCTACGATGGTGATATCATATAGTTCAGACATGGTTTCTCCTTGTTTCATTTTTATCATTTTATTCTATCATATTTTCTGCCAATTTAAAATGAGGTAGGGGGGAGAAAATTTCCATTAAAAATGGTATAATGAAGAGAAGCTTTTTTGGAGAGGGGACACAGGATGAATTTTCAGCAATTATCTAATCTTCAATACTGGTCTAGTTTGTTTTCCAGTCCTTGGAGTATTGCGATAAATGTGATTGATATTCTAATCGTTGCTTATATCTTATACCAATTTACAAAATCAATTGCAGGAACCAAGATTATGATTCTGGTTCGAGGCGTTTTAGTTTTTATTTTAGCTCAGATTGCGGCTAATTTTTTGGGCTTGACGACTATTTCCTGGTTGATTAACCAATTGATTACCTATGGAGTTATCGCAGCGGTTGTTATCTTTTCTCCAGAAATTCGGACAGGTTTGGAACGATTAGGTCGAGCTACGGACTTCTTTTCAAATACTCCTATGAGTTCAGAAGAGCAGATGGTACAGGCTTTTGTAAAATCGGTTGAGTATATGAGCCCGCGAAAGATTGGAGCTTTGGTAGCTGTTCAACGTGTGAGAACCTTGCAGGAGTACATCGTTACAGGAATTCCTTTGGATGCTAAGATTTCTGCTGAGTTATTAATTAACATCTTTATCCCTAATACTCCTCTACATGACGGTGCAGTCATTATCAGTGGAGATCGGATTGCAGTAACTTCTGCCTATTTACCACTGACTGAAAACACAGGTATTTCCAAAGAGTTCGGAACTCGTCACCGTGCAGCCATTGGTTTATCAGAAGTTTCAGATGCCCTTACTTTTGTTGTATCAGAAGAAACTGGAGGTATATCCATCACCTATAACGGTGTCTTCAAACATGATCTAAGTTTGGAAGAATTCGAGGAAGAACTACGTCGTATTCTGATACCTAAGGATTCACAAGAACCAAGCTTAAAAGAACGTCTATTAGGAGGCTGGAATAATGAGAAGAAATAGTCTTTATATCATCTCCTCGCTCCTCTTTGCGTGTGTCCTATTTATCTATGCAACATCAATCAATTATCAAAACAATACGAATGCAAGGCAAACTAAAACTGAAACCTATACCAATACGGTAGTCAATGTACCGATTGATATTCAGTATGATAGTGAGCAGTATTTTATCAGTGGTTTTAGCTCAGAAGTGACAGTGTTTCTAACGGGTTCAAATCGGGTGGCCTTGGCTAGTGAGATGCAGGAAAGCACTCGTAAATTTAAAGTGACTGCTGATTTGACCCAGGCTACAGAGGGAACGATTGAAGTTCCCTTGACCATTGAAAATCTTCCAAGTGGTTTGACAGCTGTAGCAACACCACAAAAAATCACAGTCAAGATTGGTAAGAAAGTTACTCGAGATAATGTACCTGTTGTACCTCAAATTGATTCTAGTCAAATTGATGAGAAGATTATAATCGAACGTGTTACTGTTTCTGATGAAAAAGTTTCAGTAACTAGTGATGCGGATACACTATCTAAGATTGATCGGATTGTCGCAGTTTTACCAACGAGTGAACAGATTACAGGGAACTATTCTGGATCAGTTCCTTTGCAAGCTGTTGATAAAAATGGAGCTGTCTTACCAACAGTGATTACACCTTTTGAAACTACTATGAAAGTAACGACCAAAGCTGTCAGAACAACAAGTAGTACAACCTCAACAAGTAATGGTTCGTCTACCGAAAACTCTTCAACGACAGCAGCAGAGACGAAGTCAGAATCTTAAAATAAACATTATACTAGAAAAGGAATCTTAAAATGGGTAAATATTTTGGAACGGACGGAGTCCGTGGAGAAGCAAACGTAGAATTAACGCCAGAATTGGCCTTTAAGTTGGGTCGCTTTGGAGGATATGTCCTCAGTCAACATGCGACAGAAGCGCCTAAGGTTTTAGTTGGACGCGATACACGTATTTCAGGGGAAATGTTAGAAGCAGCCTTGATTGCTGGTCTTCTTTCTGTGGGAATTCACGTTTATAAACTTGGTGTACTTGCTACGCCTGCAGTAGCATATTTGGTAAAAACTGAAGGAGCGAGCGCAGGTGTCATGATTTCAGCTAGCCACAATCCAGCTCTAGATAACGGGATTAAATTCTTTGGTGGAGATGGCTTTAAGCTAGACGATGAAAAAGAAGCAGAAATCGAAGCCTTGCTTGACGCTAGCGAAGATACTCTTCCACGTCCAAGTGCCGAAGGATTAGGTACGGTTGTTGATTACCCAGAAGGATTACGCAAGTATGAAGCCTACCTGGTTTCAACTGGAACAGCTCTTGAAGGGATGAAGGTTGCCTTGGATACTGCAAATGGAGCAGCTTCTACTAGTGCTCGCCAAATTTTTGTAGATTTGGGTGCTCAAATCACTGTCATTGGAGAAACTCCAGATGGTTTGAACATTAACTTGAATGTCGGTTCAACTCATCCAGAAGCCTTGCAAGAACTTGTAAAAGAAAGTCAATCTGCAATTGGTTTAGCCTTTGATGGGGACAGCGACCGTTTGATTGCAGTCGATGAAAATGGTGAAATTGTCGACGGTGATAAGATTATGTATATCATCGGTAAATACCTTTCTGAAAAAGGTCAATTGGCACAAAACACAATTGTAACGACAGTTATGTCCAACCTTGGTTTCCATAAAGCCTTGGACCGTGAAGGTATCAATAAAGCCGTCACTGCTGTTGGAGACCGCTATGTAGTTGAAGAAATGAGAAAATCAGGCTACAATCTCGGTGGAGAGCAGTCAGGTCACGTTATCTTGATGGACTACAATACAACTGGTGATGGTCAACTTTCAGCAGTTCAATTGACTAAAATCATGCAAGAAACAGGTAAGAGCTTATCTCAGTTGGCTTCAGAAGTAACGATTTACCCACAAAAATTGGTCAATATCCGTGTGGAAAATGCCATGAAAGAAAAAGCCATGGAAGTACCAGCTATCAAGGCTATTATCGATAAGATGGAAGAAGAGATGGCAGGTAACGGACGTATTCTCGTTCGCCCAAGTGGAACTGAGCCACTCTTGCGTGTCATGGCTGAAGCACCAACAACTGAAGAAGTGGATTACTATGTGGATACCATTGCTGAAGTTGTGAAAGCAGAAATCGGAATTTAGGAAAGTTAGCAGAAAATAAGAAAATATGTTACAATGTCAAAGTAAATTGTAACCATGGAGAATATGATGAATTTAAAACGTGAACAAGAATTTGTTAGTCAGTATCACTTTGATGCGCGTAATTTTGAATGGGAAAATGAGAACGGAATTCCTGAAACAAAGGTTGATGTGAACTTCCAACTACTTCAACATGACCAAGAAAATCAGGTGACTTCTCTCGTAGTTGTTTTAAGCTTTATGATTGTCTTTGATAAATTTGTTATCAGTGGTACTATTTCTCAAGTGAACCACGTCGAAGGTCGTATCGTAGATCAACCAAGTGACTTTAGTCAAGAAGAAGTTGAGACGCTTGCTCGTCCTTGTTTGGATATGCTAAACCGTTTGACTTATGAAGTAACGGAAATTGCATTAGACTTACCAGGAATTAATTTGGAGTTTTAAAAAAATGAAATTAGCGGTCATAACAGACTCATCTGCTTTTCTACAAGCGGAAACCTTGCGGAAAGAAGATTTATTTGTGCTTGACATTCCTGTGAATATCGACGGACAGGAGTATGTTGAAGGTGTAAATCTAACCGCTCAAGAATTTTATGAAAAAATGGCTCATTCATCTGAACTACCTAAAACAAGTCAACCAAGTATCGCAAAGTTGGATGAAATTTTATCATCATTAAAAGAAAAAGGCTATACTCATGTTTTGGGTCTCTTCCTTTCTTCTGGAATCTCAGGATTTCACCAGAATATCCAATATATGACGGATGAGTTCGAAGGTCTAACCATTGCTTTTCCTGATACTCGAATTACAAGTGCACCACTAGGTTTCATGGTGGAAAGTGTGTTTCAGTGGTCTGAGCAGGGAAATGATTTCCAGTCTATACTAGACAAGTTAACAGAACAGATTGAAAATACTTCTGCCTTTATCATGGTAGATGATCTTGATCATTTGGTTAAAGGTGGTCGTTTATCAAACGGCGCAGCCATTTTAGGAAATCTTCTTAGCATTAAACCAATTCTATATTTTAATGACCAAGGTGTTATCGAAGTTTATGAGAAGGTTCGTACAGAGAAGAAAGCAACTAAACGTCTGGTTGAAATTGTCAAAGATGTGACAAGTAATGGAAATTATCAGATTACTGTAATTCATGGGAATGCCTCTCAAAAAGCAGCCGATTTACGTCAGCTTTTGCTAGATAGTGGAGTAGCTACAGATGTTGAGATTGCAACCTTTGGTAGTGTCATTGGAACTCACCTGGGAGAAGGAAGCATCGCTTTGGCATACACACCAATCGTATAGATTGTTTTGACTGTCTTGGTATCTTAAAATTGAACACGGACTATCTGCCTCTTGAAAAAAGATGCCTGTCTTGCCTTTCGTGGAAAGTCAGCGCCATCCCCTATTTTTCATGGGCAGCTAACGTCCTTTGTATCTTAGAATTGAACACGCCTGGAACCCTGTGTGAAAAAGATAGTTCTTCCAAGGAGAAGAAACTCCTTGATCAGAACTCCTATTTTCACTTTGTGTTCTTACAGGCTTTGTATCTTAGATAGGAGTAAAGATGAGTATTCGAGTAATTATCGCAGGTTTTAAGGGAAGAATGGGCCAAGCTGCTTGTCAGATGGTTTTGTCTGATCCTGAACTTGAACTAGTAGCCGTTTTGGATCCTTTTGAGTCTGCATCTGAATGGCAAGGAATTCCAGTATTCAATGATAAGAAAGACTTGGCAGGCTTTGAAGCAGATATCTGGGTGGATTTTACAACACCAGCAGTTGCCTATGAGAATACGCGTTTTGCTCTTGAAAATGGATTTGCTCCTGTAGTAGGAACAACAGGTTTCACTAGTGAAGAAATTACAGAACTAAAAGAATTTTCTCGTGCTCAAGATTTAGGTGGTTTGATTGCCCCTAACTTTGCCTTGGGAGCTGTCTTGCTCATGCAATTTGCAGCTCAGGCTGCCAAATATTTCCCAAATGTGGAGATTATCGAGCTTCATCATGATAAGAAAAAGGATGCTCCGAGTGGAACAGCTATTAAAACAGCTGAGTTGATGGCGGAAGTTCGAGAGTCTATCAAGCAAGGTGCGTTTGATGAGGAAGAACTCATAGCAGGAGCACGTGGAGCTAATTTTGATGGCATGCGAATCCATTCGGTACGTTTACCAGGTTTGGTAGCTCATCAGGAAGTCATTTTTGGAAATCAGGGAGAAGGATTGACTCTGCGTCATGACTCCTATGATCGTAGCTCCTTCATGACAGGGGTGAATTTGGGAATCAAAGAAGTTGTCAAGCGTCATGAGCTTGTCTATGGATTAGAACACTTACTATGAAATTAACAAAAATGCCTTCTGAATTTCAGAAGGCTTTACCAGTATTAGAAAAAATTAAAGAAGCCGGCTTTGAGGCTTATTTTGTGGGTGGCTCTGTTAGGGATGCCCTACTCAATCGTCCCATCCATGATGTGGATATCGCGACTTCATCTTATCCTGAAGAGACCAAGCAGATTTTTCCACGCACAGCTGATATCGGCATTGAGCATGGGACCGTTTTGGTTTTAGATGGAGATGAAGAGTACGAAGTGACGACCTTTCGGACAGAGGATGTCTATGTGGATTATCGTAGACCAAGTTCTGTTTCTTTTGTGCGTTCGCTGGAAGAAGATCTCAAGCGTCGTGACTTTACAGTCAATGCCTTTGCTTTAGATGAGACAGGGGAAATCGTCGATTTATTTGATGGTCTCAAAGATTTAGAAAATCAGGTCTTGCGAGCTGTCGGTGTAGCTAGTGAACGTTTCAATGAAGATGCGCTACGCATCATGCGTGGCTTTCGTTTCCAAGCTAGTCTTGGTTTTGAACTCGAGCAAGAAACGTTTGAAGCGATGAAGGCCTTAACGCCACTCTTAGATAAAATCTCTGTGGAGCGCACCTTTGTCGAGTTTGATAAGCTTTTACTTGCTCCCTATTGGCGAGTAGGTTTATCATCTATGATTGAGAGTCAAGCTTATGATTATCTACCAGATATGGTAGGCAGTCAGGAGAAACTCCAGTCTTTGTTTGATTTAGAAAAAGATTTTACTTTTGAATCTTCTGAGCAAGCTTGGGCAGCACTTTTATGGGTTTTAAAAGTGGAAGATGCTCAAAAATTTTTAAAACATTGGAAGACATCACGACAATTTGCCAAGCAAGTACAGGATTTATTGACTATTTTGTCTCTACGAGAAAAAGGAGAACTGAGCAAGCGTGATTGCTACCGTTTTGATTTGGACTTGCTTCTACAGGCTGAAAATCTTCGCAGAGCTCAAGGAAAAGAAGTCAATCCGCAAGCAATCACAGAAACTTACAAGAGCTTGACTATTCATGATAAGAAAGAGATGCAAATCAACGGTGGTATTCTCATCAAAGAATACGGCTATCAGCCAGGTCCTGAATTAGGGGATGTTTTAGAAGAAATTGAGTACGCTATTGTGGATGGTAATCTAGATAATGAAGTGGAAGCCATTCATGCATACTTAAGGGAGAGAAAATGAGTGATTTTATCGTTGAAAAACTAAGCAAATCAGTTGGTGATAAGACTGTTTTTAAGGATATTTCCTTTATTATCCATGACTTGGATCGTATCGGTCTTATTGGGGTCAACGGAACTGGGAAAACGACCCTTCTAGATGTGCTTTCAGGTGTTTCAGGTTTTGATGGCGATATTAGCCCTTTTTCAGCAAAGAGTGATTACAAGATTGGCTATCTGACTCAAAATCCTGATTTTGATGATAGTAAGACTGTCTTGGATACTGTTTTATCCAGTGACCTCAAGGAAATCCAGTTGATTCGGGAGTATGAACTGCTTATGCTCAACTACAGTGAGGACAAGCAGGCGCGTCTAGAACGGGTCATGGCGGAGATGGATTCTCTCCAAGCATGGGAAATCGAAAGTCAGGTCAAGACTGTTCTCAGTAAACTAGGCATTCAAGAATTATCGACTCCGGTTGGAGCTTTGTCGGGTGGTCTTCGTAGACGGGTTCAATTGGCGCAAGTGCTTTTAGGAAATCATGATCTCTTGCTTCTTGATGAGCCAACCAACCATCTGGATATTGCGACCATCGAGTGGCTGACACTTTTCTTGAAGAATTCCAAGAAGACTGTCCTCTTCATCACCCACGATCGTTATTTCCTAGATGCTCTTTCTACGCGAATTTTTGAATTGGATAGAGGTGGATTAACAGAGTATCAGGGGAATTACCAAGATTATGTCCGTCTCAAGGCTGAACAGGATGAGCGTGACGCCGCTCTTCTTCACAAAAAGGAACAACTTTACAAACAAGAATTAGCTTGGATGAGACGGCAACCTCAAGCTCGTGCGACCAAGCAACAAGCTCGTATCAATCGATTCCATGACTTGAAAAAGGAAGTTTCAGATACTAGCCTTGAGACAGACTTGAGCATGAATTTTGAAACTAGCCGTATCGGTAAAAAAGTTATCGAGTTTAAGGATGTTTCCTTTGCCTATGACGATAAACCGATTCTGAAACATTTTAACCTTTTAGTGCAAGCCAAAGACCGTATTGGAATCGTTGGGGACAATGGTGTTGGGAAGTCAACCCTTCTTAACCTTATTGCAGGAAGACTTGAAGCGACTGAAGGACAAGTTATCATCGGTGAAACAGTTCGTATCGCTTATTTCTCTCAACAAATCGAAGGTTTAGATGAAAGTAAGCGGGTTATCAATTACCTGCAGGAAGTGGCAGAAGAGGTTAAGACTAGCGGTGGTACTACGACTTCAATCGCTGAGTTACTAGAACAATTTCTCTTCCCTCGTTCAACGCACGGTACTTTGATTGAGAAGCTATCAGGTGGAGAGAAGAAACGTCTCTACCTCCTCAAGTTACTATTGGAAAAACCCAATGTGCTTCTCTTAGATGAACCGACAAATGACCTAGACATTGCGACCTTAACAGTTCTAGAAAATTTCTTACAAGGTTTTGCAGGTCCAGTTCTGACAGTTAGTCACGACCGTTATTTTCTTGATAAGGTTGCGACTAAGATCCTTGCCTTTGAGAATGGAATCATCCGTCCTTTCTTTGGACATTACACAGACTACCTAGATGAAAAAGCTTTTGAAGCAGAAACGGTAACTCAAAACCAAAAAGCTGACAAGGAAAAAGTCGTCAAAGTTCGTGAAGAAAAGAAACGAATGACCTACCAAGAAAAGCAGGAGTGGGCAAGTATTGAAGGTGACATCGAAGCCTTGGAAAACCGCATCTCTTCTATAGAGGAAGAAATGCTAGCAAATGGTTCTGATTTTGGTAAACTAGCTACCCTTCAAAAAGAATTAGACGAGAAGAATGAAGCCTTGCTTGAAAAATATGAACGCTATGAATATTTAAGTGAGTTGGCATAATGGAAGAAACAATTATTAAATGGAGTAGTAAGAAAATCGTTTTGAGCCTTATTCTTTACCTACTAGAATTGGCTCTTCTACTTTGGATCCTTTCGTTTTTGCTGAGCTATCCTGAAGAACCACCTATGGGATTGGTGGCTTTAATTCTCTTTATTGGTTTCTTAATCCTCATCGTTGGCTTCATTTTGTATCAACATTTGCTTCGGCTTTTTTCTGATAAAGAGTATTTAAAATGTACAGCTCAAGGATTTTCCTATAAACCATATCCAAAGAAAGACTGGCAGTTTTATTCCTGGGGACAGGTAGAAAAGTTTGCTCTCACGAGAATTAAGGGTAGTAGAAATGCAAGGGATTTTTATATTATTGAGGTTCAGTTTTATGACAAGGAACTTTTAAAATCCAACTTTTTCTGGTATCGTCTACGAAGTAGATTTTCGACTGCAAAGCAAACAAATGTTTTGAAAATCCCAATCTATTTGCTGGATGTTGGTTTGCCAGAGAGAGTATTTGAAACCATGTCTTACTTTGAGCGAGAGTGGCGCATCCAACAGAATCGTCAACGGAATCAAACTTCTAAAAGCAAAAAGAAGTAAGTACTTCTAGCAACAATTGAAGAAAAAATGAGAAGTCTTGAACCAAGTATCAAGGCCTCTTTCTATTTTGCTTTTCTAGGAATTATGGTATAATAGGGAGTAAAAACTTTAAAAGAAAGAAATGCTATGAACTTAAAAGATTACATTGCAAGTATTGAAAATTACCCACAAGAAGGAATTACTTTCCGTGATATTAGCCCATTGATGGCAGATGGAAATGCCTACAGTTACGCTGTTCGTGAAATTGTTCAATATGCTACTAATAAAAAGATTGATATGATCGTAGGACCAGAAGCTCGTGGATTTATCGTTGGATGTCCAGTCGCTTTTGAGTTGGGAATTGGTTTTGCGCCTGTTCGTAAACCTGGCAAGTTGCCACGTGAAGTCATTTCAGCGGACTACGAAAAAGAATATGGAGTTGACACTTTGACTATGCACGCAGATGCTATCAAACCAGGACAACGTGTTCTTATCGTAGATGACCTCTTGGCAACAGGTGGTACTGTTAAAGCAACCATCGAAATGATTGAAAAATTGGGTGGAGTCGTAGCAGGTTGTGCCTTCTTGATCGAACTGGATGAACTCAAAGGTCGTGAAGCTATCGGAGATTACGACTATAAAGTGCTGATGCATTATTAATGAAAAACAGTCCCTAGGGCTGTTTTCTCTTCATTTGATATAAAAATAAGCTATATCTAGTTAGAGAAAAACTATAATTGAAAACTATATCTTCATACAGTATAATAAAGGGAAAGAGAAACGTCAGCATTTTTCCCCGTTGACGATACCATGTTTACTTGAGTCCAATATGATACAGTAAGGAGATTTCTATGCCGATTCGAATTGATAAAAAATTACCAGCAGTTGAGATTTTACGAACGGAAAATATTTTCGTCATGGATGACCAGAGGGCGGCTCATCAGGATATTCGACCACTGAAAATTCTGATTTTAAACTTGATGCCACTGAAAATGGTTACAGAAACTCAGCTTTTACGCCATTTAGCCAATACTCCTTTGCAGTTAGATATTGAATTTTTATATATGGAAAGTCATCAGTCGAAAACAACTCGTTCTGAGCATATGAAGACTTTTTATAAGACCTTCTCGGAAGTCAGAGATGATTATTTTGATGGCTTGATTATCACAGGAGCTCCAGTTGAGCACCTTCCATTTGAGGAGGTTGACTATTGGCAGGAGTTTACCCAAGTTATCGATTGGTCTAAGACTCATGTCTTTTCAACCCTGCATATTTGTTGGGGGGCACAGGCAGGTCTATACTATCGCTATGGCGTAGATAAATACCAGATGGAGCAGAAGCTTTCGGGGATTTATCCTCAGGATGTTTTAAAAGAAGGTCACCTTCTTTTGAGAGGTTTTGATGATTTATATGTATCCCCTCATTCTCGCCATACAGAAGTCCACAAAGAAGATATTCTGAATAAAACAAATCTAGAGATTTTAGCATCAGGAAAAGAGGTAGGAATCTCTATCCTTGCGAGTCGAGATTTGAGAGAAGTCTATAGTTTTGGGCATTTAGAGTATGATCGCGACACGCTCGCGAAAGAATATTTTAGAGATCTAGATGCTGGTTTAGATCCCCATATACCAGAAAATTATTTCAAAAATGACGACATCCATGAGCTTCCTTGTATGCGTTGGAGTTCGTCTGCAGCCCTCTTTTTCAGTAACTGGGTAAATTATGCAGTTTATCAAGAAACACCTTTTGAGTGGAAAAGTGCGGAAGAAGATGTGTCTCATTTTGGATATTTATAAGAGGAATTATGACATATTTAGATGCTTTCAAGTCAGGAAACTTAGTGTTGCCGAGTGACTTGCTCTTACATTACAATCAATTGTTCTCATCAAGTGATGATTTCTTGGTTTGGCAATTCTTTTACCTACAGAATACAACGGCTTTAGGTGAATTGTCTCCAAGTCAGATTGCTGAAAAAATCGGCAAAAATGTCACTGAAGTCAATCAGGCTATTTCACGCTTGACAGAAAAAGGCCTGCTTCAATACCGTACGATTGAACTTAATGGTGAAATAGAAGTTATCTTTGATGCAACTCTCGCCTTGGAGCGCCTAGACCAACTTTTTGAAAAACAAGCTCCAAACCAGACGCAACTTGCCCCAAATGATTTAAAGAGCTTGGTAGATACTTTCCAACAGGAGTTAGGTCGTCTATTGAGCCCATTTGAAATCGAAGATTTGGAAAAGAGTTTGAAAGAAGACGGAACTAGTGCGGATTTGATAAAAGAAGCCTTACGTGAAGCTGTTCTAAATGGAAAACCAAATTGGAAATATATCCAAGCTATCCTTCGAAACTGGCGTCACGAAGGGATTAGGAGTGTAGCCCAGGTAGAAGCTAAGCGTCAGGAGAGAGAGGCAACAAACCCTCAAAATGTTCAAGTTTCATCTGATTTTAAAAATGCCATGGACCTTTGGAAAGACTAATATTTAGCAATAAAAAAACTTGCCCATGGCAAGTTTTTTTGTGTTCTTAAAAAGTAAGTCCCCAAACACTTACAGAACGTTCAGTAACTGGGAAATCACCATATCCTTCAGCATTAATAGTTACTTGGTCTGAATGGTTGCCAAGTAAATCAACAAAAGTATGATCAGCCCATTCTGGACCAACAAACATAGTTTTGTAATTGTCTTGAGCATTTGAGATAAGAACAGCTAAAGGTGCTTGATTGTCAGCTCCTGAACGGACCCAACCGATACAATTAGGGTCATCAAAGTAGTCTGTCTGCTCTCCATAAGCCAAATCTTTTCGGATAGCTAGCAGATGGTCAAGAACTTCTTTAAAATTTTGCTGAGCATATTGACCAGAGATACCGTAGTAGTCTCCGTAAAATACACATGGAAGCCCTTCTTGACGTAGGAGAATAAGAGCATAGGCTGCTGGCTTAAACCATTCTTCTACAGTAGATTCTAAAGCTTGTCCGCGTTGGGTATCGTGGTTGTCGACAAAGGTCACAGCTCGATCCGGATTGATTTGAGCCAGACTATCATCAAAGATAGTTGTTAAATCATAGTCAGCTCCTGCCTGGCTTGCCTCAAAGAGATTCATATGAAGGCGAACATCAACAAGATCAAAGCGTTCTTCAATCTTTTCAAGATAATCCAGATTAGCTTCCTTATCAGGATTCCAGAATTCTCCGAAAACATAGAAGTCTTGACCATATTTTTCCTTGATATCGCGTATGAAATTGCGCATAAAGAAAGAGTCAATGTGCTTAACTGCATCTAAGCGGAAACCAGTTACACCAGTCGTTTCGATAAACCAATCGGCCCAGTCATAGATATTCTGGATGACTTCGGGGTGTTTGAAATCCAAGTCTGCGTACATAAGATAGTCGTAATTTCCGTTCTCATTGTCGACTAATTCTTCATGAGCCCAACCTTTATTCTCTCCCTGAATGAGATAGATGCCAGACTTACGACGTTTAGCATCGTAGTCAGTTCCAGTGAAATGGTACCAGTGCCAGTGGAAATCATTGTAGGTGTTTTGTCTTCCATCAAAAGTAAAGTTTGTCCAACCATTGATGGTAAAAGGTTCTCCAAGTTCAATTGTGCGATCTTCTGGGTCGACTTCAATAACCTGGAAGGATTCTAAACGGTCTGCAGCTGCCTTGTGGTTTAAGACGACGTCAGCCATAGGTTGAATCCCATGTGATTTAAGTATTTGAATGGCTTGAAGATAGTCTTCTTTGAAACCGTACTTGGTACGCACAGTTCCTTTTTGGTCAAATTCACCGAGGTCAAAAAGGTCATAGACACCATAACCGACATCTTTTTCGTTGGTAGCTTTAAAGGCAGGTGGCATCCAGATGTGGCTAATTCCTAGATTTGCAAGGTGCTCAGCATCATCGGTAAGTCGCGTCCAGTGTTGTCCATCGTGGGGAAGGTACCACTCAAAATATTGCATTAGGGTTTGATTTTTCATAGATAGTCCTCATACTTAACAATTTGAGAATCATTTTACCACAAAGCAAGCAAATGAGCAAACGTTTGCGCTATAAAAATAGTCCTCAGGATGTGAATGTCTATTTTTACGGTAATAGAATGAAATTTCTCAACACAAATGACCATTCTCATTTAGAAATCATCAAGCAGAAACGAAAAGTTTGGATAGTTCCTATGACATCAATGGAGAAATCACTTTCTACTTTGTGAATTTTCAACAAATTTGATATAATTGTATCTATGAATAAAGTATTCGTCAGTCGGCGTGTCGAAAAAAAGCTCCGTAAAGGTCAGGTTCTTTTGGAAGAAGTTGATTTTCCAGATTTATCTGAAACTGATCAGGAAGTTGAACTTTTCAGCCAAAGCAAAGAATTTTTAGGGAAGGCTTATTTATCCCGACAAAATAAGGGAATTGGTTGGTTTGTAACTAACCAGAAAGTTTCTTTTAATCAAACCTTCTTTGAAAGCTTGTTTGAAAAAGCTAAACAAAAACGTTCTTCCTACTATCAAGATGAGTTGACAACTGCCTTTCGTTTGTTTAATCAAGAAGGCGATGGATTTGGTGGAATGACGCTGGATCTCTATGGAGATTATGTTGTTTTCTCTTGGTACAACTCCTATATTTATAGTCTTAGCCAAGAGATTATTGCAGCCTTCTCTCAGGTATTCCCGGAAGTCTTAGGTGCCTATGAAAAGATTCGCTTTAAAGGTCTAGACTATGAGTCTGCCCACATCTATGGTCAAGAAGCGGCTGAATATTTCACTGTTCTCGAGAATGGAGTCTTGTACCAAGTCTTTATGAATGACGGCCTTATGACAGGAATTTTCTTGGATCAGCATGAAGTTCGTGGGAGCTTAGTTGATGGTTTAGCAATGGGGAAATCCTTGCTCAATATGTTTTCCTATACAGCAGCCTTCTCAGTCGCTGCAGCTATGGGGGGAGCTAGTGAAACAACCTCTGTAGACCTAGCCAAACGTTCAAGAGAACTATCAGAAGCTCATTTTCATGCCAACGGTTTGAGTCTAGACAATCATCGACTGCTTGTCATGGATGTCTTTGAATACTTTAAATATGCTAAAAGAAAGGGTTTAAGCTATGACGTGATTGTTCTGGATCCGCCTAGCTTTGCCCGAAATAAAAAACAAACCTTCTCTGTAGCTAAGGATTATCATAAATTGATTTCCCAAAGCCTAGAGATTTTAAATCCAGGTGGAATCATTATTGCTAGTACTAATGCTGCTAATGTTTCCCGTCAAAAATTCACAGAACAAATCGACAAAGGATTTGCAGGTAGAGAATATCAGGTCCTTCAAAAGTATGGACTTCCAGCAGACTTTGTCTACAACGAAAAAGATGAAAGTAGTAATTACCTCAAAGTGATTACCATGAAGGTTAGTAAATGAAATTAATTGTTTCCGTAATGCCAAGAAGTTTAGAGGAGGCTCAGACTATTGATGTGACGCGGTACCATGATGCCGATATCATTGAGTGGCGAGCTGACTTCTTACCAAAGGAAGCTATTTTACAGGTAGCACCAGCTATTTTTGAAAAATTTGCAGGTCGTGAGCTTGTTTTCACTTTACGTACTCGTTCTGAGGGTGGTCAAATTGAACTCTCGTCAGAAGAATATGTTCAAATTATCAAGGAAGTAGCCCAGCTTTATCAACCAGATTATATTGATTTTGAGTATTTTAGTTATAGAGATGTTTTTGAGGAGATGTTAGAATTTCCAAACCTCGTCTTGAGCTACCATAATTTCCAAGAAACACCGGAAAATCTAATGGAAATCTTGTCTGAGTTGACAAGTTTAAATCCTAAAGTTGTAAAAATTGCGGTTATGGCTCATACAGAACAAGATGTATTGGATTTGATGAACTTTACACGTGGCTTTAAAACATTGAACCCCGAACAAGAATATGTGACGATTTCTATGGGGAAAATGGGTAAGGTTTCTCGTATCACTTCAGATGTGACGGGTTCTAGCTGGTCTTTTGCGAGTCTGGACGAAGCCAGTGCTCCAGGACAGATTTCACTTTCTAGCATGAAAAAAATTCGGGAGATACTAAATGAAGATTGATGGCTACACACGTATAGCAGCTGTAGTCGCCAATCCTATCAAACACTCCATTTCACCCTTCATTCACAACAGAGCTTTTGAAGCAACCAATACCAATGGGGTTTATCTTGCTTGGGAGGTAGAAGGAACTGACTTGGCAGAAACAGTTGCCAATATTCGTCGTTATCAGATGTTTGGAATTAATCTTTCTATGCCCTACAAGGAGCAGGTCATTCCTTATCTGGATCAATTGAGTGAAGAAGCTCGTTTGATTGGTGCTGTCAATACGGTTGTGAATCGAGAGGGAACTTTAATTGGATATAACACAGATGGCAAGGGATTCTTTAAGAGCTTGCCTTCTTTTAAAATTTCCGGGAAAAGAATGGTTTTGTTAGGAGCAGGCGGTGCAGCCAAGGCCATTTTGGCACAGGCAATCTTGGATGGAGTGAGTCAGATTTCTGTCTTTGTTCGTTCTTCATCCATGGAAAAAACAAGACCTTACTTAGAAAAAATACAGAATGCGACTGGATTTAGAGTAGATTTATTTGCATTAGAGGATGTTCAAGGTCTTCAGGACAGCATCACTCAAGCCGACCTCTTGGTCAATGCGACTAGTGTGGGCATGGATGGATCCTCTCAGCCAATCCCGACCAGCATCGTTTTACCAGAGAAGCTCATGGTAGCAGATGTAATTTATCAACCCTTTGAAACACCGTTTTTAAAATGGGCAAGTAACCAGGGAAATCAATCTATCAATGGCCTTGGTATGTTGCTTTACCAAGCTGCGGAAGCTTTTCAGTTATGGACAGGCAAGGAAATGCCAACAGATCAAATTTGGGACTTATTAAAACAAAAGTATCAATAAAGAAAAAGGAGACCTGCTATGAAAATCAGAATAGACCTTCTACATCATCCTTATGATATTCAGATTGAAAAAGGATGCTTGTCTCAAGCAGGAAAATGGTTGCGAGAACTTTGGCAACCACAAAAAGTCGTTATCATTACCGATAACCATGTAGCTTCACTCTATGCAGAAAAGGTCAAACTGAGTTTAGAGGATGCTGGGTTTCAAGTAGCAGTTTTTGACTTTCTAGAGGGTGAAGAGAGAAAAAATCTAACCACGGTTCAAAAGGCTTATGAATTTTTAGTGAAGCAAGGTTTAACTCGTAGTGATGGCATCCTTGCACTCGGTGGCGGAGTGGTCGGAGACTTGGCTGGCTTTGTAGCTTCTACCTATATGCGAGGAATTCATTTTGTTCAGATTCCAACTAGTTTAACTGCCCAGGTTGATTCTTCAATCGGTGGAAAAACTGGAGTGAACACCCCTTTTGCCAAGAATATGGTGGGAACTTTTGCTCAGCCTGATGGTGTTTTGATTGACCCAACTGTTCTTGAGACCTTGGGTAAGAGAGAGTTGATTGAAGGAATGGGTGAAGTCATCAAGTATGGCCTCATCGAAGATCCTGAGCTTTGGGACCTATTATCTAAAATGGATGGTTCTGTGGAAAGCATTTTGGAACATTCCGAGAGTTTGATTGAGCATTCTTGTCAGGTTAAGCGCAAGATGGTAGTTGAAGATGAGTTGGATAATGGCATTCGTCTGTATCTCAACTTTGGTCACACAATTGGCCATGCCATTGAAGCAACTGCTGGTTACGGAAAAGTCATGCACGGTGAGGCAGTAGCTATGGGAATGGTTCAGGTCTCTAAGGTAGCCGAAGAAAAAGGCCTCATGCCAGAGGGAATAACTCAGTCCATCCGAGAGATGTGTCAGAAGTTTGGTCTTCCAGTTGAGTATGAAAACTGGGATATTGACAAGCTCTATCGGGCTTTGACTCATGACAAAAAAGCGCGTGGGAATACCATGAAGTTAGTTTTGGTACCTGAGCTTGGTTCAGCGATGATTCACCCAGTTTCTCTTGAAGAAATGAAAGAATACTTGGTAAAATAAGGAGAATGTATGAGATATTTAACAGCAGGAGAGTCACATGGTCCTCGTCTGACAGCAATTATTGAAGGAATTCCAGCAGGACTGCCTTTGACTGCAGAAGATATCAATGAGGATCTCAAACGTCGCCAGGGTGGATACGGACGTGGTGGTCGTATGAAGATTGAAAGTGACCAAGTTGTCTTTACTTCTGGAGTTCGTCATGGTAAGACGACAGGGGCACCTATTACCATGGATGTCATTAACAAGGATCATCAAAAATGGCTAGATATCATGTCTGCCGAGGATATTGAAGACAAACTCAAAAGCAAACGAAAAATCACTCATCCTCGCCCAGGTCACGCAGACTTGGTTGGGGGCATCAAATACCGCTTTGATGATTTGCGAAATTCCCTGGAACGTTCATCTGCCCGTGAAACGACCATGCGAGTGGCAGTTGGAGCAGTAGCCAAGCGGATTTTAGCTGAACTTGATATCGAAATTGCTAACCATGTTGTTATCTTCGGTGGTAAGGAAATCAATGTTCCAGAAAACTTAACAGTCTCAGAGATTAAGAAACTAGCTGCCCAGTCTGAAGTTTCTATTGTCAACCAAGAACGTGAGCAGGAGATTAAGGACTATATTGACCAAATCAAACGCGATGGGGATACCATCGGAGGTGTTGTAGAAACGGTTGTTGGAGGTGTTCCGGTTGGTCTTGGTTCCTATGTCCAATGGGATCGTAAACTAGATGCAAGGCTAGCTCAAGCTGTTGTTTCTATCAATGCCTTTAAGGGTGTGGAGTTTGGTCTTGGTTTTAAAGCAGGCCATCTTAAGGGTAGCCAAGTCATGGATGAAATCCTCTGGTCATCAGAAGATGGCTATACTCGTCGGACTAATAACCTTGGAGGTTTCGAAGGTGGTATGACCAACGGTCAACCGATTATTGTTCGTGGTGTTATGAAGCCAATCCCGACTCTCTATAAGCCGTTGATGAGTGTCGATATTGAAACTCATGAGCCTTATAAAGCAACAGTAGAGAGAAGTGATCCTACTGCTCTTCCAGCAGCAGGTGTCGTTATGGAGGCAGTCGTAGCAACGGTTTTGGCTCAAGAAATCCTTGAGAAATTCTCCTCTGATAATCTGGAAGAATTAAAAGAAGCTGTTGTGAAACATCGGGAGTATACAAAGAATTATTAAGGAGTTCTTATGGCAAAAACCATCTATATCGCAGGACTAGGTTTGATTGGTGCTTCCATGGCACTCGGGATCAAGCGGGATCATCCTGATTATGAAATTTTAGGATATAATCGTAGTCAAGCGTCTAGAGATATTGCCTTGGAGAGAGGAATGATTGACCGAGCGACGGATGATTTTGCCAGTTTTGCTCCACTTGCAGACGTCATCATTCTTAGCCTGCCAATCAAGCAAACTATTGCCTTTATTAAGGAATTGGGCAACTTGGACTTGAAAGAAGGTGTCATTATTTCTGATGCTGGATCGACCAAGTCAGCTATTGTGGCTACAGCAGAGAAGTATTTTGCTGATAAGTCCGTTCGCTTTGTGGGGGCCCATCCCATGGCAGGAAGTCACAAGACAGGAGCTGCCTCTGCAGATGTTAATCTTTTTGAGAATGCCTATTATATCTTCACGCCATCTAGTCTGACAACTCCGGATACGCTCGAAGAAATGAGAGACTTGCTGTCAGGTCTTCATGCTCGTTTCATTGAAATCGATGCTGAAGAGCATGACCGAGTGACTTCTCAGATTAGCCATTTTCCGCATATCTTAGCATCAGGCCTGATGGAACAAACTGCAAGTTATGCTGAAGAGCATGAAATGGCGCGGCGCTTTGCGGCCGGTGGATTTCGAGATATGACTCGGATTGCCGAAAGTGAGCCTGGTATGTGGACTTCTATCCTCTTATCCAATCGAGAGACTATTATTGAACGCATCGAGGATTTCAAGGGCCGTTTGGACGAGATTGGACAAGCTATCAGTAAGGGTGATGAAAACCAAATATGGAGATTTTTCAATCAAGCGCGTGAGCAACGTCAGGCTATGGAAATCCATAAACGCGGAGGAGTAGATAGCTCATTTGACCTTTATGTAGATGTTCCCGATGAGGAAGATGTTATTTTACGCATCTTGGAATTGCTACGTGGAACTTCTTTGGTCAATATCCATATCAATGAGGAAAACCGTGAGGATGTTCACGGGATTCTGCAAATTTCCTTTAAGAATGCTCAGGATTTAAAACGTGCTGAGCAAGTCATTACAGAAAATACTGACTACACAGTCGTTATTAAATAAGGAGGACAATTATGTCAAATATTTATGATAGTGCAAATGCACTAAGTCGTGGACTACGCGAATTGCCTGAATACAAGGCAGTTAAAGAAGCTAGAGATGCCATCCAAGCGGATGCAGAAGCAAGCAAAATTTTTGCAGATTATATTGCTTTTCAACATGAAATCCAAATCATGGCACAAACTGGTCAAATTCCAGATGCTTCTTTCCAAGAAAAAATGGAAAGTTTTGGCAAGCAAATTCAAGGAAACTCTCTCTTGTCAGAATTCTTTGCCAAACAGCAACAACTTTCTATCTACCTTTCTGATATTGAAAAAATTGTCTTTGAACCAATTTCAGAACTTTTAAAATAAGAATTTACCTCATAAAGTCAGGAATTTTTAAGAAATTTCTGACTTTTTATGATAAAATAAGAAAAAGTATTGTCAGTATGAGGGCCTGTATGAAATTAAAAACAAACATTAAGCACTTAAATGGTAGTATTCGAGTACCTGGGGATAAGTCCATCAGTCATCGCTCTATCATTTTTGGAAGCTTGGCTGAGGGTGAAACGAAGGTTTATGATATCTTGCGTGGTGAAGATGTCTTGTCAACCATACAGGTATTTCGTGATCTCGGTGTAGAGATTGAGGACAAGGATGGTGTCGTTACCATTCAAGGTGTTGGGATGGATAGATTAAAAGCGCCTCAGAAAGCCCTGGATATGGGGAATTCTGGGACATCTATTCGTTTAATTTCAGGTGTCCTTGCTGGTGCAGACTTTGAAGTAGAGATGTTTGGAGATGATAGTCTTTCTAAACGCCCCATGGATCGTGTAACTCTTCCCTTGAAAAAAATGGGAGTCAGCATTTCGGGTCAAACAGAGCGAGACTTGCCACCGTTGCACTTAAAGGGAACGAAAAACTTAAGACCTATTCAATACGAATTGCCAATCGCTTCTGCTCAAGTCAAGTCAGCCTTGATTTTTGCAGCTTTGCAGGCTCAAGGTCAGTCAGTCATCATTGAAAAGGAGTGCACTCGTAACCACACAGAAGATATGCTGCGTCAATTTGGTGGTGACTTAAGTGTCGATGGTAAGAAAATCACTGTCCAGGGACCACAGAAACTAAGTGGACAAAAGGTTTTTGTTCCAGGAGATATTTCGAGTGCAGCCTTTTGGTTAGTAGCAGGTTTGATTGTGCCAAATTCTCGAGTGGTACTTAAGAATGTCGGTATTAATGAAACACGTACAGGTATTATCGATGTTATCCGAGCTATGGGCGGGAAATTAGAGATTACTGATATTGATTCAATTGCCAAATCTGCAACCTTGACTGTTGAAACTTCAGAACTAAACGGGATAGAAATTGGCGGAGCCTTGATTCCACGTTTAATTGATGAATTGCCGATTATCGCGCTCCTTGCTACCCAAGCTCAAGGTCAAACAGTTATCAAAGATGCAGAAGAACTCAAGGTTAAAGAAACGGATCGCATTCAAGTTGTCGCAGATGCTTTAAATAGCATGGGAGCAACTATTACTCCTACAGCAGACGGAATGATTATCAAAGGGAAATCTGCCCTCCATGGAGCCAAAGTCAACACCTTTGGAGACCACCGTATCGGTATGATGACAGCCATTGCAGCTCTCTTGGTTGCGGATGGAGAAGTTGAATTGGACCGTGCAGAAGCTATTAACACAAGCTACCCAAGCTTCTTTGATGATTTGGAGACTTTGATTCATGGCTAAGGTTTTACTAGGTTTTATGGGTTCAGGAAAAACTACTATTGCTAGAAAGCTAGATCCTGACTTTGTAGACATGGATGCCTTGCTGGAAGGCCGACTGGGGATGCCGATTGCTCGTTTCTTTGAAGAAAAAGGAGAGACAGCCTTCCGCCAGGTGGAATCAGAAGTTTTAGCTGACTTATTAAAAACAAACCAAGTCGTGTCTACTGGTGGAGGAGTGGTCATTTCTCAGAAAAATCGTGACTTGCTGAAGGAAAATTCCGACAACATTTACCTTAAAGCAGATTTTGAGACACTGTACCAGCGAATTTCAGCTGATAAAGAGAATCAACGTCCACTATTTTTAAAGAATAGAAAGGAAGATTTGGCTGTGATTTTTAAAGAAAGACAGGTTTGGTATGAGGAAGTAGCTAGTAAAGTTATTGATGTGTCCAAGCTAAGTCCAGAGGAAATTATAGAGGAATTGATATGAAAATTGCCTATCTAGGTCCTAAAGGATCTTTTTCGCACCATGTGGTGCAGACGGCTTTTCCTCATGAGGAACTAGAGCCTTTTTCAAATATTACGGACGTTATCAAGGCCTATGAACAGGGATTGGTAGACTATTCAGTAGTGCCAGTTGAAAATTCCATTGAAGGTAGTGTTCATGAAACCTTGGACTATCTTTTTCATCAAGCTCGTATTCAGGCTGTGGCGGAGATTGTGCAGCCAATTCATCAACAGTTGATGGCGGTACCAGGGCAAGTTAAAATTGAGAAAATCTTTTCTCATCCGCAGGCCTTGGCGCAGGGAAAGAAATTTATCGATGAGCATTATCCAGACGCTCAACTAGAAGTCACTGCCAGTACAGCCTACGCTGCGCGCTATGTTTCCGAGCATCCAGATCAACCATTTGCAGCCATTGCTCCTAAGAGCTCTGCTGAGGAATATGGATTAGAATTGGTCGCTCAAGATATTCAAGAGATGGAAGCCAATTTCACTCGCTTTTGGGTGTTAGGTCCCAAGGCACCGCAAATGCCCTTGAATGCAAATGCTAAGAAAATGAGTCTAGCATTGACCTTGCCAGATAATCTTCCAGGAGCTTTATATAAGGCGCTTTCGACCTTTGCTTGGCGCGGGATTGACCTAACTAAGATTGAGAGTCGCCCCTTAAAAACAGCACTAGGTGAGTACTTTTTTATCATTGATGTGGACTTTGCTGATAAAGAATTGGTCCATTTTGCTCAAAAAGAACTAGAAACGATTGGGATCAACTATAAAGTACTAGGAGCTTACCCTATCTACACCATACAGGATAAAAGGAAGGAGAAGGAATGACTAGAGAGAATCCTCTGACACACCATGAGAAACTACGTTACGACTATCTATTAAAAAATATCCACTATCTAAATGATAAAGAAAAGAGAGAGTTTGCTTTTTTACAAGCTAAATTGGATAAGCCGCAACAAGAAGTTCGTCAGGTTTATCGTGAGGACTTGGAAGAATTCGAAGATTTGCAAGAACTCCCTCAAGAAGAATCTAATATAGGCCTTCCAACTTATGGCAAAAGAAGTCGCAGCTCTCGACATAAAGTTCCAAAACAAAAAGTCAAGAAGCTCAAAAAGAAAAGAGGGTTCTCTTTTAAACGTTTGTTTGGATGGGTTTTCACCTTATTGCTTTTTGTGTTAGTTGGAATGATCATCATGTTTTTGAAAGGGATGCAAACAGCTGATTCAGACAAACCAAAAGATGCCAAGGCTGCCCAAGTTGAAGTTTTCAATGGACAGGATACAAGAGATGGTGTTAATATTCTTATTTTAGGGACAGACGGCCGTATTGGACAGAATAGTGCGGAAACACGGACAGATTCCATTATGGTTCTAAATGTAAGTGGTAAAGATAAAAAGCTTAAACTTGTAAGTTTTATGCGAGATAACCTAGTTTATATTGATGGTTATAGCCAAGTTATTAACGGACAAAAACAAACTGACCACAAGTTGAACTTAGCCTACGAATTAGGTGAACAAGAAGGAAAACAAGGGGCTGAAATGGTACGTAAGGTCCTTAAAGATAATTTTGACCTAGATATCAAATACTATGCTCTTGTAGATTTCCAAGCCTTTGCGACTGCTATTGACACGCTTTTCCCTGACGGGGTGACTATTGATGCTCAATTTTCAACCCTAAATGGAGTTCCAGTTACAGAAGCTACAGTTGGTGATGACTTGCATGCGACAGAAACAGAATCACCAACACAAACAATTAAAGTCGGAACACAACAAATGAATGGTTCAACACTTCTCAACTATGCACGTTTCCGCGATGATGATGAAGGGGATTATGGACGAACTCGTAGACAGCAACAAGTCATGACTGCTGTTTTACAGCAGATAAAGGATCCTACAAAACTCTTCACAGGTTCTGAAGCACTTGGTAAAGTATTCGCTATGACGTCTACCAACATTCCATATACTTTCTTATTGACCAACGGATTATCCGTTCTCGAAGGAGGCCAGAACGGTATTGAAAGACTAACAGTACCGGAACTTGGAGACTGGGTAGATGACTATGATGTCTATGGAGGTCAGTCACTTCGTATTGACCAAGAAGCCTATCAGAAAAAATTAGCTCAAATGGGATTTAGATGACAATAAAAACTAAATCAAAGCTTGAAACATCTAATAAAATAGATGTCTCAGGCTTTGATTTTTCACATAACCAGATGGATTTTTTGACCATTTTTTGGTATAATAAAATGATGTAATTCTATAGAAGAGGAAAAGAATGAGATGAGTGATTTAAAGGAAATTCAAGCCCGTAGCTTAGAAATGGCTGAATATTTTGTCGCTTTTTGTAAAGAACATGGCTTGCTCTGTTATTTGTGTGGCGGAGGAGCTATTGGAGCTTTACGACATAAAGGTTTCATCCCTTGGGATGATGATTTGGACTTTTTTATGCCACGAAAGGACTATGAAAAACTAGCAGAGTTATGGCCTCTATATGCGGATAAGCGTTACTTCCTATCAAAGAGTTCTAAAGACTATGTAGACCGTAACCTCTTTATCACTATTCGAGACAAGGAAACAACTTGTATCAAACCTTATCAACAAGATTTGGACCTTCCCCACGGCTTGGCTTTGGATGTTCTTCCCTTGGACTACTACCCTAAAAATCCAGCAGAGCGCAAGAAACAGGTCCACTGGGCTTTGATTTATTCTCTATTTTGTGCACAAACCATTCCAGAAAAACATGGAGCTCTCATGAAGTGGGGTAGTACCATTTTATTAGGGTTGACTCCTAAATCGCTTCGCTATCGTATCTGGAAAAAGGCTGAGAAAGAAATGACCAAGTATGGGCCAGCCGAAAGTGATGGCATTACAGAATTATGTTCAGGGCCAGGATACATGAAGAAAAAGTATCCAATTCAGGCCTTTGAAGACAACATCTTCCTACCTTTCGAGGGAACAGAAATGCCTATTCCGGTCGGCTATGACGCCTATCTCAGCACAGCTTTTGGTGACTATATGACACCACCGCCTGCAGACAAGCAAGTACCTCACCATGATGCCATAATAGCAGATATGGATAAGAGCTATACAGAATATAAGGGAGAATACAATGCAAGAAAAAATTAGTATCATTGTTCCTGTATACAACGTAGAAAATTATCTTGAACGATGTGTTGAGTCGATTTTAAAGCAGACTTATACCAATTTTGAATTGCTACTTATCAATGATGGTTCAACAGACCAGAGTGGTGACTTATGTGATCAGCTGGCCTTGAGAGACCAACGAATTCGTGTGATTCATAAAGAGAATGGTGGCCTATCTGCAGCCAGAAATACAGGAATTGATCATGCTTCTTCAGATTTGATTGGCTTTATTGATAGTGATGATTATATTGATGCAGATATGTACGAAACACTCTACCGTCAATTAAGAGAGTCGAATGCAGATTTATCAATGTGCGGACACTACGATGTCTTTCATCAGATTCCTGAAAAACAAGTTTCAGAGATTAAAACTTGGAACCTTTCTTCAGAAGAAGCTATAAAAATGGTTATGGAAGCAAAGGTCTTATCAGTTACTGCTGTTAATAAATTATATAAAAAAGAGCTCTTTAATCATTTGAAATTTGAAGTTGGAAAAATTGCAGAAGATGCCTTTATTATGATTCGTTTACTGGATCAATGTCAGAAGGTTGCTGCGACTAATGAGAAGAAGTATTATTATGTCCATCGTGAAAATAGTATTACTACACAAAAGTTCTCATTAAAATTCTTAAATGTGATTGAAGCATATGAGCAAAATGCGAATATAATAAGAGAGCACTATCCCGCAATCGCTGATGTTGCAACGATGCGTTTAAATTGGGCCTATTTCTATGTCTTGGATAGATTGTTGATTGATTCTGATTTTAAAGATAAACTACTGGAAGATAAATTGATAAATTATCTAAAACAGAATAGAGTGAACATTTTAAGAGATGCTAGATTTACCAATGCTAGAAAAATAAGTTTTCTAGCTCTACTATTCAGCAGAAAGCTCTACACACAGATTTTACTTCGTCAACATAGCCGTTAGGAGAGAAAATGATTTCTATTATTGAGAAAAACTATTTTAAAATTAATCTGGTATTTTTATCAGTCATATCTTTTTATTGTATGGCGGGACTCATTGTCCCCCTTCAATTCATCTCTGCAAATAAATTTGTTACCCTAGGTATGACTCTTTTGGGAGTCCTATTAGGCTTATATAATTTCTTTGTAAAGAAGGCCTATTTATTTGTTAGAAAAATTGAGTACTTAATCATATTTTTTGCCATGAATATTATCACAAGTTTACTGGTGATGAAGTATGGTTTTTCAACAAATATCAAGAACTTGGTAGTGTTCTTTATCTATTTCTTTGCTATTTACCCAATTTTTCAAAACTTTAGTAGAGAAAAATCTCGAATTTTGTTTAACGTATTCTTTTCTGTAATTACTGTTGCAAATACTGTTGGAGTTTTCTTATCTCTTGTTCAATTTTTTATGCTAATCGGATATAGAGTTTTCGATTATAAAGGTTTGTTGATCCGTCAAGGATTTGTTGAGTCACGTTTGTTTGGTATTTTAGCAAGTCCCAACTATCTTTCGATTATTTCACTAATCGTCATTATCTATTTATGGATGAGACTTTCTGCTTTAAACAAAATTGTTAAAACACTAGCTATTTCTTCCATTGTTTTAAACTTTGCCTATATAGTTCTATCAGGCTCAAGAACGACATATATTTGTTTAGTTGTAGCTGCATTTCTTTATTCTTTGATAAAATTTGAATATAGCAATAAGGCGAAATCTTTTGTCACTGTATTATTAACAGTTGGGCTAGTATTTTTATCATATAATGGTGTAAAGTATAGCAGTGATTTGTATTTAAAAGCTCATTCTGCGGAAATTCTGCTCAATAAAGAAAAAGGTGAAAACAATAATTTAACCTTGGAGAGAACGGATACTAGCGAAGAAAATATCTCTAATAATCGCTTTGCTATTTGGCAATCGACAGCTTCGTTCATTCCAAAGAGACCACTATTTGGTTACTCAGCAGGTAACTGGTATGAGTTAGGGAAAACTTATGATGCAAGTGCATATATCATTAAAGAGCATTACTTGACTCATAATGGATATTTAGAACTACTTTTCTATAATGGTATACTGGGTTTCCTACCTTTTGCTGCTTTCATGATTTCATTTATCTGGGCCAGCATCAAGAAATTCCTAAAAGACAAAAAGGATAAGATAACAGATAATGAGCTTGTTTCTGGTCTACTTATGACGGTTGTTATCTTAATTTCTAATTTGTTCTTGAGCTCAACTCTCTATGGTATTTCATTGTTGGGTTGTATTCTATTTATGATTTCAGGCTATTATTTCTCTGTTATTTCTAAAACGAGAGATGGATACAGAAGACTATCTGAAGAAGAGATTAAAGAAGTAGAATTAGGAGTGATGGACTACATTCATAATCTCTGTCAAAAAGAGAATATTAATTATTCTTTGGCTTATGGAACTCTATTAGGAGCCGTTAGACATAAGGGGTATATTCCTTGGGATGATGATGTTGATATCTCTTTGAAGCGTGATGAGTATGACAAGTTATACCAAGCAGTTCTACGGGACAATGACCCTATCTACAAAGTAGCATCTTGGGAAAATGACGCTCGCTATCCTTATCCATTTTATCGAGTATATGATGCACGTACAGTTTATGAGAATAACTATATTGAAAATGATATCGATTTAGGAATTTGCGTAGATGTTTTCCCATTTGATTATTATGCTGATGTCAACAAAGAGATGGTTAAACTAGATACCTATCGCAGACTTTCTGTATATACTCTCTATGGTATTCATAGTAAAAATGCTGGATTGAAGAATATTATCAGATATCTATTGGTTCTTGTTTTCCGTTTAACAAGAGTTAAAACTTGGAATAAAAAAATGAACCTTCTCTCAATGCAGGCTAATGATAATGATTCTATTGATTATTTGATGGAAAATAAGAGAACTTCTACAAAATTTGAGAAGACGCTACTTGATAAAGTAATGGATAGTCCATTCGAAGATAGAACCTACAAAATCCCTGAGGCTTCCCATCAAATCTTGTCAGCTATTTACGGTGATGATTTTATGGAAATTCCACCAGTTGAAAAACGAGTGAAACATGATGATTTTGTCGCTTATATAAAAGAGGTGTAAGACGTGTTACAATGGTTAAAAAGAAGCTTGGCAAGTCTTTTAGGGGACAAGAAAGGCCTCATCAAGAACTTACCAATCATTAAAAGTCTCAATGACAAAGCGAACGTTGAATTGGACTCCAAAAGAAGTGAGTTGTTAAAAGACAACTTTGAAGAAATTCTTCAAACTATTTATAGTTCTCCTTTGAAAGATTATGATATTTGGTTGGATTTTGGGACTCTATTAGGCTTTTTTAGAGAAAATGATTTTATTAGCCATGACCTGGATATGGATTTTGGCATCATTATTCCAGATTATCAACGCTTTGTAGAGGATGAACAATATCTCTTGGAAAGAGGTTTCTCAAGAACCAAAGAATTTTACTACAATGAACAATTGGTAGAACTATCATACAGCTATAAAGGTTTGAATGTAGATCTAATTGTTTATGATAAAAAAGGGGAAACAATCTCCTCCGATACGATTTTCTTTATGATTAATGCTTTGGGAGTACCAACTCGTCATGAGGTCTATCATTACGAATTGCCATTCAGTCAATTACAAGTTGCTAACTTTAAGGGCGTAGATGTGAAAATTCCAGAGAATACTAGAGACTATATCAGTCATTTGTATGGAGCTGATTTTGAAACTCCCAATACCAATTATAACTGGAAAGAAAATCCAATCTATAAACAAGGTGATGCAAAATTAGCCCGAGTTGTTTTAAAGAAATAATCCAAACTTATTAAAAATTGAATCTTTATCTGGCCATATTACCATGAATTTTGTGAAAGAAGTGATTTACATGAAAAAACTTAAACGATCGCTCTTATATAGTTTCATACTATTATCAGCTGCAGCAAGTCAATTACAATCAGTGAAGGCAGATACAATCTCAACTGGTTCTGGGAACCGCATTCATTATATAAATACCAAAGGTGCTTCAGGAAGCGATGCTATTGTTCTCGAAAGCAACGGACATTTTGCCCTCATTGACATGGGAGAGGACTATGATTTTCCTGATGGCTCAAACCCTAAATATCCTAGTCGAGTTGGAATTTCCAACTTAAATTCGCAAGTTTTGGAAGATAGATTGTTCCGTCATTTAAGTCATCTGGGGGTTAAGAAACTTGATTTTATCCTTGGAACCCATGTCCATAGTGATCATATTGGGGCTGCAGACGAGGTCCTAAAACGCTATCCAGTAGGGAAACTTTATCTAAAAAGATATACAGATGAGCGAATTACCAGTAAGTGGCGTCTATGGGATAATTTGTTTAATTATGACAATGCTATCAAAACTGCCAAAGAAAAAGGTGTCACTCTAGTACAGGACATTAAAGAGGAGGATAGTCGCTTTAAATTTGGTGATATGGATGTCCAACTCTACAACTATAAAAATGAGTATGGTCCAGATGGCAAATTGAAAAGAGTCTATGATGACAACTCGAATTCCTTGGTAGCAGTTGTAACTGTAGCTGGGAAAAAAATCTACCTTGGTGGAGACCTAGATAACGCTGAAGGAGCAGAGGATAAGATTGGGCCAGAGATTGGTAAAGTAGATATGATGAAGTGGAATCATCACTATGATGCCAAGATTTCTAATACAATTCCTTTCCTAGACAACTTATCGCCAAAGATGGTGGTCCATACATCATCATACGATGCCAATCTTTCCTCAACCAGAGACTATCTCAAACGGAAGAATATACAAGTAGTTCATGCTTCGAGCCAAACAAAAGATGCAACTGTTTTTAACATTAGCGATAAAGGCTTTACTGATGTTTCAGAATCCTTCCCAAATATTCCCAAAGTAACTGAAAAGTGGTACAAAGAAGATGGATTCTGGAAATATCGCTTGAAAGACAATCAAATGGCCATTGGATGGCATAGATTAGATGATGGAGACTATTATTTCTTCAATGGTAAGGGCCAAATGCTAGCAGGTAGCTGGTTACATATTCAGGACAGCAGAGAAAAACTAGATGGCAACTGGTATTACCTCAATAGTAATGGTAAGATGCAGTATGAGGGTTGGTTTAAGCAAGGTGGTTCTTGGTACTATATCAGTTCAACGGGAGCAAGACTTTATAACGAACTAGCTGAAATTGGTGGTCAAAAATATCTCTTTGATAAAGATGGTAAAATGCTAACTGGCTTACAAGTCTTTAATGGCAAGAAGATGTTCTTTGCAAGTAATGGTAGCCTACAGGCTCAAGGAAGGGCTTCTAGTTGGCAAAAGATTGGGGTAAGCTGGTATTATTATGATGGAGATGGTGTTCCTTCAGTTGGTCTGAAAAAAATTAATGGAAAGACCTACTACTTTGACAACTATGGAATCATGAAAACTGGCTGGGCCTTCCTTGATGGTCATTGGAACTATTTTACTAGCGATGGGGATATGAAAACTGGCTGGGTCAAAGACAAAGATATCTGGTATTATCTAGATAAAGACGGTGTGATGCTAACAGGCCTTCAGGAGATTAATGGTTCACGCTATTATCTCAATGCAAGTGGCGCTATGCAAACTGGTTGGAAATGGCTCGATAACCATTATTACTACTTCGTAAGCAGTGGTGCCATGAAGACAGGTTGGCTCAAAGATAAGGACATCTGGTATTATCTAGATAAAGACGGTGTCATGTTAACAGGCCTTCAAGAAATTAATGGTTCACGCTATTATCTCAATGCAAGTGGTGCTATGCAAACTGGTTGGAAATGGCTCGATAACCATTATTATTACTTCACAAGCAGTGGAGCGATGAAGACTGGCTGGTTAAAAGATAAGGACACGTGGTACTATCTAGACAAAGAAGGTGTTATGCTAACAGGCCTTCAAGAAATTAATGGTTCCCGTTATTATCTCAATGCAAGCGGTGCTATGCAGACCGGTTGGAAATGGCTCGATAACCATTACTATTACTTCGCAAGCAATGGAGCGATGAAGACAGGTTGGTTCCAAGATAAGGGCCGTAAGTATTATCTTGACACTGAAAATGGTCAGATGGCAACTGGTTTATACAAGGTAGATGATCAAAGTTATTACTTTGATGCTAACGGAGCAATGCAGACTGGTTGGAAACAACTGAATGGTAACTGGTATTATTTCCAAACAAATGGTTCTCTCCTAAGAAATGGAACAAGTCCTGACGGGTACAAGCTCAATGCAGATGGAATTTGGACGACTGTTACAACCGAGGAAACAACTCAGGAACAAACTGTGGCAAATAGTCAGGGGCACATTTTCGAAACAACAGAAGTTGAGAGAACTCAACAAACAGAAAGCTCATCTGTTACGTCTGAGGAAAAAAATCAATCTACTGAACCTAAGACACAAACGAGCCAAGAAAATAATTAAGTTTTTAACTGATTTTTAATTAAATTTTTCTACAATAAAAACACCTATAAAGCTTAAGCTTTATAGGTGTTTTGTTAACTTCGTTTGATTTTTGCACGAACTAGATCTATTGCATAGTGAAGGGTTTTATCCTTAATGATAAAGAGAGCGAAAGCATAATAGATAGCACATCCGGCAATTGTAGCTACTACCATACTGAGCATAGCCATATTCACTGTGTATGAATGAACTTGGAAGAGAATTTTACAGATATAGTAAATTGGAATAAAGCCTAGTGACACAATTGTGTAGCGAGCTAATGTTCCAAAGATTTCTTTCAAATCCAAGAGTTTATGTTTCTGAATAAAGCGGATTTCAAGTAGAACCACAATTGCCTCAGCAATAATCGTTGTTCCGATGTAGTAGGCAGGAGTAAAGATGTTGTTGAAAAGGAGTAGAGAGTTTAGGATGACATTGACACCGCCACCGATAAAGTAGAAAGCTGTTAATCGGTTTTCATGGTCATTGATAAAGATAATTTGCTTTCCAAGGATTAATTCGATAGCCCAGATAATGGTTCGAAAGGCAAAGACGCTTGTTACAATTCCTGCTTCTATATATTTCTCAGAAGAGTAGATAACTGTCGCATAAGTTCCTAAAACCATGATTCCAATGCTAGTCGGAATTATAAGAAAGTAGAAGAGAGCCGCACCTTGGTTTACCAGATTTTTATATGAAGTATAATCTTTTTTTCCTAAGTAGTAACCAAGTCGAGGAATGCTGACATTGATAGCTCCACTCAGGACACTAGCAATCAGCATAACAATACTTGAAGCAATAGTGTAGTAGGAGATGTAATTCTCATCAGGTCCTTTGGTAATGAACATACGGTCTAGCAAGGTGTAAAGCATATTGGCATTTGCTAGGAGCAACATGGTCAGAAGAGGCTTAGATGCTTTGATGAGTTCAATGACTTCGATCTTGACAAAGGAAACTTCTCGTTTAATCCATAGGAAGCTGAGTAGATAGTTGATAATGGTTGTTGCACTCATGATTGTAGCATAGGGAACAATATCATCAGGTGTCTTAACGAAGGCGAAGATAGCAACCAACATTCCAATACGAATCACGAGTGTTTTATAAAGGATAAAAGAATAATTCTCATAGGCTTCATTCATCCATTCGATATTCAGAAATTGGAAGAGAGCTTGGATTCCAAGGATGTAGTAAAGAATTTTTAGATTGACAATACTAGTATCAAAATAAATAAAGAGGAAATAGATAGCTGTTGTTACAACTGAAGTAATGAGCGAAATATAGAACAACTTAGAAAAGACATAATTAATCTTATTTTTGTCATCCTTTACTTTACTAATTGCTCGAATCCCATAATTGTAAATCCCAAAGGCAGCTAGTGGAATGACGAAGCTCGCCCAGGTGTTAGCTGTGTTAAAGTAGCCGTAATTTGATTTACTAAGAATCCGTGTTAGATAGGGATTGGTAATCAGGGGAAAAACGATGTTTAAAATATTGACCAGCAAGCTAGCCAAAGCATTAACTTTTATATTTTTCATGAAACTATCTTTCTTACATTCTAAAATAGATACTAGTATTATATCACATTCCGACGCCATTCTTTTGATAAAATCATTTAAATCTTGTATAATAGATAGAACTGAAAGTATGAGGTTACGAACTATGAAAATGAAACAAATCAGTGATACGACTTTAAAAATCACGATGTCTTTAGAAGATTTGATGGATCGTGGAATGGAAATCGCAGACTTTCTCGTTCCACAAGAAAAAACAGAAGAGTTTTTCTATGCCATTCTGGATGAGTTAGAGATGCCAGACAGTTTCTTGGATACAGGTATGCTTAGCTTCCGAGTGACACCGAAGCCTGATAAGGTCGACGTCTTTGTAACCAAGTCTAAGATTGACCAAAATTTGGATTTTGAGGATTTGGCAGACCTTCCTGACATGGATGAACTAGCAAAAATGTCTCCAGATGAGTTCTTGAAAACATTAGAAAAAACCATGGCAGAGAAAACCAAAGAAGATATTGAAGCTATCCAATCTCTAGAGCAGGTTGAAAAAGAGGAAGAAGCGGCGATTGATGAAATTGCTGAGGTGGATGAAGGGAAAAGAGAACCTTATATCTACTACATCCTACGCTTTGACGACTTAACTAGTTTGGTTTCTTTTGCGAAAACAGTTGATTACCAAATGGAGACTTCAGAACTTTACAAAATGAACGACCAATACTATCTAACAGTCTTGGTTGATGTGGAAGATCATCCAAGTCTTTATCCAGCTTGGTTATTGGCTCGCATGCGTGAATTTGCTGATGATAGTGATATCAGCCGTTCAGTTCTCCAAGAATACGGTCAAGTTATCATCAATCACGATGCCGTCCAAGGACTCCAAAAAGTTTGAAGTATTTGAAAAAAGACAGAGAAATAGAATTCTCTGTTTTTTTCGTTTTAGATTTGGATTTGATTAGGTTTAGACTATACGATAATTTTTGTAAACTCAATTGAGGTACTATAGATGAATACTTTCTATTACGTCACTTAGCTTGCTAAAATAATGAAAAAACGATATCATAGAAAGAAATAAGCGAGGTAAAGTATGGACCAAGGACATTTACAAAAAGAGGTAGAGGAAATCCTAGAAGATGTGTTGGCAAAGGCTTCTCTCCATGAGGGGGCTCTCTTTGTTTTGGGCTTATCTTCCAGTGAGGTTATAGGAGGACACATCGGGAAAGCCTCTAGTCAAGAAATTGGGGAATTAATTGTTAAAAGGATCTTAGAAATCTTATCAGCTAGAGGAATCCACCTAGCAGTTCAAGGGTGCGAACATGTTAATCGGGCCTTGGTAGTAGAACGAGAGGTTGCAATCAAATACAATCTTGAGATTGTTAGTGTTCTACCGACTTTGCATGCTGGAGGATCAGGTCAATTGGCGGCCTTTCGCTATATGAAAGACCCAGTTGAGGTCGAATTTATCAAAGCTGATGCAGGACTCGATATTGGAGATACGGCTATTGGGATGCATATCAAACATGTTCAAGTCCCGATACGTCCAGTTTTGAGATCAATCGGCCAAGCCCACGTAACTGCACTTGCTAGTCGTCCCAAGCTTATTGGAGGAGCGCGTGCCCAATACCCACAAGATTATATTAGGAAATTGTAAAATGGAAAAGAAACATATTGAAAAGGTTATAAAATATTCTATTAGAAAGTTCTCTGTTGGAGTCGGTTCTGCTGTCATCGGAGCCGTACTTTTTGGTGCTAACAACCTCTTGCTTGGTCCAGTAGCGGCTAATGAAGTTTGTGAGCCAAATCAGGTACACTATCGTTATTTGGCAGAGCAAGAGTTGACAGAAGCTGAAAAAGCCCTTATTCATAGAGAGCTTCCGTCGAATTTAGAACAAGATGATATTGTTTATCTTGTTTATAGAAAAAAAGAAGTTGGAAGCCAGCTGTTACCAAGTACTGGAAACAAAGAATTAGCGCTAGCGGGGCTCGGTTTTGCAACGGCTTCTTTAGCGGTCCTCTTAATATCAAAGAAACATCGCAATAAGGTAGTTGGAATCCTACTAATTAGTGCCCTTGGAGGTAGTTATTTTATTCCTCATACTGCTAAGGCTTTTGAAAATAAAGTCCTACAATCTTATAATCAGACACTCTCTTCATGTAGTAAAGAGGATTTAGCGAATGGAGTTATTCAAATTGATGGGTATGACTACATTGGTTACTTCAAAGAAGCTGATTTGAAGGTTTCAATGCCTGAAAATAATCAAGATAATAACTTGATTACAGATAAAGTGACACAAGAAGCTCGTGAAGGCGAATCACTTGTTCAACCAGAACCTCCTGGTCATACAAGTGAAGAAACAACAGAGAGCACCCAAGAAGAAGCCCCTATTGGTGAACCCCCTGTCAAACCAGAGTCTCCAGCACAACCAGAGAATAGTACAGCCAAGGGTACTCAAGAAGAAGGTCATGTAGGCGAGGCCCCAGTCCAATCGGAATTACCAGCCTATACAGGAGAAGTGACAGCCAAAGGTACTCAGGAAGAGGGTCATGTAGGCGAATCTCCAATCCAACCGGAATTACCAGCCTATACAGGAGAAGTAACAGCCAAGGGTACTCAAGAAGAAGGTCATGTAGGCGAATCTCCAATCCAACCTGAACTCCCAGCCTATACAGATGAAGTAACAGCTAAAGGTACTCAGGAAGAGGGACACGAAGGTGAACCTCTCATTCAACCGAGCTTGCCAGAATACAATGTGACTGAGTCAACTGTGACTGAAACAGAAACTGTTACAATTCCATATTCTACAGAATACCTATCGGATTCTAATCGCTATACAGACGAAGAAAGTGTTGTTCAAAAGGGTGAAGTTGGTAGTCAACTCATACATCGTGTCTACAAAACTGTAGATGGGGAGAAAGTTGGCGAAGCTATCAGCACTAGTACGGAAGTTGTTAAAGCTCCTGTAGCTGAAAAAATCAGTCGCGGAACCAAACCAATTGAAGGCCAAACCGAAGAAGTTTCTGTTGAAGAAGTTCCTTTTAAAACGATAATGGAACAAGATTCGAGTTTACTCAAGGGAACTGAAACAGTTGCTCAGGTAGGTAAGAATGGTAAGAAGAAAATTACCAAAGTCTACAAGACTATCAAGGGTGTGAAAACTGCAGATGCACCTACTGTTTCAGAAGAAGTTCTTGAACAGGCACAAGACCACATTATCAAAAAAGGTACTAAGGAATTAGAAAAACCTACTCTAACATTAACTAAAGTTGATACAGAAGAATTGAATCGAAGTGCAAAAGCAACTTATAGCCTTAAAAAACCAGATGGAGTGACTATCAAGTCTATTCAAGCAGTGTTGAAAAAAGGCGATCAAGTTATTAAGATCTTTAGTCTTTCAGAGTCTAATCTTGCGACAGCTTTAGCTGATCTAGATTATTACAAGGATTATACGCTTGCAACGACTATGGTGTATGATCGTGGTAATGGTGACGAAGAAGAAGTTCTTAAGGAAGAACCACTGAGAATCGACCTTAAAAAAGTCGAAGTCAAAAATATTAAGGAAACAAGCTTAATCAGTGTGGATGACCAAGGAAATGAGACCGATAGTAGTCTCTTGTCTGAAAAACCATCGAATGTTAAGCCTTACTACTTAAAAGTTACCACTCACGATAATAAGGTTACTAAACTAGCTGTTGATAAAATCGAAGAAGTTACTGTAGATGGAAATAAACTTTACAAAGTAACTGCTAAAGCACCAGATTTGATTCAACGTACTGCAGAAAATCGTTTCACTGAAGAGTATATACACTATTTACCTAAACCTAAAGCTCATGAAGGTGATGTTTACTACGACTTTAATGAACTTGTAAAAGCTATGCAAGCCAATCCGACTGGTACATTTAAACTTGGTAGCAATATGAATGCTAATAATGTACCGCCAGCTGGCAAATCTTATGTAACCAATGCCTTTAAAGGTTCATTGGGAAGTACTGATGGTAATAAATTTGCTATTCATAATATCACTAAACCATTATTTGGAAACATCGAAGGTGGTTCAGTTAAGGATCTCTTACTAGAAAATGTCAATATTGATATGCCTGGAGTTGATCGAGTAGCTCCAATTTCTAATGTCATCAAAAATAATGCAACTATTGAAAACGTCAAAGTAACTGGAAATGTTGTCGGTAACAATGATGTAGCTGGTATTATCAATAAAATTGATGGTAGTGGAAAAGTAAGTAATGTCGCCTTTATCGGTAAACTTCACGCTGCTGGTAATAGAGGAGGCTATTTAGCTGGTGTTCTTGGTGAAAACTGGAAGGGTATCGTTGAGAAAGCCTACGTTGATGCTAAAATCACTGGTAACAAAGCAAAAGCTGCAGGTCTAGTCTATTCATCTCAAAATGGTGCTAATAACTACACGGTCGGTAAAGAAGGTGTCCTTAGAAATTCAGTTGCTAAAGGTTCTATCGAACTGAAAGAAGCTGTTCAATCTGGTGGATTGCTGGGTACCAACTGGGCCTTGGGTACTATTGAAGACAACATCACTATGATGAAAGTCAAAACAGGTGAGATGGTATTTGGTCACTCAGATATTGATGCTGACGATTACTTCACCTATTCAAGAACCAAACGTAATTATAGTGTTGATGGCGTGAGTGAAGGTAAGAAATCCTTTAACAATTCACGTAAAATTCCAAGTATCTCACTGGCAGAAGCTGAGCAGAAAATTGAAGCAATGGGAATCACTGCTGATAAATTTACTAGCAGCAAACCTATTGAAGACAAGCTTAATAACAGTCTAAACAAAGACGATCAGTACAAAGCAATTGATAGTTATGATGCAACTCGTGAGCTAGCTTACCGTAATATTGCAAAACTTCAACCTTTCTATAATAAAGAGTGGATTGTAGACCAAGGTAATAAATTGGCTGCAGGAAGTCCTCTCTTGACTAAAGAAGTATTGTCTGTAACTGCTATGAAAGGCAATACCTTTGTGACGGAATTAGCTGATGCTGATCATATTATGATTCACTATGCAGATAAGACAAAAGATATCTTCAGCATTACGCCGAAAGACTCTAAAGTCAAACAAGTGAAAGAGTACGGTATTGCAGAACTTGGTGAAGTTGTTTATACTCCGAATATGGTTGACAAAGACCGTAGTGATCTCATCAATACTATTGTTGAAAAATTGAGTCCTGTAGAATTACAATCAGATCCTATCTACACGCACCTTGGTAGAACTGGTCCAAACAAAGTTAATGCTATTAAGAACCTTTATCTTGAAGAAACCTTCAAAGAAGTTAAGGATAATCTGACTCACTTTGTCAAACAACTGGTTGAAAACCAAGACCATCAATTAAACACAGATGAGGCTGCTAAGCGTGCTTTGATCAAGAAAATTGATGATAACAAGGCAGCGGTTCTCCTTGGCCTATCTTACCTTAACCGTTATTACGGAGTGAAGTTTGATGATTTCAATATCAAGCAACTCATGTTGTTCAAGCCAGACTTCTATGGTAAGAACGTCAATGTATTAGACCGTTTGATTGAAATTGGTTCAAAAGAAGACTATGTAAAAGGAACTCGCACACATGATGCCTTCCGTGAAGTAGTTGCTAAACATACTCTATCAGGCAATTTAAATGACTTCCTCAAATATAACATGGAACTCTTCACAAAAGATACAGACTTGAATGATTGGTTCATCAAAGCAACCAAAGATAATGTCTATATCGTGGAACCAAAAACAACAAATCCTGATTTTGCAGATAAGAAACATAGAGCCTACGAAGGTTTAAATAACGATATGCACGGCAAGATGATCTTACCACTCTTGAACTTAAAAGATGCCCACATGTTCTTGATTTCAACATACAATACCATGGCCTATAGTTCATTTGAAAAATATGGTAAGAACACTGAAGCAGAACGGAATGCCTTCAAAGCTGAAATTGACAAGGTTGCGAAAGGTCAACAGAATTACCTGGATTTCTGGTCACGTCTATCTCTAGATAAAGTCCGTAATCAGCTCTTGAAGAGCAATAATATGGTTCCGACACCTGTACTGGACAACCAGAATTATAAGGGCATTAGTACTGATCGTTATGGCCATACAAACAGTGGTAAAGATGTGGCGCCTATCCGTGAATTGTATGGACCTACAGATCGTTACCATGCGACTGATGGCCGTATGGGAGCTGTGGCTCGCGTTTATGCGAATCCATATAAGGATGATTCTGTCTTCTTTATGGTGACGGATATGGTTAGTGATTTTGGGGTTTCTGCCTTTACTCATGAAACAACTCACGTAAATGACCGAATGGTTTATCTAGGTGGCTCAAGACACCGTGAAGGAACAGATCTTGAAGCATTTGCTCAAGGAATGTTACAAACTCCGTCTGTATCAAATCCAAATGGTGAATACAAAGCCCTTGGTCTCAACATGGCTTATGAACGTCCAAACGATGGAAATCAATGGTATAACACTAATCCAAATGACCTTAAATCACGTGACGAAATTGATCGTTACATGAAGGGTTATAATGACACCCTCATGCTTCTGGATTATCTTGAAGGAGAAGCTGTCCTGGATAAGGCAAATCAAGATTTAAACAACGCTTGGTTCAAGAAAGTAGACAAACAATACCGAGGAAATAATACCAAGAATCAATTCGATAAGGTACGTCCTTTGAGTGATGATGAAAAGACTATTCCATTACGTACAGTAGATGACCTAGTAACTAACAACTTCATGACCAATCGTGGTCCAGGTAACAGAGTTTATAATCCATCTGACTTTGATTCTGCTTATGTCACTGTTCCAATGATGACTGGTATCTATGGTGGTAATACAAGTGAAGGTGCTCCAGGAGCGATGTCATTTAAACACAATACTTTCAGAATCTGGGGTTACTATGGCTACGAAAAAGGCTTCCTAAACTATGCTTCTAACATGCTAAAAGCTGAATCTAAAAAAGCTGGTAAAGATACTCTAGGTGATGACTTCATCATTAACAAGATTTCTGATGGAAAATTCAACAATCTTGAAGATTGGAAGAAAGCTTACTTCAATGAAGTTGTGACAAGTGCCAAACATGGAATTCAATCTATTGAAATTGATGGTACAACGTATAACTCTTATGAGGACTTGAAACAAGCATTTGCTGCTGCTGTTGAAAAAGATAAGGCAAGCTTGAAGAATGGTTCTGTTAAATTTGACAATACTGTCACTTTGAAAGAAAAACTCTTTAAGAAACTTCTTCAACAAACAGATAGCTTTAAAACTTCTATCTTTAAATAATCAATTGACTCTCATCTGCTAAGCAGGTGAGAGTTTTTTGGTTCCCAAGGGTTTTAAGAATTTTCCAAACAGATTCCAAGTATTTTTAGCAAGGTAGGTATATAATAGAACTACAAAATGAATATCTATATTCATATAACAAAAAAGAAGGTGATGAAGATGAAAACATGGCAAGCAACTGTATTGGTCTGCACTAGTCTGTTTTGTCTATCGGCTTGTAAAAATCAGACAACAAGCGAAACTGACAAGCAAAATGCAGACAAACAAGCGCAAGTTAGCTCTCAAACTGTAAAAAAAGGAGAAGCAGTTACAGACTTTGAACTCACGGGAGTTGATGGAAAAACTTATCGTCTATCAGATTACAAAGGCAAAAAGGTCTATCTCAAATTTTGGGCATCTTGGTGTTCTATCTGTCTAGCCAGTCTTCCTGATACAGATGAACTTGCAAAAGAAGCAAGTGATGACTATGTCATCTTGACAGTGGTTTCTCCTGGTCAAAAAGGAGAGCAGTCAGAAGAAGCCTTTAAAAAATGGTATCAGGGTTTGGACTATAAAGATTTACCAGTATTACTAGACCCTTCGGGACAACTTTTAGCGAGTCACGGAGTTCGTTCTTATCCAACTCAGGCTTTTATCGATAAAGAAGGCAAACTAGTCAAGACCCAGCCAGGTTTTATGGACAAGGAAACTATTTTACAGACGCTAAAAAGCATAGATTAGAGGCTCATCATGAATGATAAATTAAAAATAATTGTATTCATTGGAATCATCATTTGCATTATTATTGGATTTTTATTTCTTTTGGAAAAAAGGAGCGCAAGCTACACAGATACCACTCAAATCGAGAAGGCAGCAGTTAGTCAAGGACAAAAGGCCAAGAAAAAAACTGATTCAAGTAAAGATGCTGACTTACATGATATCTATCTAGCGGGAGGTTGTTTCTGGGGAGTAGAAGAGTATTTTTCACGAGTAGCAGGTGTGACAGAGGCTGTTTCTGGCTATGCAAATGGTAGAGGAGAAACAACCCAGTATGAATTGATCGGCCAAACTGGGCATGCTGAGACTGTTCATGTGACCTATGATGCCAATCAGATCTCTTTAAAAGAAATCCTGCTCCATTATTTCCGCATTATCAATCCAACCAGTAAAAACAAGCAAGGTAATGACGTAGGAACCCAATATCGCACGGGAGTCTACTATACAGATGAAAAAGACCTAGAAGTCATCAATCAAGTCTTTGATCAAGTTTCTAAGAAGTATGACCAGCCTCTAGCGGTTGAAAAGGAAGCCTTAAGAAATTTTATCGTGGCTGAGGACTACCACCAAGACTATCTCCAGAAAAATCCTAATGGATATTGTCATATCAATGTCAATCAAGCAGCCTATCCTGTTATTGATGCAAGTCAATATCCAAAACCAAGTGACGATAAATTGAAAAAACTTCTCTCTCCAGAGGAGTATGCTGTAACTCAAAACGGTCAAACAGAACGCGCCTTTTCAAATCGTTACTGGGATAAATTTGAAGCAGGTCTTTATGTAGATGTAGCGACAGGTGAACCCCTCTTTTCTTCGAAAGATAAATTTGAATCGGGCTGTGGTTGGCCAAGTTTTACCCAGCCTATCAGTCCAGATGTTGCGACCTACAAGGAAGACAAGTCTTATAATATGGTCAGAACAGAAGTCAGAAGTAGAACTGGTGATTCCCACTTAGGACATGTCTTTACAGACGGGCCTCAGGACAAGGGGGGACTTCGCTATTGTATTAACAGCCTGTCTATCCGTTTTATTCCAAAGGATCAAATGGAAGAAAAGGGTTATGGTTATTTGTTAGATTATGTTGAGTAAGTTTTCTCAACCCTATTAGTTAAAAAGCCAGATCTCCTGTTTGGGGTCTGGCTTTTATGGTATACTTAGGATATGCATAGAAAAACAGTGATTGATTTTAGGGCTTTGGGCGAGAGATACACCTTTACCCAGCCTATTAAAGAGTTAAAAACCAGAGATTTAGCAGAAGTAGCAGACTTGCTAGCTCAAGTAGAAAGCTACCAAGAGCAGGGCTATTATGTAGTTGGTTATGTTAGTTATGAAGCAGCACCTGCTTTTGAGGAGAAGTTAGCGGTTCACGAGGGTCCCTTGTTAGGAGAGTATCTCCTCTATTTCACCGTTCATGACAGCGTTGAAACATCCAGCATTCCTCTAGCTTATGAGGAGGTGGATTTGCCATCAAATTGGCAGGAAGTAACATCTGCTGAGGACTATGAAAAGGCGATTACCCAAATTCACCATCATTTAAGACAAGGAGATACCTATCAGGTCAATTATACTGTCCAACTCAAGCAGGAGTTATCTGCTAATCCTTTTGCCATCTACAATCGTATGGTGGTGGAGCAGGAAGCGGGATATAATGCTTACGTAGAGCATGATGATATGGCAGTGATTTCCATGAGTCCAGAACTCTTTTTTGAGCAAAATGGTCGTGAATTGACGACTCGTCCTATGAAGGGCACAACTAAACGTGGTTTGAATAACGATGACGACTTGAAAGAGGCGGCTTGGTTGGAACAGGATCCCAAAAATCGTTCAGAAAACATGATGATAGTGGACCTCTTGCGAAATGACATGAATCGTATTTCTGAGGTTGGTAGTGAGCATGTTAAGCGTTTATGCCAAGTTGAGCAGTATTCTACAGTTTGGCAGATGACTTCGACTATCAAGAGTCAGTTACGACCAGATGTTGACCTAGTTGAAATCTTCCGTTCGCTCTTTCCATGTGGCTCCATCACAGGAGCTCCCAAGATAGCGACCATGGAAATTATCAAGAACTTGGAACCACATGCGCGTGGAGTATACTGTGGAACTGTTGGTCTCTTACTGCCCAATGGACGACGGATTTTCAATGTGGCTATTCGAACTATTCAACTGCATGGAGGGCAAGCCATCTATGGTGTCGGAGGTGGCATCACTTGGGATAGTACTTGGGAGTCAGAATACCGTGAAGTCCATCAAAAGGCAGCTGTTCTTTACCGAAAACAACCTCGTTTTCAATTGATTACGACAGGGAAAATCAGCCAGAAAAAATTGCTCTTTGAAAAGCAACATCTAGAAAGATTGCGAAAGGCTAGTCGTTATTTTGCCTTTCCATTTGACCAAGAAGTTTTGAAACAAAAAATAGAGAAGGAGTACCAGTCTTGTGACATCTGTCAAGATTATCGGATACGAATCAGTCTCAGCAAATCTGGAGAGATTGAAATTGAACGACAAGTATTGACACCGCTTAGCTCTAGTTTTTGTCAGGCCAAGATTTGTCAGCAAGAAGCTGATTTGGAGCAGGCCTTTACCTACTTTAAGACGACACACCGACCGCATTTGACAGTGGGAGAGCAGGAAATCATCTATCACACTGCTGATGGAAAATTGCTCGAAACCTCTATTGGGAATCTGGTCTTAAAAATGAATAACAAGCTCTATACCCCACCTAGTACACTTGGCATTTTACCAGGGATTTATCGCCAGCATTTACTTGAAATCGGGCAGGTAGAAGAGAAGGTCTTGACTTTATCAGATTTGAAACAGGCAGAAGCCATTTATGGCTGTAATGCGGTTAGGGGGTTATACGAGTTGTCAGTAAGGGAGAACTAAATGAAATTAATATTTTTACATGGCCTAGGTCAGTCAGCAGATAGTTGGAAAGAAGTTCAGGATTTTCTTGCAGATTATCCCTCTGAAGCCCTAGAGTTATTTCCTTCCGGAGTTGCTAGCTATCAAGAAGCTAAGGAGCGCATTTATCAGCACTTATTAAAGGAGACAGAACCTTTTGTTCTAGTAGGTTTGTCCCTAGGGGCTGCACTTGCATTGGAACTTTCAAGTTATGATATACCAAATCTTCAGGTCTTGGTTTTGTCAGGTTGCCCACTGAAACTAGCTGGTAACATTCCTTTTTATATTCAGTTGCTGATATTTAAACTACTCCCCAAAAGGATATTTGAGAAACAGGGAGCAGATAAAGCTCTTATGGTTGGAGTTTCCGAAGAATTAAAAACACTTGATTTAAGGGAGATTGCAAAGAATTGTCCCTATCCAACTTTGTTAATTTGTGGTAGTCAAGATAAGCCAAATCTCACTTCAATGAAAACTATTCAAGAACTGATGCCAACTTCACAGTTCCAGATTATCCCTGATGGTCCACATGTTCTAAATAGAGCCAAACCAAAAGAGTTTGCAGAAATAACTAGAAGTTTTCTTGAATTGCTGAAATAAGTTTGATAAAATAATATCGAGATTAATATTATAATTTTAGGAGGAAATCATGAACAAACGTCATTTATTAAAACTTGGTCTAGCTTCTTTACCTGCTCTAGCTTTGTTTTTACATCCAGTTGTGGCAGATGAAAGTATCCATTTTTCAAGCTGTAAGGAAGCTTGGGAGAATGGTTATGCAGATATTCATAAGGGAGAACCAGGGTATTCTGCTACTTTAGATAAAGATCATGATGGGATTGCCTGTGAATCAAAGAATGCGCCTAAGGGTGTTTTAAAAGAGAAAAAGTCGAGTACATCTCAAACTAACACCAATGTAGCACCTACCCCAAGTGTAGCAGCTGAAAGTGGCTGGGTTCGTCAAAATGGGTCTTGGTACTATTTTTCTGAAAATGGGAAAACAGTAACAAATACTTGGCAGGGTGCTTACTATCTCAAGTCAGATGGAAGAATGGCTGAGAATGAGTGGGTATACGATAACTATTACCAAGCCTGGTATTACCTTAAATCAGATGGATCTTATGCACGTAATGCTTGGCAGGGAAGTTACTATCTCAAATCAGATGGTAAGATGGCTCAGGGTGAATGGATTTATGATTCTTACTACCAAGCCTGGTATTACCTCAAATCAGATGGAGCTTATGCGCATAATACTTGGCAAGGTTCATATTACCTCAAGTCAAATGGGAAAATGGCTCAGAGTGAGTGGGTCTATGATTCTTCTTACCAAGCTTGGTATTACTTGAAATCAGATGGATCTTATGCTCGCAATGCATGGCAAGGAAATTACTATTTGAAATCGGATGGTAAAATGGCTA
>NZ_JASHEB010000001.1:0-401396 GCF_047463315.1 Streptococcus infantis | reverse complement strand
ATGGCTCAGAGTGAGTGGGTCTATGATTCTTCTTACCAAGCTTGGTATTACTTGAAATCAGATGGATCTTATGCTCGCAATGCATGGCAAGGAAATTACTATTTGAAATCGGATGGTAAAATGGCTAAGAATGAGCGAGTGGATGGTGGACGCTATTATGTAGATGCTTCTGGTTTGTGGAAACCATAGAGTAGAAATAATCTGGAAAGGTAATGCAAAGCTTTGCACAAATCTAACGATTTTGTTATACTATGTCTGTAAGCATTTCCATTAATAAATATAAAGGAGAAAAAGATGAGTCAAAAGATTATTGGGATTGACCTTGGTGGGACATCTATCAAGTTTGCTATTTTAACGCTAGAAGGAGAAATCCAAGAAAAATGGTCTATTAAGACTAACATTTTGGATGAAGGAAGCCATATCGTAGACGATATGATTGAATCTATTCAACACCGTTTGGGCTTACTTGGATTGTCTGCTGAAGATTTTCGTGGAATTGGTATGGGTTCACCTGGTGTGGTTGACCGTGAAAAAGGAACTGTTATCGGTGCCTACAACCTCAACTGGAAAACTCTTCAACCAATCAAAGAAAAAATGGAAAAAGCCTTGGGGATTCCATTCTTTATCGACAACGATGCCAATGTAGCTGCTCTTGGTGAACGTTGGATGGGTGCTGGTGAAAACCAACCAGACGTTGTCTTTATGACACTTGGTACAGGTGTTGGTGGCGGTATCGTGGCAGAAGGTAAATTGCTGCACGGTGTCGCAGGTGCTGCAGGTGAACTTGGACACATCACAGTTGACTTTGACCAACCAATCGCATGTACTTGTGGTAAAAAAGGCTGTCTTGAGACAGTAGCTTCAGCAACAGGTATTGTCAACTTGACTCGTCGTTATGCAGATGAGTATGAAGGTGATGCAGAGTTGAAACGCTTGATTGACGACGGTGAAGAAGTAACTGCTAAAACTGTCTTTGACTTGGCAAAAGAAGGGGATGATCTTGCCTTGATCGTTTACCGTAACTTCTCACGTTACTTAGGTATTGCATGTGCCAACATCGGTTCTATCCTAAACCCATCAACTATCGTTATCGGTGGAGGGGTATCAGCTGCAGGAGACTTCCTCCTTCAAGGTGTGCAAAAGGTTTATGATGAAAATACCTTCCCACAAGTTCGTACAACAACTAAATTGGCTCTTGCAACTCTAGGTAATGACGCTGGAGTTATTGGAGCAGCATCTCTTGTCTTGCAATAATAATTAATAAGTATTAAAAGGAGAAAATCACTATCTTGAAGCGAGTGATTTTCCTCCTTTCTTTTTTTATGCTATACTAGTTAAGAATAAAAGTTGAGGTAAGGGTAAATGACAAAAGCAGATAAGATTTTTAAAGAAAATATTGAGCGAATTCTCAATGAAGGGGTCTTTTCAGAACAAGCTCGTCCCAAGTATAAGGATGGAACAGTTGCCAACTCTAAGTATGTAACTGGAGCTTTTGCAGAGTATGATTTGTCTAAGGGTGAATTTCCAATCACGACCTTGCGTCCCATTGCTATCAAATCAGCTATCAAAGAAGTGCTCTGGATTTATCAAGACCAGACAAATAGCTTAGAAGTTCTCAATGATAAGTACAATGTTCACTACTGGAATGATTGGGAAGTGGGAGACACAGGTACTATTGGTGAGCGTTATGGGGCTGTGGTTAAGAAGCACGACATCATCAATAAAATCCTCAAACAGTTGGAAGCTAATCCTTGGAACCGTCGTAATATCATCTCACTTTGGGATTATCAAGCTTTTGAGGAAACAGATGGCCTTCTACCATGCGCCTTTCAGACCATGTTTGATGTCCGTCGAGTAGATGGGGACATCTATCTAGATGCGACCTTGACCCAGCGTTCTAATGATATGCTGGTAGCTCACCACATCAATGCCATGCAGTATGTGGCTCTTCAAATGATGATTGCCAAACACTTTGGTTGGAAGGTAGGAAAATTCTTCTACTTTATCAATAACCTTCATATCTACGATAATCAATTTGAACAAGCAGAGGAACTGCTCCGTCGTGAGCCTTCAAACTGCCAACCACGCTTGGTCTTGAATGTACCAGATAAGACTAACTTTTTTGATATTAAAGCAGAAGATTTTGAGTTGGTTGATTATGATCCAGTGAAACCTCAGTTGAAGTTTGACCTAGCTATTTAAGAACATAAAAAGAAGTTGGAAAAACCAACTTCTTTTTTGTTTATTAACGTGATACGCGACGGCGAGCTGCTTTTTTACGGTTTTCTTCGATGAAAGCTGCTTTTTGTTCTTCTGGTTCAATCACTTTCTTTTTGAATGCGTATACTGCACCTGCAACAGCAGCAACAGTTCCTGCAACACCTGTTACGAGACCTTTAGCAAATCCTTTAGCCATGAGTCTTCCTCCTTTTATTTATAAATCAGACGGAAATAGCTTAAGATATAGCATTTTTCTGCCTGTCTATTTTGTGATATAATAATAGTAACGAAAAAATGGGAATTTTTCAAGGAAAAACGATGAAAAGCAAAATAATTGTGATTGTTGGTCCAACTGCAGTTGGAAAGACTGCCCTGGCCATTGAAGTTGCTCAGCGATTTAATGGAGAAGTAGTTAGTGGAGATAGCCAACAAGTCTACCGAGGACTGGATATTGGAACGGCCAAGGCAAGTCCGGAGGAGCAGGCAACTGTCCCTCATCATTTGATTGATGTGAGAGATGTAACCGAGTCTTACTCGGCTTTTGATTTTGTTTCAGAAGCAAAGGCAGCCATCGAGGATATTCAAAATCGTGGTAAACTTGCTATTATCGCTGGTGGGACAGGACTTTATATTCAGAGTCTACTAGAGGGATATCATCTCGGTGGAGAGACACCACACGAGGATATTTTAGCCTACCGAGCTAGCTTAGAATCTGTTTCAGATGAGGAGTTAGTTCATCTCGTTGGGAAAGCAGGTCTTGAAATTCCCCAATTTAATCGTCGTCGTGCTATGCGTGCCTTGGAGATTGCTCATTTTTCTCAAGATTTGGAAAATCAAGAAAGTTTATATGATCCGCTGATTATTTGCTTGGATGATGAGCGTAGCCAGCTTTATGAGCGTATCAATCACAGAGTGGACCTGATGTTTGAAGCTGGACTTCTAGACGAAGCCAAGTGGTTGTTTGACCATTATCCAGATGTGCAGGCTGCTAAAGGGATTGGCTACAAGGAACTCTTTCCCTATTTTCGAGGAGAGCAGAGTTTGGAGGAGGTTAGCGATAGTCTCAAGCAGGCGACTCGTCGATTTGCCAAGCGCCAGCTAACCTGGTTCCGCAATCGCATGCAGGTGACCTTTTATCAGATAGGAGAATCTGGTGTTAAAGAGCGTATTTTAAGCCAGATTGAGGAGTTTTTAAATGATTGAAACGGAGAAAAAAGAGGAGCGAGTCCTGCTCATTGGTGTTGAACTCCAGGGTATGGATAATTTTGACCTCTCCATGGAAGAGCTGGCTAGTCTGGCTAAGACGGCTGGTGCAGTTGTAGTCGATAGCTACAGACAAAAACGAGAAAAATACGACTCTAAGACCTTTGTTGGTTCTGGTAAGTTGGAAGAAATTGCTCAAATGGTGGACGCAGAAGAAATCACGACAGTCATTGTCAATAACCGTCTGACACCTCGACAAAATGTCAATTTAGAGGAAGTCTTAGGTGTTAAGGTGATTGACCGTATGCAGTTGATTTTAGATATCTTTGCCATGCGAGCTCGAAGCCATGAAGGTAAGCTACAAGTGCATCTAGCTCAGCTCAAATATCTCTTGCCTCGTTTGGTTGGCCAGGGGATTATGCTCAGCCGTCAGGCAGGGGGAATTGGTTCCCGTGGTCCAGGTGAAAGTCAGCTGGAGCTTAACCGTCGTAGTGTTCGCAACCAGATTACAGATATCGAACGTCAACTCAAGGTAGTTGAGAAAAACCGAGCGACAGTTCGAGAAAAACGTTTGGAGTCAAGTACCTTTAAGATTGGTTTGATTGGTTACACCAATGCTGGGAAGTCAACTATTATGAATACTTTGACCAGCAAGACCCAGTATGAAGCAGATGAGCTTTTTGCAACTCTAGATGCAACAACTAAAAGCATCCATCTTGGTGGCAATCTACAGGTAACCTTGACAGATACCGTTGGATTTATTCAAGACTTACCAACCGAATTGGTGTCAAGTTTCAAGTCGACTTTGGAAGAAAGCAAGCATGTAGACCTTCTGGTTCATGTTATCGATGCCAGCAATCCTTACCATGAGGAACATGAAAAAACAGTTCTTTCCATCATGAAAGACTTGGACATGGAGGATATTCCTCGCTTGACCCTTTATAATAAAGCGGATTTGGTGGAGGACTTTACGCCTACTCAAACGCCGTATGCATTGATTTCGGCAAAGTCTAAGGATAGTCGCGAACAGTTGCAGGCTTTATTGCTGGATAAGATCAAGGAAATTTTTGAACCCTTTACTTTGCGCGTGCCTTTTTCTAAGTCCTACAAGATTCACGACTTAGAAAGTGTCGCGATTCTTGAAGAACGGGACTATCAAGATGACGGCGAAGTCATTAGAGGATACATTTCTGAGAAAAATAAATGGAGATTAGAAGAATTTTATGACTGATATCAAAACTTTAGCACTCAAGTATGGTGGCTATACAAGTCTAGATAAGGTTTACCTAGATCAACTTTTAGCTGGTAGATCTGAGCAGGAGCAACTAGCCCTCATTACACCTCCACCAAGCGTGGTTAATGCCTACTTTGCCGAGCTCTACCAGAAAAAAAGTCCTCAAGCTGCGACCGATTATTTTGCGGAAGTCAGCCAAGAACTAAATCTTTACAATGTTGATCCAAGTTTCACTCTAGAAAACAAGCCCTTTATTCGCCTCAATCTATCTGGTAAATCCTTTGGATTTTGCTACGAAAAAGAAGGTCTTGGTCGCATTTTTTCAGAAGCTGAGGAAGTCATTACGGATGAATTACTCTTTGAGATTGCGCAAATTTTCCCTCATCAGCTCGTTTTTGAGGAGTCTGGCAACATCTATATGAAGGCTATCGGAGACGAAGAAGTTGTTAGCGTGGAAAATCTCACAGCCTTGACAGATTTGGAAAATTTGGCAGATGGTCGCAAGCGTCTCAAAGGATACAACCAAGAGGATTTACTACAAGAAGCTAGAGCTTTTTCTGGCAAGCTGTATTATCGCTCTGAAAACAGAACTGCTATGTTATATATTGATTAATTAGAAAGTATCAAATGGATATTCAATTTTTAGGAACGGGGGCTGGTCAGCCCTCTAAAGCCCGCAACGTTTCAAGTCTCGCCCTGAAACTCTTGGACGAGATTAACGAAGTCTGGCTCTTTGACTGTGGAGAAGGAACGCAAAATCGCATTCTAGAAACGACGATTCGACCACGAAAGGTCAGCAAAATCTTTATTACCCACTTACATGGAGACCATATCTTTGGTTTGCCAGGATTTCTTTCTAGTCGTGCCTTTCAAGCCAATGAAGAGCAGACAGATTTAGAAATCTATGGTCCCAAAGGCATCAAATCTTTTGTCTTGACCAGTCTACGAGTGTCAGGTTCACGCCTGCCGTATAAGATTCATTTTCATGAGTTTGACCAGGATTCCCTAGGGAAAATCCTTGAAACGGATAAGTTTACCGTTTATGCAGAAGAGTTGGATCACACTATTTTCTGTGTCGGTTATCGTGTCATGCAAAAGGACCTTGAAGGGACCTTGGATGCTGAGAAACTCAAGGCTGCTGGTGTGCCATTTGGACCGCTTTTTGGAAAAATTAAAAACGGTCAGGATGTCGTATTAGAGGACGGCACTGAGATTAAGGCTACTGACTATATTTCAGATCCTCGCCCTGGTAAGATTATCACTATCTTGGGTGACACTCGAAAAACGGATGCCAGTGTACGTCTGGCTGTTAATGCCGATGTCCTTGTCCATGAATCAACTTATGGCAAGGGTGATGAGAAGATTGCCCGCAATCACGGTCACTCAACAAATATGCAAGCTGCGCAGGTTGCAACAGAAGCAGGAGCCAAACGACTCTTGCTCAACCATATCAGTGCACGCTTCCTCTCAAAAGACATTAGCCAGCTTAAGAAAGATGCGGCAACAATTTTTGAAAATGTCCATGTAGTTAAAGATTTGGAAGAAGTGGAAATCTAGAAGATTGAGAAAGGAAAAGTATGCGTACTGTTCTCATAACAGGAGCTAGCGGAGGTCTAGCCCAAGAAATGGTCAAACTCTTACCAGATGACCAACTCATCTTACTCGGCAGAATTAAGGAAAAACTAGTTCAGCTATACGGGAATCATCCACATGCAGAATTGGTCGAGATGGACATTACCGATGCTCAAGCCCTAGAAGACCTAGTAGCTGAACTCTACCAGCGCTATGGAAAGATTGATGTTTTGATGAATAACGCAGGATATGGGATTTTTGAGGATTTCGATAAGATTTCTAATCAAGATATTCATCAGATGTTTGAGGTTAACACCTTTGCTTTGATGAATCTGTCTCGTTTGGTTGCTTCTCGTATGAAGGAAATCCGAAAAGGCCATATCATCAATATCGTCAGCATGGCAGGTTTGATAGCAACTGGCAAGTCTAGTCTATACTCTGCGACCAAGTTTGCGGCCATCGGTTTTTCAAATTCTCTTCGCCTTGAGCTCATGCCCTATGGTGTCTATGTGACGACGGTTAATCCCGGTCCTATCCGTACAGGGTTTTTCGACCAGGCTGACCCAGACGGCAGTTATCTAAAATCAGTTGACCGTTTCCTACTCGAGCCAGATGCAGTAGCTAAAAAAATTGTTAAGACCATAGGAAAAAATAAACGAGAACTCAATCTCCCAGTCTTGCTAAATCTAGCCTATAAGTTTTATACTCTCTTTCCCAAGTTAGCGGATAAGTTGGCTGGAGAGACCTTTAATTATAAGTGATGAAGCTGTTCCCTTGAGGAATGGTTTTTTTCTATAACTTTGGGCGACTATTCATCAAAAATAATCCCTGAAAATACTGGTAGTTTTCCCTTATTTGATAGTTTTGGAGTATAATTGAGATAAGAAAGGTCATTAGATAAATGAAGTCCCAAACCAGCTAGCTTACCCTAGATAATGCTCTATGTATAGTCGGAGGTCGACAATGGAATTATTGACAATTGACCAAATCATTTCCCTTACCCAAGAAGAAACACAAGGACTGGACCCTGAGATAAGAGAAGGGATTGTCCTGAATAAAACAGATTTGCCAGTGTCTGAACTGGATCGTTTGAAAAGCCAACTTCAAATCCAAGATTTGGATCCGATTTTTAGGAAGTATATTCTGGCCTATAACTGGGGGCAGATAGGTTTTTTAAGTTACCAATTTGGATATGGGGACAGCACTAGTCTTACTTGGCTAATCAATCGCAATTTGGAATACCATGATTATTCAACTCTACAAGAAAGCAGCTTGATCATCATTGCAAATGGAGATCCCTACACTGTTTTGCTGGATTGTCAATCTGGGGCGGTCTATGCTGTTGATGCAGAGATGACCTATGATGAAAAAATATGGCTGGCACCAGATTTTCTAGCATTTGTTAGAGCCATGGGAACGGCTCAATCTGCAGTTTGGACGGGTTGTGAAAGTGACTTCATCCACTTGATGACTAGAAAATGTCATGCGTCCAGTTTGATATTCTGGCAGAGTGTGGTCGGATTTTATGATTGAAAATAGAAGGAGCAGGTCATGGAATTTATAGTAGCTGAGGAGGGAATTCCTCAAAATATTGGATGTCAGGGAGCCTTGATTGCCTATTATGGCTGTGAGATAGAATTTCATTATGAAACCGTGCCACCGCACGGGGATGAGATTTTTTCTGCCAAGTTGCCCTTGTTAGAGCTTGAACTGCCTTTTTGGATCTATGGGAGAAATCTCATATTCTTAGACGCTTACTACCTTTTAGCCGAAACTGTTAAGAAAGGAACGTGGGATCCGATAACCAGTATGCTCATCAACATTCATATGGGGAAATACGCCAGCCTAGACCACTGGTACAATCATATATCTATTGAGCAAAACGGTCTTGAGTTGAAAAATGATTATGATGGACAAGTCATGACTTTGAAAACGGTTGACAAACTTCATTGGTTTGTCCTAGATACCGAATCACAAGAAAGGAACTAAAGATGGCAAAGAAAAGAGTTACATTACCAAAAGAGTTTAAGGATTTAATGGATGAAGGAAATATTGAAGCCCTGAAAGCAGTCTATGATCGCTGTGAATTAACCGCTCATGATGGAAGATTTAGCTTATGTACACCTCTGCATATGGGAGGAGTACCAGATGAATTGGTAATCTGGCTGGTAGAAAAGGGCCTAGATATAAATGTCCCAGATTATTATGGAGCGACTCCTTTATACCGTCAAGCAATCTTGGGGAGAGATACAGTAAAACTCTTGTGTGAATTGGGGGCAGACATTGAAAAGCCCAATACCTATGGCGATACCCCTCTACATATGGCAGCTGAGTTTTTCCATCCTAAGACTGTCAAACTTTTAATTGACAAGGGAGCAAATGTCAATGTAGAGAATGATATGGGAAGAACTCCACTAGCTTCAGTCTTGATGGTTTGTCGGGGGATCTATATTGCCCAAACTGCTGAAATTGCCTCTATGTTACTAGAAGCAGGTGCTAAGAAAACCTCTAAAATGAAGGAAAGAGTTGAGCAAATCGGCAAGGATTTTGAATTTCATCGAGAAAGTATCCATCCTGACTACGTAGAGGCTGCAGATAAAGGATTAACAAAACTATATGAGCTCTTTGATGTCAAGCCTGTAGCCAAACGAATAACCCACGATGGAGTTTCTCCGATTCTCGTAAAAGAAGGTAGCTGGGAGGAGCAATATGAGGAACTATGGTCTTTCTTGATCCCTTCGAGTGGAGCAGCCAAAACTGTTCAGGGAGAAGTTATCCGTATACCAGGTCGAGTCCGAGATGAGCTGGATCGCAATGGTGGGGTCAACTGGGACAGGGACTATAGAAAAATGCTTCAGGCTATGCCTCAATACTTGTCTCTAGGAATCCCTCTTTCAGATCAAGAATTGGAAGAGACTAAAGAGCTTATTGCTCAAGTTCATGGGAAAGATTTTGATGACGAGCCTCGCCTAGACCGCCTGTGTCAGTTAGCTATTGCTTGGATAAAGCAAAATCCTAAACCAATTGACTTAAAAGAACCAAGTTATAATCGGTAAAAAGAATAAGAGTTTGACAATGATTACATTAAAAAATATTGGAGAATTTAAATCGGTTCCACAACTTGTTAAGGGCATCATAGAGGGAGACACCTTGGCCTTAGACCAATATCTTGCAAGTGGTTGGGATATTGACCAAGAAATAGAAATCAGCAAGTATACCTCTCTAAGCCCAATTGATTTATCCTTGATTACAGGAAATTTTGACTCCCTAAAATGGCTAGTGGAAAAGGGGGCTCATTTAAATGTAAAAAATAACCCTTCATTTTTGTTGGCTGTCAGGTATTGTGATGGTACGTTCATCAAGTATCTTATGAAACATGGAGCAAAGATTCATAGTGTAAATGCTGTAAAGTCGGAAGCCTTTCAAGAAGCCTTATTTGGAAATAAGTTTGATAATCTAGCTATTATCCATGCATTAGGACATAGTGTCGAAAAATATGGTGGAAAAGCATTTAGGAGAGCCGTTGCAGATAGAAATTATCAGGTGCTAGATTTTTTTATTAAAAATGGAGTTGATATAAACTATAATGCCTCCGACTCGGTTTATCCCTTTAAGCCAACGCCTCTCTGTGTAGCTGCAAGATATGTTGACCTAGATATGTGTAAATACCTTGTAGAGCACGGGGCGGACGTGACTCTCACTGAAAAAGATGGTATGAGACCTTATAGTATCGCTATCGAAAAGGGGGATCAAGAGATGGCAGAATACTTTCAAAAACTAGAGCCAGTAGAATTTCATAATTTACGCAATAAATTGGATGAACTAAAACCATTTAAACTGCCTCGGGAACTTACCGATTTTCTCATGAGTCAAGACTTATATTTTGAACTTACTAACTGTGATTTTAAGTGGATAGAGTTTTTCCCTCTTATGCAAACAATTCCCTTAAAAAAAGGTCGTAAAAAATTTCTCCGTATTTCACGGTTAACCGGAGATTATACTCATATCTATATCATTTGGCATCCAAAGACAAATAAAGTAGCTTTTTACGATGAGGAACACGAAACTATAAGTGATATTTGTAGCTTTAAAGAATTTATCTGCAATATGTCTAGACACTTACAAGAAATTCTTGAAGATTAAGAGAAATCAAAAAGGGGGGCTCTTATGCAACTAATTGACCAAGTTAAAAAAATAGAAACTTATATTTGTGAGTGTTTTGAAGATTGGGATTTGGATGATCCTGTAGAGGAAGGATATCTGGAAGATTATCAGGATATTTCTGGTGCTTCCGAGGAAGAGCTTCAAGGCTTTGAGGAAAGATTTGGTATTCGTCTACCTAGTGACTTCAAAGAGCTTTATAGCTATAAGAATGGGAGTAAATACCTCTCTATTTTACCTTGTGTGATTGACCAGAGAGATCTGACTTTTTCTCTCATGAGTCTACAGGAAATTGAGACTTGTAAAAAGTACTTTCAAAATAGAGATGCTCTGTTAACCGAATTTCCCGACTATTTTTCTAGTCAAGACCTGGAAAATATGCGTGATAGCAGGATTAAGCCTTATCTTTTTAATAAAAAATGGCTTCCTTTTGCCCAGTATTGTGACTCTTGTTATCTTATGCTGGATTTTGATCCAGACCAGGAGGGTCAAGAAGGACAGGTTATTTGCTACATCCATGACCCTGATGAAATTATCTATGTAGTAGAAAGTCTTACAAAACTGATTGAAGGGATAATGGAAGAAATCATATGAATGGACAAATGTATCAGATAGCCTGTATCGTGGCAGCAGCTAGGAAGGCTTTAAAAAGTGGTAAAGAAATATGTTATAACCCCGAAAAATATACAAATAAGTTGAGCTTTCAAATTTTGCCGTCAGAAAATGGGGAAGCTACAGAACTTTCTGTATCTGATTGGTTTGAAAACCTTAAGAAAAAAGGTCTAAAGGACTTACAATTATTTTGTCCTATTTCAGTTGAAGACAGAGGGATTTTAGGCTTTTCCAATACGACACAGAGTTCAATTCTCTGTTTTTATAAAGATGGGAAGGCAAGTTATTTCCTACCAAATTGGGAATCTGCTTCCGCAGGTAGGGGCTGGGATGTGACCTACACTGAGTATGAATGGGAAAGGTCTTCTCAAGACATTCCCCACTATGAAGATAATATCGAAGAATTTAAGGGCATATTGGCTCGTATAGAAGATCTAGCAATTAAAATTGAATGTGACAACTTTGCCAAAGTCTTTCACTCTGCTAGAAACTTTTTGCTAGACCCAGAATCTGGTAAAGGACTGGCAGAACCTCAAATTCCACCGCAACATCTAAGCATATTTAGAGCTGCAAGTGCAGCGGATGTTTTTGGAGCAATGGGCTCCTGGAATGATGAACCTGGATGGCTGGCACAAGATAAGGGACTTGGTCAACAATACGATGACCTTTCGGATCAGTTGCTCAGAAATATTCGATTAGCCATTCTATTTGCCATCAATGAATGGTGATTGTTTATACTCTTCAAAAATCAAATTCAAACCACGTCAGCTTCGCCTTGCCGTACTCGAGTACAGCCTTTGGCTAGCTTCCTAGTTTGCTCTTTGATTTTCATTGAGTATTAGGAGGAAGAAAATGGGGAAGTTAAAGTTAAGCCTATTGAACAAATGGGAACTAGACAAGGACTACAATAGTGTTTTCAATTCTGTCATGTTACATGATGGTAGAGCCTTTGTATTGACCAGTGAGAAGGAAGCTTTTAATCGCTACTGTCTGCTAGAAGTGACTCCTTTGGGAGTCAAGGAGATAGATGCTTGGGCTTGTGACCATGTTTGGGAGGAAGAGCCTCTACTCTTTACAGATGGACAAAATATTGGCATCATCAAGGCTGGCAAGGAAATAATCTATTATACTGGTGATTTTTCTCATCCAGAAATCATTGCCATAAAGGATTCGCAAAGTATACTTCCTAAAAAGGCACAAGAGAGATATTTTCAAATAGTATCAGATAGCGACCAGATACCTGTGTGTTTTGAAGAGCAAGTTTATACAAATCAGGCAAGAAACTTTGCCCTTTTAGAATTTGATAGAGAGAAAAAGCAGGCGAAGTGGACCACTTATTCGCATATTGATAAAAAAGCTTTAAACTACCACGACACGAACTCTGATGCTTGTCCTAAAATCGATAGTCTGAAATATTGGCAGCGAGAGCTCTATGCCTTTACCTCTGGAGAAAGTCAAACCTCCGTCAATAAATGGGGCATGGACTATTATGCCCTAGTTAAAATCTCTAGTGATGGTCGTATTATCGAAAAGTTATTAGAATCTGAACATTTAAAGGCTTTAGGTAAAAAAGCTGGTGTCAATGGAATTTTTACGGATTCGCCTTATCTTATCCTGAGCCCCCTATTTAAAAATGATGAATGGAAGGGCAAGCAAAAGCTATTTTCTCTGGCAACAAGAGAATTGTGCGATATAGCCTTGCCTAGAGGAATGAGTAAACACAAGGTTCAAAATATAACAGACAACTTTTGTTTAACCTTCCTGTACGACAGAGGATTAAAAGAACTTGCTCTTTGTCAGATTGACTAGGCTGTGAGGCTGAGTTTGGGAGCTTTTTATTGATAGGTGCTGAAATTTCTTGATTAGTCTACAGTATCTAATTTGAGCTGTTTTCTTGTGAAATTTGACCAAGTATTGCAAATCGAATCTTAAAATAGTATACTAGAACTAGCAATTATGAAAACGTTTGCGTTTTTGTTAATTATAGGAGACAAACTATGGAATTGACAGCCATTTATCATAGACCAGAATCAGAATATGCTTATCTTTACAAAGAAGGTCAGCTACATATCCGAATTAGAACAAAGAAAGATGATATTCAAAAGGTCATTTTGCATTATGGTGATCCCTTTATTTTCATTGAAGATAAGTATGAAGCCAAGAAGGAAATGACCAAAGTAACCTCAGATGCCTTGTTTGATTATTGGCAGGTTACAGTCTCGGTTCATTTTGCACGGATTCAGTATCTCTTTGAACTCCTTGATAAGGAAGGTCAGGGTGTCTACTATGGTGATAAGGGTTGTGTAGAATATACTCAAGAAAACTTGGATGCTGATGGAAATGGCTTTAAACTTCCTTACATTCATGAAATAGATGGTTGCCAGGTTCCTAGTTGGGTTTCAGAAACTGTGTGGTATCAGATTTTTCCTGAACGCTTTGCCAATGGAAATCCTAACCTAACTCCAGATAGAGCTAGAGAGTGGGATGCAGAGATTTCCCCTGGTAGAGATGACTTTTTTGGTGGAGATTTGCAAGGAATTATCGACCATCTAGACTATCTCAAAGACCTAGGAATCACTGGGCTCTATCTCTGTCCTATTTTTGAAGCTACGACTAATCACAAATATGATACGACGGATTATTTTGAGATTGACCGTCACTTTGGAGACAAGGAAGTCTTTCGGAATCTAGTCGATGAAGCTCATAAACAGGGCATTAAGATCATGCTTGATGCGGTGTTTAATCATATCGGTTATCAGTCGGCTCAGTGGCAAGATGTTCTGAAGAATGGAGAAAATTCCCCTTATAAAGATTGGTTCCATATTCAAGAATTTCCAATTACTGAGGATAAACTGAAGAAGCCAAAAGAACTACCGTATCATACCTTTGCCTTTGCTAGCTATATGCCTAAGTTAAATACAGCCAACCCGGAAGTTAAAGAATTTCTTTTAAGTGTTGCGACCTATTGGATTGAGAATTTTGATATTGATGCTTGGCGTTTGGATGTTGCCAATGAAATTGACCACCAATTCTGGAGAGATTTCAGAAAGGCAGTTCTTGCTAAAAAGCCTGGTTTGTATATTTTAGGTGAAATCTGGCACACGTCTCAGCCTTGGCTAAAAGGGGATGAGTTTCATGCAGTTATGAACTACCCTCTTTCTGAAAGTATCAAAGACTATTTCTTGCGTCAGCATAAAAAGACAGAGCAGTTTATTTCAGAAATCAACAGCCAGTCTATGTACTACAAGCAACAAATTGCTGAAGTGATGTTTAACCTTTTAGACTCTCACGATACAGAGCGTATCCTCACGACCGCTAAAGGAAATATCCAGCATGTCAAGGCTGCTCTCGCCTTCCTCTATCTTCAAAAAGGGGCTCCTTGTATCTATTATGGAACAGAGCTGGCACTTAAAGGTGGACCAGATCCCGATTGCCGTCGTGTCATGCCTTGGGACCGTGTGTCTGAAGACAATGACATGCTGATTTTCATGAAGAAATTAATCAAGGTTCGTAAGGAAATTTCAAGCATTATTCAATATGGAATCAATAAGCTAGAAGAAGTGAAACCAGATATTCTTTCCTTGAAGTGGAGCTACGAAGGAAAAGAAGTTCAGGCTATCTTTAATCAGTCTAAGGAAAATTTTGCCTTGGATAGAGATTCAGTTGACTTAGCAAGTCATTGTCAAGTTAAGGAGGGACAACAAATCATCTTACCAGATGGATTTGTGGTCTATATTTCTTAGTAAAAAAGGATTAAAATAATGGCACTCAAGGAAGTTTATGATTATTTTCGTCACTATGATAAGGACACTTACCAAGTTGTCGCCTGCATGGGCAATGAACCATCGGAAGAAGATATTCGGGATTTTGAAACTCAATATGGCATTCGTCTGCCAGAAGATTTCAGAGAATTCACCATGTCAGCTCTTGGAGGTCTCTTTATGGAAGTCAGGGAAGAGCTATGGCCAAGAGCCAAGGCTTACGATGTAGCACCATTTTGGACCTTCTGCCGAGGTATTAAGGTTTTTGGAATTGCAAATGGCATCCCAGATTTCTTAGACATTCGTCTTAAAACCAAGGAATTACACGCTCTGGGCTTTGAGGATTATATTCCATTTCTGTCTGTCATCGGGGATGGAGATGTAATTTTCTGCTTTGATAAGGACAATCACATAGTAGCTTTGGATTGGTATAACAGTGGAGAAACGGAAGAGCTTAATTGTGATTTTTCAGGACTTTTACTCCAGCAAATTGCAGAGCTAGAAGAACGTAAAAATGAAATGATAAACATGTTAAAAGAAGGATAGTCAGTAATCGAAGGTAAATTCAGAATAGTTTTTCAGTAACAGCTGTTTCTATAAGTGAAACAGCTGTTTTGACGTATTTTTCTAAATGTACATTCAGATTTTTATTATTTTCTACAAAATATAGAAAAAACAATCAAAAGTATAATTTTTATAGGGATTCTATTGATGTTTCCTATATTATTTTATAGAATAGAAGTAATAAATACAACAAAAGTAAAGCGCTTTCGACAAAAATGGAAGCGGTTACTTAATAAGGAGAACCCTATGGGAAAAGATCATTGGAATCGTAAAAGTGTCTATAGCATTCGTAAATTCACGGTCGGGACATGCTCAGTGCTTATCGGGACATGCTCAGTCTTATTTGGAGCAAGTGTAGCTAGTGCAACCCCAGTTTCTGCTGATGAAACTCCAATTGCAGTTGCTACAGAAAAAGTGGAGAAAGAAACTCCTAAAGAGGAGGCTGTAGATTCAAAAGCTTCTGAACAACCTGTAACAACAGAAACTGTTACCAGTGAAGCAGTAGAAACCAATCATGAAGTAGATAAAAAAGAGGAAGCCCCAACTACTGAGACTACTCCTGAGAAAAAAGAAATCTCTGATGTAGAAAAGCAAGCTCCAGCTGTGACTCAGGATCAATCTGCTCAAACAGAAAAACCAGAGCTCAAACCTGCAACTAATGATGAGGTAAAACAGTTGATTGAGGATAGAAAAGTAGAATTCAATCAAAACTGGCATTTCAAGCTCAATGCCAATGCTAAAGATGCGGTCAAGCCAGATGCCGATGTTTCTAGTTGGAAGAAATTAGACCTTCCTCATGACTGGAGTATCTACAATGACTTTGACCATGACTCACCTGCCCAAAACGAAGGTGGGCAACTCAATGGTGGTGATGCTTGGTACCGTAAGACCTTTAAACTCGATGAAGAAGATCTCAATAAGAATGTTCGTATCACATTTGATGGGGTTTACATGGATTCTCAGGTTTATGTAAATGGACAGCTAGTTGGTCACTATCCAAATGGTTACAACCAATTCTCATATGACATCACTGACTATCTCCATAAAGACGGTCGCGAAAATGTCGTAGCAGTGCATGCCATTAATAAACAACCAAGTAGCCGTTGGTACTCAGGAAGTGGGATTTACCGTGATGTTACTCTTCAAGTCACAGATAAGGTCCATACTGAGAAAAATGGAACAACTATCTTAACACCAGACCTTGAAAAACAACAGAATGGCAAGGTTGATACTCATGTAACAAGTAAGATTGTCAATACTGATGATAAAGATCATGAAATTCTTGCTGAATACCAAATCATCGAACGTAATGGTCAAGCTGTAACTGATCTAGTTCGTACAGCTAGTCAAGTGTTGAAAGCTCATCAATCAGCTAGCTTAAATGCTATTTTACAAGTTGATAAACCAAAACTTTGGACAGTTCATAGCGACCAACCAGCTCTTTACGAATTGGTGACTCGTGTCTATCGTGATGGTCAATTGGTCGATGCTAAGAAGGACTTGTTTGGTTACCGTTACTACAACTGGACACCAAATGAAGGCTTCTCTTTGAATGGTGAACGCATTAAATTCCATGGGGTTTCTCTTCACCATGACCATGGAGCTCTTGGAGCTGAAGAAAACTATAAGGCAGAATACCGTCGTTTGAAACAAATGAAAGATATGGGTGTGAACTCTATCCGTACAACCCACAACCCAGCTAGTGAGCAGACTTTACAGATTGCTGCTGAGCTTGGTTTGTTGGTCCAAGAAGAAGCCTTCGATACTTGGTATGGTGGTAAGAAACAGTATGACTACGGTCGCTTCTTTGACAAAGATGCTACTCACCCAGACGCTAAGAAAGGTGAAAAATGGTCTGATTTTGACCTTCGTACCATGGTTGAACGAGGAAAGAATAACCCTGCTATCGTCATGTGGTCTATCGGTAATGAAATCGGTGAAGCAGATGGGAAACCTCGTTCTCTAGCAACGGTTAAACGCTTGGTTCAAGTTATTAAGGCTGTTGATAAGACACGCTATGTCACTATGGGAGCAGATAAGTTCCGTTTTGGTGATGGTAGTGGTGACCATGAAAAGATTGCCAATGAACTTGATGCCGTTGGATTTAACTATTCAGAAGACAACTACAAGAAACTTCGTGCGAAACATCCAAATTGGTTGATTTACGGTTCTGAAACTTCCTCAGCTACTCGTACACGTGGAAGTTATTTCCGTCCAGAACGTGAATTGGTCCACAGCAATCAGGCTTACCGTCATTATGAGCAATCAGACTATGGTAATGACCGTGTTGGTTGGGGTAAAACAGCTACAGCATCTTGGACTTTTGACCGTGATAATGCTGGTTATGCTGGTCAGTTTATCTGGACAGGTACCGACTATATCGGTGAGCCTACTCCATGGCACAACCAAAACCAAACTCCAGTTAAGAGTTCTTACTTTGGTATCGTAGATACAGCTGGTATTCCAAAGAATGATTACTACTTGTACCAAAGCCAATGGGTTTCTGCTGAGAAGAAACCAATGGTTCACTTGCTTCCTCACTGGAACTGGGAAAATCCTACCCTAAAAGAGAATGTAGCGGATGCAGATGGTAATATTCCAGTCCGTGCCTATTCTAATGCGGCAAGTGTAGAACTATTCTTGAATGGTAATACTCTAGGCAAGAAGACATTTACTAAAAAACAAACAAGTGATGGACGTACTTACCAAGAGGGTGCTAAACCGAATGAACTTTACCTTGAATGGAAGGTTGCTTTTGAAGCAGGTACTTTAGAAGCAGTAGCTCGTGACGAAGCTGGTAACATCGTTGCTCGTGATAAGATTGTGACCGCTGGAGAACCTGCAGGGGTTCGTTTGGTCAAAGAAGAAAATGCTATCGCAGCTGACGGAAAAGACCTCACTTATATCTATTACGAAATTGTTGACAGTAAAGGTAACGTAGTTCCTACAGCCAATAATCTTGTTCGCTTCCAGTTGCATGGACAAGGTCAGATTGTCGGTGTGGATAACGGGGAACAAGCCAGCCGTGAACGTTACAAAGAACAAGCAGATGGTTCATGGATTCGCAAAGCCTTTAATGGTAAGGGTGTTGTGATTGTTAAATCAACTGAGCAAGCAGGTAAATTCACCTTGACTGCTCACTCTGATTTCTTGAAATCTGGTCAAACAACTATCTTCACAGGTAAGAGAGACCAAGAGGAAAAAACTGTTTTAGGTACAGAGGTTCCTAAAGTTCGTACAGTAATCGGTCAAGCAGCGAAAATGCCTTCAAAAGTAGGATTTATCTACAGTGATGGTAGCCGTGCAAAACTTCCAGTAGAATGGTCTGCAGTTGATGTCAACCAACCTGGTATTTTTACTGTTAAAGGTGTGGCAGAAGGAAGAGATGTAGAAGCGCGTGTTGAAGTCTTGGCCCTCGAAACAGAATTACCGGTAGTTAAGAGAATTGCACCAACTACAGATCTAAGTACGGTTGACCCATCTGTTAGCTATGTATTGTCAGATGGTACTGTAGGAAGTTATGATGTTGATAAGTGGGAAGTTGCAGCAGAAGATCAAGCTAAATTAGCTATCCCAGGCTCTCGTATCCAAGCTAAAGGAATTTCAGGTGATGACCAAATCGATGCGACCTTTGTAGTCGCAGAAGGTCAAGCAGCTGCTCCAGTAGTACCGACTGTAACTGTAGCAGACCAGCCTGTAGAAGGGCTCTCAACGGATCAACCAGTTCTATACCATAAACTTGCTTATGGAACTGCTTTACCTGAAGTCAAAGCTTTGGCTGAAAATGCGCAAGTGACTGTTATTCAAGCTAACGAAGCAAATGGTATGCGTGCAAGTATTTATGTTCAACCAAATGATGGTGGAGCATTGCAAACTTACGCTATCCAGTTCTTGCAGGAAGCTCCGCAGATCGAACGTTTGAGCCTAGAAGTAGAAAATGCAGCTGCACTGAAAGAAGACCAAACAGTTGGTATCAAGGTATTGGCTCATTATCAAGATGGAACTCAGGCCGTATTAAAAGCTGACAAGGTAACCTTCTCAACATCAGGTGAAGGAGACGTAGCTGTTCGTAAAGGTATGCTTGAATTGCATAAACCTGGTCAAGTAACTTTGAAAGCTCAATTTGAAGGAGCTGAAGGTCAGATTGACTTGAACATTCAGGCAAATACTGAAAATAAAGTTGTCCAGGCTATTCGTCCAGTAAGTGTCGTGACAGGTTTGAACCAAGAACCAAGTCTACCTGATACAGTAACGGTAGAGTACGACAAAGGATTTCCAAAAGTTCACAAGGTGACTTGGCAAGCAGTTGCTAAGGAAGACCTTGCTAAATACCACAGCTTTGATGTTCTAGGTAAAGTAGAAGGAATTGAAAACAAAGCTCATGCTAAAGTTTCTGTAGAGGGTATCATTGCAGTCGAAGAAGTGACTACAACAACTCCAGTTTCAGAAGCTCCTCAATTACCAGAAAGTGTTCGTACTTACCATTCAAATGGACAAGTATCATCAGCTAAAGTGACTTGGGATGCTATTGATCCAAGCCAGTATGCACAAGAAGGTAGCTTTACAGTGACAGGACATGTGGAAGGTACTCAGTTACCAACAAAACTTCATGTTCGTGTATCTGCTCAGACAGAAACTGGTGCAAATATTTCTGATCAGTGGACAGGTTCAGAGTTGCCACTTGCCTTTGCATCAGACTCAAATCCAAGTGACTCAGTAGCCAATGTCAATGACAAACTTATCTCATTTAATGATCAACCGGCAAACCGCTGGACAAACTGGAAACGTACAAGTGAAGCATCGGTCGGAATCCTATTTGGTGATTCTGGTATCCTGTCTAAACGTTCGGTTGACAATCTCAATGTTGCCTTCCACGAAGACCACGGTGTTGGTGCACCTAAGTCTTATGTCATCGAATACTATGTAGGAAAAGATGTTCCAACAGTTCCTAAAAATCCAAGCTTTGTAGCCAGTGAAGACCACGTCTTTAACGATGACAATAATTGGAAACAAGTGACAAATCTTAAAGCTCCAGATCAAGTGAGAGCTGGAGAAATGACTCACTTTAGTTTTGATAAAGTCAATACCTATGCGGTTCGTATCCGTATGGTTAGACCAGATGGTAAATGGGGTACTTCCATTACAGAAATTCAAATCTTCTCTAAACAAGTAGCTGCAGCTAAGAAAGCTCAAGCTCAAATCCAAGTAGATGGAAAAGATTTGCCAAACTTTAACCCTGGCTTGACTGACTATTATCTAGAAGCTAAAGAAGACCAAGCACCAACTGTAACAGCAAGTGTATCAGATAATGGTATTGCTACAGTGATTCCAAGCGTGCGTGAAGGGGATCCAGTTCGTGTTGTCGTTAAGGCTGAAAACGGAGATATTCTAGGTGAATACCGTCTCCACTTTACAAATGATAAAGACTTGCTAGCAAGTAAACCTGTTGTTGCTGTGAAATCATCACGCTTGGTTGCTAAGGGCCATACTCTTGAGTTACCTGCGAAAGTCGCTGTTTACTTCACAGGTAAAGATGGCTATGAAGTCAAAGACTTGGCAGTTGAATGGGATGAAGTTCCAGCTGAAAATCTAGCGAATGCAGGTGAATTTACAGTTCGTGGTCGCGTTTTAGGTACTGATTTAACTGCTGAAGTAGCAGTACGTGTGACTGATAAACTCGGTGAAAACCTATCAGATAACCCTGATTTCGATGATGATAGCAACCGCTCATTTGCTTCTGCAACTAACGATATTGATCCAAACTCTCATGACCGTGTGGACTATGTTAACGATGGTTCTGATGATGAAACCCGTCGTTGGACCAACTGGTCTCCAACTCCATCTGATAATTCAGAGGTTTCAGTAGGGGTTATCTTTAGAGAAGCTGGCAAGATTGTTGAACGTACAGTCGCTGAAGGAAGCATTCGATTCTTCTCAGATGGTGGTACAGATGCACCTTCTAAACTAGTCTTAGAGCGCTATGTGGGACCAGAATTTGACTCACCAGAATACTACTCTAACTACCAACCATACGATCCAGAACATCCATTCAACACTCCTTCTAACTGGGAGAAGGTTGAATACCGTGCGGATCAAGAGATTCAAGCAGGTACTGATATCCATGTAACCTTTGCCCCAGTTAAAGCTAAGGCTATGAGATGGCGCATGGATAGAAAAGCTGATACCAAGGGTGTAGCTATTACAGAAATGGCCTTCATTGCTCCAAGTGAGGAACCTAAGGATAGTACAGTTGCAAAACTTCTTGTGGATGGAAAAGAGATTGCTGACTTCTCTGAAGATCGTGTGGATTACCAAGTAACCTACAGTGGAAATCGTCCTCAAGTAACAGTTGAAGCTGGCGAAAACGTAGCAGCAACTATTGTTGATAGTGGAGATGATAAACTTCCAGTCTTGATTCATCTTGTTTCAGAAAGTGGTAAACATATTAAGGAATATCGCATTCAATTGACTAAGGCAGATGCTGAAAGCGCTAAGACAGAACCAGCTGTACACGAAGTACCAGAATACACTGGAGGCGTGAATGGAGAAGAACCGGCTATACATGAAGTTCCAGAGTTCACAGGCGGTGTGAATGGGGAAGAACCAGCAGTTCACGAAATTCCAGAATACACTGGAGGCGTGAATGGAGTTGAAGCAGCAGTTCACGAAGTACCAGAATACACTGGAGGCGTGAATGGAGTTGAAGCAGCAGTTCACGAAGTACCAGAACATACTTTAGGAGCGAATGTAGTCGAACCAGCAGTTCACGAAGTACCAGAATACACTGGTGGTGTGAATGCAGTCGAAGCAGCGGTTAACGATGTGCCAGAATACAAAGGTGGTGCCAATGCAGTCTTTGCAGCGGTGAACGAAGTTCCAGAATATACTGGTGGCGTGAACGCAGCTGAAGCAGCGGTTAACGATGTGCCAGAGTACAAAGGTGGTGCCAATGCAGTCGAAGCAGCGGTGAACGAAGTACCAGAATATACTGATGGCGTGAACGCAGCCGAAGCAGCGGTCAATGAAGTACCAGAGTACAAAGATGAGCAGTCGATTGTAGCCCTTGCTATGTCACAAGATAAGACTTATCAAGCACCTGCAAGCCGTCAACATATTCTCCCTGAAACAGGTACTAAGGAAAATGCAACCCTTGCAACAGCAGGTGTTGTGGGAGCGCTTCTTGGACTCTTTGCAATGGGAAAGAAGAAAGACGAAGAATAAAATAATCTGACAGTATTTAGATTATAGAGATTGGACAAGAAAACAATCTCAACTATAAAAAGTGGACAAACTAGTTTCAAGAAACAGAACTAGATCTTGTCCGCTTTTTTATGTTTTATATTTAGGGCTTAACTTTCTTTCTATTATTAAAAGAGTTATAATAAGGGTGAAATAAGGGGTAGGAAAGGAGGAGATAAGATGTCCTATATTGAAATGAAACATAGCTATAAGAGGTATCATACTGGAGATACAGAAATCATAGCCAATCGAGATGTGAGTTTCGAGATTGAAAAGGGAGAACTAGTCATTATCCTTGGTTCGTCTGGAGCAGGAAAGTCAACCGTTTTAAATATTCTAGGTGGAATGGATACCAATGATGAAGGACAAGTTTGGATTGACGGAATCAATATCTCGGATTTCACTTCTCATCAGAGAACCAACTATCGTAGAAATGACGTTGGTTTTGTCTTTCAGTTTTATAACTTGGTTGCTAACTTGACTGCTAAAGAAAATGTCGAGTTGGCATCAGAAATTGTCTTAGATGCCTTAGATCCTGAGCAAGTTCTAAAGGATGTAGGTCTAGGCCATCGTCTCAATAATTTTCCAGCTCAGCTATCAGGTGGAGAACAACAACGGGTAGCAATAGCTCGAGCTGTGGCTAAAAATCCCAAAATTCTCCTCTGTGATGAGCCAACGGGAGCTTTGGACTACCAGACTGGTAAGCAGGTTTTAAAGATTCTTCAAGAAATGTCATGTAAGAAGGGCGCTACCGTTGTCATCGTGACCCACAATGCTTCCCTAGCTCCTATAGCTGATCGGGTGATTCAGATGCATGATGCCAGTGTTAAGAGCGTTGTTATCAATCCTCAACCACAGGATATTGATGATTTGGAGTACTGATATGAAAAGGAAGATATATTGGAAAGACCTGCTCCAGTCTTTCACAGGTTCAAAAGGGCGATTTTTATCCATTCTAACTTTGATGATGTTAGGTTCTTTGGCCCTAGTCGGTCTCAAAGTGGCCAGTCCCAATATGGAGCGAACAGCTTGGACTTTTCTGAAAAATACCAATGCGGCAGATGTGACCGCCATAGGAGATTATGGGCTTGATCAGGCAGACCAGGCAGAATTGCAAACTCTATCAGGAGCAGATGTCGAGTTTGGTTATATGACAGATTTGACTCTGGCAAATAGTGAAGATGCCATACGAATCTTTTCAAATACTGATAAGATTTCAAAATTTCAAGTAACGGAAGGTCGTTTGCCTGAAAAAGAAGATGAATTGGCCTTGGCGGACTTTTGGAAAGATCGCTATCAGATTGGGCAAATTATTCATTTGAGTCAAAAGAAGGGCAGCGATTCTCAGTTGAAGCGAGATAGTTATACCATCACAGGCTTTGTCCACTCACCAGATATCTTTTCAAAATCAGATATGGGGAGTTCAGCCAGTGGTAATGGGAACTTAGTAGCATATGGTGTTGTAACTGAAGAAAATTTTAAGAGCTCTGTTTACACGATTGCCCGCCTGCGTTTTGCTAGCCTAACAGATGTCAATCCTTTCTCTAGTGATTACGAAAAGAAGCTAGAGGAAGAAGAGGAGACTTTAAAGGAACTAGTTGCTGATAATGGACAAGCGCGGCTAGAGAAAATGAAGAAGGATGCCCAAGAGTCCCTTGATGAGGGCAAGAAACAACTAGACGAGGCAGAGAGCAACTTGACAGCTGGCAAGAAACGCCTGCAAGAAATCGAAACGCGTTTACAAGCTCAAGAAAATCAAGTGAGCCAACTTCCAGAACCGCAAAAGAGCCAAGTTTCGAGCCAGATAGAAGAAGCTAAAGAACAATTGAAACAAGAAAAGGAAAAACTAAGTCATGCTGAGTCAGATTTTGCTAGTGAGAAGGCTAAATGGCAGACCAGTCAGGATGAAGTCAATGCTCTGACAGAGCCAACCTATCATGTTTACAATCGAAAAAGCTCTCCTACTGGTCAAGGTTATCTCATGTATAGTAACTCAGCCATGAGTATTCGTGCCGTAGGGAATATTTTTCCAGTTGTTCTCTATGCCGTCGCAGCCATGGTTACCTTTACCACCATGACACGATTTGTAGACGAGGAAAGGACCAATGCTGGTATCTTTAAGGCTTTAGGCTACCATAGCAAGGATATCATTGCTAAGTTTGTAATTTATGGTCTGGTTGCTGGTACTCTTGGCACCCTTCTAGGAATTCTGATTGGTCATTATGTCTTAGCACCCACAATCTCGCATATCATCACTGAACGAATGATCGTTGGTGAGAGTCAGCAGCATTTCTACTGGACCTATAGTTGTTTAGCTCTGGGACTAAGTTTAATAGCTAGCGTTTTACCTGCCTACCTTGTATCTCGCAGAGAATTGCATGAAGAAGCAGCACAATTATTACTACCCAAGCCACCAGTCAAGGGCTCAAAGATTCTCTTGGAGCGGATAACCTTTATCTGGTCTCATTTGAGCTTTACCCAAAAGGTAACTGCCCGCAATATTTTCCGTTACAAACAACGCATGCTGATGACCATTTTTGGGGTTGCAGGTTCAGTAGCCCTCCTCTTTGCAGGACTTGGCATTCAATCCTCTGTGGTAGGAGTTGCTGATAGGCAGTTTAAGGATCTGCAACAATATCAGATGATTCTCTCTGTCAATTCTCGAGATTCAGATTCTGATAAGGCCAAGCTAGAAGAAAAATTGCAGAGTGATGAAGTTGAAAACTATCGTTTAATTTCTTTCAAACAGGTTGAGGAAAAGTATGCAGGCAAGGCTGGAGTTCAGACAGTGACCATCATGGTAACGGATAAGGATGACCTGGAACCTTTTGTCCATTTAGAAAAAAATGGAGAAAAACTGAGCTTATCAGGTGGAGTCATCCTAACAGATAAATTAGCTCAGTTGGCTGGAGTTTCTGTTGGTGACAACTTTACAATAGATGGGAAAACCTTTAAAGTAGGTGCTATTACTGAGCACTATGTAGGTCACTTTGTTTATATGAATCAGGCGACCTATGAGGAGATATATGGTCAAGCTCCCAAGATGAACACCTATCTGGTCCAACTTAAGGATAAAAGTGAAGGGAATACTGAAAGAGTCGCAGGAGAATTTATGGACCAGGTAGCTGTCAGTGGCCTCGTTCAAAACGCTTCCACCATTCAGCTATTTGAAAGTTTTGCTAATTCTCTGAATCATACCATGGCGATTTTGGTGCTGGTATCGGTGCTACTAGCTATTGTGATTCTCTATAATCTGACAAATATCAACGTTGCTGAACGGATTCGGGAACTCTCAACCATAAAGGTCCTTGGTTTTCACAATAAAGAAGTGACCCTTTATATCTATCGGGAGACCATCATACTGTCACTGGTTGGAATGATTGTAGGTTTGGTCTCAGGCTTTTATCTCCATCAATTTCTAATTCAGATGATTGCACCGGGCACCTTCCGTTTTCAACCACAGGTCGGTTGGGAAGTGTATCTAATCCCAGTTTTAGCTGTTGGTATCATCTTGACCATACTCGGTTTTTTTGTCAATCACTATCTCCGAAAGGTCGATATGCTAGAAGCCCTCAAGTCGGTAGAATAGGTTTTTTATAACAAAAAACAAATAAGAAAGCCCTTTGTGGCTTTTTTATTTTCATAAAAATGGTAAAATAGTAAGAGTAGAAATGGAGTTCTAGATATGAAACGAATTGATCAATTTGAAAATAAGAAAGTATTAGTCCTAGGTTTAGCCAAATCAGGTGAGTCTGCAGCTCGTCTCTTGGACAAGTTGGGTGCCATTGTAACGGTTAATGATGGCAAGCCTTTTGAGGAAAATCCAGCTGCTCAAAGCCTTTTGGAAGATGGTATCAAGGTTGTAACAGGGGGGCATCCCTTGGAATTGTTGGATGAAGATTTTGCCCTCATGGTGAAAAACCCTGGTATTCCTTATAGCAATCCTATGATTGAAAAAGCTCTAGAAAAAGGCATTCCAGTTTTGACTGAGGTTGAGTTGGCTTACTTGATTTCAGAGGCACCAATTGTAGGGATTACGGGTTCAAATGGTAAGACAACGACCACAACCATGATTGGTGAAGTTCTGACTGCTGCAGGACAAAATGGACTCTTATCAGGTAACATCGGTTATCCTGCTAGTCAGGTTGCTCAAACTGCGACAGATAAGGACACCCTTGTCATGGAACTTTCTTCTTTCCAATTAATGGGAATCCAGGAATTCCATCCTGAAATTGCTGTTATCACCAACCTGATGCCAACGCATATTGACTATCACGGTTCTTTTGAAGCCTATGTCGAAGCCAAGTGGAATATCCAAAGCAATATGACAGTAGCTGATTACCTAGTATTGAACTTCAACCAGGAATTAGCTAAAGAACTTGCGACAAAGACAAACGCGACTGTAGTACCATTCTCAACACTTGAAAAGGTTGACGGTGCTTATCTTGAAGATGGTCTTCTTTACTTCCGTGGTGAAAAAGTCATGGCAGCTGATGAAATTGGTGTTCCAGGTAGCCACAATGTGGAAAATGCTCTTGCAACCATTGCTGTTGCTAAACTGCGTAGCGTTGATAATGAAACCATCAAGGAAACCTTGTCAGCCTTTGGTGGAGTTAAACACCGTCTCCAATTTGTAGACCAAATTAATGGCGTTAAATTTTATAACGATAGTAAGTCAACCAATATCTTAGCAACTCAAAAAGCCTTGTCAGGATTTGACAATAGCAAGGTTATCTTGATTGCTGGTGGGTTGGACCGTGGCAATGAGTTTGACGAATTGGTTCCTGATATTACTGGACTTAAGAAAATGGTCATCCTCGGCCAGTCTGCAGAACGTGTCAAACGTGCAGCGGATAAAGCTGGTGTGGCTTATGTCGACGCGACTGATATTGCAGATGCAACCCGCAAGGCTTATGAACTTGCAGAAGAAGGAGATGTGGTTCTCCTCAGTCCTGCTAATGCAAGCTGGGATATGTATGCTAACTTTGAAGTACGTGGAGATCTTTTCATCGACACTGTAGCGGAGTTAAAGGGATAATATGAAAAAAATAGTATTTACAGGTGGGGGAACGGTTGGACACGTTACCCTCAACCTTTTGTTAATGCCTAAGTTCATCGAAGATGGCTGGGAAGTCCACTATATTGGTGATAAAAACGGGATTGAGCATCATGAAATCCTCAAGTCGGGTTTAGATGTCACCTTCCATTCGATTGCAACGGGGAAATTACGTCGATATTTCTCATGGCAAAATATGGTTGACGTCTTTAAGGTTGCTTTTGGAATTCTTCAATCGCTCTTTATCATGCTTCGAGTTCGTCCACAAGCCCTCTTTTCTAAGGGTGGATTTGTATCTGTTCCGCCTGTTATCGCAGCGCGAGTATGCAGAGTACCAGTCTTCATCCACGAGTCTGACCTCACCATGGGCTTGGCCAATAAAATTGCCTATAATTTTGCGACTAAGATGTACTCTACTTTTGAGCAAGCATCTAGTCTCACTAAGGTAGAGCACGTAGGAGCTGTGACCAAGGTTTCTGGCCCAGTTATGGAAGAACCTGAAGAAATGGTGGATATCCGAACTTCTTTCAACGACAAGCTACCAACTCTTCTTTTCGTCGGTGGTTCTGCTGGGGCGAGAGTCTTTAACCAACTAGTTACAGACCACAAGGAAGAACTGACTAGTCGCTATAATATCATCAACCTGACAGGAGATGCTAGTTTAAATGAACTAAGTTCAAACCTCTACCGTGTTGACTATGCGACGGAACTCTATCAACCACTCATGAATCTGGCTGATGTGGTCATCACTCGTGGTGGTGCCAATACTATTTTTGAACTTCTTGCTATGGCTAAATTGCACGTCATTGTGCCACTAGGTCGTGAAGCTAGCCGTGGAGATCAGATTGAAAATGCAGCCTATTTTGTGAAGAAAGGCTATGCTGAGGAGTTGCAAGAGAGCGATTTGACTTTGTCAACTTTAGAAGAAAAAGTAAATCAACTCTTGACCAACAAAGAGATTTACCAAAACAAGATGAAGAATTCTCAGGAATTAAAATCTGTGGCAGATTTTTATGAGCTACTAAAAAAAGATTTATCATAAGGAAAATTGATGTCAAAGGATAAAAAGAATCAGGACACTCAAGGCAAGGAATTGTCAGAGTGGCAAAAACGAAATCAAGAATATCTTCAAAAAAAAGCTGAAGAAGAGGCGAAACGTGCCGAAGAAGAAGCTCGTGAAAAAGAAGAACAAGTATCAGAGTCATCTGATAGTACTCAAGAAGTGTCAGAATGGCAAAAACAACACCACGAGTATTTGAGTAAAAAAAAGGAAGAAAAATCTACGAGTTCTGAAGAAGTGGACCAAGAATCCGAAAAATCTGAAGAGAAGGATTCGGATACTAGCGATGAGACTTCAAATGAAGAGAAAGATTCAGAGGAAACTCCTCAAGAAGACTCTAAGAGTCAGGATCAAGTAGAGAAAGAAAAAGCTGACGAAAAGGTTAAGAAAGAGAAAAAGGTAAAAACCAAGAATAAACCTCCAAAACCGGCCATTCCTTCTATACATATCTGGCGAGCAGTTACGATCCTCGTCCCTAGTTTTCTAATCTTATTCTTGTCTATTTATCTTCTAAGCCCTCTAGCTACAATGAAACATATTGAGGTTACGGGTACTGTTCAGACAAGTGCAGACCAAGTTAGAGAAGCATCTGGCATTCGTGACAGTGACTATACGCTTAGCTTGCTCTTAAATAAAGATAAGCATGCGGAAATGGTTAAATCAAATCACTGGATCGAATCGGCAAAGATAGTTTATCAATTCCCAGTTCACTTCACCATTGAAGTGAAGGAATTTGGGATTGTAGCCTACTCTGTTTCTGGTGATAGTTATTATCCAATCTTATCAAGCGGAAGTATTGAATCAACTGCCCTTAGTTCTGACAACTTACCTGAGAAATACATATCTGTTTTATTTAACGATGAGGAACAGATAAAAACATTGATTTCTCAGCTAAATGAAGTTAGTCCAGAAATTAAGCAAGAGATTGAGAAGATTGAACTGGCACCAAGTAAGGTAACAAGTGACCTTCTAAAGATTACCATGTATGATACAGACGAGATTTTGGTGCCATTATCAGAACTAGGGAAGAAATTACCTTACTATAGTAAGATAAAACCACAGTTGACAGTTCCTAGTGGTATTGACATGGAAGTCGGTATCTATAGCTATAGTCTAGTGGATAAGGCTCTGGATGACGAAAGAGTCAAAGCCAAAGAAGAGGAAAAGAAGAAGCAGGAAGAAGAGAAGAAAAAACAAGCTGAGCAAGGAAATCAAGATCAAACAACACAGACGACTCAAACAACACAGAGTCGCTAAGTTTCAAATGATTCGTTCAGTTACTTGTTTTTACTTGACAAGTACCACTTTAAATAATAGAATAGTAAAAAACCTTTAAAGCAGTCCAGAGAGGCAGCTAAGGTTAGACGGTGAAAGGGTGAAGACTACCCATTTTTCGTGGAACCTTGCTGTAGGCAGGTTCCTTTTTTCATGCTCTCTCGCTGACAAAGGTAAAAGGAGAAAAGTATGCGCGAAGCTCGTCCAGTCATTGCTCTTGATTTTCCAAGTTTTGAGGCAGTCAAGCAATTTTTAGCTCTTTTTCCAGCAGGAGAGAGCCTCTATCTAAAGGTAGGTATGGAACTCTATTATGCTACAGGACCTGAGATTGTTTCTTATCTGAAAGGTTTGGGACATAGTGTCTTTCTGGATCTTAAACTCCATGATATTCCCAATACGGTTAAGTCAGCCATGAAGGTTTTGTCTCATCTGGGTGTTGACATGACCAATGTTCATGCCGCAGGTGGTGTAGAGATGATGAAGGCTGCGCGTGAAGGTCTTGGGAAAGAAGCCAAATTAATTGCTGTTACCCAGTTGACTTCAACTTCTGAAGAACAGATGAGAGACTTTCAAAATATTCAAACCAGTCTTCAAGAATCGGTTATTCACTATGCCAAGAAAACTGCTGAAGCGGGATTAGATGGTGTGGTTTGTTCAGCTCAGGAAGTCAAGCTCATCAAAGAAGCTACCAGTCCAGACTTTATCTGTCTGACACCCGGCATTCGTCCATTAGGAGCTGCAGTTGGAGATCAAAAACGAGTCATGACGCCAGCAGATGCGTATCAAATTGGTAGTGACTACATCGTTGTCGGTCGCCCGATTACTCAAGCCACTGATCCAGTTGCAGCTTATCATGCTATCAAGGATGAGTGGAACCAAGACTGAAATTAAAGAAATAGACTATAAAAACAAAAGGAGAAAACCATGACACTTGCTAAAGATATCGCTAGCCATCTATTGAAAATTCAAGCCGTTTACCTTAAACCAGAAGAGCCCTTCACTTGGGCATCAGGTATCAAGTCGCCGATTTATACAGACAACCGTGTGACGCTTACTTATCCAGATACCCGTACCTTGATTGAGAATGGTTTTGTAGAAGCCATCAAGTCAGAATTCCCAGAGGTAGAAGTGATTGCAGGAACAGCGACTGCAGGTATCCCACACGGTGCCATCATCGCTGACAAGATGAATCTGCCATTTGCTTATATCCGTAGCAAACCTAAAGATCATGGTGCTGGAAACCAAATCGAAGGTCGTGTAGCACAAGGTCAAAAGATGGTCGTTGTGGAAGATTTGATTTCAACTGGTGGTTCGGTTCTTGAGGCTGTAGCAGCTGCTAAACGTGAAGGTGCAGATGTTCTTGGTGTTGTTGCTATTTTCAGCTATCAATTACCAAAAGCAGATAAGAATTTTGCAGATGCTGGTGTCAAACTAGTGACTCTTTCAAACTACAGCGAGCTCATCCACCTAGCCCAAGAAGAAGGCTACATTACACCAGAAGGACTTGCTCTCCTAAAACGCTTTAAAGAAGACCAAGAAAATTGGCAAAATGTTTAAGGTATATAAAAACAGGTAGTCACTAGGAACTGCTAACTGTCAAGTGGGCAATGAAATAATAAAAGATTAAGCAAGGGCCTTGTTCCTCATTTCAAGAGGGGCAAGGCCCTTTTAGCTAACTTGAAAATGTTTGTTATTATAAAAGTAGATGTAGTTATCAGTACCAGTGACAACTTCTTCAAAAATGTCTTGCTTCTTAATATCATCACTCTCTGTTTTAAAGTAGTCAAAGAGGCGTTTAATCGGAGCATTATTAATACATATACTAGCTCTATACAAAGAGCAGTGGTGACTATCTAGTATTCTCGTGTGTATACGCTGATTCACGGTTACTATAAATCAGCGAAATTGCACCTAGAATAGGCTCTATAGCTTTTCCATAACTAAGGGATAATCGTATATAGCCTCTTCCTTGAATTAAGTAATGTTGATGATATAAATCTGGTATAATATTTTAGCCTCTCAGTTTAAGAAAGGAAGGAGTTATATAAGCTAGAAGCATTATTTTCCCTTTATGCTTTCATTCTAGTATATAACCTCTATATTTCAAGCCTTTATTTCACTTTTCGTGTAGAACTAACTGGGTAAACCTGGATTGCTGAAACTTGTAATTTAAGTCTATACAACTTAAATAATAACATGAGCTACTGAGTTCCATTAGACAATAAATAAAACAACTTTTTTCTAGGGGATTTTCCGCCCTCATTTTTGTCTTTTGTGCTAAAATAGACTTATAAATTGAAAATAAGGAATGTTTATGAAATCGGGTAATGGTTTTTGGAAAGGCTGCCTCTATTTTTGGGTAGTTTTGTTATTGCTGGGGCTTCTGCTTCAGTATGCGCTGCCTCTTGCAATTTGTGTCTTGCTAGGTTATGGTGGCTATCTGCTTTACAGACGTTGGCGTTATCCTCTATTGAAGGATCGTTCTCTCGACGATCAGATTGAGCTTTTAAAAGCTCGGATTCGTCAAGCGGACAAAGATATTCAGCAACTAGAGGGAATCTTGGCTGAAAGAGGTTCAGAATCTTATAAGAGTCTGGCTAATCAAGTATTGATTGAGTTGCGGGAAATCCATCAGGAAGCGGATCGCCTCAAGTTCTATATCGGTGATGATGTCTATAACCGCATTGATAAAAAGGTTCGTACAGTTCGAGCAAACATCGATGTTCAGTTCGAGCGTTTAAAAAGAGAAAGTCAGGTAGAACTTGAAAATGTAGAGCCAGAGGAATCAGCTCCAGAACTGTCCCAAACTTTGGCCAATATTGCCATTGACCATCAGGCCATTTTAGACAAGATTGCTACCTCTGCTGAGGGTGATAAGGAAGAACTGACTGCTATTCATAGTTTGAAAATGGAGAAATTCCAAACGATTTTAGAAGGCTATTTAAAGATTAAGGCCAATCCTAAAAACTATAATCGGGCAGAAGAACGCTTAGAGCAAGCTAAAGCAGCCATCGAACAATTTGACCTTGAGCTGGATCAAGTTTTGAGAGAACTCAATGAAACAGATATGCGTGATTTTGATATCAGTCTGCGTATCCTCGAAAAAGATCGAAAAGAATAGGATATAAATAAAGGAGTAACCATGACAGAATTTAATTTTGATATTGACCAGATTGCCAACAATACGGTATCTAAGGTGGATAAGACAACCCAAATCATCGAGACCAATACTGGCTCAGACAAGACCTTGACCTTCCTTGAAAAGTTGAGCCCTGAGCAGCAAGAAGGAATTAAGGCGCGTGTGCCCCAGTTAGTAGACCAGTTTGTCACCAATCAAAATGCGCTCTTAGATTTTGGACAATCTGCTGTAGAAGGTGTGAACAATACGGTCAATCGTATCTTGTCAGAACAAAAGAAACTGCAGATTCCCCAAGTGGATGATCTACTCAAGAATACCAACCGTGAGTTGCAAGGCTTTGTCGTTAAATACAAGAACGCTGAAATTGCTGAATTAGAAGAAAAACCAAACTTTTTGCAACGATTGTTTAGCAAGAGCAAGAATACCCTCCAGGAATTTTACTTTGACTCAAAAACAGTGGAGCAAAAGCTAGATGGCATGGCTGCCGCAGTGGTCAATCAAGAAGATGTGCTAGCTCGAAATATCGTCTCAGCTGAGATGTTGATTGAGGATAATACCAAATCCATTGAAAACCTAGTGGGAGTGATTTCCTTTATAGAAGCCAGCCAGACAGAAGCTGGCAATCGCGCTGCTGAACTGAAGGCCCAAGCTGACCAACTTGATACAAGTACAGTAGAATACCAGACCAAGTCTCAAGAATTGGCCCGCATGGCAGAAGTGGTCAATACCCTTGAACAACAGCACACCGAGTATGTCAGCCGTCTCTATGTTGCCTGGGCAACAACACCTCAGATGCGCAATCTTGTGAAGGTGTCATCTGATATGCGCCAAAAATTGGGCATGCTTCGTCGCAATACGATTCCGACAATGAAGCTTTCCATTGCCCAACTTGGCATTTTGCAACAATCAATGAAATCAGGTGTCGTGGCAGATGCTATTGTCAACGCTAATAATGCTGCCCTCCAGATGCTAGCTGAAACTAGCAAGGAAGTGATTCCACAGATGGAACAAATTGCCCAAAGTCCGACAGTCGCTGTCGAATCGGTTACTAAGCTGGCTGAAAGTCTGGTCGCTCAAAACCAAGGTATCGTCGCTGCTATTGAGTTGGGACGCCAGAAACGTGCCCAACTAGAAACAACCATCGTCAAGTCCGCAGAAATGATCAACGATTCTGTTAAACTACGCGATGAGAAAATCGTCCAAGCCCTTCTAGACCAAGGCAAGGCCGCCCAGAAAGAAGTACAAGAATAATACACAAATCCCTTGTAAGTATAGCTTGCAAGGGATTTTGCATGTTTTAGTAGAAGGCAGACTCGCACACATGCGCAGCCAGCTAGTGGGCACAACACCAGAAGCCCAAGCAGAATTAACCGCCTATCTCGAAAAATTGAAAGAGATATAGAGAGTAGGGGAAGAATGAAAGCATCTCGTATAGATTGTACGAGGTTTTTTTTATTTCGTTGTATTACACATCATGTATAATACAGGTGAAAAATGATGCTAAATGATAAAAAATTGTAGCTTTAAAAATCTCTTTTGGATAATATGTATTTTCTATCACAATGAAAGACAAAATCTATTGGAAAGGGAAATTTTAAAATTTTTAGGAAATTTAGTTGACAAATGTAGATTTTAATAGTATACTGATAGTTGTAATTGACAAATGTAGATTTTGGAGGTGTGCTGATGCAGATTTCGGATGCAGAATGGCAGGTCATGAAGATTATCTGGATGCAGGGAGAACAGACTAGTACTGATCTCATAAAAGTATTAGAGAAAAGGTTTAGCTGGTCCAAATCCACGATCCAGACACTCTTGGCACGTTTGGTGGAGAAAGAATGTTTGACTCGAGAAAAGCAGGGCAAGTCCTTTATCTATTCAGCGTTGTTGACGCAGGAAGATAGTAGGAAGTTACTTGTCCAGGATATCAAAGATAAGCTTTGTTCTCGCAGAATAAAGCATTTAGTAGCTGATTTGGTAGAAGAATGTGACTTTACCCTAGCTGACTTGAAAGGCTTGGAAGAAGTCATTTCTAAGAAAAAAGCAAGTGCTGTAACAGAAGTAAAATGTAATTGTATGTAAAGGAGACGATATGTTAAATCTATTTGTATCTATTATTGTTTTAGGATTTATTGCTTTTATCCTCTTTTGGTTTTTCAAAAAACCTCAAGAAGACGGTAAGAGAGCTCAACAAAAGAATGGCTATCAAGAAATTCGAGTGGAAGTCATGGGGGGATATACTCCAGGAACTATTATCCTCAAAAAATCGCAACCTGCTCGCATTATTTTCGATCGAAAAGATCCTTCACCTTGCTTGGACCAAATCGTTTTTCCAGACTTTGGAGTGCATGCAGATCTGCCTATGGGAGACCAATATGTGGTTGAAATCACTCCTGAAGAAGCAGGTGAGTATGGTTTCTCTTGTGGCATGAATATGATGCACGGTAAGATGATTGTAGAATAGGAGAACAATATGACAGAAATTATGAAAGCAAGCCTTGAAAATGGTGTTCAAAAAATCCGTATCACGGCAGAAAAAGGCTATCATCCAGCCCATATTCAACTACAAAAAGGGATTCCTGCTGAGATTACCTTTCATCGTGTGACACCATCAAACTGCTATAAGGAGATTCTCTTCGAAGAAGAAGGGATTCTAGAACCAATCGCTCAAGACGAGGAAAAAGTCATTCGCTTTACTCCTCAAGACTTGGGCGAGCATGAATTTTCATGCGGCATGAAGATGCAAAAGGGGACCTACACCGTTGTTGAAAAAACTAAAAAGTCTCTCAGTCTTTTACAACGTTTTTGGATTACTAGTATCTTTACTGTGCCTCTTGTGATTCTCATGATTGGGATGTCTACAGGAGGAATTAGTCACCAAGTCATGCGTTGGGGCACCTTTTTAGCCACAACACCCATTATGCTGGTAGCTGGAGTTCCATATATCAGAAGCGCCTGGGCTAGTTTTAAAAAGCACAATTCCAACATGGATACCTTGGTTGCTCTGGGAACCCTAGTGGCCTATTTCTATAGCTTAGTTGCCCTCTTCACTGGGCTGCCCGTTTACTTTGAAAGTGCTGCATTTATCCTCTTCTTCATTCTTTTGGGAGCAGTTTTTGAGGAAAAAATGCGAAAAAATACTTCGCAGGCAGTCGAAAAATTATTAGACCTACAAGCAAAAACAGCAGAGGTTTTGCGTGATGATGTTTATGTTCAAATCCCTCTAGAACAAGTCAAAGTTGGGGATCTCATTCGCGTTCGACCAGGTGAAAAAATTGCCGTTGATGGGACTGTGTTAGAAGGTGAAACCAGCATCGATGAATCAATGGTGACTGGGGAAAGTATTCCAGTCGATAAATCAGTTGGAGATGCTGTCATTGGTTCAACCATCAATAATAGTGGTACGATTATTTTTAGAGCTGAAAAAGTAGGTTCTGAAACCATGTTGGCTCAGATTGTGGACTTTGTGAAAAAAGCGCAAACGAGTCGTGCTCCTATTCAAGATTTGACAGACAAGATTTCTGGGATTTTTGTACCAGCAGTTGTCATTTTAGGACTTCTTACTTTTTGGATCTGGTTTGTTTTCTTAGGAGAAAGCTTTGTGACGTCGCTCCTCTATGGAGTAGCAGTTTTGATAATTGCCTGTCCTTGTGCACTAGGACTCGCGACACCGACAGCACTCATGGTTGGAACAGGACGAAGTGCCAAGATGGGGATTCTTCTCAAAAATGGTACAGTTTTACAGGAAATCCAAAAAGTCCAAACAGTTGTTTTTGATAAGACAGGAACCTTGACCGAAGGGAAGCCAGTGGTAACAGATGTTGTCGGAGATGAAGGAGAAGTGCTAAGTTTGGCTGCTTCACTGGAAGATGTATCTCAACACCCGCTAGCTCAAGCAGTTGTAAATCGTGCATCTGAACTAGGAATTAGCCTTTACCCTGTTGAAAACTTCCAAGCCTTACATGGAAAAGGTGTGACTGGGGATATTAATGGTAAACAAGTCTTGCTGGGGAATGCCAAACTCTTAGATGATCTTGCTATTCCACATGATTATCAAGAACGATTTGATTTGCTTGAGAAAGAAGCAAAAACAGTTGTCTTCTTATCCGTTGATGGTGAGTTAAAAGGCTTACTTGCCTTGCAAGATATCCCTAAGGAAAATGCTCGAGAAGCCATTGCTAAATTGAAAAAACGTGGTCTTAGAACGGTCATGCTTACTGGAGATAATGCTGGAGTAGCCCATGCGATTGCAGAGCAAATTGGAATCGAAGAAGTAATCGCAAATGTCTTGCCAGAGGAAAAGGCACATGAAATTCACAAGCTTCAAAAGAATGGCAAATTGGCCTTTGTTGGAGATGGTATCAATGATGCGCCGGCCCTCAGTGTAGCGGATGTCGGAATTGCCATGGGATCTGGTACAGATATTGCCATTGAATCAGCAGATCTTGTCCTTACAACCAACAATTTACTAGGATTGGCACGTGCTTTTGATATGAGTAAGAAGACCTTTAATCGTATCCTACTCAATCTTTTCTGGGCTTCTATCTATAACCTCATTGGTATTCCGATTGCAGCAGGAGTCTTTTCAAGTCTTGGTTTGGTGCTCAATCCAGAACTTGCAGGATTGGCCATGGCCTTTAGTTCAGTCTCTGTTTTAATCAGCTCTCTTATGCTTAATTTTACTAAAGTCGATTAATACTCTTCGAAAATCAAATTCAAACCACGTCAGCTTCACCTTGCCGTACTCAAGTACAGCCTGCGGCTTGCTTCCTAGTTTGCTCTTTGATTTTCATTGAGTATAAAAAGGCGGTTTTAACCGCTTTTTTGCTATTCTAAAACAGATTTTCGAAACGTTTTCAAACTGTACTGTAATAGAGAATGAAGTTTTCTGAGCACATTCTTATGAATCTGAAATCAAATGTGATAAATTAGGATTGTAAATTTACTGAATCGTTTTCAAAAAACATATAAAAGCGCTTTTATCTTTTATCAAATTAACTTTAAGGAGAGTTATCATTATGACTCAAGGGAAAATTACTGCATCTGCAGCAATGCTTAACGTATTGAAAACATGGGGCGTAGACACAATCTACGGTATCCCATCAGGAACACTTAGCTCACTTATGGACGCTTTGGCTGAAGACAAAGATATCCGTTTCTTGCAAGTTCGCCACGAAGAAACAGGTGCTCTTGCAGCGGTTATGCAGGCTAAATTTGGCGGATCTATTGGTGTTGCAGTTGGTTCAGGTGGTCCAGGTGCGACTCACTTGATTAACGGTGTTTACGATGCAGCTATGGATAACACTCCATTCCTTGCTATCCTTGGATCACGTCCAGTTAACGAATTGAACATGGATGCCTTCCAAGAGCTTAACCAAAATCCAATGTACAACGGTATCGCTGTTTACAACAAACGTGTAGCTTACGCAGAGCAATTGCCAAAAGTGATTGACGAAGCTTGCCGTGCTGCCGTTTCTAAAAAAGGTCCAGCTGTCGTTGAAATTCCAGTAAACTTTGGTTTCCAAGAAATCGACGAAAACTCATACTACGGTTCAGGTTCATACGAGCGTTCATTCATCGCTCCTGCTTTGAACGAAGTTGAAATCGACAAAGCTGTTGAAATCTTGAACAATGCTGAACGCCCAGTGATCTACGCTGGTTACGGTGGTGTTAAAGCTGGTGAAGTGATTACTGAATTGTCACGTAAAATCAAAGCACCAATCATCACAACTGGTAAAAACTTCGAAGCTTTCGAATGGAACTACGAAGGTTTGACAGGTTCTGCTTACCGTGTTGGTTGGAAACCAGCCAACGAAGTGGTCTTTGAAGCAGACACAGTTCTTTTCCTTGGTTCAAACTTCCCATTTGCTGAAGTTTACGAAGCATTCAAGAACACTGAAAAATTCATCCAAGTGGATATTGACCCTTACAAACTTGGTAAACGTCATGCCCTTGACGCTTCAATCCTTGGTGATGCAGGTCAAGCAGCTAAAGCTATCCTTGATAAAGTAAACCCAGTTGAATCTACTCCATGGTGGCGTGCAAACATTAAGAACAACCAAAACTGGCGTGATTACATGAACAAACTCGAAGGTAAAACTGAGGGTGAATTGCAATTGTATCAAGTTTACAATGCAATTAACAAACATGCTGATCAAGACGCTATCTACTCAATCGACGTAGGTGACACTACTCAAACATCTACTCGTCACCTTCACATGACACCTAAGAACATGTGGCGTACATCTCCACTCTTTGCGACAATGGGTATTGCCCTTCCTGGTGGTATCGCTGCTAAGAAAGACAATCCAGATCGCCAAGTATGGAACATCATGGGTGACGGTGCATTCAACATGTGCTACCCAGACGTTATCACAAACGTTCAATACGACCTTCCAGTTATCAACGTTGTCTTCTCAAATGGTAAATATGCCTTCATCAAGGACAAATACGAAGACACAAACAAACACTTGTTTGGTTGTGACTTCCCTAATGCTGACTATGCGAAAATCGCTGAAGCGCAAGGAGCTATTGGATTTACAGTTGACCGTATCGAAGATATCGATGCAGTCGTTGCTGAAGCTGTTAAATTGAACAAAGAAGGTAAAACTGTTGTTATCGATGCTCACATCACTCCACATCGTCCACTTCCAGTAGAAGTACTTGAGTTGGATCCAAAACAACACTCAGAAGAAGCTATTAAAGCCTTCAAGGAAAAATACGAAGCAGAAGAGCTTGTACCATTCCGCCTCTTCTTGGAAGAAGAAGGGTTGCAATCACGCGCAATTAAATAATTCCTCTCGTCGAAAATCAAAAGTAAACATTGTAGATTTTATGCATTGATTTTCTTAGAGAGAATCTTAAAAGATCGGAGCAATCCGGTCTTTTTTTCTCCCATCTTTTCTGTTAAAATAGAGTCATCATCATGTTTGAAGGAGAAAAATATGCCAACAAGTTTCTTTTTATTATTTGGTTTAATGGATTTAGGCTTTGCTGTCTTTACCTATTTTATGTTTGACTATTTTATCTTAAGTAATTATAGAAATGCCAAGAGATGCACCGAAAAAACGGAAGGAGTTATTATCCGATATTCCTATGCTCTTTATAACGGAATTAGCCTTCCAGTGGTTGAGTACACTGTTGATGGGAACCGATATAAGGTCGTCGGGCCAAAATTTCGATCTGCTATTTCAAATACAATCAGTACTCCCTTAGGTTCAATCGTATCTGATGTCAAAATGGACAATTTTGAAGATGGGGAAATTCCTCAGGTTTTAAGATATAAAATTTATAGGAACAGTTTCATCTCTTTAACCAAATCACCTTTAGAAGAGTATTTCCCAGTAGGTAGTAAGGTTGCTGTTTATTATGACCCTAAAAAACCAAAATATTCCTACGTAGAAAGACCTTTAAAACCAGGTCGTTTTACATGGTTGTTCAAATATTCTGTCTACCTGTTTGTATTTATGATGATTGCCATGGCTTTCTTTACGGTGTTTATTCTTCCAAATCTTGTTAATTGAGTTTCTCGATAGAATAAGAAGTCCATATCGTTACTAATTTTATAAAATCTTCTCCCTACTTTATAAGATATGAAAAAGAGTTCAACTGGAACTCTTTTTTTGCTATAATGAAGGGAGAAAAATCAGACAGGAGATCAAGATGTCAGAACCGTTATTTTTAAATTCTGTAATGCAAGAAAAAATCTGGGGTGGGACTAAACTACGTGATGAGTTTGGTTACGACATTCCTAGTGAAAAAATCGGAGAATATTGGGCAATCTCAGCTCATCCAAATGGAGTGTCTAAGGTAGCCAATGGCCGCTATGAAGGAACAGACCTAGCTACTTTGTATGCGGAACACCGTGAGTTGTTTGGCAACCGTCCTGAGCCTGTATTTCCGCTCTTGACCAAAATCCTTGATGCCAATGACTGGCTCAGTGTTCAAGTTCACCCAGACGATGCTTATGGACTAGAGCACGAAGGCGAACTCGGAAAAACAGAGTGCTGGTATATCATCGCCGCAGATGAAGGTTCAGAGATTATTTACGGTCACAATGCTAAGTCTAAAGAAGAACTCCGTCAGCAAATTGAAGATAAAAACTGGGATGCCTTGCTTACAAAAGTACCTGTTAAGGCAGGAGACTTCTTCTATGTACCAAGCGGAACCATGCATGCTATCGGTGCAGGTATCTTAATCCTTGAAACGCAACAGTCTAGTGATACAACCTACCGTGTTTATGACTTTGACCGTAGGGATGATAATGGCAACTTGCGTGAGCTTCATCTTGAAAAATCCATCGATGTTTTAAATATCGGTGAGCCTGCAAATAGCCGTCCTGTGACTGTCAAAGCAGATGATTTGCGTTCGACTTTACTTGTCTCTAATGATTTCTTTGCAGTTTACAAGTGGGAAATCGCAGGAAAAGTTGACTTTGAAAAGACAGCTGACTATAGCTTGTTCAGTGTCTTGGCCGGTCAAGGGAAACTGACTGTAGACGGAAAAGATTATCCAATTCAAAAAGGTAGTCACTTTATCTTACCAAGTGATGTTGAAGCTTGGACCTTGGAAGGGCAAGGTCTAGAATTGATTGTTAGCCATCCATAAAAAGAAAAGACTTGAGAGATATTCTCAAGTCTTTTTTTAACTTGGAATTCTCCGAATCTGAGGACAATAGGTCAAAGTTTGACAATGGCTTAGACCGATTATCTTCCCCAAATTTAAAAATAGTTAAACTTTTATAAAAAAATCTTGACTCTCCCCTAAGGGGAGGGGTTATACTATCCTTGTAAGGAGGAAATCATGTACCATATAAAAGAAGCTGCGCAGCTTTCAGGTGTCTCTGTCAAGACCCTGCACCACTACGATAAGATAGGACTCTTGGTCCCCTTAAAGTCGGAAAACGGCTATCGAACCTATAGTCAAGAGGATTTAGAACGACTTCAGGTTATCCTCTATTACAAGTATCTAGGCTTTTCTTTAGAAAAAATAGCAGAGCTATTGAAGGAAGAAAAGACGGACTTGTTACCACATTTGGCAAGACAGTTGGATTACCTAACTCGAGAAAGGCAACATCTAGATACCTTGATTTCTACCTTGCAAAAAACCATTCAAGAACAAAAAGGAGAAATAAAAATGACCATTCAAGAAAAATTCACTGGATTTAGCTACCAAGACAATCAAAAATACCACCAAGAGGCGGTAGACAAGTATGGCCAAGAAGTCATGGATCAAGCCCTTGATCGTCAAAAAGGACGAGAGGATGAAGCTACAACAGTCTTTAATCAAATCTTTCAAGCCTTGGCTCAAAATCTCAAAGATGGTCTACCTGCAACAGCATCTGAAAATCAAGAGGAAGCAGCCAAGCTCTTACAAGCTATTCGTACTTATGGATTTGACTGCTCTATGGAAGTCTTCGGTCATATCGGAAAAGGATATGTCTATAATCCAGAGTTTAAGGAAAATATTGACAAATTTGGGCCAGGAACAGCACAGTACACATCAGATGTCATTGCCCACTATGTCCGAACTCAGACAAAATAAAAATCGGCGGAGTAACCTCTGCCGATTTCTTACTTTAAAGTTTAATCATAATGTAGACTTCCTGCCACCCATCCGGTGCAGAGGGCAGAAGTGATGTTAAAGCCACCTGTGTGGGCATTGATATCTAGTACCTCGCCAGCAAAGTGGAGTCCAGGAACCAATTTACTTTCCAGTGTTTTAGGATTGATTTCCTTGAGACTAACACCCCCTTTGGTCACAAAGGATTTAGCCAAGGACATCTTACCAGTCACAGGGATTTTGAGGGACTTGATAGACTGGATAAGTTGGTCGCGTTCTTTTTCTGTTAGTTGTTTGACCTTTTCTGGGTAGCCTTGCACCAAGAATTCTGCCAAGCGTTCTGGCAACAAAGATTTCAAGGCATTTTTTAAGGATTTTTCACGGTTTTCTTCTAGAAAATTTACTAAGTCGCCTTCAGAAAGTTGTGGCAAGACATCTAAAGATAGGATTTCGCCACCCTTGACAAAGCTTGACATACGAAGAGCAGCGGGACCAGATAAACCAAAGTGGGTAAAGAGCAGATCATGAGTAATGACGTGCTTGCCATAACTGAGGGTCACATCATCTAGGGAAATCCCCTGCAAAGCCTTGTGCGGAAAATCTGTCAATAAGGGACTTTCAGCAGCCTCAAGTTCGGTAATGGTGTGTTTGAAATGACGGGCAATCTCGTGACCAAAACCAGTCGAACCAGTAGAAGGATAAGACTTACCACCTGTTGTGACAATGAGTTTATCACAAGTAAAGGTCTGGTCTGCGGACTTAAGGACAAACTGGTCGTCTATCTTTTTAACAGAAACAATCTCTGTTTGAGTAGCAATTTGTCCACCAAGTTCAATGATTTTCTTTTCCAAGGCTTCGATTATGGTACGAGATTTGTCGCTGGCTGGGAAGACACGTCCGTGGTCTTCAACCTTGAGTTTAACACCATTTTCCGTGAAAAAATTAATGATATCATGGTTATCAAACTGTGAGAAGACACTGTATAGAAATCGCCCATTTCCAGGGATGCCAGCGAGTAGATCGTCTAGAGTTCCGTTGTTAGTCACGTTACAGCGACCACCGCCAGTTCCAGCTAATTTTTTTCCAAGTTTCCGATTTTTTTCGATGAGAAGGGTTTTCTGCCCGTAAAAGCTACTGGAAATCGTAGCCATCATACCAGCAGGGCCACCTCCGATGACAATAGTATCAAAATGTTTCATAAGAGTATTGTACCATAAAAAAACAAGAGATGATTAGACATCTCTTGTCAGATTTATTAGTTGATTTCGTATCCCATGAGGAGCCCACCTTCTTCCGCATAGAAACTGCAGAGTCCAGAAGTTGGGATGATTTTAATATCAGCTTGTGGGTATTTTTCTCGTAAGAGCTCTGAAAGCTGTTGGCAGAATTTGTCATTGCTACGATGAGCCATGACGATACGCCCACCAGCGTAGCCAGCTTTGATTAACTCTTCATAAGCAGCCTGAAGGGACTTTTTAGGACCACGAGCTTTTTGGAGGAGTTCTAAGGTTCCGGTTTCGCTTGCTTCACCGACCATACGAATATTGAGAAGTCCAACAACTGTACCGATCAGCTTACTCAAGCGACCGTTCTTAACCAGGTTATCAACCTTAGCAAGAACGAACAACAACTTCGTTTTTTCTTGATAAGTAGTAATCACTTCAACGACTTCTTCAAAAGAAAGTCCTTGGTTGATCAAATCATTGATCTTTTCGACGATTAGGTCAACTTCCCCACCAGCTGATAAGCTATCGATGACATGAATCTGAGTATCAGGGTGTTCTTCGAGATAGATATTCTTAGCTAATTGAGCACTATTGTGGCTACCAGAGAGAGTTCCAGTGATAGTCACTACAAAAATATGTTTGGCACCTTCGAATGCTCGTAAGTAATCATCAGGACTAGGGCAGGCTGATTTTGAAGCTTCAGAAGTCGCATACATAGTTTCCATCATCTTATTGATATCTAGATTGGCATCATCGACAAAGACTTGATCTGCTACCTGAATCTTTAAGGGAACACTGACAAATTCAGTATCAAAAGCGGGGTTTGCCAGTTGACGATAATCACAACCAGAGTCAGCTACAATCTTCCAAGTCATAGAAATTCTCCATCTTTATCACTTATACATTGACAAAGGTTCTGTCTTTTTTTACAATTATATCATGAAAGCCCTTGAAACAAAAGTAGTACCTCTCTGTTGTCACAAGTAGAAAGAAATTGTTATGTCTGAACGTAAAATATCTGAAAAATCGCTTGAAAATCTTAGAAAATCAAATCAAGAATCTAATTTGCTAACCAGAGAAGCGATTGAAACAGCTCTTTTGCAACTCTTGGAGAAAAAAGAATTGGCTAAGATTAGTATTTCTGAGTTAGTCAAGCGTGCTGGCGTTTCTCGTGCAGCCTTTTATCGAAACTATGATTCAAAAGAAGAGATTTTAGAAAGTGTCTTTAAACGTAGCGTCCATAATATCATGGAGCAACTAAGTCATTACGATGTTAAAACAGACCTTTATCTCGTATGGGTTCACCTCTTTAGAGAAGCCAAGAAAGAAGCTAAGGTTATTCAGCTTGCCCTAGACTATCACTTAGAAAAAATCTTTGTGCAAGCCATGCAAGAATTTCTAGAAAAATACTATGGGAAATCAAAAGGTGTCAGTTCTTACCTACATTCATTTTGGAGTTCGGCCATCGTATCGGTTTTGCTTAAATGGATCAAGGATGGAATGAAGGTTCCTGCTGAAAAAATCGCAGATTTACGCCTACCATTTTTCAAAAAATAAAACATGAGGAGAAATGCTATGACAGAAAAAAGACTGGCTTGGGATGAGTATTTTGCTGCTCAAGCCCTATTGATTGCCAATCGCTCAACCTGTAAACGTGCCAAGGTAGGGGCTGTTTTAGTCAAGGATAACAAGGTTATTTCAACAGGCTATAATGGTTCTGTATCAGGAACAGAGCATTGTATAGATCATGACTGTCTGGTGATTGAAGGCCACTGTGTCCGCACTCTTCATGCAGAGGTAAATGCTATTTTACAAGGGGCAGAGCGTGGCGTTCCAAAGGGTTTTACAGCCTACGTTACTCATTTTCCATGCCTTAACTGTACCAAGCAGTTACTACAAGTAGGATGTGAGCGTGTAGTTTATATCAATCAATACCGCATGGACGATTATGCCCAATACCTTTATCAAGAAAAAGGGACAGAATTAACACATTTGCCACTTGAGACAGTTCAAGCAGCTCTTCAAGCAGCAGATTTGATCTAGAGTTATAAAAAAATAAATGGTTTAGAAAGATTTTTAAACCATTTTTTGGTATAATAAGAAGAATAAATTGAAAGAAGGAATTCAGAAAATGGGAAAACTTGAAGTTATTAATCATCCACTGATTCAACACAAATTATCAATCTTGCGTCGCACTGACACTTCTACAAAAGCTTTTCGTGAACTAGTAGACGAGATTGCAATGTTGATGGGATATGAAGTGCTTCGTGATCTTCCACTTGAAGATGTAGAAATCGAAACACCGATTACAAAAACAGTTCAAAAACAGTTGGCTGGTAAAAAATTGGCAATTGTCCCAATCTTGCGTGCAGGTATTGGTATGGTTGATGGACTATTGAGTTTGGTTCCAGCAGCAAAAGTTGGTCACATTGGTATGTACCGTGACGAAGAAACTCTTCAACCAGTAGAATACTTGGTAAAATTACCTGAAGATATTGACCAACGTCAAATTTTTGTAGTTGATCCTATGCTTGCAACAGGTGGATCAGCGATTTTGGCTGTTGACTCCCTCAAAAAACGTGGTGCTTCAAACATCAAGTTTGTCTGCCTTGTATCAGCTCCAGAAGGTGTGAAGGCACTTCAAGCAGCACACCCTGATGTAGAAATCTTTACAGCAGCTTTGGATGAACGCTTGAACGAACATGGTTACATCGTTCCAGGTCTTGGAGACGCTGGAGACCGCTTGTTCGGAACAAAATAAGATTCTAAAGTGATATTGAGACTATAGCCTAGTCTTAGTTTTGAAAGGAGGTTAAATTTTTGTATCTGTTATTAGGATAGAGCAAAAATTTGACCTTTTTTGACCAAAGATATATAATAATCCTATTAACAAAGAAATTAGAAATCAAAAGGAGAAATGAATGATTCCTGTAGTTATTGAACAAACAAGTCGTGGAGAACGCTCGTATGACATCTACTCACGTCTTCTTAAGGACCGCATTATCATGTTGACTGGACCAGTCGAAGACAATATGGCAAACTCAGTTATCGCCCAATTGCTTTTCTTGGATGCCCAAGATAGTACAAAAGATATTTACCTTTATGTAAACACTCCTGGAGGTTCTGTATCAGCTGGTTTGGCAATCGTTGATACTATGAACTTTATCAAGGCAGATGTCCAAACTATCGTTATGGGGATGGCAGCCTCAATGGGTACAATTATTGCTTCAAGTGGAGCAAAGGGCAAACGTTTCATGCTTCCAAATGCAGAATACATGATTCACCAACCAATGGGTGGTACAGGTGGTGGTACTCAGCAGACTGATATGGCCATCGCTGCTGAACACTTGCTTAAAACTCGTAAGACTTTGGAGCAAATCCTAGCAGATAATTCTGGCAAATCTGTTGAGCAAATCCATAAAGATGCTGAACGTGATTACTGGATGAGCGCTCAAGAAACTCTTGACTACGGTTTTATTGACGAAATTATGGCTAATAATTCTTTGAATTAAACTACTAAAGCAAGCTCGACTGAGCTTGTTTTTTTTGATATAATAGAAGGAAGATTGTAAGAAGGAAGTTGAATTATGTTTCAAAGAGAGAATCGGTCTGGTCTGATTATCTATTTATACTATAATCGCGATGCTAAAAAACTCGCAAATTATGGTGATATTTGTTACCACTCAAAAAAACATCGTTACCTACAACTTTATGTCCCAACAGAGGAAGTAGAAGAGCTGGTAAATCGTTTAGGAAAAGAGAAATTTATCAAGAAAGTGAGAGTTTGTCATATTCAAGAATTGGAAAATCCTTTCGTTGGCAATCTCTATCGTGATGAAGAAAACGTTATCATATAAAAAATACAAAAAAGTGTTGACAATTTTCTGATAATTCGGTATATTCTTAACATGTAATTTAAATTGAACATTAAAAGGAGATAAACATGAAGAAAAAATTCGCATTATCGATTGTTGCACTTGCAAGTACAGCTCTTTTAGCAGCTTGTGGGGAAGTGAAATCAGGAGCTTCAAACACAACTGGTAACCCAATCGATGAAAAAGTTGTAAAAATTGGTTTCAACTTCGAAGAAACTGGTGCTGTAGCATCTTACGGAACTTCTGAGCAAAAGGGTGCTCAACTTGCAGTTGATGAAATCAACGCAGCAGGTGGTATCGATGGAAAACAAATCGAAGTAGTCGACAAAGATAACAAATCTGAAACTGCTGAAGCTGCTTCTGTTTCAACAAACCTTGTGACTCAATCTAAGGTAGCAGCTATCGTAGGACCTGCGACTTCAGGTGCGACTGCAGCAGCAGTAGCAAATGCTACACAAGCTGGAGTTCCATTGATTTCTCCAAGTGCTACTCAAGATGGTTTGACAAAAGGTCAAGATTTCCTCTTCATCGGAACATTCCAAGATAGTTTCCAAGGAAAAATCATCTCAAACTACGTTTCAAACAAATTGAACGCTAAGAAAGTGGTCTTGTATACAGATAACTCAAGTGACTACGCTAAAGGTATTGCAAAATCTTTCCGTGATTCATTCAAAGGTGAAATCGTAGCAGACGAAACATTTGTATCAGGTGATACAGACTTCCAAGCAGCTTTGACAAAAATTAAAGATAAAGACTTTGATGCAATCGTATTGCCAGGTTACTATACAGAAGCTGGTAAGATTGTAAACCAAGCTCGTGGTATGGGAATTGATAAGCCAATCATCGGTGGTGACGGATTTAACGGTGCAGAATTTGTTCAACAAGCAACTGCTGAACGCGCATCAAATATCTACTTCATCTCAGGATTCTCAACTACTGTTGATGTTTCAGATAAAGCAAAAGCCTTCCTTGAAGCTTACCGTGCAAAATATAACGAAGATCCTTCAACATTTGCAGCTCTTGCTTATGACTCAGTTTACCTTGTAGCTAATGCTGCAAAAGGTGCAAAAACTTCAGTTGATATCAAGAACAATCTTGCTAAAACACAAAACTTCGAAGGTGTTACAGGTCAAACAAGCTTTGATGCAGATCATAACACTGTGAAAACAGCCTTCATGATGACCATGAATAATGGTAAAGTAGATGCGGCAGAAGTCGTAAAACCTTAATTTTATAGATATCGTAAATGGGGAATGAGCTTTTACTCACTCCCTGTTTCGGTGTTTATAAAGGGATTATTTTTTTATAAAATCCTAAAAATAAAACTTAGAAAGAGTGAACCATATGCTTCAACAACTTGTCAATGGTTTAATCTTGGGTAGTGTCTATGCCTTGCTAGCCCTGGGTTATACTATGGTTTATGGAATTATCAAGCTTATTAACTTTGCCCATGGTGATATCTATATGATGGGTGCTTTCATGGGTTATTTCTTGATTAATGCCCTCCATTTAAATTTCTTTTTAGCCTTAATTTTGTCCATGATTGGTTCAGCTATTCTCGGTGTTATCATCGAGTTTTTAGCCTACCGTCCACTCCGACATTCAACTCGTATCTCTGTATTGATTACTGCTATCGGGGTATCCTTCTTGCTTGAGTATGGAATGGTCTATCTAGTAGGTGCCAATACACGTGCCTTCCCTCAAGCAATCCAAACAGTTCGTTATGACTTGGGTCCAATTAGTCTAACAAATATTCAATTATTGATTTTGACAGTTTCGATTGTTTTGATGATTCTTTTGCAACTCATCGTGCAAAAAACAAAAATGGGGAAAGCCATGCGTGCCGTATCTGTAGATAGTGATGCAGCTCAATTGATGGGGATCAACGTAAACCGTACAATCAGTTTCACCTTTGCCTTAGGTTCAGCTCTGGCTGGTGCAGCAGGTGTCTTGATTGCCCTTTACTACAACTCTCTTGAACCATTGATGGGAATGACTCCGGGTATTAAATCATTCGTGGCTGCCGTTTTAGGTGGTATCGGTATTATTCCTGGTGCAGCTCTTGGAGGTTTTGTAATTGGACTATTGGAAACTTTTGCAACAGCCTTCGGAATGTCAGATTTCCGTGATGCTATCGTGTACGGAATCTTGCTATTGATCTTGATTGTTCGTCCAGCTGGTATCCTTGGTAAGAATGTGAAAGAGAAGGTGTAAACAATGAAAGAAAATTTAAAAGTTAATATTCTCTGGTTGCTCCTTTTGTTGCTTGGATATGGTGTGATTAGCTTATTAGTTTCGTTTGGTATTTTAAACCTTTTCCATATTCAGATTCTAGAACAAATTGGTATCAATATTATTCTTGCAGTAGGACTTAACCTTATCGTTGGTTTCTCTGGTCAATTTTCTCTTGGACATGCTGGGTTCATGGCTATCGGTGCCTATGCAGCAGCCATTATTGGTTCTAAATCTCCAACTTATGGTGCCTTTTTTGGAGCTATGTTACTTGGTGCTATTATTGCTGGTTTGGTTGCTTTGGTCGTTGGAATTCCTACCCTTCGTTTGAAGGGGGACTACCTTGCAGTTGCGACACTTGGGGTTGCTGAAATTATCCGTATCCTAATCGTCAATGGTGGTGATTTAACAAACGGAGCTGCTGGTATCCTTGGTATTCCAAACTTTACTAATTGGCAAATGGTATACATTTTTGCCGTGATTACGACAATTGCAACGCTGAATTTCCTTCGTAGTCCAATCGGTCGTTTAACCTTGTCTGTTCGTGAAGATGAAATTGCAGCTGAATCTGTCGGGGTAAATACAACAAAAATCAAAATTATCGCATTTGTCTTTGGAGCTATGACTGCAAGTATTGCAGGTTCCCTTCAAGCAGGATTTATCGGTTCTGTTGTGCCAAAAGATTATAGCTTTATCAACTCTATCAACGTTTTAATTATCGTTGTATTTGGTGGCTTGGGATCAATTACAGGAGCAATTGTCGCTGCGATTGTTCTTGGTATTTTGAATATGTTCCTTCAAGACGTAGCTAGCGTTCGTATGATTATCTATGCTTTGGCCTTGGTACTTGTTATGATCTTCAGACCAGGAGGCCTTCTAGGAACATGGGAATTGAGCCTATCAAAACTCTTTAAAAAAGGTAAGAAGGAGGGACAAAACTAATGGCATTACTTGAAGTAAAACAGTTAACCAAGCATTTTGGTGGTCTGACTGCTGTTGGAGATGTAACTCTAGAATTGAACGAAGGTGAACTTGTTGGCTTGATTGGACCGAACGGTGCTGGGAAAACAACTCTCTTCAACTTGCTGACAGGAGTTTATGAACCTAGTGAAGGAACAGTAACTTTGGATGGTCACTTGTTAAATGGCAAGCAACCCTATAAAATTGCTGCTCTTGGTTTAGGGCGTACCTTCCAAAACATCCGCCTCTTTAAAGACTTGACAGTTTTGGATAACGTTTTGATTGCATTTAGTAACCATCACAAACAACATGTTTTTGCAAGTTTCTTGCGTTTACCAGCTTTTTATAAGAATGAAAAAGAATTAAAAGCCAAAGCCTTAGAATTACTAAAAATCTTTGATTTAGATGGTGATGCTGAAACCTTAGCTAAAAACTTAGCCTATGGCCAACAACGTCGTTTGGAAATTGTTCGTGCCCTTGCTACAGAACCTAAAATCCTCTTCTTGGATGAGCCTGCAGCAGGTATGAACCCACAAGAAACTGCAGAATTGACTGAGTTGATCCGTCGCATCAAGGATGAATTCAAGATCACCATCATGCTGATTGAACATGATATGAACTTGGTCATGGAAGTCACTGAACGTATCTACGTACTTGAGTACGGTCGTTTGATTGCTCATGGGACACCAGATGAAATCAAGAACAATAAACGTGTTATCGAAGCTTATCTAGGAGGTGAAGCCTAATGTCTATGTTAAAAGTTGAAAACCTCTCAGTTCACTACGGTATGATTCAAGCTGTACGTGATGTGAGCTTTGAAGTTAATGAAGGAGAAGTTGTTTCTCTTATCGGTGCTAACGGTGCTGGTAAGACAACCATCCTTCGTACCCTATCAGGTCTTGTGCGTCCAAGTTCTGGTCGAATTGAATTTTTGGGACAAGAAATCCAAAAGATGCCTGCACAAAAGATTGTAGCATCAGGACTTTCTCAAGTACCAGAAGGTCGTCACGTTTTTCCTGGCTTGACAGTTATGGAAAACTTGGAGATGGGCGCCTTCCTTAAGAAAAATCGTGAAGAAAATCAAGCAAATTTGAAGAAAGTCTTCTCTCGTTTCCCTCGTTTGGAAGAACGTAAAAATCAAGATGCGGCTACTCTATCTGGTGGTGAACAGCAGATGCTTGCCATGGGACGTGCACTCATGTCAACGCCTAAACTTCTTTTATTAGATGAACCATCAATGGGGCTTGCGCCAATCTTTATCCAAGAAATTTTTGATATCATCCAAGATATTCAAAAACAAGGAACAACCGTTCTCTTAATTGAGCAAAATGCTAATAAAGCACTTGCCATCGCTGACCGAGGATATGTTCTTGAAACAGGAAAGATTGTCCTATCAGGAACAGGAAAAGAACTCGCAGCATCAGACGAAGTCCGAAAAGCATATCTAGGTGGCTAAACTAGTCTGGGAGACTAGTTTAGGTTGTGGATGGAGATTGCGCACGCAATCCCTCTATAGTCCGGGGGACCTTTTTAGTCGGAAGATAAGGATTACGTAAGTAATCATCCAATCCAGTGGATTGTTTTAGTCGGCGGATAAAGATTGCAAAGCAATCATACAATCTACATAAGTATAAGATTAAGGGCTCTAAGTTGAGCTCTTTTTCGTAAAGTCCTTCAGATTTTTCTGAATCTTGAAAAAGAAATGAAAGCGTTTGATAGCTTTCCGTAAAAAGTGTATAATAAAACTATAAACATAAAGGAGATTTCCTATGGCAGTTAAAGATTTTATGACACGCAAGGTCGTTTATATCAGTCCTGATACAACTGTTGCACACGCAGCAGATTTGATGCGCGAACAAGGCTTGCACCGTCTCCCTGTTATTGAGAATGATAAATTAGTAGGCTTGGTAACAGAAGGAACAATCGCTGAAGCTAGTCCTTCAAAAGCGACTAGTCTTTCAATCTTCGAGATGAATTATTTGCTTAATAAGACAAAAGTAAAAGACGTCATGATTCGAGATGTTGTAACTGTCTCAGGCTATGCAAGTTTAGAAGATGCAACTTATCTCATGCTTAAAAATAAGATTGGCATTTTGCCAGTTGTTGACAATGGACAATTGTATGGAGTCATTACAGATCGTGATGTATTCAGTGCCTTTCTTGAAATCGCTGGTTATGGTGAAGAGGGAATCCGTGTTCGTTTTATCACAGAAAATGAAGTTGGAGTTTTAGGTAAGATTGTTTCTTTAATCGTTGAGGAAAATCTTAATATCTCTCATACCGTTAATATTCCACGTAAGGATGGTAAGATCGTTATTGAAGTACAAATTGAGGGAAGCATTGATCTTTCATCATTGAAAAAGAAATTCGAGGATGAAAACATTCTCGTAGATGAAATTACAAAAACTTCTGCAAAAAAACTCTAAAAAGAAAAATATAACTTACTTTAAGCTTGCGAAAAAAACTTTTTTCTAGTATAATAGTTTATTGTGAGCAAACCTCACTTACCCCTTGCAAAGGCTTGGGGTCATTAGACCAAAAGGAGGAACATATCAATGGCTAAATACGAAATTCTTTATATCATTCGTCCAAACATTGAAGAAGAAGCGAAAAACGCTTTGGTAGCACGTTTTGACTCTATCTTGACTGACAACGGTGCAACTGTTGTTGAATCAAAAGATTGGGAAAAACGTCGTCTTGCATACGAAATCCAAGATTTCCGTGAAGGACTTTACCACATCGTTAACGTTGAAGCAAACGATGACGCAGCTCTTAAAGAGTTTGACCGTCTTTCAAAAATCAACGCTGACATTCTTCGTCACATGATCGTCAAACTTGACGCGTAAGAAGGTAGATTATGATTAACAATGTTGTACTTGTAGGGCGTATGACACGTGACGCTGAGTTACGTTATACCCCATCAAATGTAGCAGTTGCGACTTTTACTCTTGCAGTAAACCGTACATTCAAGAGTCAAAATGGCGAACGTGAGGCTGATTTTATCAATGTCGTTATGTGGCGCCAACAGGCTGAAAATCTTGCTAACTGGGCTAAAAAAGGCTCTCTTGTCGGGATTACAGGTCGTATTCAGACTCGTAGTTACGATAACCAGCAAGGACAACGTGTCTACGTGACAGAAGTCGTAGCTGAGAATTTCCAAATGTTGGAAAGCCGTAGTGCTCGTGAAGGACAAAGTGGTGGAGCTTATTCTGCACCAACTGCGAATCATGCAGCAGCTACAAATTCAGTACCAGACTTTTCACGTGATGAAAATCCATTTGGATCAACCAATCCTTTGGATATTTCAGATGATGATTTACCATTCTAATGGACAATTAATACTATAAAGGAGAAAAAACATGGCTCAACAACGTCGTGGCGGATTCAAACGCCGTAAAAAAGTTGATTACATCGCAGCAAACAAAATTGAATATGTTGATTACAAAGATACTGAGCTTCTTAGCCGTTTCGTTTCAGAACGTGGGAAAATCCTTCCACGTCGTGTAACTGGAACTTCAGCTAAAAACCAACGTAAAGTAACAACAGCTATCAAACGCGCTCGCGTAATGGCTTTGATGCCTTTCGTAAACGAAGATTAAAGAAAAGACCCTTACGGGTCTTTTTTTCACGAGCATTAAAATGTGAGAGCGAGTTGAGGTCCAGTGGACCTCTTTTTTTTGTTCAGGCGTGTCTTTTATCAGACTTTTACAGGACTCCCTGTTGACCTAGTAAGATTCTTTTGTCTTACTAGGTTTTTCTTTTAATCTTTATTATCGTGCTATAATGGTAGGAGAAAGCTATAAAGGAGAAGCTTATGAAGACGACATGTTCAATTAGAAAAATGCAAGAATCTGACATAAAATATCTATCTCGAGGATTTATCAGACAAGGTTGGCCAGGTAGAGAGGAAATTTTGGCTAGATATTTTCTGGAACAGGAAAGTGGGGAGAGAGAAGTCTTAGTTGCAGAGATTGATGGTGCTGTAGCGGGCTACGTTACCATTTTGCCCTCTGCTAAACATGGTCCTTTTGCAGAAGTCTATCCAGAATTATCAGATTTTAATGTATTTGAGCCTTTTCGAAATCAAGGAGTTGGGAGTCAACTGCTAGAAGAAGCGGAAAAACGAGTTAAACTCGTATCGGATAAGGTGACGCTTGGTGTTGGACTCCACTCAGGTTATGGACCTGCTCAGAGATTGTACATCAGACGAGGTTATATTCCAGATGGGACGGGTGTTTGGTATAGAAATCAACCCTTGGAAATGAACGCTACTAGTCAAAACAATGATGATTTAGTTTTGTACTTATCTAAGGAATTCGAATAAGAGGTAGCAAATTTCTTTGAAGATAGGGGAATTCTCTACTTTATGGTATAATGGAAAGAGTGAATTGAAGGAGGTATTATAATGGATGCCAAGTTAAGATACAAGGCTAAGAAGATTAAGATTATCTTTTTTGATATAGATGATACTTTACGAAATTCAAAGACAGGTTTTGTTCCAAGTACTATTCCAAGGGTTTTTAAACAATTACGTGAAAAAGGAATCTTGACAGGAATTGCGACTGGTAGAGGCATTTTTGGTGTGGTACCAGAGATTAAAGCCCTCAATCCTGATTTCTTTGTAACCTTGAATGGTGCCTATATTGAGGATAAAAAGGGCAATGTCATTTATAGTAACAAAATTGCTAGAGATAAGGTTGAAGAGTATATTGCTTGGACTAAGGAAGTAGGAATTGACTACGGTTTGGTCGGTAGTCATGCTGCTAAACTATCAAGGCGAACAGAGATGATTAGCCAGGCAATTGACCCGATTTATCCTAATTTAGAGGTGGACCGTGATTTTTATCAAAATGAAGATATTTATCAGATGTGGACCTTTGAGGAGCAGGGAGATGACTTGACGTTGCCTGACAGTTTAGCATCGACTTTGCGTATGGTACGCTGGCATGAACATTCATCAGATGTTGTGCCGATTTCCGGTTCAAAGGCAGCTGGGGTTGCAAAAGTTGTGGACCAATTAGGTTTAAAACCTGAAAACGTTATGGTTTTTGGGGACGGTCTTAACGATTTAGAACTCTTTGATTATGCAGGCATTAGTGTTGCTATGGGAATTTCTCATGACATAATCAAAGAAAAAGCAGATTATGTTACAAAAACATTAGAAGAAGATGGCATTTTTGATGCCTTAGAAGGATTTGGTATGGTAGAAAAAGAATTACATTTTCCACAAGTAGACATTGAAGCAGTAGATGGTCCAATTGCGACTATTAAGACAAATCATGGAGATATGCGCATCAAGCTTTTCCCTGAGCATGCACCAAAAACAGTAGCCAACTTTATTGCTCTATCAAAAGATGGTTACTATGACGGTGTCATTTTCCACCGTATTATTAAAGACTTTATGATTCAAGGTGGAGACCCAACTGGTACTGGTATGGGGGGCGAATCTATCTATGGTGAGTCATTTGAAGATGAATTTTCAGAAGAGCTTTACAATGTTCGCGGAGCTCTTTCTATGGCAAATGCTGGACCAAATACAAATGGTAGCCAGTTCTTTATCGTACAGAACCAACACTTGCCATATTCTAAGAAAGAAATTGCTCGTGGTGGCTGGCCAGAACCAATTGCGGAAATTTATGCTGAACAAGGTGGAACTCCTCACCTAGACCGTCGTCACACAGTATTTGGCCAACTTGCGGATGAAGCTTCTTATAAAGTTCTGGACGCAATTGCAGGTGTTGAAACAGGTGCAATGGACAAGCCAGTTGAAGATGTAGTCATTGAAACTATTGAAATTGAGGACTAGAATGAAAATCGGTGATAAGCTAAATGGCCGTATTACTGGGATTCAGACCTATGGTGCTTTTGTTGAGCTAGAGACAGGAGTGACTGGACTGATTCATATCTCAGAGATTCGGACAGGATTTATCGAAAATATCTATGAAGTTTTAAAAATCGGTGATGAAGTCCAGGTACAGGTAGTAGATTTTGATGAATATACTGGAAAGGCTAGCCTTTCTATTCGTACCTTGGAAGAAGAAAAACATCAACTTCCTAGACGAAGACGTTTTTCGAATGATCGCATCAAACATGGTTTTGCACCGCTTGGTCGCATGATGCCTGTTTGGACTCGAGAAGCCTTGGAGCATTTAAAGAAAAACAGTAATTGATAAATTTCTAACCATCTTTGATGTTATTAAATTTGTGGCAATAGAAGTATGAACGAAGAACAATTATTAAAATCAGGAGAGCGGATTAACCAACTCTTCTCTACAGATATCAAGATTATTCAAAATAGAGAGGTTTTCAGCTATTCGGTGGATAGTGTACTTTTGTCACGTTTTCCTCGCTTTCCTAAAAATGGGTTAATTGTGGATTTTTGTGCAGGTAATGGAGCTGTTGGACTATTTGCCAGTAGTCGTACCAAGGCTAAAATTCTATCTGTAGAAATTCAGGAACGTCTAGCTGATATGGCTGAACGGTCGGTTCGTTTAAATGGCTTAGAAGAGCAGATGCAGGTTATTTGTGATGATTTGAAAAATATGCCTAGCTACATTCAGGGGAGCAAGGTCGATTTGATTTTGTGCAACCCTCCCTATTTTAAGGTGGATGCAAATTCTAATTTGAACGAAAGCGAACACTACTTGTTAGCTCGGCACGAAATTACGACTAATCTAAAAGAAATTTGTCGTAGTGCCCAAAGTATACTCAAATCTAACGGGCGTCTAGCCATGGTTCATCGCCCAGATAGATTATTAGATATCTTAGCTACACTCCAACAGCATAATCTAGCTCCAAAGCGGCTGCAATTTGTCTATCCTAAACGTGAGAAGGAGGCCAATATGCTTTTGATTGAGGCTATTAAAGATGGTTCTACTAGTGGCTTTAAGGTCTTACCACCACTCATTGTTCATAATAGTGATGGCTCCTATACACCAGAAATTCAAGAGATTTATTATGGATCATAAGGCTTATATGTATGTAGTTGAGTGTCGTGATGGTTCTTACTATACAGGCTATACAACAGATGTGAAGAAACGAGTTGCTGTCCACAATAGTGGCAAAGGTGCCAAGTATACACGAGCTCGCTTGCCAGTAAAACTCATATTTGCAGAAGGTTTTGATAGTAAGGAAGAGGCCATGTCTGCTGAAGCTCTTTTCAAGCGCAAGACACGTATGCAAAAAGAAAATTATTTCAAAGAGAAACAAAATAGAAATTTAGTCGATTCTTTTGACTTGTAATGAGGAGTTCTTTGACTCCTCTTACTTTTGTCAAAAATTGAAAAAAATGCTACAATAAAGAGAATAAAGAAACGAGGTATTATCATGTCTAAGATTCTAGTATTTGGTCACCAAAATCCAGATTCAGATGCTATCGGTTCATCAGTAGCCTTTGCTTATCTTGCAAAAGAAGCTTATGGTTTGGATACAGAAGCGGTGGCTCTTGGAACTCCAAATGAAGAAACAGCTTTCGTATTGAACTATTTTGGTGTGGAAGCACCACGCGTGATTACATCAGTTAAAGCAGAAGGTGCAGAGCAAGTCATCTTAACGGACCACAATGAATTCCAACAATCAGTATCAGATATCGCTGAAGTAGAAGTTTATGGTGTTGTGGACCACCACCGTGTGGCTAACTTTGAAACGGCGAGCCCACTTTATATGCGCTTGGAGCCAGTTGGATCAGCATCTTCTATCGTATACCGCATGTTCAAAGAACATGGTGTAACAGTGCCAAAAGAAATCGCAGGTTTGATGCTTTCAGGTTTGATTTCAGATACCCTTCTTTTGAAATCTCCAACTACCCACCCATCTGATAAAGTGATTGCACCTGAATTGGCTGAATTGGCTGGTGTTAACTTGGAAGAATACGGTCTTGCAATGCTCAAGGCTGGTACAAACTTAGCAAGCAAATCAGCAGAAGAATTAATTGACATCGATGCCAAGACTTTTGAATTGAACGGAAACAACGTTCGTGTGGCTCAAGTGAACACAGTTGATATTGCGGAAGTTTTGGAACGCCAAGCTGAAATCGAAGCAGCTATCCAAGCCACAAATGCAGCTAACGGATACTCTGACTTTGTTTTGATGATTACAGACATCGTCAACTCAAACTCAGAAATTTTGGCTCTTGGTGCCAACATGGACAAAGTTGAAGCAGCTTTCAACTTCAAACTTGAAAACAACCACGCTTTCCTTCCAGGTGCCGTTTCACGTAAGAAACAAGTGGTACCACAATTGACTGAAAGCTTTAATGCATAATGATAGGTGGGGAAACCCATCGTTAAAAGGAGTTTCGACTCCTTTTTTGCTAGGAGAGAAGTATGTTAGAAAATGGTGATTTAATCTTAGTGAAAGATAGTTCGGATATAGGGCAAGCCATCCAGGAATCTACTGGCAACTATAGCCATGTGGCCATTTTTTTAGACGGTTTCATCTATCATGCAACTACGGAAGGTGGTGTCATTGTCCAATCCCCTGAAGATTTCTTTGAAGATGGGAAAATCTATGACCTTTATCGCTATGCGGAGATTGATTGTACAGAGGTTAAAAAACTGGCAGAGAGCCTTTTAGGGACTCCCTACAATTTCTCTTTTTATCCCGACGGAGATGGTTTCTACTGTTCCCAGTTCATCGCTGAACTACTCCCTACTTTTGAGACCATTCCCATGAAGTTTGGGGATGATACACAGGAAATCAGTGATTTCTGGAGTGAATATTATAGAGAACTAGGGCTAGCTGTACCTTTGAATCAGCCTGGTACTAACCCGAGTCAATTAGCAACATCACCACTTTTAATTTGTAAAGAAAGGAATCTTCATGATTCAAATTTTTAATCCATCTCGTTTGACACGACAACCATTCTTTAGAAATTTGGTTGACTATCTTGATCAGCATGATGATGTTATTCTCCGTGAAATCAAGGCTCAGTTTCCAGGGATACCAGTTGATAAGTATTTGGAGGAATATATTAAAGCTGGTTTCATCCTTCGTGAAAACAAACGCTATTCTCTCAATCTCCCATTTCTAGAATCTACAAATTCTCTTGAACTAGACCAGGAAGTCTTTGTGAGAGATGATAGTCCAATCTATCAAGAAATCCTTGAGAAAGAATTTCAGACAGAATTGCGCAATCAAACCAATGCAGCAATCCTAGAAGAGTATACGGATTTTGCTAGGGAAAAGATGACCTTGTCTAATTATTTTTACAAGATAAAACATCAGTATCCGCTGACAGAAGATCAACAGAAACTCTATGTTGTTTTGGGTGATGTCAACCCTGAGTATGCTCTCAAATATATGACAACATTTTTGCTTAAATTCCTCAAAAAAGACCAGCTCATGCAGAAACGTCGTGATATCTTTGTTGATAGTTTAGTCTTATTAGGTTATATCCTTCAAAATGAAGATGGGAAATATGAGTTAGCTGTAGAATTTGATAAAGAAAGATTAATTTTTATAAAAAAATAGAAAAAGGCTAGGAAATTTTCTAGCCTTCTTTAAGTTCTTATAGATAACGTTCTGCGATAGTTGCATCTCCAGGGTAGTCTTCCTTCTTGCCTTGGACGATTTGATAGCAATCAGCTCCTTTACCAGCGATAATCACAGCGTCCAGTTCTTGACTTGTAACAGACATAGCAGCCTTGATAGCTTGCTCGCGATCGACAATCTTTTCAACAGGATGATGGATATAGCTACTGATTTCATCTGCAATGGCCATCGGATCTTCATAGTTTGGATCATCAGCTGTTAGAAAGACTTGAATTTCAGGATGTTGATCGAGGAGAAGTCCAAAGTCCTTACGACGGCTTTCTCCCTTGTTTCCAGTTGAACCAAGTACTAAAGCAATTTTTCCAGTTTGATGAGTTTCAACAACAGAGATAAGTTTTTTAAGACTGTCACCATTGTGGGCGTAGTCGATGAAAACTTTTGCACCATTCTTCTGAGTGAGAACTTCCATACGACCAGGTACACGAGTAGTCGCAATCCCTTTTTTGATGTCTTCAAGACTAGCACCAAGACGAAGACAAGCAAGTCCAGCAGCGACTGCATTTTCTTGGTTGAAGTGCCCAATCAACTGAATATCATAGTCTCCAGCTAATTTACCAGTAGCTGAGAAGCTAAAGGCTTTAGAGTTTTCAATTTGGTTACTTGATTGGCTACCGTAGAAGTCATGGTCTTGGTTCTCAACTTGTTCTTTCAGAACAGAGAAGTGATCCATATCGCTATTAATGACAACTGCTCGGCTATTTTTCATCAAGAGACGTTTGTGATAGAAATAATCTTCAAAGGTCGGATGCTCAATAGGACCAATATGGTCAGGACTAATGTTGAGGAAGACACCGACATCAAAGGTGAGGCCGTAAACCCGTTTCACCAAGTAGGCTTGGCTGGATACTTCCATAATAAGATGAGTTCTTCCATTATCAACTGCCCGGGCCATCATCTCAAAGAGATCAATACTTTCAGGTGTTGTCAGAGCAGACTTAAAGAAAGTCTGACCGTCCAAAGTAGTGTTCATGGTTGACAACATAGCTGGACGATGTTTTTGATTTAAGATATTGTAGGCAAAGTAAGCCGCAGTTGTTTTTCCTTTAGTACCAGTGAAAGCAAGGAGTTTTAGTTTTTCCTGAGGATTGCCATAAAACTCCATGGCAATCAAACTCATGGCTTTCTTAATATCGCTAACGACGATAACGGGAATACCGACTTCATAGTCTTGTTCTGCTACATACCAACCAAGACCTTGTGCGATTGCTGAAAGAAGAAATTCCTTCTTGAAAGCAGCTCCTTTAACAAAAAAGAGGCTCTTTTCTTTTGCTTTTCGGCTATCATAGCAGATGCTATCAAAAATGACATCACTGTAATAATAATGGTAATGTTTTTGATCGATAATCTCGCGGAAGAGACCATCTTTCTTCAAAATATCTAATACGGTTTCAATCTTTATCATACTTTCTATTGTAAACTGAAAGTCTGAATTTTACAAGTAACAAGGAAAAGTTTATAATGGAAGATAAGGAACATTTCCTAGTTATTAAAATTGAATGAGGAAGTTATGTCTAACGAAAATAATCATCAGCAGGCCCAGATGTTACGAGGGACTGCCTGGCTAACAGCAAGTAACTTTATCAGTCGCCTCCTCGGGGCTATTTACATTATTCCCTGGTATATTTGGATGGGGACTTATGCTGCAACGGCTAACGGTCTCTTTACCATGGGCTATAATATCTACGCCTGGTTCTTGTTGATTTCGACAGCAGGTATTCCTGTTGCAGTTGCAAAGCAAGTCGCTAAGTACAATACCATGCATGAGGAAGAGCATAGTTTTGCCCTGATTCGGAGCTTCTTGGGCTTTATGACTGTATTGGGCCTTGCATTTGCTTTGGTTTTATATCTCTTTGCGCCTTGGTTGGCAGATCTTTCAGGTGTAGGGAAGGACTTGATTCCCATTATGCAAAGTTTAGCTTGGGCGGTCTTGATTTTCCCATCTATGAGTGTTATCCGTGGATTTTTCCAAGGGATGAATAATCTTAAACCTTATGCCATGAGTCAAATCGCTGAGCAGGTTATCCGTGTTATTTGGATGCTCTTAGCGACCTTTATCATCATGAAGCTTGGTTCAAAAGATTATCTATCAGCAGTTACCCAATCTACCTTTGCAGCCTTTGTGGGAATGGTAGCTAGCTTCGCTGTCTTACTTTATTTCCTTTACAAGGAAGGGTTGCTTCAAAAAGTTTTTGAAACGCGAGATAAGATTGATAGTAAGAGTCTTTTGGTTGATACGATTAAGGAAGCAATTCCATTTATCATAACAGGTTCAGCTATTCAACTTTTCCAAATCTTGGACCAAATGACCTTTATCAATAGCATGAAGTGGTTTACCAACTATAGTAATGAAGATTTGGTTGTCATGTTTTCTTATTTCTCTGCCAATCCTAATAAAATCACCATGATTTTGATTTCCGTAGGAGTATCAATCGGTAGCGTTGGTTTGCCCCTCTTGACCGAGAACTATGTCAAGGGTGATTTACCAGCAGCTTCTCGGTTGGTGCAAGATAGTATTACCATGCTCTTCTTATTCCTACTACCTGCAACGGTTGGAGTAGTCATGGTAGGTGAACCACTCTATACAGTCTTTTACGGTAAGCCAGATGGCTTGGCTATGGGCTTATTTATCTTTGCAGTCTTGCAATCAACAATTCTAGGCTTGTACATGGTCTTGTCACCAATGCTTCAGGCTATGTTCCGTAACCGTAAGGCAGTCTTGTATTTTGTTTATGGCTCAATTGCTAAGATTGTTCTACAATTGCCATCGATAGCTATTTTCCATAGTTATGGTCCTCTCATTTCAACGACTATCGGTCTTATCATCCCGAATGTCTTGATGTATCGTGATATCTGTCAGGTTACAGGCGCGCGTCGAAAGATTATTCTAAAGAGAACAATCTTAGTTACTATTTTGACTCTGGTTATGTTTATTCTAGTAGGACTCCTGCAATGGATTATTGGATTTGTCTTCCAACCAACTGGACGTTTCTGGAGTTTCCTATATGTCGCTTTAATTGGTACAATCGGTGGCGGGCTTTACGGAGTTATGTGTCTCTATACTCGTCTCTTGGATAAGGTTATTGGACAGGAAAAAGCAAATCAGTTACGAGCACGATTAAAATTATCATAATAGTTTATAAATAAAACGAACAATTTGAACTTTTTGCGTAAAAAAGTCTAAATTGTTCTTTTTTTCTTGAGAAAATACAAAAAAATATAAAAAATGTAGAAAAAAATAAATTTTTAGAACACAATCACTTGACTAAAAAAAACAATAGCTGTATAATGATACAAATATTTAAATTTGGAGGTTCTGTTTATGAAAAAGTCTAAGGCAAAATACCTGACGTTAGCAGGCGTCGTCTTAAGTGCTGGTTTGCTTCTGGGAGCTTGTGGTAATTCGACTAGCTCTTCTAAAGTATACAACTATGTATACGCAAGCGATCCTTCTAGTTTGAACTATCTCTTAGAAAACCGTGCAACTACTGGTGATGTTGCTACAAACTTAGTGGATGGTTTGATGGAAAATGACCAATACGGGAACTACATTCCTTCATTAGCTGAGGATTGGACAGTATCCAAAGATGGTTTGACTTATACTTACAAACTTCGTAAGGACGCCAAATGGTATACAGCAGATGGTGAAGAGTATGCACCAGTGACAGCACAAGATTTTGTAACTGGTTTGAAATATGCTGCGGATAAAAAATCTGAAGCTCTCTATCTAGTTCAAGATTCTGTTGCTGGTTTAGATGATTATATCAACGGAAAAACAACAGACTTTTCAACAGTTGGAGTTAAGGCTATTGATGATCAAACAGTGCAGTATACTTTGAAACAACCAGAACCTTACTGGAATTCAAAAACGACTGCAACCATTCTATTCCCAGTTAATGCTGACTTCTTGAATTCCAAAGGGGATGATTTTGGTAAAGTGGATCCAGCAAATCTTTTGTACAACGGTCCATTTATTCTCAAATCATTCACATCTAAATCCGTTCTTGAATACAAGAAAAATACAAACTATTGGGATGCAAAAAATGTATTCGTAGATGAAGTGAAGTTGACCTACTATGATGGAAGTGATCAAGATGCCTTGGCGCGTAACTTCATGGAAGGAGTTTACAGCTACGCCCGTCTCTATCCGAATAGTTCGAGCTTTGAAGGGATTAAGGAAAAGAACAAAGATAATATTATTTACAGCATGCAAAATGCGACTTCTTTCTACTTCAACTTTAACCTAGATAGAAAATCATATAACCATACTTCAAAAACAAGTGATGCTGAAAAGACCGCTCAACAGGAAGCAGTCTTGAATAAATCTTTCCGTCAAGCCATTAACTTTGCCTATGACCGTACTGCTTATGGTGCTCAATCTCAAGGGGAAGATGGAGCAACTAAGATCGTCAGAAACTTGCTTGTCCCACCGACATTCGTTACTCTTGAAGGGAAAGATTTTGGTGATGTCGTAGCTTCTAAGATGGTCAATTACGGTCAAGTATGGCAAAATATGAACTTCGCTGATGCTCAAGATGCATACTACAATGCCGATAAGGCCAAAGAAGTCTTTGCTCAAGCCAAGAAAGAATTGGAAGCCAAAGGTGTTCAATTCCCTATCCATCTGGATTTACCAGTTGATCAAACCTATAAGAAGGGTGTGTTAGAGGCAAGTTCTTTCAAACAGTCTATTGAATCTGTCCTAGGTGCAGAAAATGTGGTCATTGATATTCAAATGTTGACTACAGAAGAAATGGATAGTATTGGTTATCTAGCAAATACGGCATCGCAAAAAGACTATGACCTCTATAACGGTGGTTGGGGACCTGACTATCAAGATCCATCAACCTACCTCGATACTCTTAGCTTAACAAGTGGTGGCTCACTACAAAACCTCGGTTTGGAACCAGGAGAAACCAATGCCAAAGCAACAGCTGTTGGTTTGGATGTCTACACTAAGATGTTAGCAGAAGCCAATGCTGAACAAGATTTGAACAAACGTTATGATAAATACGCTGAAGCACAAGCTTGGTTGGTGGATAGCTCTCTAGCAATTCCAAACGTATCTCTAGGTGGAACACCTACATTGAGAAAAACAGTTCCATTCTCTGCCGCCTTCTCTCAAGCTGGTAACAAGGGTGTTGAATCGTACAAATACGTTAAACTGCAAGATAAGGTTGTCACAACGGCTGAGTATGAAGAAGCTAGACAAAAATGGTTGAAAGAAAAAGAAGAATCTAATAAAAAAGCCCAAGAAGAATTAGCAAAACACGTTAAATAATCAGTCTATTCAACAGGAAAAACGATAGTTTCACAGGAAGCTATCGTTTTTATATAGTTTGAAACTATAACTAGCTCTTGAAAACAAGAAAACGAAGGATCCAAAATAAGTGGTACAATAGTTACTATAGATTTGGAGGTAAAGTATGAGCAAATCATTTCACATCAACACAATTTTAGCCCAAGCAGGTATTAAGTCTGACCAAGCAACAGGGGCCTTGGTTACACCTATTCACTTTTCAACGACTTATCAGCACCCAGAATTTGGTCAATCAACTGGATTTGACTATACCCGCACCAAAAACCCAACTCGTAGCAAGGCAGAGGAAGTTTTGGCAGCTATTGAATCAGCCAAGTATGCTTTGGCGACTAGTTCAGGTATGTCTGCGATTGTGTTAGCCTTTAGCGTTTTTCCAGTAGGAAGCAAGGTTTTGGCTGTCCGTGACCTTTACGGTGGCTCTTTCCGCTGGTTCAATCAAGTGGAGCAGGAAGGACGTTTCCACTTTACCTATGCCAACACAGAAGAAGAGCTAATTGCCGAGCTAGAAAAGGATGTGGATGTACTTTATATCGAAACACCAACCAACCCTTTGATGTTGGAATTTGATATTGAAAAATTGTCAACATTAGCTCATGCTAAGGGTGCTAAAGTTGTCGTCGATAATACCTTCTATAGCCCGATTTACCAACGTCCAATTGAAGATGGAGCAGATATTGTCCTTCATTCAGCGACAAAATACCTTGCAGGCCATAATGATGTTCTAGCTGGTGTAGTTGTGACAGATAATGCTGATTTGTACGAAAAACTCTTTTACAATCTCAACACGACAGGGGCTGTTTTGTCACCATTTGATAGTTATCAATTGATTCGTGGTCTTAAAACATTGTCACTTCGTATGGAGCGCTCAACAGCTAATGCTAAAGAAATCGTAGCCTTTTTGGAACAATCACCTGCAGTCAAAGAAGTCTTGTATACAGGTCGTGGAGGGATGATTTCCTTTAAAGTAGCAGATGAAAAACGAATCCCTCATATCTTGAATACCTTAAAAGTATTCTCTTTTGCTGAAAGCCTGGGTGGTGTTGAAAGTTTGATTACCTACCCAACCACTCAAACCCATGCAGACATTCCTGCAGAGGTTCGTCATTCTTATGGATTAACAGATGACCTTTTACGCTTGTCTATTGGTATTGAGGATGCTAGGGATTTGATTGAAGATTTGCGTCAAGCTTTGGAAGGATAAGACTATGGGAAAATATGATTTTACGACTTTGCCCAATCGTTTTGGACATCATACCTACAAATGGAAAGAAGCAGAGACTGACCATCAAGTCTTACCGGCCTGGATTGCTGATATGGACTTTGAAGTCTTACCTGAGATTCGTCAGGCTGTCCATGACTATGCTGAGCAATTAGTCTATGGCTATACCTATGCTAGTGATGGCTTGATTAAAGCCGTTCAAAACTGGGAGGCTAAACACCATAGTTATCGCTTTGAAAAGGATGCCCTAGTCTTTATCGAAGGAGTAGTACCTGCTATTTCAACAGCCATTCAAGCCTTTACCAAAGAAGGTCAAGCAGTACTCATTAATACACCCGTTTATCCTCCTTTTGCTCGCAGCATTAAGCTCAATAATCGTAGACTAATTACCAACTCTCTAGTAGAAAAAGACGGACTTTTTGAGATTGACTTTGATCAATTGGAGAAAAATTTTGTCGAAGAGGATGTAAAACTCTACGTTCTCTGCAATCCTCATAATCCTGGTGGACGTGTTTGGGAGAAAGAGGTTTTGGAGAAGATTGGACAACTTTGTCAAAAACATGGAGTCTTGCTGGTATCTGATGAGATTCACCAAGATTTAGCCTTATTTGGAAACAAGCACCAGTCATTCAACACGGTAAATGAAGATTTTAAAGAATTCTCACTGATTTTAAGTAGCGCTACCAAAACCTTTAACATTGCGGGAACAAAGAATTCCTACGCTATTATCGAAAATCCTAATTTGAGACTTGCTTTCCAAAAGAGCCAGCTGGCTAATAATCAACATGAAATCTCAGGTTTGGGATATTTGGCAACAGAAGCTGCCTATCGATATGGTGAAGATTGGTTGACAGAACTCAAAGAACTGATTGAGGAACACATCAATTATGTAGTGGATGTATTTGGCAAAGAAACTAAAATCAAGGTCATGAAACCTCAAGGGACCTATCTCATTTGGCTTGATTTTTCAGCCTATGATATTAGCGATGAAGAACTAAGAAAACTCTTAAGAGACCAAGCCAAAGTTATCCTGAATAGGGGCTTGGACTTTGGTGAAGAAGGAGCCCTCCACGCTCGTCTCAATGTAGCCATGCCAACATCTATTTTGGAAGAAGTCTGCCAACGAATCATTGCCACTTTTTCAAATCTTTAAAAACTAGCCTTTTAGGAGAAAAGTCTTCCTAGAAGGCTATTTTCATAGGCGAAAATATGGTATAATTAAGAGATAAAGTAAAGGGGAAATTATGGCTAAATTGATTCCAGGAAAGCTTCGAATGGAGGGAGTGGAACTCTACGAAACTGGTCAGATTGAAATCATTAAAAAACAAGACCATCGTATCTATGCGCGTGTAGCGGAAGAAGAAATTCGTTATAGTTTAGACGATGACTTGATTTTTTGTGCATGTGATTTTTTCAAAAAAAGAGGTTACTGTGTTCATTTAGCAGCTCTAGAATATTACTTGAAAAATGACCAGCTAGGACAGGAAATCTTACTCAATCTGGAGGCTAATCAGGAAGAGAAGGAGACTGTTGAGACACAGGTGACTTTCGGAGGAGAATTCTTGAAGTCTATCCAAGTTCCGCGTCAATCCAACATCTATCGGCTTTCTGCTCAAGGGCAGGTGGAAGCAGGAACCAATCGCATTATCTGGACTTTAAGAATTGGTCTTTCTCAGCAAGACAAGTTTTATGTGATTAGGGATATCCCTCTTTTCTTAAAAATCATAGAGTTTGCCAAACCCTACATGATAGGAAAATATTACGAGTCTTCATTAAGACTTGAACAGTTTGATAAAGCCAGTCAAGACGTCTTGAATTTTTTATTAGGTTTGATTGAAGAGAAGCTTGACTACAATATTTTTTTCCCAAATCAAGGACGACATCTCTATTTCCCTAAAACCTTTTTTGAACAGGGGGCTAGTCTACTGATGGGATTAGATGCCTTTCAGTTTGACCACCAACTTTCGAGTTATCATCATCTTCTTTTCCAAGACTTTGATGGCCAAGCAAGTTTGTTTTCATTTAGAATTGAAGAAAAATCCAACTATTTTGAAATGGAAATTTTCGAACAGACAGGAGTCAATTTCTTTTATAGAGGGCAAGTATTATTCTCGAAGGGGAATTTTTTCCTGATGACGAAAAAACAGGCTAGTTTGTTAGATGCTCTTAGAAAAGTTCCTTTAGATAATAGTGGCAGAAAGATCTTACAGTTTGATACTAGTAATCGAGATTTTTTAGCTTCGACCTTATCCCAGTTTAAAGGGCTCGGAAAAGTTGAGGCTCCTGATTCACTACAAATCCAATCCTTCCGTCCGTCTTTTTATATGGAACTAGAAGAGGATGGTTCTATTCGATTAGATATGCAATTTCAATATGAAACTTGCCTAGTAAGGAACCGTAATGAATTAGAGAAACTCCCTTTTGCTAGTGACATTCAATTGGAAAAACAGATTTTTCAGTTGGCCTTATCTGCTGGGTTTGAAGCGGATTTTCGTTCGTGGCGTCAAAGTTTGAAAGCTGAAGCAGTCCATGCTTTCTTTCAGGAAGTATTACCAGCCTTTGCGGCGCTAGGAGAATTAAAGATTTCTGAGAGCTTGCAAGATCTTTATCAGGTTCAGAAACCTCAAATTCAGATATCATCCAAGGGAAGTCTTTTAGAAATTCAATTTGATTTCCAGGATATTGATCAAGAAGAAATCAATCGAGCAATGAAAGCTCTTGTTGCCAAGCAGGACTATTATATTAGCTCGTCTGATCAGGTCTATTATTTTGATGAACAGACAAAACGTATTCGACAAGATTTAGAGGAATTAGGAATTGATGAGATAGAGAGTGCTACTTTCCAGGCTCGCAAGTCTTTGGCTTATACCTTATCTCATCTGTTTAAGGACCAGGATCAAGTTACTTTTACTGATGAATTTCGTCATTTGGCGCATCATTTAACGCATCCTGAGGATTTTCCGATGAAGTCCCTAGATATTCGAGCCCAACTCAGGGATTATCAGAAAAAAGGGATTCAATGGCTTCAGATGTTAGACCATTATGGATTTGGTGGAATTTTAGCTGATGATATGGGACTTGGAAAAACCTTACAAGCCATCGCCTTTTTAAGTAGCCAACTTCAGGAGAATAGCCGTGTCTTGATTCTTGCTCCATCTGGTCTCATCTATAATTGGGCTGATGAATTTAAAAAATTTGCACCGAATTTGGATGTGGCTGTCGTACATGGATTGAAACCTTATCGCGAGACTATTTTAGCAGGAAAACATCAGGTCTATGTGACCAGTTATGCCACTTTCCGTCAGGATAGTGAAATCTATCGAAATTTATCTTTTGATTTTCTATTTCTAGATGAAGCCCAAGTGATGAAAAATGCCCAAACCAAAATTGCTAAGATTTTGAGAAAGTTTGTGGTTCCATCAGTCTTTGCTCTTTCTGGAACACCGATTGAAAATAACCTCGGCGAATTGTGGTCTATTTTTCAAATTGTATTGCCAGGACTTTTGCCAGCAAAAAAAGACTTTATGAAATTGCCTGCTGAGAGAGTGGCACAGTTTATCAAACCATTTGTCATGCGTCGAAAAAAAGAGGATGTTCTTACAGAGTTACCTGATCTGATAGAAGTCGTTTATAAAAATGAACTGGAGGACCAGCAAAAAGCCATCTATTTAGCTCAACTTCAACAGATGCAAGAGCGTTTGGGACAAGTGACCGATGCAGAATTTCAACGAAATCGAGTTGAAATTTTAACAGGACTCATGCGTCTTCGACAGATTTGTGATACTCCAGCTCTATTTATGGAGGATTATAAGGGAGATAGCGGGAAGCTTGATAGTTTACGAGATCTGCTAAGTCAAATTGCTGAGGGAAATCATCGTGTACTCATCTTCTCTCAGTTTAGGGGAATGCTTGATCGCATCGAAAAGGAGTTGCCTCAGCTTGGCTTAACTTCCTTTAAGATTACTGGATCTACACCATCACAGGAGCGTCAAGAAATGACCAAGGCTTTTAACCAAGGTGAGCGCGATGTGTTTTTGATTTCTCTAAAAGCTGGTGGAGTTGGTCTCAATCTTACTGGTGCGGATACAGTTATTCTGGTAGACTTATGGTGGAATCCGGCAGTTGAATCGCAGGCTATTGGCCGGGCCCACCGTATGGGACAAGACCAAGCAGTTGAGGTTTATCGTCTGGTAACTAGAGGTACAATCGAGGAGAAGATTCAAGAGTTGCAGGAACAGAAAAAGAATCTGGTCTCAGAAGTATTGGATGGAACAGAGTCTCGTGGAAGTCTCACACTTACTGAAATTCAAGAAATATTAGGAATTTCTGAAGCCAAGACTTGAAAAATCAAGACTTTACGTTATAATGGAGTATTGAAAGGGAATAAAAATGAAACAAGTACGATTTCCAATAGTGTCAGATGATGAGATTATGCTGACAGAGATGCCATTTATGGATTTATATGATGAGTCGGATTTCATTAGTAATATCAAGGGAGATTACCAGGACAAAAACTACTTGGAATGGTCACCAATTACTACCGAAAAAAAGCCACTGGTTCAAGCATCAGATAAGCTACCTGAAAAGAAGGAAAAATCCTATGCTGAACTTGCTCGTGAAGAAGCAAGAGCCGATCTAAAACGGAAACGTTCAGCAAAATATTTGACTCAAGATGTTAGTTTTACGAAACGTTATAAACCTTCAAATAATGTAGTAAGACAGGCAAATCAGCCAACAGCTCCATTCCAAAAGGAAAATCCTGGGGAGCTAGCAAAATTTAGTGACAAACTAACTCAGAACCATTATATTTTGGCTGAAATGGCTCCACAGATGCAACAGACAACCAAAGAAGAGCATCTTGGACCAAAGAAAAATAATTATGATTTTTTAAAGAAAAGCCAAATTTATAACAAAAAAGAAAATCAATCAGAAAAAGAACGTAAAATTGCTCAAGAGTTGAACTTGACAAATATGACAGAGTAAAGGGGAAAAAGATGGCAAAAACCTATCATTTTATCGGAATCAAAGGATCAGGTATGAGTGCCTTGGCCTTGATGTTGCACCAAATGGGGCATAAGGTCCAAGGGTCTGATGTGGAGAAATACTACTTTACACAACGTGGACTGGAGCAAGCAGGTATCAAAATCTTGCCTTTTGATGAGAAGAATCTCCAAGGGGATTTAGAAATCATCGCTGGGAATGCCTTTCGTCCAGACAACAATGTTGAAATTGCCTATGCAGATAAGAACGGACTAAGCTATAAACGTTATCATGAGTTTCTTGGTAGCTTTATGCGTGACTTTATCAGCATGGGTGTTGCCGGAGCACACGGTAAGACTTCAACAACAGGTATGCTTTCTCACGTTTTGTCCCACATCACTGATACTAGCTATCTAATTGGAGATGGTACAGGTCGTGGTTCTGAAAATGCCAAGTATTTTGTCTTCGAATCAGACGAGTACGAACGTCATTTCATGCCATATCATCCAGAATACTCTATCATTACTAATATAGATTTTGACCACCCAGACTACTTCACAAGTTTAGAGGATGTCTTCAACGCCTTTAATGATTATGCCAAACAAATCACCAAAGGTTTGTTTGTCTACGGTGAAGATGCTGAGTTGCGTAAGATTACGGCAAATGCCCCAATCTATTATTACGGTTTTGAAGCAGACAACAATGACTTTGTAGTTAGCGATTTGCTTCGTTCAACAACTGGTTCAACCTTTACAGTTCACTTCCGTGGTCAAGAATTGGGTCAATTCCATATTCCAACTTTTGGTCGCCACAACATCATGAATGCAACAGCAGTAATTGGTTTGCTTTATACTGCTGGCTTTGACTTGGATTTAGTGCGTGAACACTTGAAGACTTTTGGTGGGGTGAAACGTCGCTTTACAGAAAAGATTGTCAATGATACTGTTATCATCGATGATTTTGCTCACCATCCAACAGAAATCATCGCAACTTTAGATGCTGCACGTCAGAAATATCCAAGCAAGGAAATCGTCGCTATCTTCCAACCGCATACCTTTACTCGGACAATTGCTTTGTTGGATGATTTTGCACAAGCCTTGAATCAGGCAGATGCAGTTTACCTCGCACAAATCTATGGATCAGCTCGTGAAGTTGACCATGGTGATGTTAAGGTTGAAGATTTAGCAGCCAAGATTGATAAAAAACATCAAGTTATCACTGTTGAAAATGTGTCCCCTCTCTTAGACCACAACAATGCTGTTTATGTCTTTATGGGAGCAGGTGATATTCAGTCATATGAATACTCATTCGAACGTCTCTTGTCTAATTTGACAAGTAATGTTCAGTAAGGAACACCATGGAATTTCCAATTAAAATAAGGGAAGTTCAGCAATCTGATATTGATCAGGTTTGCTTGATACAGGAGAGTACTCAAAACTTCCAAGAAACAGTTAATAGAGAAATAATAGAAGAACGTATCCGTAATTTTGCGGATACGTTTCTCTTAGCTAGTTTGGATAATCAGGTGATTGCTTATATTTCAGCGACAGATTTTGCTACATCCTCAGTAAGTAGATGGATAGTAGAGATGGCAGATAGAGAAGCTATTAGTAATGGAAATCTTGTGATTGATGCTTTATCTGTTCATCCGAATTATCAGGGGCAAGGATTTGGAACCTTGTTGCTTGCAGCCATGAAACAAGTTGCTCTTCAGAAAAATAGTCCAGCTATTTATCTGGTCTGTAAAGATGAATTGCTGTCTTATTTTGAGATGAATGAATTTATAGAGCAAGGAATAGTAGATTTAGGAGTCGGAAATGAAGTTAATTTTCTCATGTGTTGGAAGAATCCCTTTTATCAGGAGGAACTATGATTATTCGACAAGCTAGACTTAATGATTTAGACCGTATTTTAGAGATTGAATTAGAGAATTTCTCAATTGAAGAAGCCATACCTAGGTCTGTTTTTGAAGCTCACTTAAAAGAGATTAAAACTAGTTTCCTTGTGGCTGAAAAAGATGGAGAGATACTCGGTTATATCGAAGGACCAGTAGTCCCTCATCGTTATTTACAAGACCAGTCTTTCACTGAAGAAATAAAAGACCATAGTCATCAAAAAGGCGGATATATATCTGTGACTTGTCTTTCTATAGCCAAAAAAGCTCAATCTCTAGGGCTGGGGAAAAAACTACTGACCGCTCTTAAAGAAGTGGCTCTTAGGCATGAACGAGAGGGGATCAATCTGACCTGTCATGACTACCTTATTGAATACTATGAGAAGCATGGTTTTGTCAATGAAGGAAAGTCTAAGTCCCAATTTGCGGGAGAAGAATGGTATGATATGGTCTGGGAAAATAGGAATTAGCGAGTAGAAAGGCTTCCAAGGTTGCTTTTCTCTGGTTTTTAAGATATAATATTAAGGATTATTAACAAGGAGGTAAATACCTTTGAGCGAAAATTCAAATGAAGAAAAGTTGAGTTTTAAAGAGCAGATCTTGCGAGACTTAGAACGATTAAAGAATGAGGAAAATTTAACAGAACAAACAGATGACCTCTTATCAAATTTGATGAACTCTTCTGATGCAGAAACGGAAGAACGAGTAATAACTCCTGAAGAAGAACTGATTGCTAATTCTGTTTCAAATGTTGAACAATTGATTGAGAATGCACCTGTGGTTCCTCCTCGTCCAGACCTTAAAGAGGAAGTTGCAGAAGAAGCTGCGAAAGAAGTATCCGTTGAGTCACCTCAATCAATCTCAGATAACGATGAAATTAATTCGATACCAACTAAGGTTTCAGTTTCCTACCGTACTCATGAAAAATCACTTGAAGATAAAGGAACTGTAAGTTTTGCCACTAACCAAGAAGAATTAACATCTGGAAATGCTCATCCGGAGAATACTGAGGCAGATGAACTTCCTAAAAGAAGTCGTAGAGAGTCTACGAAACCAGCAAAGAAAAAGAAAAAATCCCACTTGAAAGGATTTTTAGTCACAGTATTAATTTTACTGATTCTATTAGGTGCTGGTGGTTTCTTTGGACTTCGCTATGCTGAATCAGCCTTGCAACCAGTGGATCCAAGTTCTAAACAATATATGACTGTTCAGATTCCAGATGGATCTAATGCTCAAGAAATTGGTTCAACTTTGGAAAAATCTGGTGTCATTAAAAACGGTTTGGTCTTTACACTTTATGTCAAATATAAAAACTATAATGAATTAAAATCTGGCTATTATAACCTACAAAAGAGCATGAGTGTTGAAGATGTCATTAAAGAGTTGCAAAAAGGTGGCACACCTGAACCTCAAGAGGTTACACTTGCAAACTTGACTATTCCAGAGGGATATACTTTAGAGCAAATTGCTCAGACTGTTGGCCAACTTCAAGGGGACTTTAAGGAACCTTTGACAGCGGAAGCATTCTTGGCTAAGGTTCAAGATGAGACCTTTATTGCTCAAGAGGTTGCCAAATATCCAAACTTGCTTGAAAGCTTGCCAGCAAAAGATAGTGGTGTTCGTTACCGTTTAGAAGGTTATCTTTTCCCTGCGACTTATACGATTAAAGAAAATACAACTGTTGAAAATTTAATTGATGAAATGCTAGCTGCTATGGATAAAAATCTATCTAGTCACTATGCTACAATCAAAGAAAAGAACTTAACAGTAAATGAGCTCTTAACAATTGCCTCTCTTGTTGAGAAAGAAGGAGCAAAAACAGAGGATCGCAAGCTGATTGCTGGTGTATTTTATAATCGTTTGAACCTGGGTATGCCACTTCAAAGTAATATCGCTATCCTTTACGCAGAAGGGAAACTTGGTCAAAACATCAGTCTTTCTGATGATGTAGCTATTGATACTTCAATTGATTCACCATACAATGTCTATACAAAAGTAGGTCTAATGCCTGGACCAGTTGACAGCCCTAGCTTGGATGCTATCGAATCAAGTATCAATCAAACAAAGAGTGACTATCTCTACTTTGTGGCCAATGTTCAAGATGGTAAGGTTTACTATTCAACAACACTGGAAGAACATGATCGAAATGTTCAAGAACATATTAATAGTAAACTAAACCAATCAAATAGCACAAACTAAAATTATGTGGTTTTCCACATAATTTTGCTTTAAAGCATATATTTATTAATTCAATCAAAAGAAAGTTGAGAAAAATGGTAGAAAAAACATATCCAATGACCTTGGAAGAAAAAGAAAAACTCGAAAAAGAATTAGAAGAATTGAAACTAGTACGTCGTCCAGAAGTTGTAGAACGTATCAAGATTGCTCGTTCATATGGTGATTTGTCAGAGAACAGTGAGTATGAAGCAGCGAAAGACGAGCAAGCTTTCGTTGAGGGACAAATCTCAAGTCTAGAGACTAAGATTCGTTACGCAGAAATCGTTAACAGCGATGCCGTTGCAAAAAATGAAGTTGCTATCGGAAAAACTGTAACAATCCAAGAAGTTGGAGAAGACGAAAAGGAAGTATACATTATCGTTGGTTCAGCTGGAGCAGATGCCTTTGCGGGTAAAGTGTCAAATGAAAGCCCAATTGGTCAAGCATTGATTGGTAAGAAAAAAGGTGATGTTGTTACAATCGAAACACCTGCTGGAAGCTATGATGTTAAGATCTTAAAGGTTGAAAAAACCGCTTAATAGGATAAAAAGAAGGAGTGGGATTCAGGGAAAGCGTTTTCTATCACTCCTTTTCTTATTTTTTAAAAACTTAAGGAGACTAGATGAATTCAGAAAAAAAGCACAAAAAGAAAAGTAAAATGGAGCGTGGCCTAACCAATCGCCATGTTCAGGTTATGGCTATTGCAGGTACAATCGGGACAGGATTATTTCTCGGGGCAGGTCGGTCTATCAGTTTAACTGGACCTTCGATTGTCTTGGTATATATGATTACGGGTGGCTTCATGTATCTCATGATGCGTGCTATCGGTGAAATGTTGTACCAGGACCCAGAGCAACACACCTTTATCAATTTTATTACTCGCTATCTTGGAAAGGGCTGGGGATATTTCTCGGTTTGGTCCTACTGGTTATCAGTGGTCTTTATCGGTATGGCTGAAATTACTGCAATCGCTCACTATGTTCAATTTTGGTTTCCGTCTTGGCCATCTTGGTTGATTCAGGTTGTCTTTTTAACAATTTTAGGATTGGTCAATCTGATTGCAGTTAAAATATTTGGTGAAGTGGAATTTTGGTTTGCTATGATTAAAATCGTTGCTATTCTTGCCATGATTGCGACGGGTATTTTTATGGTCTTGACTGGCTTTGAAACTCCTTATGGATCAGCAAGTCTCACCAATATTAGTGAGCAATTCTCCCTTTTCCCAAATGGAGGAATGAACTTTGTCATGGCCTTTCAAATGGTTTTCTTTGCTTACTTGATGATTGAATTTATCGGTGTAACCACATCTGAAACTAAGGATCCTCGGAAAGTATTGCCCAAGGCGGTTAAGGAAATTCCTTTGCGAATTATCTTCTTCTACGGTGGGGCTTTGCTTGCAATCATGTCTATTATTCCTTGGCGTGAGCTTTCTGCGACAGATTCACCATTTGTAACGGTATTTGAACTTGTTGGTCTTAAGTGGGCGGCGGCCTTGATTAACTTTGTTGTCTTGACTTCCGCTGCGTCAGCCTTGAATTCAACTCTTTACTCAACAGGTCGTCACTTGTACCAAATTGCCCATGATTCACCAAATCGTTTCTTGAAAGCTATTAAGGCAGATACACTTTCACGCCACAATGTTCCTCAGAATGCTATCATTGCTTCTGCGGTATTGATTGGTTTTGCAGCCTTCATCAATGTACTTCCTGGCGTATCAGATGCCTTTGCTTTGATTACGGCTTCTTCATCAGGTGTTTATATCGCCATCTACATCTTAATCATGGTGGCCCATCTTAAGTATCGCAAGTCAAAAGACTTTATGGCAGATGGCTATCTCATGCCCCAATATCGCTTGCTAAATCCTCTGACTATGCTCTTCTTCATCTTTGTATTCGGAACTCTCTTTTTACAAGAATCAACTGTAATGGGAGCAAAAGGTTCAGCTATCTGGATTGTTGCTTTTGGTATTTATAGCCAATGGAAATTTAGAAAATAAGTTATAAGCTCATCAACTCAGGTTGATGAGTTTTCTAGTTTGACAGCTCTTGGTAATAAGACTATAATCAAGCTATAAGTGTCTTTAGGAGGTTTGTATGCAGGTAAGATTGGAAAATACAGAGTCTCAGAAATCGCAAATAATAGGAGACTTGATTCGCTCCTATAATCGTTCCAAAAGAGAAGTTGCTGAAAGTGAACCACTAAACCTTTATGTCGAAGATGAACATGGTGAGATCATGGCTGGTTTAGTAGCAGAGACTTTCGGGAATTGGTTAGAAGTTGAGTATTTGTTTGTGAAGGAGGACTTGCGAGGACAAGGAATCGGCTCCCAACTATTGCACCAAGCAGAAAGTGAAGCTAAAAAGAGAAACTGTCGCTTTGCTTTTGTGAATACCTATCAGTTTCAAGCGCCAGCCTTTTATCAAAAGCAGGGCTACAAGGAAGTCTTTACATTGAAGGATTATCCCTACGATGGACAAAGACACTATTATCAAAAAGAACTGTAAATGGAAAATGAAGGATCGAAGAGATTGGCCCATTATTATGGAGGTAGGCCTATGGATATCATACTAGATATGGGGAATGTTCTATTGGAATGGAACAAGGATAAGATTTTGAAAGCTGTGGTTAAAACAGAAAAAGATTATCTAATTTTAGACAAGGCGATTTTCCAGTCGGGTTTATGGGAAAGATTGGACTTAGGTACTTTGACTCGAGAAGAATTGGTTGATAAGGTTCTTTCTATATTAGGGGATTGTTATCAGGATGAGGTCGAAGAAGTCATTTGGAATTGGCCAGCCTACATCGATATTTACAGCGAGGTCTTTCCTCTTCTTGCAGTTTTAAAGAGAAAAGGTCATCGTATTTTTGTCTTGTCCAATACCTCACCAGTTTTTTACGAATTATTGAAAGACCAACTATCACCTCTAGCAGAGATTTTAAATGGTTTCGTCCTTTCTTGTGATATTAAGGCCATCAAACCGGATCCAAAAATGTTTGAAGAAATTCTCCAAATGGATCCTGCAAACTGTATTTTTCTGGATGATGTAAAAGAGAATACCAAGATGGCAGAAAGTTTAGGCATCAAAGCCTATCAAGTAAAACAAAGGAGCGATGTTGTAGATATTTTACAAAGATTTGAATAAACAGAAAACTCTCTATCATGTAAGTGGTAGAGTTTTTTTTTGTAAAAAAAAATTTCACAAAATGACAGATATATATTGCATAATGTAAAGTATATGATATAATAAAGTTAAAAAAAGAAGCGCGACTTTTAAAATTAAGGAGGAGGTTACAAGTGGCTAAGAATTTAAAATTAAAACTAGCTCGAGTAGAGCTTGATATGACACAAGGTGACTTGGCAGAAGCTGTCGGGGTTACGCGCCAGACTATCGGCTTGATAGAAGCTGGAAAGTACAATCCCTCGCTTTCGCTTTGCCAGTCTATTTGCAGATGCTTAGGGAAAACTTTAGACCAATTATTTTGGGAGGAAGAAGATGAAAAATAAATTTTATTATTATCAATTATTAGACGAAAGAGAAGAACAACTGATGAATAAAGCTAGTGCAGAGAGTTTTTATATTTCTATCGGATTATTGTTTCTAACTTATTTCATAGCAGTGTTAGCACCAAGCCTTTTTAATCCAAGTATGCTTCTCGTTATTATTATCATAGGGACTTTTTACTTTATCAATCGTGCTAGAAGTCTAGGTGTGACTTACTATAGTCGTTTTCATTTTACAATTTTAGGATGTCTGTTATTAACTCTAGTGATTACAGCTACCTTGATGCTACAGAACTACCAGTTCAATATCGAAATATATCAGCATAACCCTTTACATCTTAAATACATTTTTGCTTGGGTATTTACCTATATCTTTTATCTTCCTTGGGTCTTTATTGGTAACTTAGGTCTGAAAAGTTATGGTGAATGGGTTCAGAAGAAGTATGAAAAAGATATGGATGAGCTCGAGAGCATGGAATAGCTTGTTAGCTTTTTATCAATATCGAGAAAATGTGTTATAATAGTACTAATTTATGAGAAAAGAAGAAACATTTTCATCTTTTTACAAATAGGGAAGAAGGACAGTATATGTACCCAGATGATAGTTTAACTTTGCACACTGATTTGTATCAAATTAACATGATGCAAGTTTACTTCGACCAAGGCATTCATAACAAGAAAGCAGTTTTTGAAGTTTATTTCCGCCAACAACCTTTTAAAAACGGTTATGCTGTATTTGCGGGTTTGGAACGAATTGTGAAATATCTTGAAAACTTGCGTTTCTCAGATAGCGATATTACTTATTTGGAATCACTTGGTTATCATGGCGCCTTCTTGGAATATCTCCGTAATCTCAAGTTGGAATTGACTGTACGGTCTGCTCAAGAAGGGGACTTGGTATTTGCCAATGAACCGATTGTTCAAGTGGAGGGGCCTTTGGCGCAGTGTCAATTGGTTGAAACAGCTCTTTTAAATATTGTTAATTTTCAAACCTTGATTGCGACCAAGGCTGCTCGTATTCGCTCGGTCATTGAAGATGAGCCTTTGATGGAGTTCGGTACACGTCGTGCGCAAGAGATGGATGCAGCTATCTGGGGAACTCGTGCCGCTGTCATTGGTGGTGCTAATGGAACCAGTAATGTGCGTGCTGGTAAACTCTTTGGGATTCCAGTTTTAGGGACTCATGCTCATGCTTTAGTTCAAGTTTATGGCAATGATTACCAAGCTTTCAAGGCATATGCCTCAACTCACAAAAACTGTGTCTTCCTAGTGGATACCTACGATACTCTTCGCATCGGTGTTCCAGCAGCAATTCAGGTTGCGCGTGAACTTGGTGACAAGATTAATTTCCTTGGTGTTCGTATTGACTCTGGAGATATTGCCTATATTTCTAAAAAAGTTCGTCAACAACTGGACGAGGCAGGATTTACTGATGCTAAGATTTATGCATCCAATGACCTTGATGAAAATACCATCCTTAACCTCAAGATGCAAAAAGCTAAGATTGATGTTTGGGGTGTCGGGACTAAGCTCATTACAGCCTATGACCAACCAGCTCTAGGAGCAGTTTATAAGGTTGTTGCCATTGAAGATGAAAATGGTCAGATGCGCAATACTATCAAACTCTCTAGCAATGCTGAAAAAGTTTCAACTCCAGGTAAGAAACAAGTTTGGCGCATTACCAGTCGTGAAAAAGGAAAATCTGAAGGTGATTATATTACCTATGACGGCGTTGATGTGTCAAGTATGACTGAACTCAAGATGTTCCACCCAACCTATACTTACATCAAGAAAACTGTCCGCAATTTTGATGCAGTTCCTCTCTTGGTAGACATTTTTAAGGAAGGTAAGCTAGTCTATGATTTACCAAGTCTTCCTGAAATTCAGGCCTATGCTCGTAAGGAATTTGATAAGCTTTGGGACGAATACAAACGTGTTCTTAACCCACAACATTATCCAGTAGACTTAGCGCATGATATTTGGCAAGATAAGATGGACTTGATTGATAAGATGCGTAAAGAAGCCCTAGGCGAAGGAGAAGAAGAATGAGTTTGCAAGAGACCATTATCCAACAACTAGGCGTTAAACCAGTCATTGATGCCCGAGAAGAAATCCGTCGTTCCATTGACTTTTTGAAAAAATACCTTAAAAAACATCCTTTTCTTAAAAGTTTTGTATTAGGAATTTCTGGTGGTCAAGATTCGACTTTAGCTGGTCGCCTTGCCCAACTAGCTATAGAAGAAATGCGAGCTGAAACCGGTGATGATTCTTATAAATTTATAGCAGTTCGCCTGCCTTATGGAATTCAAGCAGATGAGGATGATGCCCAAAAAGCCCTAGCTTTTATCCAGCCAGATGTGAGTTTGGTGGTCAATATCAAGGATTCTGTAGATGCAATGGCAGCGGCAGTAGAGGCTACTGGTAGTCCAATGTCAGACTTTAATAAAGGGAATATCAAGGCTAGAAGCCGGATGATTGCCCAATATGCACTCGCAGGAGCTCATAGTGGAGCAGTTATTGGTACTGACCATGCTGCAGAAAATGTCACAGGTTTCTTTACCAAGTTTGGTGACGGTGGTGCAGATATTCTTCCACTTTATCGCCTCAATAAACGCCAAGGGAAACAACTCTTGAAGGAACTTGGAGCTGATCCTGCTCTCTATGAAAAAGTACCGATTGCCGATCTAGAAGAAGAAAAACCAGGTATTGCAGATGAAGTAGCCTTGGGAGTCACTTACAATGAAATTGATGACTACCTGGAAGGTAAACAAATCAGCCAAGAAGCCCAAGCAACCATTGAAAAATGGTGGCACAAAGGCCAACACAAACGCCACTTACCAATCACTGTCTTTGATACGTTTTGGGAGTGAGACAGAAATCGGTAACTCGAAGAGTTCGATTTCGTAGTCTCACCCCCGCAAGGCTGACTAGGCTTGAAAAAGCTTGATAAAGCGTATTTCAAGCCAGACAGCTACTGCGTCATGAAATTAGAGGAAACTGTTGTTTTCTCAATGTTTATGAGTAAAGTGTTTTTCCCCTCTCACCTAGAAATAAGAAAGCTAAGAAGGTCCGGGGGACCTTTTTCACTTTATAACTTTAAATAGGAGACTGAGATAGGTTAATGTAAGTTTGAACCCATCCATAAAATAGAAAGCGAGTTACGATTATGAAACCACTAGGTACACAAACTATAGAAACTGAACGATTGATCTTGAGGAGATTTGTGGAAGGTGATGCTGAAGCCATGTTTGATAATTGGGCTTCACGCTCAGAAAATCTGACTTATGTGACTTGGAATCCACACCTGAATGTCGAACAGACTCGAAACTCTATTGGCAATTGGGTAGCATCCTACGACAATCCTAACTATTACAAATGGGCCATTTGTCTCAAAGAAAATCCAAATTTTGTCATTGGAGATATTAGTCTGGTCAGTGTGGATGAAGAAAACTCTAGCTGTGAGATTGGATATATCTTAGGGATGGACTACTGGGGACGAGGACTCATGACAGAAGCCTTGAAGGCAGTTTTATCATACTGTCTAGATGAGATTGGATTTGAAGAGGTTGATGCTTGCTATGCAAGTTTAAACCCAGCATCTGGTCGTGTGATGGAAAAGGTGGGTATGACTTTTTGGAAGACGATTCCAAATGCGGTTGAACGAAAAGGTTATATCGCTGATAAAATTTATTATCAAATCAAAAAATAAGATGGAAAGTTAATCTTTTCCATCTTATTTTTTATAATATACTTTTTAATCAAAATAAAGCAAATCTTTGCTGGTGCTTGTAAACAGATTGAAACCATCTTTGGTAACAACACCGCAGTCTTCGATACGGACACCGACTTTACCAGGGATGTAGATACCAGGTTCAACTGAGAAACACATACCTTCTTCGATAACCATGTCGTTTCCTTCCATGATTGAAGGGAATTCGTGGACATCCATACCGATACCATGGCCGAGACGATGATTGAAGTATTCACCGTAGCCAGCTTTTTCGATCACTTCACGAGCCGCGCGGTCTACTTCATGAGCTGTCACACCAGGTTTGATAAAGTCAAGGGCAGCTTGTTGGGCTTCAAGAGTCAAGTTGTAAATATCCTTCTTGAACTGGTCGGGTTTACCAACAGCGACTGTACGAGTCATATCTGATGCATAACCATTGACCATCACACCGAGGTCAAAGAGGAGAAGAGCATTATTTTCAACCTTGTTAGCTCCAGGGATACCATGCGGATTCGCAGCATTATCACCAGTCAAGACCATGGTATCAAAGCTCATTTCATAGCCTTCACGTTTCATAGCAAAATCGATTTGCGCAATGATATCAGTTTCCGTATTATCAAGAGAGATATTGTCAAAACCAACTTTGACAGACTTGTCTGCATAGACACCTGCAACCATCATCTTTTGCACTTCATCTGCTGATTTGATGAGGCGCATGCGTTGGATCAATGGAGTCAAGTTATCAAACTCAGCACTTTCAAAGACAGTTTTCAAACCGTGATATTTGGTCAAGATGAGGTTATCAAACTCAACTGCTACACGTTTGAAATCAAATTGTGGCAAGGCATTTTGGATTTTTTTCCAAGGGTCTTCAGAGTCCATATAACCAACGACTGGGAAAGAAACAGTGCTAGTTGCACGCTCAACCTCAAGTGCTGGAACAAAGAGAAGCGGTTCCTGATCTGCAAGGACAAAAAGGAACATTTGACGTTCGTGTGGATCACTGTAAAAGCCAGTGAGGTAATTAATTGTGACGGGGTCAGATACGACAGCGACGTCTAGCTTTTCTGATTCGAGATATGTTAGGATTTGTTGTAATTTAGACATATGCTACCTTCTTTCTACCCCTCTATTTTTGCAAAAAATAGTAGAAAATGCAAGGGAGAAGGGGAAAAGAACCAAAAAAAATTCCAACAGCTAATAGCATGTTGGAATCTAAATATTAATTGAAGTCGGCCTTGCTTTTAACATCGCTGTATTCTTCAGCAACTTCTTGGCTAAGGATATCCTCATAAGCTGGAAGGTCGATGTCCTGACCATATTTTTTCTTAAGAGCAGTAGTGACCAAGCGATAGGCTAGGTTGGCGTTACGAGATAAGATAGGCCCGTGGAAATAAGAACCGAAAACATTTTTATAGTGAACACCTTCACCGACCTTTTCTTCGTTGTTGCCATTTCCGTAGACAACCTGCCCCAGTGGTTTTTGGTCATCTGAGAGGAAGGTGCGGCCTTGGTGGTTTTCAAAACCATAGTAGGTTTCATCGAATTCTTCGTTATGAATTTTAATGTCACCAATGAATCGGTTATTGGTTTGGTTGAGTGTGTAATGTCCCATGACACCTAGACCTTCTATGCGTCTTCCGGAAGCTTCAATATAGTATTGGCCTAATAGTTGGAAGCCACCACAAATAGCAAGAACGACACCATCATTTTGGATAAAGTTGTCGATACTTTCTTTTTTAGCAGGCAAATCACCAGCAATGATACTTTGTTCAAAGTCTTGGCCACCGCCGAAAAAGGCAATATCGTAGTGTTGTTCATCGAAATTATCATGAAGCGAAACAATATCAACTGTTACATGTGCACCCAGCTTTTCAGCGACGTACTTGAGCATGAGGATATTCCCATTATCTCCGTAGGTGTTCATGAGATTCCCATAGAGGTGGGCGATATTTAGTTGGTAAGGATAATTGCCGTCTTTTGAGGAAAGTGAAGTATAAACCATTAGTTCATCTCCTTTCTAACAAGCTGACGATTGGCTAGTAATTCTCGGAATTCTAGCATAGCCGTATAAGTCGCAAGGATATAGGCATGCTTGCAGTCTTGAGCTTCAATCGTTTTGAGAACTTGTTCCAGGCTACTTATTTCAGTGATTTTGTCAGCTGGATAGCCAGTAACACGTAGACGACGAGCAATTTCAGAATGACGAACTCCACCCGCATTGATTTCAGGAATGTCCATATCAGTAATTTGCTCAAAGTCAGCATCCCAAATCCAGCTGGTATCAATCCCGTCCGCATAGTTGGCATTGAGAAGAACAGATAGACTAAATGGGTAAGGAGCTAGTTTGATCATTTCGATGGCCTGGGTAGCACCAACAGGATTTTTAATAAGAACCAGTGTGCATTCCTTGTCACCGATATGGAAGGTTTCTTGTCGTCCAAAGACAGCACGACTCTTGTCAAATCCTTGTTTAATCAGTTGAGAATCAGCGCCTAGGTAACGGGCGATAGCAACTGCAGCCAGAGCATTGTAGATGTTGTAGAGACCACCTATTTGAATACCATATTCCTGACCGTCAATAACAAAACGAGAACGATTGTTAGTCAACTCAACCAATTCTGTCAAACGGTAGTCCAAGTCAGGTCGTTTACATCCACAATTTTCACAGATATAAGCTCCCAAATTAGCATAAGTATTGAGTTCATATTTCAAAATACTTTGACAGTCAGGGCAGAGAATACCTTCAGTATTGTAGTGAGCAAGTTGCGCTGGACCTTTTTCTAGATCAAAACCAAAATACTGAACAGGATTTGAAATTGCGGGCTTGTAGAAAAGCGGACTATCGCCGTTCAGTAGAACAGTAGCAGTAGGAACTTTTCGAATAGCATCCAAAATCATGTTATAGGTTGTATAGATTTCCCCGTAGCGGTCCATCTGATCACGGAATATATTGGTGATGACGAAAAGACTAGGCTGGATGTAGTCACAGATATGAGAGAGACTAGCTTCGTCGATTTCAAGTACTGCAATATTTTTTCCAGTTTTTGAAGATTTTGCAGTCAAGAAAGTAGTTGTAATCCCTGTGATCATGTTGGCACCACTAGGATTAGTTAAAACTTGACCATAAATTTCCTTTAGGATACCGACAGTGAGAGCGGTCGTCAAGGTTTTTCCATTGGTACCAGTTACCACAACAATTTCGTAGTTTTTCGCTAAATGTTGTAAAATATCTTTATCGAATTGAAGGGCAAGTTTTCCAGGGAGCGTACTTCCACGTCCAAGACGACTCAAAATAAAATGAGAAGAACGCCCAGTAAGAAGGCCCAAAGTAGTTTTTAATTTCATGTTTCTATTATATCATAAAAGCCAGAAAAGATAGATTTGAGATTTTGGATAAAAAAACAACCCTAAGGAGGTTGTTTTTTCATAAGTGTATCTTAGGTTAAATCGCAAACAAGTCATTCAAGTTCTCAGCCAAGGTTGGGTGAGTGAAGATTTGTTTTGTGAAGTAAGTGTATGGGATATTGTTGTCCATTGCAACAGTAATGATGTTGATGATTTCTTGTGATCCTTCTGAAAAGATAGTTGCACCTAGAATTTCTTTAGTTTCAGTGTTGACAACAGCTTTGAAGGCTCCACGAAGGTCACCATTTACATGACCACGAGGCATAGCAGCAACAGGGATTTCCTTAACAGCGTATGGAAGTTTCAAATCAGCTGCTTGGCTTTCAGTCAAACCAACTTGTGAAAGGGCAGGTGTGATAAACATAGTGTTTGGCACATTGAGACGGTCTTCAAGTGTGTAGCTGCCATCACCAGCAAGGTAGCTGTAAACAACACGGAAGTCATCTAGTGAAATGTAGGTAAATTGAAGTCCACCGTTGACATCTCCAACTGCAAAGACACCAGGAACGTTTGTTTGACAGTGTTTGTCCACCTTGATAGCACCACGTTCAGTTAGTTCAATATCCGTATTTTCAAGATGAAGTGGCTCTACATTTGGTTTACGTCCTGTTGCGTAGAGCAGGGCGTCAAAACGGTAGGTTTCATTCTCTGTCACGACAAGAACTTGTTCACCATCGTTTTTGATTTCAGTAGTATGGATGTTTTGAAGGAGTTCAATGCCGTCTTCTTCCATGTATTGTTTAGCAAGAGCAGCAATGGAAGGTTCTGCGCGAGGTAGGAAAGTATCTAGAGCATCCAAGACTGTTACCTTGCTTCCAAGTTTGTTGTAGAGACCTGCAAATTCAAGACCGATATTTCCACCACCAAGGATTCCGAGTTTTTCTGGTAATTGTTCCAAGTTTTGGATACCAGTTGAATCGAAGACATTCTTGCTAGTAGCTAGGCCTGGTATAGGTAGAACATTTGAAACAGCACCAGTGTTGATGACGATAGTTTCAGCAGTTAGTTCTTGTTTTTCATCCCCAGCTTGAATTTCAATTACTTTGTTTGAAACAAAGTGAGCTTCGGCATCAATGATATCAACTCCAGTACCAGCGATAGTAGCATAGTTTTTACCATTGAGGCGTGTAGTAACAGTGTTTTTAGTAGCCATAACCTCGTCAAATGACAAGTCCTTTTCTGCAGCAACTAACAAGGTTTTAGTTGGAATACAACCGATGTTGATACAAGTACCACCGTACATTGCTTTGTTGCGTTCGATAAGGGCAACTTTTTTACCAGCTGAAGCTAGTTTCCCAGCAAGCGTCTTACCTGCCTTACCAAATCCAATGACAATTAAATCGTATGTTAACATTTTTAAATCCTCCTGTTTGATTTCATTCTAGCACAAGAAAAAAATTTTTTCACAATTCTGCTACGGGAAAAAAATTGGACTAATTTAGTCTCACGAAAGCTTTTGAGAATCAAGTTCAAAAAATAGAAAAATCGTTTACATGATTTAATCAAGTGGTTAGACTATCTTTTGGCCCTCTCTTGTGTTATACTAGATAAGTTGCAAAGAAAGCAGTACTTTTCTTTAGTGGAAAAGAAGCAACACGATCTTTCATATAAAGATATGAAAAACCGTCATGAAAAGAAAAGTATAAACTAAGCGCTATAGGATGGCTTCGCACCATCTTTAGAAAGAAGAATAACGTGAAATTTAATGAATTTAATCTTTCTGCTGATTTGTTAGCAGAAATTGAAAAAGCAGGATTTGTAGAAGCAAGTCCTATCCAAGAGCAAACTATTCCTTTGGCTCTTGAAGGAAAAGATGTTATCGGTCAAGCACAGACTGGTACAGGGAAAACTGCAGCCTTTGGCTTGCCAACCCTTGAAAAAATTCGTACAGAAGAAGCAACTATCCAAGCTTTGGTGATTGCCCCAACTCGTGAACTGGCTGTTCAAAGTCAGGAAGAACTCTTCCGCTTTGGCCGTAGTAAAGGTGTAAAAGTTCGTTCAGTCTACGGTGGTTCAAGTATTGAAAAACAAATCAAGGCTCTTAAATCAGGTGCTCACATCGTTGTAGGAACACCGGGACGTTTACTTGATTTGATTAAACGCAAGGCTTTGAAATTACATGATATTGAAACCTTGATTTTAGATGAAGCAGATGAAATGCTGAACATGGGATTCCTTGAAGATATTGAAGATATCATCTCTCGTGTACCGGAAAATCGTCAAACCTTGCTCTTTTCAGCGACTATGCCAGATGCTATCAAACGTATTGGTGTTCAGTTCATGAAAGAACCTGAGCATGTGAAGATTGCTGCCAAAGAATTAACTACAGAATTAGTAGACCAGTACTATATCCGTGTTAAAGAACAAGAAAAATTCGACACCATGACTCGTCTCATGGATGTTGATCAACCTGAGTTGTCTATTGTCTTCGGTCGTACCAAACGTCGTGTAGACGAGTTAACTCGTGGGCTTAAAATCCGTGGTTTCCGTGCAGAAGGAATCCATGGGGATTTGGACCAAAACAAACGTCTTCGTGTCCTTCGTGATTTTAAGAATGGCAATCTTGATGTCCTCGTTGCAACAGACGTTGCTGCTCGTGGTTTGGATATTTCAGGTGTGACTCATGTCTACAACTATGATATCCCACAAGACCCTGAGAGTTATGTTCACCGTATTGGTCGTACAGGACGTGCAGGTAAGTCAGGTCAGTCTATAACCTTCGTTTCACCTAATGAAATGGGTTATCTACAAATCATCGAAAACTTAACTAAGAAACGCATGAAAGGTCTCAAACCTGCAAGTGCAGAAGAAGCCTTCCAAGCTAAGAAGCAAGTTGCACTGAAGAAAATTGAACGTGATTTTGCGAATGAGGAGATTCGTAGCAACTTTGAGAAGTTTGGCAAGGATGCTCGTCAATTAGCCTCAGAATTCAGTCCTGAAGAATTGGCCATGTATATTCTCAGTCTAACTGTTCAAGACCCAGACAGTCTTCCTGAGGTTGAGATTGCACGTGAAAAACCTTTACCATTTAAACCATCTGGTGGTGGCTTCGGTGGCAAAGGCAAGGGTGGTCGAGGAGGCCGTCGTGGGGATGACCGTCGAGACCGTGATCAACGTGGCAATGGACGTCGTGATGACTATCGTAAAGGTGGACGTTCAAAGGATCGCTTTGATAAAGAAAAGCGTTACCGCAAGGACACTAAAAAACCACGCAATACTTCAAGCGAAAAGAAAACAGGATTTGTTATTCGTAACAAAGGAGATAAATAACAAAAAAAGCGGTTCACTGAGGTGGATCGCTTTTATATATAAGGAGACCGAGAGTCATATGAAAAGTAATACGAGAAGTTTGTATTTATAAATTTGTTATCTTGTAATATTATTCTATCAAAAAATCAGGAAGCTGTCAATAAGAAAATTATAAAAAATAGGAAAAATTTTCGAATACACTTGAATTGCAATTCAATAAACAATTTTCAGATAATTGTTGAAGTAGTCAGAATTTTATGATATAATGAAAGCGATTATATGCGAGGTAAAAAATGGCACATTTATTAGAAAAAACAAGAAAAATCACATCAATTTTAAAGCGTTCGGAGGAGCAATTACAAGATGAGCTTCCTTATAATGCCATTACACGTCAACTAGCAGATATTATTGACTGTAACGCTTGTATTGTGAATAGCAAGGGTCGTTTGTTGGGCTACTTTATGCGCTACAAAACTAATAATGACCGAGTAGAGCAATTCTTCCAATCAAAGACTTTCCCAGAAGATTATGTGCAAGGTGCGAACATGATCTACGATACGGAGGCCAATCTTCCAGTAGAGCATGATTTGACAATTTTCCCAACTGAGAGTCGTTCTGATTTCCCAGATGGTTTGACAACGATTGCTCCAATCCATGTCTCTGGTATTCGCTTGGGTTCATTGATTATTTGGCGTAATGATAAGAAGTTTGAAGAAGATGATTTGATTCTGGTTGAGATTGCCAGTACAGTAGTAGGAATTCAACTCTTAAACTTCCAACGTGAAGAAGATGAGAAAAACATTCGTCGTCGTACGGCTGTAACTATGGCGGTCAATACACTTTCTTACTCTGAACTTAGAGCAGTATCGGCTATTCTAGCTGAATTAAATGGTAATGAAGGTCAATTAACAGCTTCAGTCATTGCAGACCGTATCGGTATCACTCGTTCTGTAATTGTTAATGCCCTTCGTAAACTCGAATCGGCAGGGATTATTGAGAGTCGTTCTCTTGGTATGAAAGGAACCTATCTCAAAGTTCTCATTCCAGATATTTTTGAAGAAGTGAAAAAGAGGGACTATTAATGGCTAAGGCACTAATTTCTATTGACTATACAGAAGATTTTGTAGCAGATCATGGGAAACTGACTGCGGGCGCTCCTGCTCAAGCAATATCTGATGATATATATGGGGTGACCCAAAAGGCTTTTGAACGTGGAGATTATATCTTTTTTACCATCGATGCCCATGAAGAAAATGATGTTTTTCATCCTGAAAGTAAACTATTCCCGCCACATAATATTATTGGGACTAGTGGACGAAACTTGTATGGCAAACTAGCCGAGTTCTATCAGGAATATGCTGATGATAGTCGTGTTTTCTGGATGGACAAACGTCACTATTCGGCCTTTTCTGGAACAGATTTGGATATCCGTCTCAGAGAGCGTAGGGTAGATACAGTCATTTTGACAGGAGTTCTTACAGATATCTGTGTCTTGCATACGGCGATTGATGCCTATAATCTTGGTTATCAGATAGAAGTTGTGAAACCAGCAGTAGCATCCATTTGGCCTGAAAATCATGCCTTTGCACTTGGACATTTCAAGAATACACTTGGTGCGAAATTGGTTGATGAAAATTTGCTTGAAATTACAGAATAATACATTTCAAGATGAAAAAATCTGAAGAAAGTATTGACATTTTTTTTCAAAGTTGATATACTAGTAAAGTAATCGACGCGGGGATGGCGGAATTGGCAGACGCGCAGGACTAAGGATCCTGTGACCGCTTTAGGTCGTGAGGGTTCAAGTCCCTCTCTCCGCATAGTAGTGAGCTAGCTTTGGCTAGCTTTTTATTTTTTGAAATAGGTATAGTGAAAAACATACAAGCTAGTTTTTTTGTATGTTTTTTGTTTTCTTTTAAAAAGTGCTATAATATAGATAGAAAAGATGGCAAATAGTTCAGTATTAAAAAAATAGAGAGAGTAGTGTAGAAAAGTTTAATCTATCCTAGTTTATAATGGTTATTATTGGGAATGCTTTCATAGTTAAAGACTTGTATTTCCTGATTTAAAATAGGTATTTCAAAAATGTAAAGGAGGATTACGATGGTTAATGAACTTCAACGAATCATAAGTGCCTTTATTCAAATTCTCTTTATTATTTTACTACCTTCAATCTGGTGGTTTGTGACTGTGAGGGGGAAAATCCCATTTATGGAATGGATTGGTTTAAAATCTATTAAAAGGGTTAAAGATTCTGATCTGATCTCATGGATAATTGGTGGATTTCTCTTGTTTACTATTTTTTATATGTTTGTCTTTCCTCTAACACGTAGTATAGAAACGGCTACTTCGGATTTTTCTGGTATGGGTTATAAGACTTTACCAAGTATTCTAATTTACAGTATTTTGCAAACATCTTTGCCAGAGGAACTGCTATTTAGAGGATTTCTACTGAAACGAATGGCAAATCACATGCCGTTTGTCTTTGCAAATACGATACAGGCTATCGCTTTTGGATTGCTTCATGGAGTATTATTTGCTTCAGTAGTAAGTTTAGAAGTCACTTTTTTCATTATATTTTTTACTGGAGCAATAGCAGCTTATCTTGGTTTTGTTAATGAAAAGAAAGCTGGAGGGTCCATTTTAACAAGTTGGATCATACATGCACTAGCTAACATCCTGTCTGGTTTAGTTGCTGCATTTTCTCTGTTTTAATCTGGGTGATTTATAAATATAAAGTCAGTAGAAATACTGGCTTATTTTATTTCAGAAATTTTTCTTATTTCATAAACATTTCATATTTGAATATTATAATAGTTTTACAAATATGGAGGTGCTATATGAATCCCACTCAAAGAGCTTGGGCTTACGTCAGCAGAAAACGACTGAGAAGTCTCATATTATTCTTGATTTTATTTGTCTTATTGGCTGGAATATCGGCTTGTTTGACGCTCATGAAGTCCAACAAAACAGTAGAAAATAATCTCTATCGCTCATTGAATACGTCTTTTTCTATTAAAAGAATAGAAGTAGATCAGACTTTTCAACTGTCTCAACTAAACGAGCTTAAACAGATAAAAGGTCTTGAGGAGATTTCCCCAGAGCTTGAGACAATAGCTAAATTGACTGACAAAGAAGTGGTTACTGGAGAACAAAGTATCCAAAGGGATGATTTGACAGAGGCTGAAAAAAATCTCATCAGTTTAATTGCTTTGGAAGATTCTTCCAAGGATGTTTCTTTTACAAGTTCCGCCTTTACCCTTAAAGAAGGAAGACATATCGAAAAAGGGGATCGTAAAAAAATCTTAATCCACGAAGATTTAGCCAAGAAAAACAATCTAAAGCTAGGAGATAAGATCAACTTAAGTCCTGGACAAGTAGAAGCTAGTTCTGGACAAAATCAAGACTATGAAATCGTGGGTATTTTCTCAGGTCAGAAGCAAGAGAAATTTACCGGTCTTAGTTCAGATTTTAGTGAAAATACGGTCTATACAGACTACGAAAGTAGCCAAACTCTTCTTGGAAATAAGGAAGCTCAAGTTAGCGCCGCTCGTTTCTATCTAGAAAATCCAAAAGATATGGATAGTATCATTCAAGAGGTTGAAAAGTTATCTCTGGAAACGAAAGGTTATCAAGTTGAAAAGGAAAATAAGGCTTTTGAACAAATCAAGGATTCAGTTTCGACCTTTCAAACCTTCCTACAGATTTTCCTCTATGGCATTATGATTGCTGGTGTAGGAGCGCTGATCTTGGTCTTGTCACTTTGGTTACGAGAGCGAGTCTACGAGGTTGGTATTCTATTGGCACTAGGTAAGGGAAAAGGAGCAATCTTTAGCCAATTCTGTCTGGAAGTCATCCTAGTTTCATTGGCATCTATTCTGCCTGCATTTGTGGCTGGGAATGCCATTACTTCCTATCTCTTGAAGACTGTACTAGCAAGTGGCGACCAAGTTGCACTACAAGACACTCTATCAAAAGCAACGAATCTTTCAACAAGTCTTCTATCATTTGGAGAATCTTATATTTTCCTACTTATAATTAGCTGCTTGTCAGTTGCACTTTGTTTCCTATTTTTATTTAGAAAATCACCGAAAGAAATTTTATCATCCATCAGTTAATAAAGGAGAAATCATGACTTTACTACAATTACAAGATCTTACTTATCGTTATAAAAACACTGCAGAAGCAGTATTATATAAAATCAATTACGATTTTGAACCTGGTAAGTTTTATAGTATTATCGGAGAATCAGGAGCTGGGAAATCCACACTCTTATCTCTATTAGCAGGACTTGATAGCCCAGTCGAAGGAGCTATCTTATTCGAAGGCAAGGATATTCGTGAACAAGGTTATTCTTATCATCGCATGCACCATATCTCGCTAGTTTTCCAAAACTATAACTTGATTGATTATCTTTCTCCATTGGAAAATATCCGCTTGGTTAATAAAAAAGCTAGCAAGGATACCCTTCTTGAACTTGGTTTAGATGAAAGTCAAATCAAGCGGAACGTTCTCCAATTATCAGGAGGGCAGCAGCAACGGGTTGCCATTGCTCGTAGCCTTGTATCGGAAGCACCAGTGATTTTAGCAGATGAACCAACAGGAAACTTGGATCCTAAGACTGCTGGGGATATCATCTATTTGCTCAAATCTCTCGCTGAGAAAACAGGCAAGTGTGTGATCGTTGTGACCCACAGCAAGGAAGTAGCACAAGCATCAGATATTACACTTGAATTGAAGGATAAGAAACTGACTGAAACAAGAAAAAATAGCAACTAAAACTTTTAAACATACTAAAAACGGAAGTAAATCTAGAAAGGAATCTTATGTTACACAACGCATTTGCCTATGTCACAAGAAAATTTTTTAAGTCGCTTGTGATCTTTCTTATCATTCTCTTGATGGCTAGTTTGAGTTTGGTCGGCTTATCTATCAAGGGTGCGACAGCCAAGGCTTCTCAAGAAACCTTTAAAAATATCACCAATAGTTTCTCCATGCAAATCAACCGCAGGGTCAATCAAGGTACTCCACGTGGTGCGGGGAATATCAAGGGTGAAGATATCAAAAAAATTACGGAGAACAAGGCCATTGAATCCTACATCAAACGGATTAATGCTATCGGTGATTTGACAGGCTATGAACTGATTGAAACGCCTGAAACCAAGAAAAATTTAACTGGAGATCGAGCTCAACGTTTTGGAAGTAGCTTGATGATAACAGGAGTCAATGACTCTTCTAAAGAAGACAAGTTTGTGTCAGGCTCATACAAACTAGTCGAAGGTGAGCATTTAACAAACGATGACAAATACCAGATTCTCATGCACAAAGACTTAGCTGCTAAACATGGCTGGAAGGTAGGAGATAAGGTCAAACTGAATTCCAATATCTACGATGCAGATAATGAAAAAGGAGCCAAGGAAACAGTAGAAGTAACGATCAAAGGACTTTTTGATGGACATAACAAATCTGCTGTAACCTACTCACAAGAACTCTATGAGAATACAGCTATCACAGATATTCACACAGCTGCCCAACTCTATGGTTATACAGAAGATACAGCTATTTATGGAGATGCTACCTTCTTTGTGGCTGGAGATAAGAACCTAGATACTGTCATGAAAGAACTAGGGTCTATCAATGGCATCAACTGGAAGATGTATAGCTTGATTAAGAGTTCATCTAACTATCCTGCCCTTGAACAATCTATCTCAGGCATGTACAAGATGGCTAATCTTCTCTTCTGGGGTAGCTTGAGCTTCTCTGTTCTTCTACTGGCTCTCTTACTGACACTATGGATTAACGCCCGTCGTAAAGAGGTTGGAATTCTCCTTTCAATTGGTCTAAAACAAGCAAGTATTCTAGGACAATTTATCACAGAAGCAGTTATGATTGCAATTCCAGCACTAATTTCAGCTTACTTCTTAGCTAACTATACTGCTCGTGCCATTGGAAATACTGTTCTTGCCAATGTCACATCAGATGTGGCTAAGCAGGCTAGTAAGGCAGCCCAAGCCTCTAATCTTGGTGGTGGTGCAGAAGTTGATGGCTTTAGTAAGACACTTTCAAGTCTGGATATTTCCATTCAACCCACAGACTTTGCTATCATCTTTGTACTTGGCTTGGTTCTAGTAGTACTAGTTATGGCACTTGCTTCAAGTAATCTTCTCTTTAAACAACCAAAAGAACTTTTGATAGATAGTGAATAAAAAACCTGCTACCTATTCTCACTCAAATGAGATATAATATAGGTAGCATTTTTGATAGAAAAGGATTTATATGAAAATTCTAATTGTAGAAGATGAAGATATGATTCGCGAGGGAATTGGTGACTATTTGACGGATTGTGGCTATGAAACCATTCAGGCAGCAGATGGCCTTGAGGCCTTAGAACAATTTTCCAATCACCAAGTTGCCTTGGTTCTCTTAGATATCCAAATGCCGAAACTCAATGGTTTAGAGGTTTTGTCAGAAATCCGTAAAAGCAGCCAAGTTCCGGTCTTGATGTTAACTGCCTTTCAGGATGAGGAGTATAAGATGAGTGCCTTTGCTGCATTAGCAGATGGTTATTTGGAAAAGCCTTTTTCTCTATCTTTGTTAAAAGTACGAGTGGATGCTATCTTTAAACGTTATTATGATACCGGTCGTATTTTTACCTATAGGGACACCGAGGTAGACTTTGACAGCTATAGCGCTAAAGTAGCTGGTCAAGAAGTTGCAGTGAATGCAAAAGAACTGGAAATTTTAGACTATCTGGTTAGAAATGAAGGTCGAGCCTTAACACGGTCGCAGATTATCGATGCTGTATGGAAGATGACAGATGAAGTTCCTTTTGACAGAGTGATCGATGTCTATATCAAGGAACTACGGAAAAAATTGGATTTAGACTGTATTCTTACCGTACGCAATGTTGGTTATAAATTGGAGAGAAAATGAGACGTTCAGGTTTATTTAAAAAAATTTTTCTCTATACCTTCTCGGTATTTTCTACCTTGGTCATTTGTTTGCATTTGGCCATCTATTTTCTCTTTCCTCCGACCTATCTCAGTCACCGTCAGGAAAGCATCGGGCAAAAGGCTACAGAAATTGCCCAGTCTCTCCAAGGCAAAGATAGTCAAGCTATTCAGGAAGTCCTTGAACTTTATTCTAAAAGCAGTGATATTAAGGGAGCTGTTAAGGGGGAGATGACTCAGGATAAGTTGGAAGTCAATGATAATCTTCCCATTGATAAACAACGACAAACGGCCTCCTTGGTTATTGAGGAAAGAGAAGTTCAAACTAAGGATGGTCAGACGATGACCTTGCAGTTTTTAGCTTCTATGGATTTGCAGAAAGAAGCAGAAGATATCAGTCTTCAATTTCTGCCTTATACTTTATTAGCGTCTTTCATCATTTCGCTCCTCATCGCCTTTATCTATGCTAGAACCATTGTTGCTCCTATTTTGGAAATCAAACGAGTGACTCGACGGATGATGGATTTGGATGCAGAAGTGAGGTTGCGCGTGGATTCTAAGGATGAAATTGGCGATCTTAAAGAACAAATCAATAGCCTCTATCAACACCTCTTGACTGTTATTGCCGATCTACATGAGAAAAATGAGGCCATCCTCCAGTTAGAAAAGATGAAGGTCGAATTTTTACGAGGTGCCTCCCATGAACTGAAAACACCTCTAGCTAGTCTGAAGATTCTTCTGGAGAATATGAAAGCCAATATTGGACGCTATAAAGATCGAGACCATTATCTAGGAGTTTCTTTGGGTATCGTGGATGATTTGAGTCACCATATCCAGCAAATCTTATCCCTTTCTTCAGTGCAAGAATTGCGAGATAAAAAGGAAAAAATCAACCTTCTTGAAATGACAGGTTTTCTCTTAAAGGATTATGATTTATTAGCCAAAGAGAGGGAAATCTCAGTTGTGAATCAACTCACAGACCAACAAACTTATCTAAATCCTTCGGTACTCAAGCTGATTCTTTCCAATCTTATCAGTAATGCTGTGAAACACTCTGTTCAGGGTGGTTATCTAAAAATTGGGACAGAAGATGGCTGGGTTTTCATTGAGAACGCCTGTACACCTGAGGAGCAAGATAAGTTTGAACAATCCTTTACGGTTTCTAGTCGACAAAGTAAGGGAGCTGGCTTGGGACTATTCGTAGTTAAAAGTTTATTGGAAAACGAAGAAATTGACTATCGATTTGAACGCTATGAAGACCACTTAGCCTTTTATATGAACCTACCTAAAGACCTGTAAGATTAGGACTTTGAGGAGGGTTACATATTTTTAGATAGAAGAAATTCAATCTAAACTACAGGAAAAACTAGCTTTTTTTGTCAAAAAGTGATAAAATGAACAATGTAAATGGGATATCCCATAAAAATATACAGGAGGCCTGATAAAATGGCAATCGTTTCAGCAGAAAAATTTGTCCAAGCAGCTCGTGACAATGGTTATGCAGTTGGTGGATTTAACACAAACAACCTTGAGTGGACTCAAGCTATCTTGCGTGCAGCAGAAGCTAAAAAAGCTCCAGTTTTGATCCAAACTTCAATGGGTGCTGCTAAATACATGGGTGGTTACAAAGTTGCTCGCAACTTGATCGCTAACCTTGTAGAATCAATGGGTATCACTGTACCAGTAGCTATCCACCTTGACCACGGTCACTACGAAGATGCACTTGAGTGTATTCAAGTTGGTTATACTTCAGTTATGTTTGATGGTTCACACCTTCCAGTTGAAGAAAACCTTGAAAAAGCTCGTAAAGTTGTAGAATTTGCTCACGCAAATGGTGTATCAGTAGAAGCTGAAGTTGGAACTATCGGTGGTGAAGAAGACGGTATCATCGGTGACGGTGAATTGGCACCAATCGAAGACGCTAAAGCAATGGTTGCTACAGGAATCGACTTCTTGGCTGCAGGTATCGGTAACATCCACGGTCCTTACCCTGCAAACTGGAAAGGTCTTCACCTTGACCACTTGCAAAAATTGACTGAAGCTGTACCAGGATTCCCAATCGTATTGCACGGTGGATCAGGTATTCCTGACGACCAAATCCAAGCAGCTATCAAACTTGGTGTTGCTAAAGTTAACGTTAACACTGAATGCCAAATCGCATTCGCTAACGCAACTCGTAAATTTGCTCGTGACTACGAAGCAAACGAAGCAGAATACGATAAGAAGAAACTCTTCGACCCACGTAAATTCTTGGCTGACGGTGTAAAAGCTATCCAAGCATCAGTTGAAGAACGTATCGACGTATTCGGTTCAGAAGGTAAAGCTTAATCTAGCTGAACAATACAAAATGAAACCCGCCTGTGAAGGTGGGTTTTTTGTTTCTGGATATATACAGATTATACAGGAAAATTCTTAAACTTAAGTTGCTAAAAGAGTCTAATTTTTGTACAATAATGCTATGAAAATACTGAAAAAATCAGCCCTTGTCCTTCTTAGTTTCCTTATCTTGTTTTTAGTAGGGACATTTATCTTTCATCGTATCAGTTTGGAAAATGAAGAATCTTCATTGACACCTATAGGGCAAACAGTTCTCGTCAATGGACATCAAATGAATGTTTACGTTGAAGGGGATGGTCCAGAGACAATAGTAGTTCTATCAGGTGCTGGAATTGCTTCACCTATATTAGACTTTAAAAATCTAACAGATTCCCTATCAAAAAAATATAAAATTGTCATAGTCGAGAGAGCTGGCTATGGTTATAGCGAGGATAGTAATCAATCCAGAGACGTGATGGAAGTTTTGTCTGAGACACGTCAAGCTCTATCACAGGCAAATATATCAGGACCTTTTATCATTCTGTCTCATTCAATGGCTAGTCTTGAAAGTCTGGCTTGGCAGGAGAAGTATCCTGATGAAGTGAAAGCCTTGGTTGGTCTGGATTGGGCATTACCAGCAAGTTATGAGGATTTAAAGGATAATCAGGCCTTGCTTACTGTGGCTTATTGGAGCAGTAAGATTGGCTTATTACGCTATTTCCCAGAGTCCTTTTATATAAAAAATCCAACTCTGACTGAAACTGAACGACAACAATATAAATTACTAGCATATAAGCAGTTGATGTCACAAGCCATGCTTCATGAATCACGTTTGGTAAAGGAAAATGCCAAGAAAGTTCCATCTAGCATTAATCCGAAAATTCCAACCTTATTACTGGTTTCTAACGGTGATGGTACTAGCTTTAGCCAATCAGAATGGCAGCATTATGCAGAGAGATTTGCTAGTGGTCAGTCTAATGTTCAAGTCATCTATATGGATGCGCCTCACGACCTCTATCATTATCAAAATAATGAACTTGTTTCTCGAATTGAAGAATTTTTAACAGAGTAACTGTGATTTAGAAAGTTATTTTGAACGGATGCCAATAATTGAGAGGTGACATTTTATGAAGAACACTTATATTGTACTTAGACATGCTCATTCAAGATTCTCGAGTGATGATTTTAATAGAACATTGTCGGAAAAAGGATTTTCTTCTCTTGAACAGTTGGAGTTTTTAAATGCTTGTAAAATAGATTACTTTATTTCAAGCCCTTATAAGCGAGCTTTTGAGACCGTTAATAGTTCTCCCATTCGATTTGATAAGATAGTGCTTGATAATCGTCTACGTGAAAGAAAATTATCCTCAAAATTTATTGAAGATTCTGAGTTTGAAGAAACAATTCAATATTTATGGCAAAATCCAGATAAATCTCTCATTGGAGGCGAGTCCAATCGAGAAGCATTAAATAGAATTTTAGATTTATTTGCGGACTTGGAAGAAAGGTATTCAGATAAAACCATTTTACTGAGTTCTCATGGAAATTTGCTAGGAATCTTAATCAATCATTTTGATTCAAGTTTTGATTATAAAAAATGGGAACAGATGACCTTTCCAGATTGCTTTCTAGTGGACAAAGATGAGAGTGTGAAAAGAATTATGCCAGATACTTTTAGGTAATCATTTAGCTCACTCTATGTGATTTTTATTTTCTGTTATTGTAAATAGAATAGAAGGGAAAATAGCCATGATATTCGATCAGTCCTTGCAAGCCTACGTTCATGAAGTAGATAATGTTCTTGTAGCTTGGGAAGAAAAACCAAGTGGAAACTTTGAGATGGAAGCTCAGTTGCTTGCAGCCAATTACCATAAAAATAGATCTCGTATTCTTGCTTTTATACTGCCTCATTTACAAGAATTTTATGGGTATTTCACAGATGAAGAAGCTACTGAAAAATTGGGTAGACCCATCATCGAGCCAGAAAGACAAACCGTTACTTTCTGCGATCAAACTTTTGATGATATTCATATCTTTTCTTTTGACTATCAGGGGCAGGCATTTGAGAGTCTGGAGAATTTTGCCATTGATGGTTAAGGTCTGTTTTCAGTTTTAAAAAGAAGGAGAGAGACTGATGAGTACTGCTGATTTTGTCTTTATTGAGAGTAAAGACCCCATATTCCTAGATTTACAAGCCTTTCGTACTTCTTTGAGAGAAAAATTCCCAGGTATTTTGATCAGAGAAAGGACGAATCCTGAAAAAGCTTACTCGCTTTCTTGGGATTATCAAAGTCCTCAGCTTACCTTGGAAAGTTCTTTGAGTAGCAAGAAAAATGTTTTTGTGATTGATTACTTTGATTCAACGAACAGGTTACAAGATTATGCCTCCTATATCATCTGGCTTCGGAAATGGTTTCCACCTGAAGAGAAAGTTTGCTTTTGTGATGAAGGCTATGAGTATGTGTTTGAACTTCCTAGTGATTTATCCCAAAAGGAGTTTGAAAACTACTTACGAACAAGGTTTGATGAGTGAAGAAGAAGTTCGAAAACGAATAATGATATTGAACAGTTGAAAAGGAGAATCAGATGCTTACTAAAGATGATATGTTAGTTGCTTTGCATGATTCAATTACTGAAGACCAAGAATTTGAGTTAGCTGACGAGATTGTAGATGCCATGGAGGCTTACCCTCAACCCTTTGATTTGGTTGACCCCGTCTTAGACTTTATTTCCAAACATCCAGAAGTAGATTTTGGAGCTCCAGGTGAGTTGGTTCACTTTGTGGAGCGATTTTATCATCAAGGCTATGAGGAATTATTGATGGAGTCAGTTCTAAAAAGTCCAACTGTGCATAACATCTGGATGCTTCATCGATGCTATAATGACAATGATCCAAATCTAGTCCGGCAGATTCAGGCTTTGGTTGGAGAACTGAAGAAGAATAAGACTCTTGATTCACAAGTAAGAAGCATGATTGAAGACTTAACTTGGTAGAGGGAGGTGATGCAGCATCACCTTTTTATCTTTTCTTATGTTGAAAAAGAAGGCAGTTTTTTTGGGTGTTTTAAGGAAACTAATAAACATAATTTTTGATTAAAAGCATCATTTTAAGATAGAAATCTCTAATTTCATAATCAATAAGCAAACGCTTGCATTCCTATTTTTATTAGATTATAATAGGTTGGTATAAAGCCTTCTGTAATAATATTGAAAAAGTGTAGAAAGTAAGGATTTAGAATATTTGTAGTCAAAAATACAATGTTGCTTCTTACGATAGGGAGATAGATATGGCAATGATAGAAGTGGAACATCTTCAGAAAAATTTTGTGAAGACAGTTAAGGAGCCGGGGTTAAAGGGAGCCTTGCGTTCCTTTATTCATCCTGAAAAGCAGACCTTTGAAGCGGTCAAGGATTTGACTTTTGAAGTACCCAAGGGGCAGATTTTAGGCTTTATCGGGGCAAATGGTGCTGGGAAGTCGACAACTATCAAAATGCTGACGGGAATTTTGAAGCCCACATCTGGTCATTGTCGGATTAACGGCAAGATTCCCCAGGACAATCGCCAAGATTATGTCAAGGATATTGGAGTCGTTTTCGGACAACGCACCCAGCTATGGTGGGATTTGGCACTGCAAGAGACCTACACGGTTTTGAAGGAGATTTACGATGTGCCAGACTCGCTTTTCCATAAGCGTATGGACTTTTTGAATGAAGTTTTGGATTTGAAGGAATTTATCAAGGATCCTGTGCGGACTCTTTCATTGGGTCAACGGATGCGGGCGGATATTGCGGCTTCCTTGCTTCACAATCCCAAAGTTCTCTTTTTAGATGAGCCGACTATTGGTTTGGATGTGTCGGTCAAGGATAACATTCGACGTGCTATCACCCAGATTAATCAGGAGGAAGAGACAACTATTCTTTTGACCACTCACGACCTGAGCGATATTGAGCAACTCTGTGATCGGATTTTTATGATTGACAAGGGGCAGGAGATTTTTGATGGGACGGTGAGCCAGCTCAAGGAGACCTTTGGCAAGATGAAGACTCTTTCCTTTGAACTGGTGCCAGGTCAAAGTCATCTCGTCTCTCATTATGAGGGCTTGCCTGATATGTCCATTGATAGACAAGGAAATACTCTCAATATTGAATTCGATAGTTCCCGCTACCAATCAGCTGATATTATCAAGCAAACCTTATCTGATTTTGAAGTCCGTGATTTGAAGATGGTAGATACGGATATTGAAGATATTATCCGTCGCTTCTATCGAAAGGAGCTCTAAGATGGTCAAATTGTGGAGACGTTATAAACCCTTTATCAATGCGGGGATTCAGGAGTTGATTACCTATCGAGTAAACTTTCTTCTTTATCGGATTGGCGATGTCATGGGGGCTTTTGTGGAATTTTATCTCTGGAAGGCTGTCTTTGATTCCTCGCAAGAGCCTTTGATTCAGGGCTTCAGTATGGCGGATATCACCCTCTATATCATCATGAGTTTTGTGACTAATTTATTAACTGAGTCAGATAGCTCCTTTATGATCGGTGATGAGGTAAAAGATGGCTCTATTATCATGCGCTTATTAAGACCAGTCCATTTTGCGGCCTCTTATCTTTTCACCGAGCTTGGTTCCAAGTGGTTGATTTTTATCTCTGTTGGACTGCCATTTTTAAGTGTCATTGTTTTGATGAAAATCTTATCTGGGCAAGGTATTGTAGAAGTACTGGGATTAACGATTCTTTATCTCTTTAGCTTAACGCTGGCTTATCTGATTAACTTTTTCTTTAATATCTGTTTTGGTTTTTCAGCATTTGTGTTTAAAAATTTATGGGGTTCTCAAGTATTTAAGGCTTCACTAGTATCCTTTATGTCAGGAAGTTTGATTCCTTTGGCTTTTTTTCCAAAGGTCATTTCAGATATTCTCTCCTTCTTGCCATTTTCATCCTTAATTTACACTCCAGTCATGATCATTGTTGGGAAATACGATACCAGTCAGATTCTTCAAGCACTTTTGCTTCAGCTTTTCTGGCTTATAGTGATGGTGGGCTTGTCTCAATTGATTTGGAAACGAGTCCAGTCATTTATCACCATTCAGGGAGGTTAGGATGAAAAAATATCAACGTATGCATCTGATTTTTATCAGACAGTACATCAAGCAAATCATGGAATACAAGGTAGATTTTGTGGTTGGTGTGTTGGGAGTCTTTCTGACTCAAGGCCTGAACCTCTTGTTTCTCAATGTCATCTTTCAACACATCCCCTCGCTAGAAGGTTGGACCTTTCAAGAGATTGCCTTTATCTATGGATTTTCCTCAATTCCAAAGGGATTAGATCATCTCTTTTTTGACAATCTCTGGGCTTTAGGTCAACGACTAGTTCGAAAAGGGGAGTTTGACAAGTATCTGACTCGTCCTATCAATCCTCTCTTTCACATCCTCGTTGAGACCTTTCAGATTGATGCCTTGGGTGAACTTTTGGTCGGTGGAATTTTACTAGCGACAACGGCGACTAGCATTGCTTGGACTCTTCCCAAATTCCTGATTTTTCTAGTTTGTATTCCTTTTGCGACCTTGATTTATACTTCCTTGAAAATTGCAACAGCCAGCATCGCTTTTTGGACCAAGCAGTCAGGTGCCATGATTTACATTTTCTATATGTTTAATGATTTTGCCAAGTACCCGATTTCCATTTACAATTCGCTCCTTCGTTGGTTAATTAGCTTTATTGTACCTTTCGCCTTTACGGCCTACTATCCTGCCAGCTATTTCTTGCAGGGCAAGGATGTCTTCTTTAATATTGGTGGTTTGATTCTGATTTCTCTTATCTTTTTTTGCATCTCTCTGAAACTCTGGGATAGGGGATTAGACGCTTACGAAAGTGCAGGTTCGTAAGAGCTAAAGTAAGAGTAAAATCAAGAAAGGAACTTATGATGCTTGTTATTAAAGAAGTTAAGGATGAAGAGAAAAAAATGGCAGTTGTCGCTGAGGTTTTAAAGGATTTGCCAGAATGGTTTGGAATACCAGAAAGCACGCAAGCCTACATCGAAGGAGCCAAGGACTTGCAGGTGTGGGCCGCCTTTCAGGAGAGTAATTTGCTTGGCTTTGTAAGCTTGTCCTATTCTAGTGAAGATTGTGCAGAGATTGATTGTATCGGTGTAAAAAAAAGCTTATCAAGGTAGAGGAATTGGGAGTCAATTGCTTGCTGCTTTTGAAAGTGAAGCACGCAAAAACGTTGATTATTTACAAGTGAAAACAGTAGCAGAAGGCTCTAATAAAGATTATGACCGAACAAATGTCTTTTATCGCAGTCTTGGCTTTAAAAAATTAGAGATTTTTCCACAACTTTGGGGGTCTCAAAATCCTTGTCAGATTTTGATTAAAAAGATGGGTTAAGAATTCCTTGACATCCTTCCTTATAGTGCTATACTATAAGGGTAATCGCCGATTTAGCTCAGTTGGTAGAGCAACGCACTCGTAACGCGTAGGTCACAGGTTCGATCCCTGCAATCGGCAGTGTGAAAGAAGTCCTCTTGGACTTCTTTTTTTCTTTTAATAAGATTTTGACCACATAGTCTATCATGACTACCACATAGGCAAAAGCTATTGTATGCGATTTTTATTTCTGTTATAGTAGTAACTGTCAAGGGGAGATAAAGCTTCCTAACAAAATAGAAAATGAGGTAATATCATGAAAAAAGTATTAGGTATCGGATTTTTAGTCGTTGCAGCAGCAGTCTTATTTTTTGGTTTAGTTGGATGGCCAAGTTTGGATGTTAACATCTGGGCACTCTTTCCAGTAGGTCTATTTCTATTTTTCACTCTTGAAAATCTAGTCAAGAAAGATTATAAGGCCAGTCTCATGAGCTTGATTATTGCCTTTATCATCGCCAATGCCATTCTTGATATCTTGCCACTTTCAAGTGGTTTAGTAATCGGTGCTGGTGTGCTAGCTTGTGTGGGAATTGGATTTCTCTTTCCTGACGCTAATAAGAAAGAAGCATAATACAAAAAAAGCCTCGAGATTTCTCGAGGTTTTTTCTTTATTTGCCTGCGTAATATTTTTGAATACCTTTGACAATACCTGCCACCAATCTATTTTGGTAAGCATCGCTACGAATTTGTTGGTTTTCGTTGAAATTGTCAATGTAACCAAGCTCCAATAGAACAGCTGGTTTATCCGTTTCTCGAAGGACAGCAAAGCTACTTTGGAGGAGGCCTGCATCCTTAGCACCTGTTTCAGCTAGAAGAGAAGAGTGGATATCAGCAGCAAGGCGATTGCTTTCACTAATACGATCAGGGTGGTTATGCCAGTATGAATTAATCCGAGAAGGATAGCCAGCAGCTTCTTCGTAAGAATAGGTCTGAATACCAGAACGGTTAGAAGCAGGGCTTCCGCTAGCATTGAAGTGGATGCTAATGAAGATATCTGAGTTTGTATTGTTGACCATTTTTGAACGTTCAGTGACAAAGTCTACATAGACATCACTATCTCTAGAAGAAAGAACGGTATAACCAAGACCTTCTAGCTCTTTGCGTAGTTTTTGATAAACTTGCATGGTGAGGTCTTTTTCATTCGTGTTATAATAAACAGCACCTGGATCTTTTCCGCCGTGTCCTGGGTCTAAGAAAACGGTATATGTGTATTTTCCTTTTTCAAATCCACGACTTACTGGAACTTCACCAATCCATTTTCCATTACTTTGGAACTGATGTGCTTTTCCATCGATTTTACGAGTTCCTGTGACATAGACACCATTTTCATCTAGATAGTAACGGGCATTGTAATAGCTGTCATCGATCCATTCACTCTTAGCCATGTAACCACCTGACTTGAGGTAGTATGAACCAATCCATTCACGTGCTGCATAAGTACCACCTGATTTTAAGTAGAACCAACTATTATAGCCTTTATCGAAAATCCATTCTTTCTCAGCCATGGCACCGCTAGCTTTTAGGTAGTAGCTCCCTTGCCATTGATTACTTGCCATAGTGGCATCTTTATTAAAGTAGTACCAAGTACCACCAATTTTATCCCACTTATTTTTACTTAATTTGCCAGAAGCTTGGGCATAGTACCATTTACCATCTTGTTTGACCCAAGCGCTCTCGGCCATAGCCCCACTATTGGTAAAGATATAATCGTCAAAAATAGTGTTGCTGAGTATGATTCCGTCTTTATCAAAGTAGTACCAAACTCCACCAATCTTTTTCCAGTCTTGTTTAACGATTTTTCCAGATGGATTAGCATAATACCATTTATCTTTAATTTTAGCCCAGCCACTATCGACCATACCCCCGCTACTAGTCAGGATGTATCCATCATAAATCGTATCACTGAGCATGATACCGTCCTTATCGAAGTAGTACCATTTTCCTTGAATTTTTTTCCAATTGACAGCAGCCTTGTTGGCCTCATAGAAGCGCCAGATATTTTCTTCAAATACCCAACCATTTTTTTTGACTTCTGGCGCTTTTGTCTCTTCTTTTTTGTCTGAACTTGTACTTGGAGTTGTAGTAGATGTTGTAGGCAGGCTTGAACTTGCCTCTGTTGAAGGAAGAGTTTCCTTGGTTGAAGGTTTGTTATTCTCTACTTTATTTGCAGTTGTAGTCTCTTGAGTCGTTGCTGCTGTAGTAGTTTGTAGGTTATTTTCTTCAGCTAAAGCTGGATTTGTTGTAAATCCTAGAAAAGTAAGCGTAATGGCACTTGCCAAGAGCGTTTTTTTCACTTGATTTATCTCCTATACATTTTTTATAATCTTTTTTAAAAATCTCATTAGAAAAGCGCCTCAGACGGAACATTTAGTGACCAAGATCGAGGTGCTGGTGAGCTATATTGTAATAGTTGACTATTTCATCATGAAAATTTGAACAATCATGATGATATAGATGAGCAGTGTTAGTAAAAATCCAGCTCTCCAAAAGAATTTAAGGAATTTTGGATAATAAAAACTACGTTTTTTGCTTAAAAAGAAAAAGGCTAGAATGATGGCTAGCAAAGATAGGGCTGCCCCCAAAATGGGAAGTTGATTATGGGTAAAAACCTTTGCACTGATTAAATAGTATTCAAAAATCAGAAAAGGAAAAGCCAAATCTGCAAAGTTAATCCCCTTTTTCTTTAACTTTAAAAATCTACTAAAGATAATAGCCAAAGCCAAGGTTAGTACCAAAAGCAAGACAGAAGCGAGTTTCATTAAAATCATAACAATATTGTATCATAAAATTTGAATAAAAGAAAAGCATATTCCTTGATTTAACAGTGTTTTTCTAAAAATTCTTGTTTAGAAATTGATTTTTTATACTAAGTTGAGCATCAATGAGATTCGCACTGCAAAACGAGAGTAGTTTGAACCTTCATGATAAATCTTTTTTATGGTGACAATAAAAAATATATATTAGCCAGGAGAGAAGAATAGTAGTAGAATGAGTAGCAAATAAAACAAAGGAGTTTCTTATGAAATTAGTTACTTTATGGTCAAAACTCTCACTGGGCATTCAATTATTGGTGGCTTTGGTCTTGGGTGTTATCGCTGCCCTTATCTGGCCACAATTTGCAGGCTTTTATCAATTTTTAGGACAAGCCTTTATTAAATTGATCAATATGGTTATCATTCCGCTAATCTTCCCAACCATCGTTGTTGCAGTAGCTGGAGTTATCGGAAAAAAATCTTTCGGAAAAATCTTGACCAAGAGTTTGGTTTACTTTTTTGCCGTAACAACTGCCATTACTCTTTTGTTTGTATTTGCTAGTTACTATTTAGGATTTGGTCAAGGAGTGAATATCGGTCAAACTGGTGGAAACCTTGATGGGATTGCTAACAATGTCAAGTTCAGCGAATTTTTGCTTGGTTTCATTCCTTCAAATATCGTTAAATCTCTTTCAGATGGCGCTCTATTGCCAATTATCGTTTTTGCAATCTTTCTTGGTTACGGAATTGGGAATCTTAAGTCTGATAAATCTCAGAAGATTATCGAAGGTTTCCAAATCTGGATTGAAGCCATTTACAAGATTGTTGCAGTAATTATCAAACTATCACCGATTGGTATTTTTGGATTTATCGCTAAAGATGTTGCAACTACGGGTGTCGACAAGTTGATTGGGCTTGGTCAGTTTGTAATTGGAACTTATCTGGCTTATGCTGTTTTGGTTCTCCTTATTTTCCCTTTGATTGCTTTCTTCTTTAAAGTACCGTATTTATCAGCCTTTCGTGAAAATTGGAGTCTCTTGACTCTGGCCTTTGTTACGGGTAGTTCGAGTGTGGTCTTGCCATCACTTCTTAAAGATTTGAAAAAACAGGGGCATGACGAGCATACAATTGATTTAGTTGTTCCTTTAGGATATACTTTTAACTTAGAAGGAGCAGCGGTTTATTTCTCAGTAGCGACAATTTTTATCGCCCACGCCTATGGTATTCAATTCTCTTTATCAAGTCTCTTGTTTACTGTTTTATTGTTGACTTTGATTGGAAAAACTGCAGCAACTGTGCCATCAGGAGCTATCGTAGTTCTATTAGCTGCAGCACCTCAATTGGGCTTGCCAGTTGAAGGAGTGGCCTTGATTTTTGCAGTTGATTTCTTTGTCAATGCAGGCCGTACCATGATCAATGTTTTAGGTCAAATCTTAACAGTCAGCGTTATCGAAAAAACAGAAGGATATATTTTAGAAGAAGAAAAGGAAAGCCAATTATCAGTCAGCTTTTCTTAAGGAGATATAAATAATGAGTGAAGCAAAAGTTTATGTGATTCATGAGAATCTAGAATGGACTCAACATTTAGTGAAATGGTTGGAAGAATTAGAAGTCCCTTATGAACTATGGGATTTGTCTAGTGGGATTTTAGATTTGCAAAGCCCACCGCCGCAAGGTATCTTTTACAATCGTATGTCTGCCTCTTCACACACAAGAGGACATCGTTATGCGCCAGAATTTACAGAGCAAGTGATTACTTGGTTAGAAGCACACGGACGCAAAGTTGTGAATGGTACCGGTGCTATCAACCTTGAAATTAGTAAAATCAAACAATATTTGAAGTTAAACGAGTCTGGTATCGAGACTCCTGCAACAGTTGCAGTTTTGGGTCAAGAAAACATTATTGAAGCGGCAAGAAAATTAAACATTTATCCTTTGATTACCAAGCACAATCGTGCAGGTAAGGGATTAGGCGTTCAACTCTTCCAAAATGAAGAGGAACTGGCAACTTATGTCAATAGCCCTCTCTTTGAACCATCAGTGGACGGGATTACCTTGTTACAAGCCTACATCAAGCCAAGTGATGGACGTATCCGTCGTTCAGAGTTTATCAATCAAAAATTCCTCTATACTGTTTCGATCGATTCTTCAGATGGTTTCCAACTTTGTCCAGCAGATGGTTGCCAAATCGGCAAGAGACCAGAGCAACTAGAAACGTCTGAAAAATTCCAGATTACAGAACCTCTACCAGATGACCGGAGAGAAGCTTATGAAAGTTTCTTGAAAAATGCTCAGATTGAAGTTGCGGCGATTGAATGGGTTCAATCAGAGAGTGGAGACATTTATGTCTATGATGTAAATACCAACACCAACTACAATCCTACCGCAGAAAAAAATGCCACTATTTTTGCCCACCAACACTTGGCTCAGTATCTAAAAACAGAATTGCAAGCCCTGACTAGTGGACAATAAAGCAGGAAATTCAAAAATCCCCCAGTATTAAATGACTGGGGGATCGATTTGTGTAATCGGTGAAATCTTATTGATTTGCTTTAAAGTCCGGGTCTTTTAGACTTTGAACACTGGCATTGATGACGGCACCGATGATTAATATCTTGGCAATGATAATGAACCAGAACATCATAACAACAACGACGATTGAACTGAAAAATCTGACGTCAACGAGATAATTGACATAATTGTTGAAATAAGCTGCAAAGATGTTTAATAAAGCAATCGTCGTAACTAGTACAAAGAGACTTCCAGGTATGACGTAGCGAATCTTACTTACTTTAACATTTGGTAGGAAATAATAGAGCATAATCACGGTAGCAAAAAGAAAGGCATAGATCAGCGGTCCTGTAAAATCTTGTAGATAAGAAAACAGAGCACTCTCGGATTTCCAGTAGTTTTTAAGCAGGTCCAATAACATATGGCCAAACATACTAAGGAATAATGCAAGCGCAAAGAGAATTTGAAGTCCAAAGCTAACTAAGAGGCTCATCATCTGATGTGAGATAATTCCTCTATTTTTTGCGATTCCATAGGCTTTATTAAAAGCCTTTTGAAGAAAATTCATGGATTTGGAGAAAGTCCAAAGAGCTGATAAGATAGCAAAACTCAGTAAACCTGTCGATGGTTGAGTCAGAACTTCTCTGACAATCTTTGCAACAACTTCATAGATTGTATCTGGTAAAAATTCCTTGATGGTTAATAGAAAGTTTGAGATGGGAATTTGAAAGTAGGGTAAGATATTGACCACTATCATGAGTAAAGGGAAGATTGAAATCAACCAATAGTAGGCAACAGCAACGCTGGTTAGCTCGCTATCAGAGGCTTGATAGTAGTGTAAAAAAGCTTTTAATAATGGTCTATCGTTCAGCTGTTTCCACAACTTTTTCATTTCACAAACCTCCAGTTTTTCTTGTTTTGTATAGACTTTAATTTCTTCGAACTAATTCCATCATATCGTAAGGTAAGGTATTAGCAGATTCTTTTAAGGAATAGGTTTCTAAATTATTGACATTTTGGCGTAGCTTTTTGGCATACTGAGCTGAGATGAGTTTTTGAGCTTCGTATTCAAAGATACACTTACGTTCAAGGTAGTAACCTCTAAGCATTTCAGCGATGTTATTGGGTTTGATACGATTGATAACCCGTTCCACAAAGGCGCCACTCGTAATATGACTGGTTTCACGGAGACGAGATTCCTGCATGAAGCTGATCAGAGAACTTTTATAAATCCCTTTAAGGTTTTCCAAACTTTCGATGATGATTTCAGTGTTGGCTAGGTAGAGTTCAGCAATCTGGTCATAGTCAATGGCCAGAAGTCTTTGGGTTTCTTTGTTCTTCAAGGAACGAAGGGTTTTGCCAAATGTAAGCAACTCGTGTAGGAGAAAACGTATAATCCGAATAGAAACAAGGAAGTAGTAGGTTATTCGAGAAGCGAAGTTTCGTTTAATATTTTTCTCCATGCTTTTCAGATAACGTTGGTAGACACGATATCCTCTTTCGCCGATTTTGCCTTCTTCATAGGCTTGCTCCAAACCATCGCTCTCGATACTGAGAATCAGTAGTTTGAGAGCTTCCCAGTCTTCCTGGATTTCCTTGTTCTCCTGACTGAGGATGAGATTTTCAATACGTCCATGATAATTGTCAATAGCCGCATAGAGTGGAACCTTGTTTTTTGTGTTCTCTAAATCCTTCTCTAACTCCATGGCGACATCATTTAAGATAGCGATGTGCATGAGCTGATCCTTAGATGGTTCTTTCTCTTCGGAAAGGTGTGGAAGTACCAGTAATCCCGTAAGGAAACTGACAAGTGTTACACCAGCTACGAGGAAGAGAAGAAGAGGATATTCTTGTTCTAGATTAGACGGTATCAAAAGGATAGTGGCAATGGATACAGTTCCCTTGACGCCAGAAAAGGTAAGGAGAAGCATATCTTTGACATACTTATCTAAGCTTTTATGAAGTTTCTTAATCCGAAAAGCGTAAAAGCCGTAGATCATCACAAAGCGGATGGCAAAGAGTAGGAAGGTCAAGAGAAAAACGCTGACTAAGAGAAGCACTTTGTTGTAAAATGCACTCTTAAGAATTGGTTCAGCAATCATTTCCAGTTCCATCCCAAGAATGACAAAGACAGAACCATTGAGCATGAAGGTTACAGTGTGCTAGACAGTCTCGGTAACAGTATCAACCTGGGCTTCAAGCAAGTTGATTTTTTTGAAACGACTGGCTTTCAAAATCCCAGCGACTACAACGGCGATAATACCTGAGACATGAATCTCTTCAGCTATGAAAAATGTCAAGAGGGGCAAACTGAGTTCTAGCAAGAGCTCACTTGCGATATCTGTTGCGCGGACACTAAGTAAAAAGGTATGGAGGAAGCGATTGATTAGGGCTGTTATAAAGCCGACTGCAAAACCTCCAACAATGGAAATAGCTAATGAAGTTCCGGCTTGGGTGAGCGAAAATGTTCCTGTTGTCCAAGCGATGAGAGCCACACGAAAGGCTACTAGACCAGAAGCATCATTAAGAAGACCTTCCCCTTTTAAGATATTAGAAACCCGTTTTGGAAAGGAAAAACGTTGAGAAAGGGAAGCGAAGGCAACTAGGTCTGTAGGCCCTAAGGCAGCACCAACTGCTACACAGGCTGCTAATGGTAGGCTAGCCCAAAGGACATGAGCGAGTCCACCCATGCTCAGAGCTGATATAAAGATAACTGGGAAAATCAAGTAGAGAACGATTCTCCAGTGCTTTAAGATAGAGGTTACATCTGCTTCTTGAGCTTCACGAAAGAGTAGTGGACCAATGACTAAAGCTAGAAACAACTCCGTATCTAAGTGATATTGGTTGTTGGGTAAGCAAAGCCCAATTCCAATCCCTAACAATATTTGAATCAGGGGCATGGGTAAAAAGGGCAGAAGTTTATTGGTCGTGCTAGAAACAATAAGAACTAGCAAAAATACTAAGAGATAAAAAAGTAAATTCATCTTCTACCTCCTTATTTTTATTTGCGACAAGCTTCAAAAAGTTCCTTTTGTTCTTGGATTTTTTGATCAATCTTCGAGCAGTCCTTATGCTCGATTTTCTTCTGACAACGCTCCATTTCAAGTGAAATCATTTTTTTCTTGATTTTCAACATTTTCTTGCTCATATGGGCTTCATCTAACATACCAACTGCACGTTCATGTTGGGTTGATTCGACGAAGTTGTGCCGGAGAGTTTCAATTTTGTCTTTTAGGTATTGTTTATCCATGTCGATACCTTTCTAACTTTTCAATCATAACTAAAAAAGGAGGATTGTTAATTTGGTTGAGGGTGCGATAGATAGTGGCAGTGTATTCTTGTTGTGGTAATTGACTGACAAAATCCATAACTGCATCCCGTTCGATATCTCCGCCTTCATGCCCGTAGTAAATCATAATGGCTATACGTCCTCCCTTAACCAGCATTTGGCAAAGCTTATCCAGTGCTTCAATGGTTGTTTGTGGCTGGGTAATAATGCTTTTATCAGCTGAAGGAAGATAACCTAGATTGAAGATAGCCGCCTTGACTTCTGTCACATATTGATCCACAGTTTCGTGGCCCTGCAGGATTAAGTCTACATTGGTCAAACCTGCTTCTTGGATACGTTGACTTGTTTTTTCCAGAGCTTGTTCTTGGATGTCAAAAGCATAGACTTGTTTAGCCAACTTGGCAAGAAAAAGTGTATCGTGGCCATTTCCCATGGTCGCATCCACAACAATATCCTCTGGGGTAATGACTTGGGCAAGAAAATCATGCGCTATTTCAAGTGGTCTTTTCATTCATAAACTCCTGTTTTACAGCCTTGCAACCTTGTACACTTCCTCGACGTCTCATTTCGGCTTCAATGCTATTTAGAACTTCCCATTTATTGAGACTCCACATAGGACCTATCAGCATATCTCTAGGTGCATCTCCTGTTATGCGATGGATAACAATATGTTTGGGAATAATTTCTAGCTGGTCGCAGATGACCTTGACATATTCATCCTGACTCATGAGCTGCAAACGACCTTCGTGATAATCTCGCTGCATCCGAGTATTCGTCATAAGGTGAAGTAGGTGAAGTTTAATCCCTTGGATATCATTATCAGTCACACAACGACGAACATTTTCCACCATCATGTCATGAGTTTCACCTGGTAAACCATTAATCAAATGAGCTACAATTTCAATCTTGGGATATTTTCTCAAGCGATTAACCGTTTCCACGTAGAGTTTATAGGAGTGGGCACGGTTAATCAATTCAGAAGTTTCCTCATAGGTTGTTTGTAAACCTAACTCTACAGTAACATGCATTCGTTCTGACAGATCTGCCAAGTATTCGATAGTCTCATCAGGCAGGCAATCTGGTCGTGTACCGATATTGATTCCAACAACACCAGGTTCATTAATAGCCTGTTCATAGCGTTCACGAATCACTTCGAGCTTTTCATGAGTATTAGTAAAGTTTTGGAAATAGACTAGATATTTTTTTACATCTGGCCATTTACGGTGCATAAAGTCAATTTCCTTATAAAATTGCTCACGAATAGGAGCGTCAGGCGCAACGATAGCATCTCCAGAACCAGAAACCGTACAGAAAGTACAACCTCCATGAGCTACTGTACCATCACGATTGGGACAATCAAATCCAGCATCGATAGGAACTTTGAAAGTTTTTTCTCCGAATAAATTTCGATAATAATCATTCAAGGTATTATAGGATTTCATAGCTAATATTATATCAGAAAAGACTCGCAAACTCAAAGTCAGCAAATAAGTGAGAGATATTGAAATGATTGGACAGAAAAAAATTTTAAAAAAAGCCTTTACAAAAAAATAAAAAGTGGTATAATTAAGTCACAAACAAGTGCAAACGTTTTCGTAAAACGTTTGCCTAATAAATATAAAAGGAGATTTGAATGATGAAAGATACATTCAAAAATGTCTTGTCTTTCGAATTTTGGCAGAAATTCGGTAAGGCTCTAATGGTGGTTATCGCTGTTATGCCAGCGGCTGGATTGATGATCTCAATCGGTAAGTCACTTGCAATGATTGACCCAAACCTTGCTCCCCTAGTTATTACTGGTGGCGTACTAGAGCAAATTGGTTGGGGAGTTATCGGTAACCTTCATATTTTGTTTGCCCTCGCTATTGGAGGAAGCTGGGCTAAAGAACGTGCTGGTGGTGCTTTTGCGGCAGGTCTTGCATTTATCCTTATTAACCGTATCACTGGTACAATCTTCGGTGTATCAGGGGATATGTTGAAAGATCCTAACGCTATGGTTTCAACAATCTTTGGTGGATCTATCAAGGTTGCTGATTACTTCATTAGTGTACTTGAGGCACCAGCCCTTAACATGGGGGTATTTGTAGGGATTATCTCAGGTTTTGTTGGAGCGACTGCATTTAACAAATACTATAATTTCCGTAAACTTCCTGATGCCCTTTCATTCTTTAACGGGAAACGTTTTGTACCATTTGTAGTTATTCTTCGCTCAGCAATCGCTGCAATTCTTCTTTCAGCTTTCTGGCCAGTTGTTCAAACAGGTATCAACAACTTCGGTATCTGGATTGCTAACTCTCAAGAAACAGCTCCAGTTCTAGCACCGTTCTTGTATGGTACTTTGGAACGTTTGCTCTTGCCATTTGGACTTCACCATATGTTGACTATCCCAATGAACTACACAGCTCTTGGTGGTACTTATGATGTCTTAACTGGTGCAGCAAAAGGAACTCAAGTATTTGGTCAAGATCCACTTTGGCTTGCATGGGTAACAGACCTTGTCAACCTTAAAGGTACTGACGCGGCTCAATACCAACACTTGTTAGATACAGTACATCCAGCTCGTTTCAAAGTTGGACAAATGATCGGTTCATTCGGTATCTTGATGGGTATCATTGTTGCGATTTACCGTAACGTTGATCCAGATAAGAAACACCAATACAAAGGTATGATGATCGCAACTGCTCTTGCAACATTCTTGACAGGGGTAACTGAACCAATTGAGTACATGTTCATGTTCATCGCAACACCTCTTTACCTTGTTTACGCTCTTGTTCAAGGTGCTGCCTTTGCAATGGCTGATATTGTGAACCTTCGTGTTCACTCATTCGGTTCAATCGAATTCTTGACTCGTACTCCGCTAGCTATCAACGCTGGTCTTGGTATGGATATCATTAACTTTATCTGGGTTACAGTACTCTTTGGATTTATCATGTACTTCATCGCTAACTTCATGATTAAGAAATTCAACTATGCAACTCCAGGACGTAACGGTAACTACGAAAATGCAGATGGTACATCTGAATCTTCAGCTGCTGGTGAAACTAAAGTTGCAGAAGCTTCTCAAGCTGTAAATATCATTAATCTTCTTGGTGGACGTGCTAATATCGTTGATGTGGACGCATGTATGACTCGTCTTCGTGTTACTGTAAAAGACGCTGAAAAAGTCGGAACAGAAGAACAATGGAAGTCTGAAGGAGCTATGGGTCTTGTCATGAAAGGACAAGGTGTCCAAGCTATCTACGGACCTAAAGCTGACGTTTTGAAATCAGATATCCAAGATATTCTTGACTCAGGTGAAGTGATTCCTGAAACTCTTCCAAGTCAAATGGCAGCTTCTCAAAAAGACGCTGTTGTCTACAAAGGTGTGACTGAAGAAGTTTACTCAGTTGCTGACGGTCAAGTCATTGAATTGGAACAAGTTAAAGACCCAGTCTTTTCACAAAAAATGATGGGTGATGGATTTGCAGTAGAACCATCGAACGGTAACATTGTATCTCCAGTTTCTGGTACTGTATCAAGCGTCTTCCCAACTAAACATGCTCTTGGTCTTGTAACTGAAGCAGGTCTTGAAGTTCTTGTTCACATTGGTCTTGATACTGTAAGTCTTGAAGGAAAACCATTTGAAGTTATGGTTTCAGAAGGTCAAACAGTCTCTGCTGGTGATCTCTTGGTCAAAGCTGACTTGGGTGCTATCCGTGAAGCTGGTCGTGAAACTACAACTGTAGTTGTCTTCACAAATGGTGACGCGATCAAATCAGTTAAATTAGAACAAACAGGTTCTCTTGCAGCTAAAACAGCAGTTGCAAAAGTAGAATTGTAATACACTAAGGGGTTGGAAGCTGTTTTCCAACCTCTTGTTTATAGGAGAAAAGCATGAAGTTTTTAACACTCAATACTCATAGTTGGATGGAAAAAAATCCTGAAGAAAAATTTCAGCTCTTGTTGCAAGATATACTTGAAAACAGTTATGATTTGATTTGTTTTCAAGAAATCAATCAAGAAATTACTTCAGCGCAAGTAGAAGCTGGTGCACTTTATCAGCCATTACCATCTGCTGAGCCGATTCATCAAGACCACTATGTTCGTCTTTTGGTTGAGAAGTTGGCTGAAAAAGGACTGGACTATTATTGGACATGGGCTTATAATCATATCGGCTATGACCGTTATCATGAGGGTGTTTCAATTCTATCTAAAACACCGATTGAGGCGCGTGAGATTTTGGTTTCAGATGTAGATGATCCAACTGATTATCACACTCGTCGAGTTGCACTAGTAGAAACAGTAGTAGAAGGTAAAGAACTTGCAGTTGCGAGTGTCCATCTCTCTTGGTGGGATAAAGGCTTCCAAGAGGAATGGGCGCGCTTTGAAGCAGTTCTGAAAGAATTGAAGAAGCCACTCTTGCTAGCAGGTGATTTTAATAATCCTGCAGGCCAAGAGGGTTACCAAGCTATTTTAGCTAGTCCACTAAACTTACAAGATGCATTTGAAGTTGCAAAAGAAAGAAGTGGTAGTTACACTGTTCCGCCTGAAATTGATGGTTGGAAGGGAAATACAGAACCACTTCGAATTGATTATGTCTTTACGACAAAGGATATACAGGTAGAAACATTACATGTTGTCTTTGATGGAAAACAAAGTCCACAGGTCAGTGATCACTATGGTCTTCAAGCAGAACTTTCTTGGAAGAACTAACAAATAATTTTACTAAAATAAAACAAGACCCCCTTCGGATATGCGAAGGGGGTTAACTACTCAAGGGGTTAATATAGTTAAAGTTTTTAGTTGAATAACTTGTAAAATGAAATAAAATCCTTTAAAATAAAAAGTGTTGGAGGAATTTATGAATGTAAATCAAATTGTGCGTATGATCCCGACGCTAAAGATAAATAATAGAAGATTAAATGAATTGTTTTATATCCAAACCTTGGGTATGAAACCCTTGCTTGAAGAGTCGGCTTTCTTATCGCTAGGAGACCAGTCAGGCATTGAAAAATTGGTTTTAGAAGAATCACCAAGTATGAGAAGCCGTAAGGTTGAAGGGATCAAAAAATTAGCTAGATTGATTGTAAAAGTAGCGAATCCATCCGAGATTGAAGCCTTACTAGCTAGAATGGAAAAACTTCCTCAACTCTATAAAGGAAATAAGGGATTTGCTTTTGAAGCTCTTTCTCCGGAAGGGGACCTTGTCCTAATCCATGCGGAAGATGACATCAAAGATTTGAGAAAGTTTGATGAAACTGTTACTTTCTCAAAAGATGAGAAGATGCAGTATTTGACAGCATTTGATATTTCAGTAGAGATTAACTTGCCTGATGAAACGACGAGCCTGCTTGAAAAAGAGGAAATCGAAACTAGCCTAGCTTTTAAACAAGCTCAAGGTAGTGATTTGCTCGTTGAAAATAATGTTACTTGGGATTTGTCTATGTTGAAATTCCAAGTAAAAGAACTTGAATTGGCTAGTCTCCGTCAACGTTTTGAAACTGCAGGTTACTTTATTCCTAAGTCAGAGAAGTTTTTCCTAACCAAGGATACCAACAATATCGAATTGTGGTTTGAAGAAGTATGAAACAAGAAATCATTCAAAAAATAAAGCAACAAATTGAGGCAGGGATTTATCCTGGTGCCTCTTTTGCATATTATCGGGATGGTGAATGGTCTGATTGCTACCTCGGAGAAGCAAATCCAGAAATTGGAGAGCAGACTTGTCAAGGTTTAGTCTATGATTTGGCAAGTGTGAGCAAAGTCGTCGGAGTTGGAACTGTCTTAACCTTCTTGTGGAAGCAAGGCAAGATTGAGCTCGATCAATCCATAAAGACCTATCTTCCAGAGGCGGATTATCCAGATATCACCATTTGTCAACTCCTCACACATTCTACGGACTTGGACCCGTTTATTATCAATAGAGACCAGTTGAATGCAGAAGAATTGAGAGAAGCTATGTTTCATTTGAATCGCCGAGAGAAGAGAGCCTTTCTCTACTCAGATGTGCACTTTCTCTTGCTCGGTTTTCTCCTAGAGAATTACTTTGAGAAAAACTTAGACCAGATTTTACAAGAGCAAGTTTTCGATCCATGGAAGATGAAAGAAACTCAGTTTGGACCAGTTAGCAGTGCTGTTCCAACTGTTCGGGGACAGAAGGCAGGAGTGATGCATGATCCTAAGGCACGTTTACTAGGTAAACATGCTGGAAGTGCAGGCTTGTTTTCAACCGTAAAAGATTTAAAAATCTTCCTTGAGCATTATTTACAGGATGATTTTGCTGAAGATTTGAGCCAGAATTTTTCAGATTTGAGTGATAAGGAACGCTCCTTGGCCTGGAATCTTGAAGGTGATTGGCTAGACCATACAGGCTATACTGGAACCTTTATCATGTGGAATCGTAAGAAGCAGGAAGCTGCGATTTTCTTGTCCAATAGAACCTACGAAAAAGACGAGCGTGCGAAGTGGATCATAGACCGTAATCAGGTCATGGACCTAATTCGTGAAGCAGACTAGGGAGGAAGTATGTCAAAAGCTCTTAAAGGAACTCTTTTTACAGTGATTGCTGGTATTGCTTGGGGCTTGTCTGGGACCAGTGGTCAGTACCTAATGGTTCATGGGATATCGGCTCTAGTCCTAACCAATATCCGTTTAATTGTTGCAGGTTTGCTCTTAGTTCTCTTGTCCTATATAAAGTCTAAGGAACAATTTTTGGCTTTTCTAAAAGATAAATCAAGTCTGTTTTCTCTCTTACTATTTTCTTTATTCGGTCTCTTTCTGAATCAATTGGCTTATTTAACGGCTATTCACGAGACAAATGCAGGTACAGCGACGGTGCTTCAGTATGTCTGTCCTGTTGGAATCTTGGCTTACACATGTATAAAGGATAAGGTAGCACCTACTATAGCCGAAATACTTTCTATGATTTTAGCAATAGGTGGAACCTTTTTAATTGCGACTCATGGTCAGTTGGATCAGCTCTCTATGACACCAGCAGGTCTCTTTTTGGGCTTGTTCTCTGCTTTAACCTATGCTCTTTATATCATTTTACCCATTAAACTCATTCAAAAATGGGGTAGCATTCTGGTTATTGGTGTCGGTATGACCATCTCTGGGTTTGTAGCAGTGCCATTTACAGGGATTATCGGTGCTAGTCTACCTATGTCTTTTGATGTTTTCTTAGCATTTGCTGGAATTATTCTCATCGGGACTGTATTTGCTTACACGGCCTTTCTTAAGGGGGCAAGTATGGTTGGACCAGTCAAATCTAGTCTCTTGGCCTCTATTGAGCCAATATCTGCGGTATTTTTTGCCTTCATGATTATGGGAGATATCTTTTATCCTGTAGATTTTCTTGGCATGGCAATGATTTTATTGGCTGTGACTATTATTTCTTTAAAGGATTTAATGCTAGAAAAGAAACACAAGTCCATTTAAGAACAGAACAACCTTATAAAGAGGTTGTTTTTTTTTATGCTCTAGTATCAATTTAATTAATTTTAAGATTAAAAGTTTATAATAAAGTTACAAAAATAAGCTAAACGGAGGAAATATGAATTTTATACAAAGTATTCATCCTGCTAAACCTTTAAGATACTTAAAATGGTTCGACATCTTAATCATCACTGTTTTAATGTTTGGAGAGTTTATCATCCGTTCTACTCAACAATTTATGGAGAGTCTATCACCTTCAACTCTTGCTAGTGTTGCGGAAACTACAACAAATGTAGCAAGTGATGGGGCAGCTTATTCTAGTAATTTTACTTTTCAATTGATGATGTTAGGGATTACTTTCCTTTATCTCTTGATTCGAAATTATGATTTTAAACAACTTCCTATACGTTTTTCCTGGTCTGTTTTCATCTGGGTTCCCCTTATCTTTGCTATTGTTGGTATTTTTTGTGATATTGTAACAACCCTTAGTGGTGAGTACAATTACTTTAATCCTCAGTTGATTCATTTTATAGATCCCATGGAAATCATTAGAAAATTCATGGCCTTAACGCCAATGGCCATTGGTTATGCGCTTCTAAATGGTTTTTACGAAGAATTTTTCTTCTTGGGATTACTGACCTCAGTAAAAGAAAATCATCAGTGGCTGGTTCTAGTATACTCGGTAATCATACGAATTTCTTTCCATACCTACCAAGGATTACTCTGGGCATTAGTTATTGGGCTTGTATATGGACTATTCTATTATTTCTTGTACAAGTATGTAGTCAAGAATTTACTGCCATTCTTTCTCATGCACGCTCTTGCAGATATGTTTGGTTCAAGTCTCTTGTACCTCTTGATTACTTGGGGAACTTAAGCAAAAAAATCCACTCATTTGAGTGGATTTTTTTATGAATGCTTTTAGTCTTTATTTTCGTATGGCAAGATCAAGTTCAAAAGGATACCTGTCATTGCTGATAGGGCAGTACCTGAAAGTGTAACTGGACCAAGTTTAAGGATTGCTCCACCAAGTCCAAGCACAAGCATTGCACTTGCGATGATAAGATTACGCATTTGACCAAAGTCTACACGTTCCTTGATCAAAACCTTCAAACCGTTGCTGGCGATAACCCCATAAAGAAGGATTGACATACCACCAAGTACGGCGTTAGGGATTGTAGAAATCAAAGCAGTGAATTTTCCAAGGAAACTTAGGGCAATTGCGATAAAGGCTGCGTTACGGATAACTGAGACAGAAGCGATACGGGTCATACCGATCACCCCTGTATTTTCACCGTAAGTAGTATTAGCAGGACCACCAAGGAAGGCAGATACAGATGTTGCGATACCGTCACCAAGAAGGGTACGATGAAGACCTGGTTCTTTCAAGAATTGACGGCCACAGATTTGGCTCAAGACCGTGTGGTCTCCAATATGTTCTGAGATTGTTACGATCGCGATTGGTAAGATTGCGATTGTCTCTGGACCGAAGTAAAGGTTGTATTCTTTGAAGGCACCACCTGTGCTAAATGGTAGGTAGAAGCCTGGAATTTCGAACCAGTTAGCTTGAAGAACAGGTGTGAAGTCTACTAGACCAAGAAAGACTGCAAAGATATATCCACCGATAATGGCAAACAAGAAAGGAATGATACGAAGGAATCCTTTTCCTTTTGTATTGATAAAGGCAGCGATGAGGAAGGTAACCACAGCTACAAGAGCATTTTTCCAGTTGCCATCAGCAACAAGACCAGCATTTGTTACAGCTGAACCTGCAAGACCAAGACCGATAACGATAATCATTGGTCCGATAACAATTGGTGGTAAAAGTTTATCAATCCATTTTGTACCAGCAAAGCGGATGCTAGTTGAAACAAGAACGTAGATTAAACCAGTTAAGATAACCCCTGTTTGAGCAGCAGAAACATCGCCACCCATTTCCTTCATAGCAAGAGACATTGCAGTGATGAAGGCAAAAGAAGAACCGAGATAGACCGGAACTTTAAAGCCAGTAGATACCATGTAAATCAGTGTTCCGACACCTGATGCAAACAGGGCAACAGATACAGGCATTCCCAAAATCAGTGGCACCAAGATGGTAGCACCAAACATGGCAAACACGTGCTGGAAGCTGAGTAGAATTCCCTTACCAAAAGAAGGACGTTGGTCAACGTCGAGTAACAAATCAACAGTTGATTCTTGTTTCATAAATACCTCACTTTTTGGGCATCAAAAAAGAGCCCATTATTTTACAGCAATAGGCTCTCAGAGTAAGACATCTTTAAAACATGGTTATCCCAATATTTAAAAATTTTCATATATATCTGCGTCTTCGTCACCTCACGGGATGACATTAAAAACCTTTGCTTGTGATAGTATAGCAGAAAAAAATGATTTTGTAAATCATTTTTTCCCGAGCCTTGAAACAAGAGAGTGAAGCATGATTTTGTAAATCATTTTTTCCCGAGCAAGGAAATAAAGACGCGAGGTATAATCTTGTGAGTATCTATTTAAAATATCCTAAAGCGGGCGTTTATTTGGCATACCAGCCTTACGTGGATATTTGTTTGGAGTTTCCTTTTTCTTTTCTACAATGGTGATGTAGCGAGGGTCTCCATTAGGAAGTGTGTAGCTAAGGTTGTCCTCAACCTTGCTAAAGAGAAGGTTGAGAGCATTTTTGGCTTCTGTCAATTCCTCAGGGGCATTACTGGCTTTAAGTGCCAAAAGTTTTCCACCAACTTTAAGGTAGGGAATGGTTAACTCTGAGAGAACTTGCATGCGTGCAACTGCACGAGCTGTCACAATGTCGAATTGGGCACGGAAGTTCTTTTCTTGGGCAAAGTCTTCGGCGCGTCCATGGTAGAAATGAATCCCTTCTAAATCAAGCTCCTCAGCCAGAAGCTGAAGGAAGTTAATGCGCTTATTGAGTGAATCAATGATGGTCACATCTAGCTGAGGGTAGAGAATCTTCATAGGGAGACTTGGGAATCCTGCACCAGCGCCAATATCAAGTAACTTAATTTCTTGGTTTTCTATCAACTCTTGTAGGATAGGAGCGATGGAATCATAAAAGTGTTTAAGGTAAACCTCTTCCTTTTCAGTAATGGCAGTCAGGTTGATTTTTTGGTTCCACTCGACTAAGAGTTCGAAATAGCGCTCAAATTGAGCTTTTTGCTGGTCAGTAAGATTAATATTCTGTTCAGCAAGTAGTAAGTAAAAAGTTTCTGGTTTCATAGTTATATCCTTCTTGTATATTATCTTATTGTACCACAAAAACATGGAAATTTGATATACTTGTACTAATCTAAAAAATGAAAGGAAATATCAAATGAATTGGATTATTTTTGGAGTTTTAACTCTCATTACTTTATTTGTTATTGTTACTTATAATGGTTTAGTTAAAAATCGTATGCAAACTAAGGAAGCATGGAGTCAGATTGATGTTCAGTTGAAGCGTCGAAATGATCTCTTGCCAAACTTAATTGAAACAGTTAAAGGTTACGCTAAATACGAAAGTTCTACTCTTGAAAAGGTGACTGAACTCCGTAGACAAGTAGCTACAGCAACAACACCTGCAGAAGCCATGAAGGCCAGTGATGCACTGACACGTCAGATATCTGGTATCTTTGCGGTTGCAGAGAACTATCCTGACTTGAAGGCTAGTGGCAACTTTGCTCACTTACAAGAAGAACTGACTAACACAGAAAACAAAATATCATATTCTCGCCAACTTTATAACAGTGTCGTTAGCAACTACAATGTTAAATTAGAAACTTTCCCAAGTAATCTGGTTGCGGCTATCTTTGGCTTCAAGGCAGCGGATTTCCTTCAGACTCCAGAAGAAGAAAAGGCTGTTCCTAGAGTTGATTTTAGTGGTTTAGGTGACTAAGATGCTGTACAAACAAATCGCTAGTAATAAACGTAAAACTTGGGTTTTATTAATTGTTTTCTTTCTTTTGTTAGCCATAGTCGGATATGCGGTTGGATATCTTTTCATGAACTCAGGTATCTGGGGCGTGACCGTAGCCATCATTATCGGTTTCATCTATGCCTTGACCATGATTTTTCAATCTACAGAGATTGTCATGAGTATGAATGGTGCGCGTGAAGTTGATAGGAATGAAGAACCTGTTCTCTATCATGTTGTTGAGGATATGGCTATGGTGGCGCAAATTCCTATGCCACGTGTTTATGTCATTGATGATGCTGGCTTAAATGCTTTTGCTACGGGTTCGAATCCTCAAAATGCTGCTGTTGCTGCTACGTCAGGACTTCTAGACATCATGAATCGTGAGGAGTTAGAAGCTGTAATTGGGCATGAAGTTAGTCACATACGTAACTTGGATATTCGAATCTCTACCATTGCTGTTGCTCTTGCCAGTGCCATTACCCTTTTATCGAGTATGGCTGGTCGTATGATGTGGTGGGGTGGAGCATCACGTAGTAGAAGAAATAGTGACCGTGACAGTGGAGGGCTTGAAGTGATTATGTTAGTCATTTCTCTCTTAGCCATAGTTCTGGCACCTCTTGCAGCAACTTTGGTACAGTTAGCCATTTCTCGTCAACGAGAATTTCTAGCAGATGCTTCAAGCGTAGAATTAACTCGTAATCCGCAAGGGATGATCAATGCTTTACAAAAATTAGAAAATAGTCAACCAATGACTCATCATGTGGATGATGCTAGTAGTGCGCTTTATATCAATGATCCTCAAAAACCAGGTTTTTTAAAAAAACTATTTTATACGCATCCACCTATTTCAGAACGGATTGAGCGTTTGAAACATATGTAAAAAACATCCAGAGGTTTTCTCTGGATGTTTTATTTCCAAAAGTTAAAGGTCTTGTAAATCAACTACTTCTAAACCATGCTCTGTCAAACTATAGATACTCGTACAAACTTCTTTTAAGAAACGTCGATCATGCGAAACAGTGACAAGACCACCAGAATAATTGGCAAAGAGTTTTCTTATTTCTGGTTGAGAAGTTGGAGAAAAATTTCGTGTGGGTTCATCCAGAAGGAGAAAGTTTGGTTTTCGCATAACTAAATTCAAAAGAAGGAGTTTACCTTGTTGACCTCCAGATAAAGAGTGGATTTGGTGGTGCATCTCTGGATAGCTGAAATTAAGACTGGCTAAGTAAGATTGGATTTTCTGTATTTCCTCCTTGTGTCCAGTTTGGCTGAGAAATTCTACTGGCGATAGATTCAATTGCAATGTTTCTTGGTAATCTTGTGGCATAAATCCAAGCGAAATCTCTCTTTTGCCGCTTAGTAGTCGATGTAACTTTACTAAAAGAGTGGATTTGCCAACGCCATTGGGACCGATAATGCCGATTTTTTCTTGACCTCGGATAGTTAATTGTAGCCCTTGAGACAGAATTCGTTGGCCAATGGATAAAGTCTCGTTTTCTAGTCGAACTATGACTTTTGAAGCCGCTAATGGCTCTATATCTGAAAAGAAAAGTTGGATTTGTTCCTCTTCAAGTGGCTTTTGGGTCATGGACTGAGCTGCTTTTTCGTAGCGTTTTTCTTGAGAAAGAACATTTTTCATCTTTTTAGCTAATAGGCGACCAGCAGTACTGTCTTTGGTAGCTCGAAGTGCAGTTTCTACATTTTGCTTAACTCGGCGATGTTTTTCCATGGTTTTGTCATAGACTCGTTGGTCATTGGCAGCTTGCTGGCTTTGTCTGGCAAAACTAGCCTTTCTCTGATCACTATAGCGTTTATAGTCTAAATGTTCTACTAGCGTTTCTGCTTCTTTACGGTGCTTGACCAGTCGCAAGTGGACAATGGTGTCTGCTGTTTGAGAAAGAAAGTCTTCATCATGAGAAATGAAAATAACGGTTTGCCTCATCTTTTGAATCTGTTTTTTTAGCCAATCAACTGTCTCAAGATCCAGGTCATTTGAAGGTTCATCTAAAAATAGAATCTCAAAGGGTTTGGCAAATTCATGGATGAGCTGAATTTTCAAAGCTTCACCACCCGAGAGACTACCAATTTCTTGGTCGCTTGCAAAACGGTCGCTATCAAAGTGCAACTCCTCCGCCAAACGATAAAGAATACTGTAGTCTAAATCAGCAGAATCCAAAAAGAAGTAGTCCTGTAGAGATTTTTTCTTCAGTTCTTCAGGGAGATGTTGGGGAATGTAGGCCAGGGACTGAAGGTCAGACTGGATTTCTCCCCTGATAGAGAAATCAGCTAATTTTTCTCCCATTAAAGTTCGAAGTAAGGTTGATTTTCCATTTCCTTCTTCGCCTATAATAGCGACCTTTTCTCCGTCTTGGATGGTAATGTTTAAATCGGAAACAAGGTCTCTTAAATCTTTGTTTTGTGTGATGGTCAGATGATTGATTTTTATCATATTATTTCCCTTTCTAGAATGTCCATATTGCATAACAAAAAGCTCTACTTTACCTAGTAGAGCCAAACGTCCATGTCAAAAAAACTCTTTTAAAAGGGCTGAAAATCAAGCAGAAAAAAGAGCACACAAAAAAGAGACAGAAACAAGATCTACTAAATAAAGGTTCTTTATTTGATAGACTTAGTTGTTCATGTCTCCCTTACCTCCGAATATTGTTGCAATCATCATACTCTTTTTGAGAAAATTTGTCAAGATTAATCCAGAAAATCCTCTATTTTTAAAACCCAAAAACAGGTCCATAAAGTGTCAACGTATGTTTAACGTGATCGTAGTGGAACTTGTCATAGTTTCGCCAAGCAGTGCGAGCCTGGTCGTTTAGTTTTAGACTACCAAGTCCAATCAAAAGACTAGTCCGTTGGTAAAAAGATTCCAGTTCAATTAAGATGGCGTTGTCTAGTTTGTCAGTTTTTTTAAGTGCTCTGAGAATTTCGTCTATATTTTGTTGTAAGAGTAGGTCATCTGGCAATCCCTGTTTACAACTTTGTATTGTTTGGTTTAATTCTGAAACGAGTTGATAGGCTTCTGTTAAAAGAGCTTTGTCTTCCATATGAGCGTCCTCCTTTGCTCATCTATTGATGCCTATAGTATAGCACAAAAAATAAATTTATCATAATAAATATATCAAAAAAATACAGAAAGATGTTTTAAAAGTTTAGAGGCTTTACTTGACCTCCTTTCATGGTATAATCAAGTGAGTAAATCTTTATGGAGGAAGTATGAAATTAAATATTCAAGAAGTTCGTAAGCAGCCTGAGGGTTTGTATTTCGAGCAAACTCTAGACTTGTCAGCTGACTTACGTGAGCGTAACCAAGAAATTTTAAACGTAAAAGATATTGTCGCTATTGGAAAAGTTCAGTACGAAGACCGTATGTTTTTCTTAGACTATCAATTGTCTTATACAATCGTTTTAGCTTCTAGTCGTAGCATGGAACCAGTAGAATTGAAAGAGTCTTATCCAGTGACAGAAGTCTTTATGGAAGGTGCTACCAATCAACTGGACCAAGAAGTTCTTGATGATGACTTAGTTTTACCTATCGAAAATGGTGAAATAGACCTGGCTGAGAGTGTTTCAGATAATATTTTGCTCAATATTCCAATCAAGGTCTTAACGGCAGAGGAAGAAGCAGGTCAGGGATTTGTTTCTGGAAATGACTGGCAAATCATGACTGAGGAAGAATATCAAGCTCAACAAGCAGTCAAAAAAGAAGAAAGTAGTCCTTTTGCAGGTTTACAAGGACTGTTTGATGGAGATGAATAGATGGTTTTATCCAAGAAACGTGCCCGTCATGTCATTGAGGAAATTATAGCTCTTTTTCCAGATGCAAAACCTAGTCTAGATTTTCGCAATCATTTTGAACTTTTGGTTGCCGTTATGCTATCTGCTCAAACGACAGATGCTGCGGTAAATAAAGCAACTCCAGCTCTTTTTGAAGCATTCCCCACACCTCAAGCTATGGCAGACGCAAGTGAGAGTGAAATTGCAAAACATATTTCTCGTTTAGGTCTGTATCGAAATAAAGCAAAATTTCTTAAAAAATGTGCGCAACAGTTATTAGAAGATTTTGATGGTCAAGTTCCTCAGACTAGAGAAGAATTAGAAAGTCTAGCAGGAGTTGGGCGTAAAACAGCTAATGTAGTCATGAGTGTGGGCTTTGGAATTCCAGCTTTTGCGGTAGATACTCATGTGGAGCGCATTTGCAAACACCATGATATTGTTAAAAAATCAGCTACACCATTAGAAGTTGAAAAACGTGTCATGGATGTCTTGCCACCAGAAAAGTGGTTGGCGGCGCATCAGGCCATGATTTACTTTGGTCGTGCTATCTGTCATCCCAAAAATCCAGAATGCGAACACTATCCACAGTTATACGATTTTAGTTCTTTATAAGGTCGAGTATTGAATGTTTTTACTTGCTTTGGTCTAGGCTTTGTGATATAGTAAGGACAATAAAATATTCCTTTAAACCTGTCCCGTGAGGCAGGCAAGGAGCTCGATAAAGTAGAAGGGTAAGTCTATACTGTTTACAGTAAGGCTCGCTTAGTTATACATTCTCAAGTCTCCTTGAAAAAGGAGACTTTTCTTTTTGGAGGTTTGTCATGAAGACAAAAGAAGTTGTAGACGAATTAACCGTCAAGCGAGCAATTACGCGTATCACTTATGAAATCATCGAACGCAATAAAGATTTGAATAAAATCATTTTAGCGGGTATCAAAACACGTGGTGTCTTTATTGCTCACCGTATCCAAGAACGTTTGGAACAATTGGAAAATATCTCTGTTCCTGTTGTAGAATTAGATACTAAACCTTTCCGTGACGATGTTAAAAGTGGTGAGGATACTTCATTGATTTCTGTCGATGTGACAGACCGCGAAGTCATTTTGGTGGATGATGTGCTCTATACAGGCCGTACAATTCGAGCTGCTATCGATAACATTGTCGGACATGGTCGCCCAGCGCGCGTGAGTCTTGCGGTGTTAGTTGACCGTGGACACAGAGAATTGCCAATTCGTCCAGATTACGTTGGGAAAAATATTCCAACCAGTCGTTCTGAAGAAATCATCGTTGAGATGACAGAACTTGATGGCCAAGATAGAGTTTTGATTACTGAAGAAGCTTAATAGCTAAAGGAGTAGCCATGTCAGAAAATCAACAAGCACTCAACCATGTGGTGTCCATGGAAGATCTCACTGTGGATCAGGTTATGAAATTGATTAAACGAGGGATTGAGTTTAAGAATGGAGCTCAGTTGCCTTACGAAGACCATCCCATTGTTTCCAATCTTTTCTTTGAAAATTCGACAAGAACGCATAAATCGTTTGAAGTTGCGGAGATCAAACTAGGATTGGAACGACTTGACTTTGATGTAAAGACAAGTTCAGTCAACAAGGGTGAGACACTCTATGATACCATCCTAACCTTATCCGCACTGGGGGTAGATGTCTGCGTTATTCGTCACCCTGAGGTTGATTACTACAGAGAATTGATTGCGAGTCCGACAATCACGACTTCGATTATCAACGGTGGTGACGGTTCAGGGCAACATCCTAGTCAGAGTCTGCTTGATTTAATGACAATTTACGAAGAATTTGGACATTTTGAAGGACTCAAGGTTGCGATTGCTGGAGACTTGGACCATTCACGTGTTGCCAAATCCAATATGCAGATTTTGAAACGCTTGGGAGCTGAACTTTACTTTGCAGGACCTGAGGAATGGAGAAGTCAAGAATTTGCGGACTATGGACAGTTTGTTACCATTGATGAGATTGTTGACCAGGTGGATGTTTTGATGTTGCTTCGAGTTCAACATGAACGCCACGAAAGTGGAGCCGTCTTTTCAAAAGAAGGCTATCATGCTCAACATGGCTTGAACCAAGAACGCTACAATCGCTTAAAAGAAGAAGCAATCATTATGCATCCTGCTCCAGTAAATCGGGATGTAGAAATTGCTGACCACTTGGTTGAAGCTCCAAAATCATGTATTGTTCAACAAATGACCAATGGAGTCTTTGTTCGAATGGCAATCTTAGAATCCGTATTGGCAAGCAGAAAAGCCAAATAAGACACAAGACGTTAAAAGACGCCAGTGAGCGTCCACGAGAGGTGAAAATATGACAAAACGACTTCTAGTTTTAGAAGATGGCACAGTTTTTGAAGGTAAGGCCTTCGGTGCAGATATTGATGTAACAGGGGAAATAGTCTTTAACACTGGAATGACAGGTTATCAAGAATCCATTACAGACCAATCTTATAATGGACAAATCTTGACCTTCACATATCCACTAGTAGGGAATTATGGAGTTAACCGTGACGACTACGAGTCTATCAGTCCTACTTGTAAGGGAGTTGTGGTTTTTGAAGAGGCTCGCAGAGCCAGCAACTGGCGTAACCAAATGACGCTGGACGAATTCTTGAAGGCTAAGAAAATTCCTGGAATTTCAGGCATTGACACTCGAGCTCTTACAAAGATTATTCGTAAACATGGTACCATGAGAGCGACTCTAACACATGCTGGCGATAGTATGGATCACATTGCAGATCAACTTCAAGCAACTGTCTTACCGACTGATAATATCAGACAAGTTTCTACAAAGACTGCTTATCCAGCTCCAGGAGTTGGCTTGAGCGTTGTTTTAGTAGACTTCGGTCTTAAACACTCTATTTTACGAGAGCTATCTAAACGTGATTGTAACGTGACTGTAGTTCCATACACAACTACGGCTGAGGAAATCTTGCATTTAAACCCTGACGGAGTTATGTTGTCAAATGGTCCTGGAAATCCAGAAGATGTACCAGAAGCTCTTGAGATGATCCGTGGTATTCTCGGGAAAATTCCAATCTTTGGTATCTGTATGGGTCACCAGCTCTTTGCGATGGCAAATGGTGCTAAGACCTATAAAATGAAGTTTGGTCACCGTGGCTTCAACCACGCAGTACGTGAAATTGCAACTGGGCGCGTGGACTTCACAAGTCAAAATCATGGTTATGCAGTTAGCCGTGAGGATTTACCAGAGCACTTAATCATCACCCACGAAGAAATCAATGACAAGTCAGTTGAAGGCGTACGTCACAGATATCTACCAGGTTTCTCTGTGCAATTTCACCCAGACGCAGCTCCTGGGCCACATGATGCAAGTTATCTATTTGATGAGTTCATCGAGATGATGGAAGGTTTTAAACAAGCAAACTAAAGATGATTGAGAAATCGTCAGAGAATTTATTTAATGGCAATCAGAGAGTTGCCGAATAGAAAGGAGAAGATACATTGTTCGCGGAAGTGAACACGCCCTAAGAACTGTGTGAAAAAGATAAACATTGATTTGACGCTGAAGGCGTCTGCACCAAGTTTCCTATTTTCACTGTGTTCTTGACGGGCTTTGTATCATAAACTATGCCTAAACGTACTGATATTCAAAAAATTATGGTGATTGGTTCTGGTCCGATTATTATAGGTCAGGCTGCTGAGTTTGACTATGCTGGAACCCAGGCCTGCTTGTCTTTGAAAGAAGAGGGGTATGAGGTTGTCTTGGTTAACTCAAATCCTGCAACCATCATGACAGATAAAGAGATTGCAGACAAGGTTTACATCGAACCGATTACACTTGAGTTTGTGACTCGTATTCTCCGTAAGGAACGTCCAGATGCTTTGCTTCCAACTCTTGGAGGTCAAACAGGGCTTAATATGGCCATGGAATTGTCTAAAAATGGTATCTTAGATGAGCTCGGAGTAGAACTTCTCGGGACTAAACTGTCAGCCATCGACCAAGCGGAGGACCGAGATCTCTTTAAACAATTGATGGAAGAACTCAAGCAACCAATTCCAGAATCAGAAATTGTAAACACAGTTGAGGGAGCAGTTGCCTTTGCAACAACTATTGGCTACCCAGTGATCGTCCGTCCAGCCTTTACCCTAGGTGGTACTGGTGGTGGTATGTGTGCCAACGAGGAAGAATTGCGTGAAATCGCTGAAAATGGTTTGAAGTTGTCACCTGTTACCCAATGTTTGATTGAGCGTTCGATTGCTGGTTTTAAGGAAATCGAATACGAAGTCATGCGTGACTCGGCTGACAATGCCCTTGTTGTATGTAACATGGAAAACTTTGACCCAGTCGGGATTCATACAGGGGATTCCATCGTATTTGCCCCTGCGCAAACCATGTCCGACTATGAAAACCAAATGCTTCGTGATGCTAGCTTAAGCATTATCCGCGCTCTCAAGATTGAAGGCGGATGTAACGTTCAGCTTGCTCTTGATCCACACAGCTTTAAGTACTATGTCATCGAAGTAAATCCTCGTGTATCTCGTTCTTCAGCTCTTGCCTCTAAGGCAACAGGTTATCCAATTGCTAAATTGGCTGCTAAGATTGCTGTAGGGTTGACCTTGGATGAAGTTATTAACCCAGTTACAGGTTCAACCTATGCTATGTTTGAACCAGCACTTGACTATGTGGTGGCTAAGATTCCACGTTTCCCATTTGACAAGTTTGAAAAAGGGGAACGTCGTCTTGGTACCCAGATGAAGGCGACTGGAGAAGTCATGGCCATCGGTCGAAACATCGAGGAATCTCTCCTTAAAGCTTGTCGCTCTCTAGAAATTGGTGTCCATCACAATGAAATGCCTGAGCTTGCAAATGTTTCAGATGATGCCTTGATTGAAAAAGTTGTCAAGGCTCAAGATGACCGTCTCTTCTACGTATCAGAAGCTATTCGTCGTGGTTATACACCAGAAGAGATTGCTGACTTGACTAAGATTGATATTTTCTACCTTGATAAACTCTTACATATCTTTGAGATTGAGCAAGAATTGGGCGCACATCCTCAGGATGTCGATGTCTTGAAAACAGCAAAAATCAATGGTTTCTCAGATCGTAAAATCGCGGAACTTTGGGGAACTACAGCTGATCAAGTTCGCCAACTTCGTTTAGAAAACAAGATCGTCCCAGTTTACAAGATGGTAGATACTTGTGCCGCAGAATTTGAATCAGAAACTCCGTACTTCTACTCAACATATGGATGGGAAAATGAGTCTATCAAGTCTGATAAGGAATCTGTACTTGTCCTAGGTTCTGGTCCAATCCGTATCGGTCAAGGGGTAGAGTTTGACTATGCGACAGTTCACTCTGTTAAAGCAATCCAAGCTGCTGGCTACGAAGCCATCATTATGAACTCAAACCCAGAGACAGTTTCAACAGACTTCTCTGTATCTGATAAACTCTACTTTGAACCATTGACTTTTGAAGATGTGATGAATGTCATCGACTTAGAGCAACCAAAAGGTGTTATCGTTCAATTTGGTGGTCAAACAGCTATCAACCTTGCGGAGCCATTAGCAAAAGCTGGTGTGACTATCCTTGGTACTCAAGTTGCTGACTTGGACCGTGCGGAAGACCGTGATCTCTTCGAACAAGCCCTCAAAGACTTGGATATTCCACAACCTCCTGGACAAACAGCAACCAATGAAGAAGAAGCAGTACTTGCTGCACGTAAAATTGGTTTCCCAGTTCTCGTTCGCCCTTCATATGTTTTGGGTGGACGTGCTATGGAAATCGTTGAGAATGAAGATGATCTCCGTTCTTACATGCGTACTGCGGTTAAGGCAAGTCCAGACCACCCTGTTCTTGTTGACTCTTATATCGTCGGACAAGAGTGTGAAGTCGATGCCATTTCAGACGGACAAAATGTCCTCATTCCTGGTATCATGGAGCATATCGAACGCGCTGGTGTCCACTCAGGTGACTCCATGGCGGTTTATCCTCCTCAAACCTTGTCGCAAAAAGTGCAAGAAACGATTGCAGACTACACCAAACGTCTTGCAATTGGCCTCAACTGTCTTGGTATGATGAACATTCAGTTTGTTATAAAGGATGAGAAAGTATACGTCATTGAAGTAAACCCTCGTGCCAGTCGTACCGTTCCGTTCCTTTCAAAAGTAACCAATATCCCTATGGCACAGGTAGCGACTAAGCTAATTCTCGGTCAAAGTCTTGAAGAGCTTGGTTACCAAGATGGGCTTTACCCAGAAAGCACTCGCGTTCATATCAAGGCGCCAGTATTCTCCTTTACCAAGCTAGCTAAGGTAGACAGCCTTCTTGGCCCTGAAATGAAGTCAACAGGGGAAGTCATGGGTTCTGATACCACTCTTGAAAAAGCTCTCTACAAGGCCTTTGAAGCTTCTTATCTTCACTTACCAACCTTTGGTAATGTTGTCTTCACCATCGCGGATGATGCAAAAGAAGAAGCTTTGGATTTAGCTCGTCGTTTCCAAAATATTGGCTACGGAATCCTTGCTACTGAAGGAACTGCAGAGTTCTTTGCAAGTCATGGATTGCAGGCTCAACTCGTTGGAAAGATTGGTGATGATGAACACGATATTCCAAGCTACGTCCGCAAAGGAAAAATTCAAGCTATCATCAACACAGTTGGTACCAAACGGACAGCTGATGAAGATGGTGAACAAATCAGACGTTCAGCAATTGAACATGGAGTTCCTCTCTTTACAGCTCTAGACACAGCAGATGCCATGCTAAAAGTATTAGAAAGCAGAAGTTTTGTCACAGAAGCGATTTAATAAAAAGATTCTCATTTGAGAATCTTTTTTTATGAAAGCGTTGCTATCATTTTTTACAAATAATTAAATGCAAAACCTGGACCTAAGTAAATATATAAAAATAGTATAATTTAAAATTAATTGATTTTAAAAGATAGACATAATATTGGACGGTATACATTTACATATAAGTATATATAACAAATCAAAGGATGTTTAAAAGGCCTAAAATATAATAAAGTAAACGATTTCGGGAGTACATAATTATTTGAAGTTATGTTAGATTTATGGTATGATAGAAGTGCTGAAGTAGGAGAAAAATATTGTATTCTAGGTTCAAATACGATATAATTTCTCTACTGATAGTAAGAAAATATAAAAGGAGAACTTATCAAAATGATAAGAAAGGAACAACAACGTTTTTCTTTGAGGAAATATAAGGTAGGTGTTGCATCCGTATTTTTAGGAACAACCCTTAGCTTTATGTTAGCAAATGGAGGTGCAGTAAAAGCTTCTGAACTTCCTACACAACCAAATTCTGAAGAAAAAACAGAGTTGGTGAAAAAGGATGATAGCAAGGATTCCTCTAAAAAGGAACAGAATGTTGCAACAGCTGAGCTTGCTGAAGGAAACAAAGCAGAAGAAACTACACCAGCAGTAACTGAATCAAAACCAGCTACAGAAGAAACTGCCAAAGTGGAAGAGTCTGCTAAACCAGAAGAGTCTGCTAAACCAGAAGTTGCTGAAGGAGAAGCTAATAAAGCAGAAAATACTGAAGAATCAAAACCAGCAGCAACTGAATCAAAACCAGCTACAGATGAGTCAAATAAACCTAAAGTTCGTAGCCGTCGTGCGACCACGAATGAAGCTGTATCTGGAGACCATAATTCTAACCCAGTAGAGGTAAGCACATATTTAAAAGATGGGGAAAAAGTAACTCCAACAATCAAAGATGCAAATGGTGCAACTGTTAGCTCTCAAACAGTGCCATCTGGGTATTCTGCTAAAGAAGGAGATTTCTATACTTATGCGGTTTGGGATTTAACTGAATTTAATAATCGTTATGGTACAAAATACTATGCACGTGCTTATAAGAGATTTGATGAATCGACGGATACAACTGTTGAATTGATTGACAAAACGACTGGTAATGTAGTAGAAACAAAAACAGTTACAGCTACAAGTGGTGTTCAAAAGTTCACAACTACCACAACAGCGTCTAATAGTCAATTAACGTTCCAAGTAGATTATCAAGCTGGTACTGCTGAAAAAGGTAAAACAACTCAGCCATTTATTCAAAATGGTTATGAAGTTGGAAAGAGTATCACAGACTTAGTGGCAGCAGGTCATAACCTTACACCAGCTGAGCAAGCTCTTTATACTGCGGTTTATAACGCTCGTACTACAACAGATATTTTAAACGTTGTAGAACCAGCCTATAACGGTCGTACAATTACCGATTCAAATGCAAAAATCCCAGAAGCAATTAATAAAACAACTTACTATAAAGTAGTTGATAAAAACAACCCAACATTTAACGCAAATAAAACTGATAAAACTGTTCAAGATTATAAAGAAAATGGTAATGAAGTAGATTTAGCTAGATATACTCTTAAAGCCATGGAAGGACAGAAATTTACTGCGTCTGGCGAACGTCAATTTGATGGCTACAAGTTGTATCAAACAGCTGATGCAAACGATAAATCAGGCTATGTAAGTCGTCCTTACAAAGTTGGTACTAAATTCATGGACGCTGAGCGTGCAGGAATTAAGCGTATTAAGGAAATCGTAGGTGAAGACGGATCTGTAGTTGTTCGTGTTTATCTTCTTGATCCAAAACAACAAAGCAAACGTTCAGATGGTTCACTAAGTACTGACGGTTACATGTTGCTTGCAGAAACCAAACCGATTAAACCAGGAAAAGCAAATACCGAAGATTTGGTAGTTAAGAAGTCTCCACTTTATACTATTCCTTTCACAGATAGCAAAGGTGTAAACTATCCAAACGGTAAAGAAATTGAGTTTGGCTTCCAAACAGCTGCAAATTATACCCCTAAGAAAACGGTATTTGTACCATTCTTAGGGGACAATATTGGACACCTTTCTCCAAATGTACAGTTGGAAAGAGGAAATTTCGGTATTGGTACAAACGTTGACTTGCTTAACTCTTTGACACCGTATAAACAACCAATTTATTACTATGTCAAACAAAATCCGGTTGAAGTAACTCCGGAAGTTGAAAAACAATTGGAAGGACGTAACTTAGCAAATGGTGAGTTTACGTTCAAGCTAAAAGAAGTACAACCAAACAAGTCAATTGCTGCATATGAAGAAACTGTCACTAACAAAGCTGATGGTAAAGCTACATTTAGTAAATTAACATTTAAAAAGGCAGGTGTATATACTTACACAATCACTGAAACACCAGGATCAGATGCAAACGTAGACTACGATGCAATGACTGTTACCATGACAGTTACTGTAACTGAGAATGAGCAAGGTGATTTACAAGCGTCAGTTAAATATAGTGCTGAAGGTGGATTCAAATCAAGTGATGATGATAAAATCTTCAACAACTATGTTGTAGCACCAGTAGTTACTAAGTTTGATTTTACGAAGAAACTCGCAGGTCGTAAACTTAAGGCAGGTGAATTTAGCTTCGTCCTTAAGAATGCAGCAGGTGAAGAAGTTGAAACTGTTAAGAATAAAGAAGACGGAACTGTTACGTTCTCAGAATTATCATTCGATAATACAAAAGTTGGTACCCATACTTATACAGTAGAAGAGGTTATCCCGGCTACTAAAGAATTAGGAATGACTTATGACACCATGAAAGCAACGCTTACTGTGGAAGTTTCAAAAAATGGACATACCCTAACAACAGTAACAAATGTCAGCTCAGCAGATGGTGTGAATGAAAATGGAGAATCAACAGATGGAACGGAAGATAAAGAGTTTAACAATAAAATAACTCCTCCAGAGACACCTGTATTCCAACCAGAGAAATTTGTACTGAACAAAGAAAAGTATGACATCACTGGTACTAAATTAGTCGATGATGACAACGAATTGACTAATGAGTATACAGAAACCAATGCTAATCCGTACGCTGATAAAACTAATAATAACGAAGCAGAAAATATCAATACTAAGACAGTTGAACGTGGCGATAAATTAGTTTACCAAGTATGGTTGGATACTAAAAACTTCTCAGATAAGAACAATATCCAATCTGTTGGAATCTCTGATACTTATGATGCTGAAAAAGTAACAGTTAATGCTGCTGATATTAAAGCATATGACAGTGTAACTGGCCAAGATGTAACTGCTAAGTTTGATATTAAAGTTGAAAATGGCGTTATTACAGCAACTTCTAAGGCTTCTATGAACAAGTCTTTAGGTGATGTGGATAATACTCAAGTTATAGACACAACTAAATTTGAATTTGGTCGCTACTATAAATTCGATATCCCAGCCACTGTTAAAGACACAGTTAAGGCAGGGGCTGATATTGAAAATAAGGCCAACCAAATCGTTCATGTCTACAACCCAGTAAGCAAATCAGTAGAAACACCTGAAAAACCAACTCAGAAACGTGTCAACTCTGTACCAGTTACAGTTGATCTCAAGTTCACTAAGAAGTTGGAAGGCCGTACTCTAGCAGCTGGTGAATTTAGCTTTGTTCTTAAGAAAGACAATGTTGCAGTTGAAACTGTTAAGAATGATAAAGATGGTAAGATTACCTTTAAGAAACTTAAGTTTGGTAAAGATGATCTTGGCAAGACCTACACTTATACTGTTTCAGAAGTTGCAGGTACTGATACAACAGTAACTTACGACGACATGGTTGCAACAGTTACAGTGAAGGTAGCCCATGATGGTACTGCTAAGGCAATTGTAGCAACTGTTACTGACGCTCCAGATAAAGAGTTCAATAATACTGTAACTCCACCGGAAGAACCTAAGTTCCAACCAGAGAAATACGTTGTTTCTAAAGAGAAATACGATATCACAGGCGACAAGCTTCTTGATGATGACAAAGAGTTAGCAGATAAGTACGCGGATACCAATGTGAACCCATATGCGGACAATACCGTCAATAATGATGTGGAAAACTTGAATACTAAGACAGTTGAACGTGGCGATAAATTGGTTTACCAAGTATGGTTGGATACTACTAAGTTTGACGCAGCTAACAAGGACAACATCCAATCAGTAGGAATCTCAGATGACTACGATGAAACTAAGTTAGAACTTGATTCTACTAAGATCAAAGCTTATGACTCAGTAACAGGCGCAGAAGTAACTGATAAATTCGATATAACTGTGAACAACGGTGTGATTACTGCGACACTTAAAGCTGGCTTCACGAAGTCACTTGGCGATGCAGAAAAAACTCAAGTGATCGATACAACTAAGTTCGCCTTCGGACGTTACTACAAGTTCGACATCCCAACAACAGTGAAAGCTGATGTTCCTGGCGGAGTAGATATCGAAAATACTGCGGCTCAAGTAGTCAACTACTACAACCCAACAACTAAGAAAGTTAAAAAACCTGAAAAACCAACTGAAAAACGTGTAAACAACGTACCAATTCAAATTGAACTTGACTTCAAGAAAGCTCTTGCAGGCCGTCAATTGAAAGCCAACGAGTTTACTTTCCAATTGTTAGACGATGATGAATTCAATGTTCTTGAAACAGCAACCAATGATAAGGATGGTAAGGTTAAATTCACTAGCCTTAAGTACACAAACAATGATATCGGTGTTTACCGTTACAAAGTAGTAGAAGTTGCTGGTACAGACTCAACCGTTACATATGACAATATGAAAGCTGTTGTAACAGTCACTGTTTCTCATGATGGTACGGCTAAAGCTTTAGTTGCTAAGGTCGGAGATATTGCCGATAAAGAGTTTAACAACACTGTGACTCCTCCAGAAGAACCTAAGTTCCAACCAGAGAAATACGTTGTAACTAAAGAGAAATACGACATCACAGGCGACAAGCTTCTTGATGATGATTCTGAGTTGACTGATAAATATGGTGAAACAAATACAAATCCATATGTAGATGGAACTTCAAACAACGAAGCAGAAAACTTGAATACTAAGACTGTTAAACGTGGCGCTAAATTGGTTTACCAAGTATGGCTTGACACAACTAAGTTCGACGCAGACAACAAGGATTACATCCAAACAGTAAGTATCTCTGATGACTTCGACGAAACTAAGGTTGATGTAGACGCTTCAGCTATCAAGGCTTACGATTCAGTAACTGGTGCGGATGTGACTGACAAGTTCGACATTAAGGTTGAAAATGGTGTTATGACCGCAACTCTTAAAGCCGGCTTCACTAAGTCACTTGGAGACGCAGACGATACACAAATCATCGACACAACTAAATTCGAGTTTGGTCGCTACTATAAATTCGATATCCCAGCCACTGTTAAAACAGACGTTAAAGGTGGAGTAGACATCGAAAATACAGCAGCGCAAATTGTAAACTACTACAACCCATCTACGAAGAAAGTTGAGAAACCAGAAAAACCAACTGAAAAACGTGTCAACTCAGTTCCAATTGAAGTCGAATTCAACTTCACTAAGAAACTCGAAGGCCGTGAGTTGAAAGCTGGTGAGTTCAGCTTCGTATTGAAAGACTCTAAAGGTACTGAAATCGAAACAGTTCAGAACGATAAAGATGGTAAGGTGAAATTCGCTAAACTTGAATTCACTAAAGCCCAAGTTGGAACTCATAAGTACACTGTAGAAGAAGTTAAAGGATCTGATGCGACAGTCACTTACGACTCTATGAAGGCTGAAATCACAGTAGAAGTTAAATACGATGGTACAGCTAAAGCACTTGTGAAGACACTAACTGACGCTCCAGATAAAGAGTTCAATAACACTGTGACTCCACCAGAAACTCCTGAGTTTAACCCAGAAAAATATATTCTTAACGAAGAGAAATTTGACATTACTGGAACTAAACTTCTGGATGATGATAAAGAGTTGACTGATAAAGTAGCTGATACCAACAAAGATCCATATGCGGACAAAGTTGATAATAATGAAGCGCAAAATATCAATACTCAAACACTCCATAAAGGTGATAAGGTAGTTTACCAAGTATGGTTGGATACAACTAAATTTACAGAAGCTCACAATATTCAATCTGTTGGAATTACAGATAAATATGACAGTGAAAACTTGGATGTTAATGTAGCTGATATTAAAGCTTACGATTCAGTAACTGGTGAAGATGTAACCGCTAAGTTTGATATCTCAATTGTGGATGGTGTCATTACTGCTACATCTAAGGCTGAATTGACTAAGTCACTTGGAGACGCAGACGATACACAAGTAATTGACACTACTAAGCTTGCCTTTGGTCGCTACTACAAGTTTGATATTCTTGCACAAATCAAGGATACTGCTAAGGAAGGTGTAGATATTGAAAATACAGCTTCTCAAATTGTTCACCAATACGATCCAACTAAGAAATCAGTTGAAAAACCAGAAAAATCAACTGAAAAACGTGTTGTTAATATTCCGGTTAAAGTCGAATTCAACTTCACTAAGAAATTGGAAGGTCGTGCGTTGAAAGCTGGTGAATTCAGCTTCGTATTGAAAGACAAAGATGGTAACGTGATTGAAACCGTAAGCAATGATGCTGAAGGTAAGATCAAGTTCTCAGCTCTTGAATTCAAACGTGGTCAAGAAGGTACTTATATTTATCATGTAGAAGAAGTGAAAGGTACAGAGGCTGGAGTTGATTACGATAAGATGGTAGCGACTGTTGGAGTTACTGTAACTAAGAATGGTAAAGTGTTGACTCTTACTTCACAAATGCCTGAAGATACTGAGTTTAACAACAAGGTAACACCGCCAACACCGCCAACACCACCAACACCACCAACACCGCCAACACCACCAACACCACCAACACCGCCAACACCACCAACACCACCAACACCACCAACACCGCCAACACCGCCAACACCGCCAACACCGCCAACACCGCCAACACCGCCAACACCGCCAACACCGCCAACACCGCCAACGCCGCCAACACCACCAACACCGCCAACACCGCCAACGCCGGTAACACCACCAACACCGGTAACACCACCAACGCCGGTAACACCACCAACTCCAGAAAAACCTAAAGGTCGTGAGTTGCCAAATACTGGTGAGCAATCTAAAGTTGGGATAGTGGCCCTAGGTGCAGCACTTGGTCTAGTAGGTCTTGGTTTAATTGCAAAACTAAAAAGACGTGAAGACTAAGATTGAGATAACATCAATATTTTGGTATTGAAATAGCAATTTTAGCTCAAAAATGAAGAGGCTTTGCTCGTAAGAGCAAGGCCTCTTTGTTATTTTCTTAAAAAAACCCGAGGACTTATTCCTTGGGTTTTTAAAATTATAGTAGTTTAATCTTGTTTCTTTTTATAACCGACAAGACCTGCAAATCCAGTGAGAAAAGCAAATCCAAGATATGCTAATTGGGAATTTTGCTCTCCTGTTGCAGGTAGCTGACTACCAGGTTTAATCAAAGTTCTTTCTGATTGTATTGACTCTTTTTGACGTTCAGAACCTTGAACTTGAGTTTGAGGTTGAACTTGAGTTTGAGGTTGAACTTGAGGTTGAGGTTGAGGTTGAGGTTGAGGTTGAGGTTGAGGTTGAGGTTGAGGTTGAGGTTGAGGTTGAGGTTGAGGTTGAGGTTGAGGTTGAGGTTGAGGTTGAGGTTGAGGTTGAGGTTGAGGCTGAGGCTGAGGCTGAGGTTGAGGTTGAGGTTGAGGTTGAGGTTGAGGTTGAGGTTGAGGTTGAGGTTGAGGTTGAGGTTGAGGTTGAGGTTGAGGTTGAGGAGTTGGTAATTCTTTGACTTTGTATTCAAAAATCAGATTTGTAGTTCCTACTCCGACTTGGCCTGATTGTTGTGCACTGCTAATACGTTCGTATGTTTGACCATTATAAGAAATTTCGTCCGGTGCAACAGCAATGTAGGCAGAACCGTTATCTGCATTTGAAGCAACAACGATAGCTGGTTGCAATTCAGTTGTGGTGTTTTGAAGGACAAATCGTGCTATTACATTTCCTGAAGCAAGTTTGTAGTCATAAATTACTGTTTTATTTCCCTTAGATACTGTTCCTGAAACATCAGCAGAACCCTCACGATGACCAACTAAATTATAGACTAGACCGTCTTTTGTAATTACTTTTGGTGCATCTGTAGTATAGTTCGTACCAAAGTCTGCGTTTTCAGAAACTGTTTGAAAGTCTTGTAATTCGGTATCACTGCCTATAATGAGGAATTGTACCGTCACTGATCCTTGAGAAATTGTATAAGTAATTGATGTATCATTAGTAGCAGAAGTTGCAGTTGGAAGAAGGTATCCCTTTGTTTCATCAAGTGGATCTACAAAGGTTAAGATTTTTCCAGTTGCATCTTTTGGTTCTAACCCTTCAATATATGGTAGAGTTGCAGTTGGCGCTGAAATAGCAGTTGGATTAGAAGGATCATTGAGATAAGGAATCTCCTTAATAGCATTTGCTGGTTCTTTTCCGGAAGCATAACTAATTGTATAAACACCAACTGGTCGGTAGATAACAATATCAGAAATGTCATCTGATTCAGCTAGGATTCCAGTGTGAGTTCCAGATTTCTTGAGATCAGGAGAAATTGATACATTTGATTCCTCAGATACGACAACATATCCATTTTTGACTGGATTTTCATAATCTGCGAAAGTAGTGCCGTCTTTAGGTTCCCAATCTTCAAGTGTAGTTTCTCCACTTACCAAATTGATAGTCCCTTTGCGGCTAAAGCTTAAACTATCTGTTTTTGAAGTGATGCCAGCTTCTTGACGATTGTGTCCATTCTTATCTTCAATCACATATGTGATGGTACGAGTCACTGTTTCAGATAAATGATTGAGATCACTAATAGATTTTCCATTTGGAGCTTTAGGAGTTGGATAAAGGCTGCCATCAGTATCTCCTGGAACAACTTGACCAACTTGAATTGGCTGTGTCTCAGAAAAATCTACGATTTTTGGAGCAAAGCGAACAATGAATTCTTGTACGCCATCACCATTAATGTTTGAAGCATCTCGGTCAAATTTTGCTTGTCCATTTTTTTCGAATTCATTCTCAACCAGTTTATAACCTTGCTTCAGATATTTAGCAATCGTATCTTTTGTTGAGTAGTCAATCTTTTCACCAGTATGTCCAACAAAGTCGCTTGAACGTTCAAGTTCCTTGCCATTTTCATCTTGATAAATAACACGGGCAACTTCATTAAGTTTGACATAGAGCATATCCCATACATCCAGGCTAGGAACATCAATTGCAGCCATCCATTGACCAGCCCCGCTATCATAATATACATTAGCAGTAGTCTCGCGAAGTTTAATATTATACTTTCCATCTACTGCATCTGGGGTAGCCCAGTAGATATTCGCATGTTCGGCCTGATCTTTTGAAATTTTACCAAGTGGCACAAAAGCTTGGATGTTAGTCAGTTTGGTAGTGGAATTAACAGCACTATTCCATTTGTTTTCAGTAATTCCAACAAGATTAATTAAATGAGCAATTCGGTCACCAGTTTTAGTTTCTTTTGTGATGGTATAAACGGTACCTGGTTGAACACCGTCTGAATTATCAAGATTAGAACCGATAAAGTTACCATTTACAAGAACATTTGTATTGTCTCCAATACGGCGAGTATCATGTGCTAAAGTTTCGCGTCCACGAAGGAGTTCTTGGTAGGCAACGATAAATTCTTGGTAGTTGAATTCTGCATTCGCAAAATCAGCATTGACTGGTAAGTTTTGATTGAGGTACCATTCAGCCTGAATAACACCAAAACCTTTTTCATCTTGAGATGTATTGAGAGCAGCAGTTGTCATATGATAACCACCACTTGCTGCAATAATTGCATCTGTTAGCAATTCATTATCTTTACTGAGTTTTGCTGCATTTTTTTCACGATGTGTATAAGCAGCAATAATTGGAGATTTTCCGTTGTATAAATCTCGCATACGCTCAGTCAAGCGTGTTAAGGCTTGGTAGGTAGAATCATGGGCAATGCTATCTCCCCAAACTTCCGCATATGGTGCAGAGACATTTGTTTTTCCTAATCGATCAGCATCTCCAGTAGAGATATCGTTGATCATAAAGTCATAGCCTTCTTTTTTAAGCGCCTCCGTTGCAGCTGCGGCTAGTTTTGGATAGTTGTCACTTAAAGAGAAAGCTTTTCCAGGTTCATTAACTTTTTCAACCAAGTTAGTCCCCATAGTGTCCCCTTGCCAACCATCGAAGCCGCCTTCTTTCATGGCTTTTAACATCACATTGATGATAAAGTTTTGCCAGTTTGGATCTCCTGGGTCTAGAAATTGTTGGATGTCAGTCGCAGTAACATCACCAGTCTTTCCAAAGTTGAAATGATCTTGCAAGTTGCGTACGATGGCACTCTTTACTTGGTCTGGGATTTTTTCATCTAGAGACACAGCGTAAATCATGTTATAAAGCATAGCTTTAGCACCAGTTGAATGGACATGAGAAACCAACTCTTTTACAGCTTCTGTGTCAATAACTGGTAAGTATGTTTTACGTTTTTCGGGATCTGTTTCATCTTTCGGGATTAAGAATGTAGCCCAATCTTGAGTGAATCGTTCAACATTTGCTGGGAATGGGTTGGCAGGAGTTTTGTAAACATCGTAAAAGAAGTAGTTATTGATGTGCATATTGGCCAATTGGTCAATACTATTTTTATATCCTTCTACTTGATCTTTTGTGATTGAATTGTGATTGTCTTTTGAACCTGCTACAACACCATAACGTGGATATACTGTCCAATCATCTTCGACTGATAGACCAGCTACTTTGTGAAATTCTTGTTTTCCATCAGCATTCTTTCCAATAATGTCAATGAGATAACCAGAATTTGGAGAGAAAACAGAGTTTGGAATGACAAGTGAATTTCCTGGAGCATTTTTCAACTCATAAATAACTTTGTCTAAATGAGACACTGTCAAATCAGACGAAGTTACGTCAGGATTATTGATTGAGATGCTAACATCCTCCCCACTTTTATATGTGGCTTTGTTAAATGTTACATCGTTTTGGATTTTTGGTGTGTTATAAGTGCTTGTTGCCACTGAAGTACTACGAGTTGTTGGTTCAGTTGCACTTGCAGTTTGAGGTAAAGACGATGTCTCTTCACTTGAAGAAGTCTTTGGGGTTTCCTCACTAGTTGTTGTAGTAGGTTGCTCACTAGTGGTCTCCTCACTAGTTGTTGTAGTAGGTTGCTCACTAGTGGTCTCAGTACTAGTGGCTGGTTGACTTGATGTAGTTACGTTTGTAGATAAAGTTGTAGTTGAAGCAACTTCATCTGCCATAGCAACAGAACTTAACATTAAAGAACCAAAGACCGTAATCATAGATACAAGTACTTTATTTCGCTTACGGAAATAGCCGTGACCTTTTTCTTGAGAAAAGTTATTTGAAGATTTCATTATATCCCCCAATCATTAAATTTTGTTAGTTGAAATTATACGACAGTTCATAGGAAAATGTCAACAAAAACGTAAATTTTTTGAAATCAAAATGAAGAACCCCTAAAAATAAAGTAAAGAAAGTTTGAAAAAATATATAAAAATAATTGACTTTTTAAATTATTTTTGTTATGATTTTTCTGACTTCGAAGAACAAAAATTCTTTTTGCTTGAGAAGCATAAAAAAACATTTAAAAAGGAGTTTGTCATGTCATCGTTAAAGAATAATAAAACGATTAAATATGCCTTGAGAAAAACCTCAGTTGCCTTTGGTTCTGTTGCAGTTGCAACAGTGATTGCTGTTGCAGGTATTGCGACTGTATCTGCCGATGAAACTTCATCAGCAACTACACCTGTTACTTCAACTACAACAGTAGCTGGGGAAGAAACAAAAGAAGTTGCGGTTCCAGAGAAGTTGGAAGAAGCTAAAACTGCTGCCACAAATGAAGGTCTTGAAGTTAAAGAAACTGAGACTAAAAAGCAAGATTCAGAGGAAGCTGCTGCTAAAGATTACGAAAAACAAGTTACAGATATTAATAAAACTGTAGCTGATTATAAAGCTGAAGTAGCAGCAAATCAAGAAGCTTACGAAAAAGAAAAAGCTGAAGTTGATGCTAAAAATGCTGCTGCACAAGCAAACTACGATAAAGAGCTTGAAGCTTACAACGAAAAACTTACTGCTTATAAAAAAGAATTGACTGAAAAATCAGCAGAAAAAACAGCAGTAGAACAGAGTAATGAAGAAGCACGTGTTGCTTATGAAAAAGCTCTTGAAGAATATAACACAGCACTTGCAGCATACAATGCATCTGTAACAGCAAATCAAGAAGCTACTGAAAGTAATAAATTAGCTCAAGCAGAATATGAAGCTAAATTAGCTGACTACAAGACTAAAAAAGCTGCTTATGATGAAGCACAAGCTGCTTACTTGATTGAGCTCGAAATTTACAACAAGAAAAAAGCACAATACGATGATGCTAAAGATGCCTTCAATAAGATGGTTGCAGAGCGTGGTGGAAATCCTGAGAAATACAAACAAGATTTGACATTCCTCTCTGAAGAACTTGCTGATGGCGAAACAACTAAAATCACACACCAAACAACTGGATTAACAACTTACTTGACAAAAGAAGGTCAAGCTCGTATGTACGGTGATGGTAAAGCTACTAAGATGTATGAAACAAAGAATCTTCAAGATTCTGATTTGACAACTACAAATCCATATGCCAACAATGAAATTGAGTGGGGAGTTGTAAAAGTCGGAGACAAATTTGATGTGACATACACAGGACTTACTCAAGCTAAAATTGTAAAAGGTAGCGAAGAAAAACGTATTGCAAAAGTTGTTTATAAATACGAAGTGAAGAGCCTTCCATCATCAGATGGAAAAGGAATCGTTCAAATTTATAACGATCCAGCAGTTACAATGACAATTGGTAGCTCAACAGATACTGAAAACCCAGTAACTGTTGGTGTTGACATTGAGTTTTACGATGAAAATGACCAATTAATTGATTTGTCACAACACAATGCAATCCTTGCCCTTAACTCACTTAACCACTGGAATGGTGCATCTTATGTTGAAAATGACAAACCTCGTCCTCTAGTTGTTGAAGCTAAAGATAGCGAAGGCAATACAGTTCGTGGAACTTGGGATCCATATTCAGATGGAAGTGAACCAAAACTTGATGGTGCAGACGTTGTTGTGAAAAGCGGTAAAGCTGACTTCGGTAGTGCAGAAGTTGATATCAATGCTGATAATCCTTTGAAAATTGTTGCTCAAAAAGCAACATGGGATAATGATGCTTTCAAAGTAACTGAAGAAACAACAGTTGATGCTACAACAGTGAACGCATCTGGTGGCGGAAATGGTCACTCAGTTGGTACTGAAGATTACACATTTGGTGATAAATCAGATGTTATCGGTTCTTACACTGTAGACGCTACATCAGGTGTTTTGAGATACACACCAAAAATGAAAAACCAAGATACTCCTCACGTTGAGTCTGTAAACATTGGTGACAAAGAGTTTATTAAACTTCCAAATTCAAGTGTAGACCAAGATTCATCTACAAAAGAAGTATCTGCTAAAGAACAAAACCAATACATGGCTCAAGGTGCTACATTTAATGCAGACTCTTCAAGTCAAACTAAGGGTTGGGATGATCCTACGAGCCCTTACCTTTACTATGGTGGTGGTGCTGTTATTTTGAAAGATGGTCATCTTGAATTTACAGCAAAAGGTGCTAACGCAACAGGCGAAGCAACTCTCTATTGGTTCTCTATCAACTCAAACGTTGGCTTCCCTAAAGATCCAGGTGAAGAGCCAGTTAAACCAACAGAACCAACACCTCCAGTTAAACCTGAAAAACCAGAATTGACAGAAGTACCAACTGTTAAAGAAAAACCAGTTCCACCGACAGAACCAGAATATAAAACTGTACCTGTCTTACCAAGTGAACCGGTTAAACCAGAAGCACCTGAGTTGGTGAAGGATCCTGTTAAGAAAGAAACAGAAAAACCAGTTGTTGAATGGAATAAAAATGTTGTGCTTATCAAGGAAAATGAAAAACCACAACCTAAGCCAGAACCAAAACCAGAGCCTAAGCCAGAACCAAAACCAGAGCCTAAGCCAGAACCAAAACCAGAGCCTAAGCCAGAACCAAAACCAGAGCCTAAGCCAGAGCCAAAACCAGAGCCTAAGCCAGAGCCAAAACCAGAACCAAAACCAGAGCCTAAGCCAGAGCCAAAACCAGAACCAAAACCAGAGCCTAAGCCAGAGCCAAAACCAGAGCCAAAACCAGAGCCTAAGCCAGAGCCAAAACCAGAGCCTAAGCCAGAACCAAAACCAGAGCCAAAACCAGAGCCAAAACCAGAATCATCTAAGAAATCATTGCCAAATACTGGTTCAGTTGAACAATCATTCATGACTTATTCAGCACTTATTGGTTTAGCTACTGCCGGTTATGCTTTGTCAAGAAAGAAAAAAGAAGACTAATTCATTCTGACAATTTAAAAAGAGAAGACTAGTTTAGTCTTCTCTTTTTTTTAACATTCTCCTATAAAATTTAAAATATTAAACCGTTTTCACTTGACAAAAATTGGTCTATACCATATAATGAAATAAAGAAATATGGAGGAACTATTATGAAAGTTATTCAAGTAAAAAATCCTGAAGAAGGTGGAAAAGTAGCTTTTGAAATTTTAAAAGAAAAGTTAGCAAACGGTGCTCAAACATTAGGACTTGCGACAGGTAGCAGTCCACTTGAGTTTTATGGAGAAATCGTTAAGAGTGACCTTGATTTTTCAAATCTTACAAGTGTTAACTTGGACGAATATGTAGGTCTTGATGGAGATAATCCTCAATCTTATCGTTACTTTATGCAAGAAAATCTTTTCAACAAAAAGCCATTCAAAGAAAGCTTTTTACCGCGTGGTGTCAAAGACAATGCAGAAGAAGAAGTAGAACGCTATAATCAAATTCTTGCTGATCATCCAGTCGATTTGCAAATTTTGGGAATTGGTCGAAATGGACATATTGGATTTAATGAACCAGGAACTCCGTTTGATAGTCAAACCCACCTTGTAGATCTTGATCAGTCTACTATTGAAGCAAATGCTCGCTTCTTTGATAAGATTGAAGATGTACCAACACAAGCTATCTCAATGGGAATCAAAAATATTCTAGATGCAAAATCTATTCTTCTCTTTGCTTATGGTGAATCTAAGGCAGAAGCCATCGCTGGAACTGTTGAAGGTCCAGTTACTGAAAGTCTTCCAGCAAGTAGTTTGCAGAACCATCCAGATGTAACTATTATTGCGGATGCTGGAGCACTTAGCCTGCTTGAAAAATAAAAAATTCACGAACCACTTGCTCTTTGTAGTGAGTGGTTTTTTACTTCAAATGTTCACTATCCTGCTAAGGTGGTATAATATAGCTATATAAAGGAGGTTCGAACTTTGATTTATATAATCGGTTTTATTTGTTTTTTACTTTTAATGTTACTGTTTTATCGTCTCATTCAGCAATCAAAGAACCCTTCAGGTATTCTAGGAAAACGAATGATGAAATTGTGGAATCGAGCCTATCTCCCCATGTTTGTATGGGCAATTCGTCATCTGGATAGGACATTTTACCCTGCAATCTTAGATGTAGGAGTTGGGAACGGCCGTTCAACCATCCTACTGAAAGAAACTTTTCCGCAAAGTACTATAACTGGAATCGATATTTCAGATACCGCAATAGCTCAAGCCAAACAGAGGGAGATGACTAATCTAAATTTTGAACGAAGAGACGTTAGGGAGACAGGTTTTTCTGATGAAAGTGTTGATTTAATCACAGCCTTTCAAACTCATTTTCATTGGCAGAATCTAGAGGCTTCTTTTATGGAAATTCGAAGAATACTCAAATCAGACGGGATGCTCTTACTGGCTTGTGAATATAACAAGTTATCTTACTTTTTACCAGAGGTTCAAAGCGAAGAAGCATTTAGACGATTCTTGTTATCAGTAGGCTTTGAGCTCGTAACTAGTCAAAGAAAGGGATCGTGGATCCTTTATAAAATTCGTAAAGGATTTGTTAAAAAGTAGCTTTTTTAAAATCTTTTACAGGAGGAATCAGAATGAATATGAAGAATAGGAATTTGATAGAAGATAATAAAAAGGCTGAAAACGAAAGCTTTCTCTATTATTTACACGAGGAAAAAGTATTTGATAGGCAGTCGCTGGCTGATTTATGTCACTACGTAGAAAAGATCGATTCTATTAGTATAGATCAGCTGAGGGATTTGCATTTTATTGAAAATCAAATTCTTCGTCATCTGGTATATCATTTTGATAGCAATGACTTGAGTAAGATTTCAAATCTTCCTGATGAATATTGGGAATATATTGAACCTTTTGAACAAGCAGTAACAAAGTTGTATGATTTGATAAAGTATAGGTAAGAAAGTAATTAATAAACTGGAAAATAGGAATAAATGTATGCTTCCCCTTGACAATTCATATCATTCCATGTAAAATAGAATAGATCTTGAACTTGAAGGGAGTGAAAAAAATGTCTAAAACAGTAGTACGTAAGAATGAATCTCTTGACGATGCACTTCGTCGTTTCAAACGTGCGGTTACTAAAGCTGGTACTCTTCAAGAAACACGCAAACGTGAATTCTATGAAAAACCTTCTGTAAAACGTAAACGTAAATCAGAAGCAGCTCGTAAACGTAAAAAATTCTAATTGAAGCGAAAGGCTAGACTTGTCTAGTCTTTTTTGTATTCTTAAGACCCGAATAATTTTACATGTTTCAATGATTATTTAGGAATTGGATAAAAATCAAACTTAAGGGTGTAATAACTGAATATTATAAATCTATTTACTTTCATTTGATATTTAAAACAATCATTCGTTTTAGTTGATATTAATTGAAAAATATAGTAAAATCATGTTAAAATAGTGTAATTTTACACGGAGGTAAATAGGGATGAAAAACCAGAAAAGGTTTGGAAAATTATTGATCACTTTGTTGTCTACTGGAGTGCTTTTGGCTACGCTTCAAAGTCAAGAAATTATCACTGCTGAAGAAACAACGACAGCTGAGCAAATTTCTACAACAAGTGCTGAAGCAACAACTACTGCTGAAGCTATAACAACTACAGAAACTCCTGCACGTGAAGCAAGAGAAGTAGCTGCAGAAGTGACTGGTACTATTAAAAACCATGATATTAAATATTATGAATACTACACAGATGTAGACCTTTCTTTTTCAATTACAGATGATGATGTGAAAGAAGGCGACTATGTTACAGTTACATTAGAAAACGTCGCTGTCTTAAATCAACTAAATGGCAAGGATGTCACTTACGAAGGTAAGACAATTGGTAAAATTTCAATTGTTTCGTTTGAAAACGTCAATAAAGCACGTCAAGGTTCAAACGACAAAGCTCAAATGGAACAAGCTGAATTGGAATCAACACGCGCGACATTAAAAATTACATTTACGAAAGCTATTGAAGCTGAAAAACCAGATGTATTGAAACAAGTCAAGTTCCAAATTACATCAGATAACGCTTATAATGGAGCTGTAATCGCAAATAAAGACTACACTTTAAACCAAGTGATTAAAGTGGGATCTTCTTCTGTGACAAGTACAGTAGATATTCCGAAAGTAGAACAATTTGCTACTGAGACAAATTCAATCAACTTCACACCTTCTGGAAATACGATTAAATTCAAGGCTGATGGATCATATGAAACGACTACACAATTCCAAGTTCGTGGAAGTGAAGGTATGAAAGTTGGTTCAACTGTTGAGTTAGAATTCAATGATGCTTCAGGTATCGAGTGGAAAACAAGTGGAGATGATGCAATTAAAGTGGGCGACACACACCAAGCTTACTTTATCTTACCTGTATACAGTTCATATGAAGTGAACGAATATGGAGCATATGTATTCCCAACAGGTGTAGCACCTAAGTTTAAAGTAACTTCAGTTTCAGCTAAGAAAATCACACTTGAAATGATTTCAGGAGATGTTCCAAAAGAATTAGGAGTATTCTTCGGTGTTGGTCAAAACCGTATTAATATCATCGATAAATCTAAGATTGATCTTGAAAAAATGCAATATGATGTTTCGAAAGTAGCTACGGCAACTATTGATGGGAAAGATTCAAAGGGTATCTATATTTACCGTATCATTAATGACTCTGCAGGTGCACAATTAGTTCTTGATACGCTTGTCACAGACTACAAAGATATCGATACAAAAGAAACTCTTAAGCCACAAGATAAGGGGTGGAAGGATCCAGCTACCATTGATGGATATGAATTTGTAAAAACAGAAAAAGATCGTGAAGGAAATCGTATCCACTGGTATAAAAAAGTTGAACAAACTACGACAACAACAACTAGTACTACAACTACCACGACAACAACAGTAGAGCCAACGACTACTTCAACAACCACAACGACAGAAGAGCCAAGGACTACTTCAACAACCACAACGACAGAAGAGCCAACAACAACTACAGAAAAATCAACTACCACTACTACAACAGTTGAGACAACTCCAGGTAAATCAAGTGAAGAAACTCCTTCAGGTAAAACAACTGAAGAAACAAGACCTGAAACTACGTCTACAACATCTGAACCTAAAAAGGAATTACCAAATACAGGTTCTAAGGAATCATTGTTTGCAACAGGAGTAGCACTCTTGGTAGCTGGTCTTGGAGTGTTGGGCTTAAAGAAACAAGATAACTAAAGTGTACTATCTATTATGAAATAATAGTCAGAAGGATTAGACAACAATTTGTTGTTTAATCCTTTTTTGTATTGTTCAAATATTATCAGATAAATTAATAGTGTAAATACGGTAAAAAATACAAACTTCTTCCTACAATCTGATATAATAGTAAGAGAACTCGATTTAAGGAGAAATATATGTCGGTTTTAGTCAAAGAAGTAATTGATAAACTCAGACTAGACATTGTCTATGGGGAGCCAGAATTACTTGAAAAAGAAATCAATACGGGCGATATTTGTCGACCAGGTCTCGAAATGACGGGCTATTTTGATTACTATACTCCAGAACGTATCCAACTGTTGGGAATGAAGGAGTGGTCTTATCTCATTAGCATGTCTTCTCACAACCGCTACCAGGTTTTGAAGAAATTATTTCAACCAGAAACACCTGCAGTTATTGTTGCGCGTGGTTTAGTAGTTCCAGAAGAAATGTTAAAGGCTGCTAGAGAATGTAAAATCGCTATTTTAACAAGTCGTACTGCAACCAGTCGTCTATCTGGGGAATTGTCTAGTTATCTGGACTCCCGCTTAGCTGAACGTGCAAGCGTGCATGGTGTTCTAATGGATATCTATGGTATGGGTGTTCTGATTCAAGGCGATAGTGGTATTGGTAAGAGTGAAACTGGACTTGAACTTGTCAAACGTGGTCACCGTTTAGTTGCAGATGACCGTGTGGATATTTATGCTAAAGATGAGATGACACTTTGGGGAGAACCTGCTGAAATTTTGAAGCATTTGTTAGAAATTCGTGGAGTTGGTATCATTGATGTCATGAGTCTTTATGGAGCTAGTGCTGTTAAGGATTCTTCACAGGTTCAGTTGGCTGTCTATCTAGAAAATTACGATACAAATAAGGTCTTTGACCGCTTGGGGAACAATGCTGAAGAGTTGGAAATTTCAGGTGTCTCTATTCCGCGTATTCGAATTCCTGTAAAAACAGGGCGCAATATTTCTGTAGTTATCGAAGCTGCTGCCATGAACTATCGTTCTAAGGAAATGGGCTTTGATGCGACACGTCTCTTTGAAGAAAGATTGACGAAATTAATTGAAAAGAACGAGGTGCAAAATGATTGATCCAGTTGCTTTTCAAATAGGTCCATTTGCCATTAGATGGTATGCACTTTGTATCGTTTCCGGCCTTATCTTAGCGGTATATTTGGCAAGTAAAGAAGCTCCTAAAAAGAAAATCTTATCAGAAGATATTCTGGATTTTATCTTAGTGGCTTTCCCTTTGTCAATCATCGGCGCGAGACTTTATTATGTTATTTTTAAATTTGACTATTATAGCCAACATTTAGGAGAGATATTTGCCGTCTGGAATGGTGGTCTTGCGATTTATGGTGGTTTAATTACTGGAGCGATTGTACTCTATATTTTCGCAGACCGTAAATTAATCAATACCTGGGATTTCTTAGATATTGCAGCTCCGAGTGTAATGATTGCTCAGAGTCTAGGACGTTGGGGGAACTTCTTTAACCAAGAAGCTTATGGCGCAGTTGTGGAGAGTCTTGACTACTTGCCTAGTTTCATTAAAAATCAGATGTATATTGATGGCTCATATCGACAACCAACCTTCCTGTACGAATCTATCTGGAACTTGATTGGTTTTGCTTTAATTATTATTTTTAGACACCGATTAAATGGCATTCGTCGTGGTCATATCACAGCCTTTTACTTAATTTGGTATGGTTTTGGACGTATGATTATTGAGGGCATGCGTACAGATAGTCTCATGTTCTTTGGACTTCGAGTATCTCAGTGGTTGTCTGTTCTATTAATTGGACTTGGTATTTATATTATCGTTTATCAAAATCGGAAAAAAGCACCATTTTATAATGTAAAAAAGGAGAATTAAAATGTTAGAAGTTGCTTATATTTTTGTGGCTGTTGCCTTGATTGTATTTATTGTTTATTTGATTATTACCCTTCAAAAAGTTGGACGTGTAATTGATGAAACAGAAAATACTGTTAAAACGCTAACTTCAGATGTAAATGTTACTCTACATCACACAAACGAACTTCTTGCCAAGGTTAATGTTCTTGCTGATGATATCAATATCAAAGTTGCAACCATTGATCCACTCTTTACAGCAGTTGCAGACCTTTCTGTTTCTGTCTCTGACTTAAATGAGCAGGCTCGTGTCTTGAGTAAAAAAGCATCATCTGCAGGTTCAAAAACATTAAAGACTAGTGCAGGCTTATCTGCCGTTCGTATTGCAAGTAAATTTTTTAAAAAATAAAAAGGAGATAACTCATGGGTAAATTATCATCAATCCTTTTAGGAACTGTTTCAGGTGTGGCTGTTGCCTTGTTTCTAACAAGTGAAAAAGGAAAACGCGTTACTAGTCAGGCACAAGACTTTATTGAAGATCTGAGAGAAGATCCAGAATATGCTAAGGAACAAGCAATCGAAAAATTGACAGAAGTCAAAGAACAAACCAGAGATTTTGTTCTAAAGACAAAAGAACAAGTAGAATCAGGCGAAATTACCTTGGATTCAGTTCTTGAGAAATCTAAATCTTTAGCTCAACAAGCTACTGAAGCTTCAAAAGAGACCTTGAACAATCTCAAGGAACAATTGGAAGAAAAAGTAGTTGTTGAAGACCCAGAAGACGGTCAAGAAATCATCATCGAAATCAAAGAAGATTAAAATAGAAATCACCATTTTTGATTCCCTTAGAGTCGGAGATGGTGATTTTTTTCTTGAGGGAAGTCTTTGTGGTATAATAAATACTATGCAGAAGAAACCAACATCAGCTTATGTGCACATTCCATTTTGTACACAAATCTGTTATTATTGTGACTTTTCTAAGGTCTTTATTAAAAATCAACCAGTAGACAGCTATCTAGAACGTCTACTGCAAGAATTTCATTCTTATGACATTCAGAAGTTACGTACTCTCTATATTGGGGGAGGAACACCGACAGCCTTGTCTGCGCCACAGTTAGAGGTGCTTCTGGATGGATTGACTAAAAACTTAGATTTGTCAGTCTTAGAAGAATTAACCATTGAGGCTAATCCTGGTGATTTGGATGAGGACAAGATTGCAGTTTTGAAAAATTCAGCGGTCAACCGTGTTTCGTTGGGTGTCCAAACCTTTGATGACAAAATGCTGAAAAAAATTGGTCGTAGTCATTTGGAGAAAGATATCTATGAAAATATTGATCGTCTCAAGTTAGCAGGGTTTGATAATATTTCCATTGACTTGATCTACGCTCTTCCTGGTCAGACTATGGACCAGGTCAAGGACAATGTTGCCAAGGCCATCGCTTTGGACATTCCCCACATGAGTCTTTATAGCTTGATTTTGGAAAACCATACGGTCTTTATGAATCGTATGCGTCGTGGGAAGTTACCACTTCCTAAAGAAGAAGTAGAAGCTGAAATGTTCGAATATATCATTGCTGAATTAGAGAGAGCTGGTTTTGAGCATTATGAAATTTCAAATTTTTCAAAACCAGGTTTTGAAAGTCGTCATAACCTCATGTATTGGGATAATGCTGAGTATTATGGTATTGGTGCTGGTGCTTCTGGTTACGTCAATGGTGTTCGCTATAAAAATCATGGTCCTATCCGCCATTATTTGAAGGCAGTAGAAGAGGGAAATGCTCGCATCCATGAAGAACATCTGAGTCTAAGGGAACAAATGGAAGAAGAGATGTTTCTTGGACTTCGCAAGAAGACAGGAGTTTCAAAAGCAAGATTCGAAGAAAAATTTAGCACATCTTTTGAAAATTTATATGGTCAAGTTGTAAGAGATTTATGTCATCAAGGTCTTTTACAAGTAGAAGGTCAACAAATACGAATGACAAAAAAAGGTCTCTTTTTAGGAGATACAGTAGCAGAACGATTTATATTGGAGTAGAATTATGGGCTTAACTTATCAAATGAAGATGAAAATTCCTTTTGATATGGCTGATATGAATGGCCATATCAAGCTACCAGATGTTATCTTGTTGTCCCTGCAAGTATCAGGAATGCAATCAATTAATCTAGGAGTGAGTGACAAGGATGTTTTAGAACAGTATAATCTAGTCTGGATTATCACTGATTATGATATCGATGTTGTACGTTTACCTCAATTTGCTGAGGAAATCACAATTGAAACGGAAGCCTTGACTTACAATCGTCTATTTTGCTACCGCCGTTTTACTATTTATGATGAAGATGGTCAAGAAATCATTCACATGGTAGCTACCTTTGTCCTTATGGATCGTGAGAGTCGGAAGGTTCATCCTGTAGAACCTGAAATAGTCGCCCCTTATCAATCTGAGTTTTCTAAGAAACTCCTTCGCGGGCCAAAATACGCAGAGCTGGAAGAAGCGATTAGCAAGGACTATCATGTTCGTTTTTACGACTTGGATATGAATGGCCACGTCAATAACAGCAAATATCTAGACTGGGTTTTTGAGGTCATGGGGGCAGATTTCCTAACCAATCATATTCCTAAAAAAATCAACCTCAAGTATGTCAAGGAAGTTCGACCAGGTGGTATGATTACTTCTAGTTACGAATTGAATCAACTAGAAAGCAACCACCAAGTCACAAGTGATGGCGATATCAATGCTCAGGCAAAGATAATTTGGCAAGAAATTAACACAGATTAGAAAGTAATATATGACTTATAAAGGCTATTTAATTGATTTAGACGGAACAATTTATAAGGGAAAAGATAGAATCCCAGCGGGTGAAGCTTTTGTCCATGAGTTGCAAAAGCGAAATATTCCCTACCTCTTTGTCACAAACAATACGACACGAACACCTGAAAGTGTCCAAGAGATGTTGGCAAATCAGTTTAATATTGACACGCCTGTATCGACAATCTATACTGCAACCTTAGCGACCATTGATTACATGAATGACCTGGGACTTAAAAAGACCGTTTATGTGATTGGAGAAGCAGGGCTCAAGGAAGCCATTCAAGCAGCTGGTTATGTTGAAGATAAAGAAAATCCAGCCTATGTGGTAGTTGGTTTGGACTGGCAAGTTGACTACGAAAAATTTGCTACTGCAACCCTAGCTATCCATAAAGGTGCTCATTTTATCGGCACCAATCCAGATTTAAATATTCCAACAGAACGTGGACTTTTACCTGGTGCTGGTTCTCTGATTACTCTTCTTGAAGCAGCAACTCGCGTAAAACCAGTTTATATTGGAAAACCAAACGCGATTATTATGGATAAGGCTGTTGAATACCTAGGACTTGAACGCCAAGAAATTGTCATGGTGGGGGATAATTATCTTACTGATATTCGAGCTGGTATTGACAATGGCATTCCAAGTCTTTTGGTGACGACAGGATTTACAAAACCTGAAGAAGTAGCGGATTTACCAATCGCACCAACCCATGTCCTCTCAAGTCTAGCGGAGTGGAATTTCGATGAAAACTAAATTTACTTTTGTAGGAAGTCTTCTCTTTCTCCTCTCGCTAGCTATTTTATTGACCATCTATCTGTCTTGGTTAGTTTACCCTCTGGAGATTTCTTGGTTAAATCTGACAAGTCGTGTTCATGTCCAACCTCAGACCATCCAACATAACTTTAATGTTTTGATGGATTATTTGACCAATCCATTGAGTCAAGTATTAGCAATGCCAGATTTTCCTTCGTCTGCCTCTGGAATTCACCACTTTGTGGTTGTAAAGGGACTCTTTCACCTAGCGCAAGGAATAGCAATCGTAACTCTTCCGATTTTCTACCTTTTTTGGAAGCAAGTCGTTCAGAAAGGTTTTCTGTCTCTATATCGCAGAGGTCTCTTGATTATGCTGTCTTTACCTTTGGTTCTTGGTTTAGTTGGTGTATTCATTGGGTTTGAACAATTTTTTACATTGTTTCATCAAATTCTTTTTATAGGTGATGATACCTGGCTTTTTGATCCCGCTAAAGATCCAGTCATTCTTATTTTACCAGAGGATTTTTTTCTGCATGCCTTTCTCCTATTTTTCTGCTTGTATGAGTTCATTTTTGGATTCGTTTATCTACTAAGTTGGAAAAAATTACCGAAAAGAGAATAAATGCATAAAAATGTTTTAAAAATTTTACGAAAAACCTATTTTTCTTTAAAAAGTAGGTTTTTTTACGGAAATAACTAGTCAAGCGCTTTATTTTTTTGTATAATAGAGTTAGAAAAGTATGCAAAGTAGAGAATAGCATGATTACACTATTTTTATCACCGAGTTGTACATCATGTCGTAAGGCAAAGGCCTGGCTTGACAATCATAAAGTGCCTTTCCAAGAGCACAACATTATGACCAGTCCTTTATCAAGAAAAGAATTACAACACATTCTTTCCTTGACCGAAAACGGTACCGATGACATCATTTCAACTCGTTCAAAAATTTTCCAAAAGTTAAATATCGATGTGGAAAGTATCTCGGTGACAGAGTTGCTTAATTTAATTGAGCAATATCCTAGTCTTTTGCGTCGTCCAATCATCATTGATGATAAACGTATGCAGATTGGTTTTAATGAAGATGAGATTCGTGCATTTCTTCCTCGTAGTTATCGTAAGCAAGAATTGAAAGAAGCTACATTAAGAGCTGGTATTAATTAGATGAATAAACAGTATAGTTACCCACTAGATTTGTCGTGGAGCACTGAAGAACTTGCTTCAGTGCTTTCTTTTTTTAATGATGTTGAAGCAGCCTATGAGACAAAGGTAGAAGCAAAGAAACTACTAGATTCCTACAAGGGATTCAAAGCGGTTGTCCCAAGCAAGAGTGAAGAGAAACGCTTGGGACGTGAGTTTGAATCAGTTAGTGGATACTCTTTCTACCGTGCAGTCCAGTTGGCCAAAGAAAAAGGAGAAGGGAAGATTTCACTTGGAAAATAAATTTACATTTGCCAAAGAAATTGTCAGGGAAGCTGGGGAATACATTCTCCGGCATATGAAAGAAGATCTCCATGTTGAGAGAAAGTCTTCCCCTACAGATTTGGTAACTAAGTTAGATAAAGAAGTTCAAGACTTACTTATTAAAAAAATCCGTTCTCGCTATCCAGATGATCTATTTTGTGCAGAAGAAGGCTGCATGCGTGCAGCAGTAGGACAAGGTTCTGTATGGATTATTGATCCTATTGATGGAACCAACAACTTCGTAGCACAAGGTGAAGATTTTGCTGTTATGCTGGCCTATTTTGAGGAAGGTGTTGGTAAGTTTGGTATTATTTATGATGTCATGAAAGGTGATTGTTACCATGGTGGAGGAGACTTCCCCCCCTGTCGCAATGACGAACCTTTGCCACTCTTTAAAAAGAGACCCTTGAGAGAATTTTTGGTGTCTGGTAATTCTAGAATGCTAGCGACTAACGAATGGGGCTTAGCTGATTTGGGAAATGCTGCACTTGGGACACGAGTTTATGGCAGCGCCGCTATTAGTTTTGCCAAGGTGCTGTCAGGTCGACTTTTAACTTATATCACTTATTTACAACCTTGGGATTATGCGGCTGCAAGTATTCTAGGTGAGAGTTTGGGTTATAAGGTTTTTACGATTGCTGGTGAGGAAGTCGATTTTCAAACACGACAGGCCGTTATGATGGTGCCAGTCGAGATGAAAGATGAGATTCAATCCTATATCTATGAAAGGAAATAAACCTACATGCAATTTCCAGATGGATTTGTAAAAAAATACGAAACAATATTGGGAGATGAGGCAAGAGCTTTTCTTGCCTCTTTTGATGATGAAGCTGTTTCTGCCTTTCGTATAAACCCTTTAAAAGAAAGACAGCTTTCTTTTTCAGATGCTATTCCCAATACACCCTGGGGCTACTATGGGAAGGTTTCAGGGAAATCACCAGAACATGTAACTGGCTTGGTCTATTCACAAGAACCTGCCGCACAAATGGTAGCTCAAGTAGCCCAGCCAATACCTGGAATGAAGGTCTTAGACTTGGCAGCGGCTCCCGGAGGGAAATCCACTCAACTGGCCTCCTATCTTGCAGGAGACGGTCTTCTTGTTTCAAATGAGATTTCAAGCAAACGGTCAAAGATTTTAGTTGAAAATATGGAACGCTTTGGTGCGACTAATGTCGTTGTGACCAATGAATCTGCAGAACGTTTAGCCAAGGTCTTTAAAGGATATTTTGACCTGATTGTTCTAGATGCACCTTGCTCAGGAGAAGGGATGTTTCGTAAACAACCTGACGCTATGGATTATTGGAGTGTCGATTATCCTAGTCAGTGCGCTAGTTTACAACGTGAGATTTTAGCAGATGCTGTTACCATGCTGGCTGATGGTGGTCGACTAGTCTATTCAACCTGTACCTGGGCGCCAGAAGAAAACGAAGAAATCGTCCAATGGTTACTGGATAGCTATCATTTTGAATTGATTCCAATCCAACACATCAATGGAATGGTACCTGGGATTGATTTAGCTGAAACAGCTAGAATGTACCCTCATCACTTTAAGGGAGAAGGTCAGTTCGTGGCCCATCTTCAGTTTAAAGGTCAAAACAAGGCTGGGAAGTTCAAACCTTCTAAATCCAACCTATCTCGTGAACAGATTTCCTTATGGCAGGATTTTGAGAAAAAACACCTTAAAGAAAAACTGACCGGTGTCCTACAAGTTTTTGGAGACCAGCTTTATCTCTTGCCAGAAGTCCTACCCGATATAGGAAAACTCAAAATAGCTCGTAATGGTCTTCATCTTGGAACTTTTAAGAAAAAACGTTTTGAACCAAGTTTTGCTCTTGGCTTAGCTTTAAAACCAAGCCAAGTCAAGCAAGTCATTGAAATTCATCACGAAGACTTTGTCAGATATGTGGCTGGTGAAACGGTCCAATTAGCTGAAACTCTTCCAAATGGTTGGTACCAAGTTTTGGTTGGTGGAAATGGTCTAGGTTTTGCAAAAGTAACCGGAAATACCTTGAAGAATTATTTTCCCAAGGGCTTGAGGTTTCAGGTGAAAAACTAGTCAAAAACTGTATTCTATGTTATAGTGGAAGTATGGATTTTCCCTGAAAACAATAGAAAATAAGGGCAAAAATTCAAGCTATTCATCATTATTTTCAAGGAGACAAATAGTGAAAAAATTTAAAAAACTCACCATCTCTCTTGCAACTCTTTTACTTGCTGGTTCGCTAGTAGGATGTGCAAGTTGGATTGATCGTGGGGAGTCTATGACGGCTGTCGGTTCAACTGCCCTTCAACCTTTAGTCGAGGCGGCAGCAGATGAATTTGCGTCCGCACACGTTGGTAAAACAGTCAATGTTCAAGGTGGTGGATCTGGTACTGGACTATCTCAAGTTCAGTCAGGTGCAGTTGATGTTGGAAACTCTGATGTGTTCGCTGAAGAGAAAGATGGTATCGATGCGTCCGCGCTAGTTGACCATAAGGTTGCTGTTGCTGGATTAGCTGTCATTATTAATAAAGAAGTAGACGTCGATAATCTTACGACAGAACAACTTCGCAAAATTTTTACAGGTGAAATTACCAACTGGAAAGAAGTTGGTGGTAAGGATTTAGCTGTTTCTATTATCAACCGTGCTGCAAGCTCAGGTTCTCGTGCTACCTTTGACAGTGTGATTATGGATGGAAAATCAGCAATACAAAGTCAAGAGCAAGATTCAAACGGTATGGTGAAGTCCATCGTTTCCCAAACACCTGGAGCTATCTCATACCTAGCTTTCGCCTATGTTGATGATTCGGTTGGGACTATTAAACTTAACGGTTATGAGCCAATCTCAGAGAATGTAACCACTAACAATTGGCCTTTGTGGTCTTATGAACATATGTATACACTTGGTGAGCCAAATGAATTGGTTGCCGAATTCCTAAACTTTGTCCTTTCAGACGAAGCCCAGAATGGAATCGTTAAAGGAATGGGCTATATTTCTGTTAAGGAAATGAAGGTCGAAAAAGATGCTGCAGGTACTGTGACAGCGCTAGAAGGGAGCCAATAATGAATCAAGAAGAATTATCAAAAAAATTGCTCTCTCCTTCAAAAAACTCTCGTCTTGAGAAATTAGGAAAAGGACTAACCTTTGCCTGCCTATCTTTGATTGTTATCATTGTTGCTATGATTTTGATTTTCGTTGCCCAGAAAGGCTTATCGACCTTCTTTGTTAATGGTGTGAATATCTTTGATTTTCTTTTTGGTGCAACTTGGAATCCGTCAGGTAAACAATTTGGTGCCCTTCCAATGATTTTAGGTTCCTTTATTGTTACCATCCTGTCAGCTCTTATTGCAACACCATTTGCCATTGGTGCAGCAGTCTTTATGACAGAGGTGTCTCCAAAAGGAGCAAAGATTTTGCAACCTGCTATTGAACTCTTAGTTGGGATTCCTTCAGTAGTTTATGGATTTATCGGTTTGCAGGTCGTGGTACCATTTGTACGTACTGTCTTTGGTGGAACAGGTTTCGGTATTTTATCAGGAATTTTCGTTCTCTTTGTTATGATTTTGCCGACTGTAACCTTCATGACAACAGATAGCCTACGTGCAGTTCCTCGTCACTACCGTGAAGCAAGTTTAGCCATGGGAGCGACTCGTTGGCAAACCATCTGGCGTGTAACCTTGAAGGCTGCTCGTTCAGGTATTTTTACGGCAGTAGTCTTCGGAATGGCGCGTGCTTTCGGTGAAGCCCTAGCTATTCAGATGGTTGTCGGTAACTCAGCCGTTGTCCCAACTTCATTGACAACACCTGCTGCGACTTTGACATCTGTATTGACTATGGGAATCGGTAATACCGTTATGGGAACTGTTGATAATAACGTTCTTTGGTCACTGGCCTTAGTATTGCTTTTGATGAGTTTGGCCTTTAACAGTGTGATTAAATTGATTACGAAAGAAAGAGGAAAGAAAAACTATGCACGCTAAGAAATTAGATAAACTTGCAACAGCTGTCCTCTACACCATCGCAGGAATCATTGTGACCATTCTAGCTTCCTTGATTCTCTATATCTTGGTTCGAGGCTTACCTCATGTTTCATGGTCTTTCCTGACAGGAAAATCATCCTCATATCAAGCAGGTGGTGGTATTGGAATCCAGCTTTATAATTCCTTTTTCCTTTTGGTGATTACCTTATTCATCTCAGTACCTCTATCAATGGGAGCTGGAATTTTCCTAGCAGAGTATGCTAAAAAAGGTCGTGTTACCAATTTCGTTCGTACTTGTATTGAAATCTTGTCTTCTCTACCATCCGTAGTTGTGGGACTCTTTGGTTACCTCATCTTTGTAGTCCAGTTCGAGTATGGATTTTCCATTATTTCAGGTGCCTTGGCTTTGACCGTCTTTAATCTTCCACAGATGACTCGTAACGTTGAAGACAGTTTGAAACACATTCACCATACGCAACGTGAAGCTGGTTTGGCGCTGGGACTTTCTCGTTGGGAAACAGTCCTTCATGTCGTTATTCCTGAAGCCCTACCTGGTATTGTAACGGGAATCGTGCTTGCTTCAGGTCGTATATTTGGTGAGGCTGCAGCCCTTATCTACACAGCGGGTCAATCTGCGCCAGCTCTTGACTGGTCTAACTGGAATGTTCTCAGCGTAAGTAGTCCAATCTCAATCTTCCGTCAAGCAGAAACCTTAGCTGTTCATATCTGGAAAGTCAATAGCGAAGGAACTATTCCTGATGGAACTTTGGTTTCAGCAGGTTCTGCAGCGGTGCTCCTCATCTTTATCTTGATCTTTAACTTTGGAGCACGTAAACTCGGAAGCTATCTACATAAGAAATTAACGGCAGCCTAAAGGAGAAGCCATGTCAAAATATAATTGGGATGAAAGGCATATCATTACTTTTCCAGAAGAAAAAGTGGCCCTCTCTACGAAGGATTTACATGTTTACTACGGTAAGAATGAATCCATCAAGGGCGTGGATATGCAATTCGAAAAAAATAAAATTACTGCCTTGATCGGTCCATCAGGATCTGGAAAATCAACCTACCTACGCAGTCTCAATCGTATGAATGATACTATTGACATTGCTAAGGTTACAGGACAAATTCTCTATCAAGGAATTGACGTTAACCGTCCTGAAATCAATGTTTATGAAATGCGTAAACACATCGGAATGGTTTTCCAACGTCCAAATCCATTTGCTAAATCAATCTACCGCAACATCACCTTTGCACATGAACGTGCAGGAGTTAAGGACAAGAAAGTTCTTGATGAAATTGTAGAAACCTCTCTTCGTCAGGCAGCACTCTGGGATCAGGTCAAAGATGACCTTCACAAGTCAGCCTTGATGCTTTCAGGTGGCCAGCAGCAACGTCTCTGTATCGCTCGTGCTATTTCTGTAAAACCAGACATTCTCTTGATGGATGAGCCGGCATCAGCCTTGGATCCGATTGCGACAGCTCAGCTAGAGGAAACCATGCTTGAGTTGAAGAAGGACTTTACCATTATTATCGTGACCCACAGTATGCAACAGGCTGCGCGTGCGAGTGATTATACTGGATTTTTCTACTTAGGTGATTTGATTGAGTACGATAAAACGTCAAATATTTTCCAAAATGCCAAGCTACAGTCAACAAACGATTATGTAACTGGACACTTTGGTTAGAAAGGAAACAGTATGACAGAACCGATTTTACAGGTCAAAGACCTGTCTGTTTATTACAACAAAAAGAAGGCCTTGAATAGTGTTTCCTTATCTTTCCAACCCAAGGAAATTACAGCTCTGATAGGTCCATCAGGATCAGGAAAATCAACCCTGCTCAAGGCTATTAACCGAATGGGTGACCTTAATCCTGAAGTGACGACAACTGGATCAGTGGTTTACAATGGTCACAATATTTATAGCCCTCGTACTGATACCGTTGAGTTACGTAAGGAAATCGGAATGGTTTTCCAACAACCCAATCCATTCCCAATGTCTATCTACGAAAATGTTGTTTATGGACTAAGAATTAATGGAGAGAAAGACAAGCAAGTCTTGGACGAAGCTGTGGAGAAAGCTTTACAGCGTGCTTCAATCTGGGATGAGGTCAAGGATCGCTTGCATGATTCAGCTATTGGACTTTCAGGTGGACAGCAGCAACGTGTCTGTGTAGCGCGTGTATTGGCGACTAGTCCAAAGATTATCCTCTTGGATGAGCCGACTTCAGCCTTAGACCCTATCTCGGCTGGAAAAATCGAAGAAACACTATATAGCCTCAAGGACAAGTACACCATGCTATTGGTTACTCGTTCCATGCAGCAAGCATCTCGAATCTCTGATAAAACAGGCTTTTTCCTCAATGGAGATTTGATTGAATTTAACGATACCAAGGAAATGTTCCTCTATCCACAACATAAGGAAACAGAAGATTACATTTCAGGTAAATTTGGATAAGGAGAAAAAGATGTTACGATCTCAATTTGAAGAAGATTTAGAGAAATTGCATAACCAATTCTACGCCATGGGACAAGAAGTTCTTTCCCAAATCAATCGTACTGTACGTGCTTTTGTCACTCATGACCGTGACTTGGCTAAAGAAGTCATCGAGCAAGACGCAGAAGTCAATGAATACGAATTGAAACTTGAAAAGAAATCATTTGAAATCATTGCCCTTCAACAGCCAGTATCACAAGATTTACGTACAGTTCTAACAGTTCTAAAGGCTGTTTCTGACTTGGAACGTATGGGTGACCACGCTGTATCCATTGCTGAGGCAACCATTCGTATGAAGGGGGAACAACGCATCCCAGCAGTCGAAGAAGAAATCAAAAAGATGGGACGTGATGTTAAAGATTTCGTGGAAACAACCCTCGAACTTTACCTAAACGGTTCAGTTGATAAGGCCTATGAAGTTGCAACAATGGATGAAAAAATCAACCATTACTTTGAAAATATTCGTGATTTGGCAACTGAAGAAATCAGAAAGAATCCAGATGCTATCGTCACAGGTCGTGATTACTTCCAAGTGATTTCATACTTGGAGCGCATCGGTGACTATGCAAAAAATATCTGTGAATGGGTTGTTTACTTTGAAACAGGTAAGATTGTCGAATTATAAAATTGATTAAATATACAGAAAAAGGAGCTGAATAATGAATAAACGCTTCTTTTTTTGTTTAAGAAAATGAAAAAATAAATAAATATTAAATTTATGCTTGACAAACGAGGTTTGCTGAGTTATAATTATACAAAATTGACAGAGAGGTTGTTTATTTATGAAATTTAAAAAATGGATATTTGTCTTATGTAGTTTTCTTGCAAGTTTCTTTTTAGTTGCTTGCCAATCATCTAGCTCAAGCTCACAGTCTGCAGTAGAGGCAATTAAACAAAAAGGTAAATTAGTTGTCGCAACTAGCCCAGACTATGCACCATTTGAGTTTCAAGCACTTGTGGATGGCAAGAACCAAGTCGTAGGAGCTGATATTGATATGGCACAAGCTATCGCTGATGAACTTGGAGTGAAATTGGAAGTTTCAAGCATGAGTTTTGATAATGTCTTGACCAGTCTTCAAACAGGGAAAGCAGATTTGGCCATTGCGGGAATCAGTGCAACTGAAGAAAGAAAAGAAGTCTTTGATTTCTCTATTCCTTACTATGAAAACAAAATTAGCTTCCTAATCAGAAAAACTGATCTTGAAAAATACAAAGATTTAGATTCTCTAGCAAGTGCAAATATTGCAGCTCAAAAAGGAACTGTTCCTGAATCTATGGTCAAAGAGCAACTTCCTAAAGCGCAGTTGACTTCATTGACAAATATGGGTGAAGCTGTTAATGAACTTCAATCAGGTAAGGTTGATGCTGTTCATATGGATGAACCAGTTGCTCTAAGCTATGCTGGTAAAAACTCTGACTTGGCAGTTGCTACAGTAAGCTTGACTATGAAAGAAGGCGAAGCAAATGCTGTTGCTATCAAAAAAGGAAATTCAGATTTGAAAGAAGTAGTTGATAAGGTGATTCAAAAACTGAAAGATGACGGTACTTATCAAACCTATCTTGAAAAAGCTGCCAAGCTAACAGAAGTAGAGCAATAAAAAATAACAGAGGCTGGGACAAAAGTCCTAGCCTCTCAATTGTCATTGGATTATCAAGCAAGACGCAGTGGTTGAGTGGGCTCTAATACGCTGATTTCATCAGCTTTTACAGTCCTACTCAACTGTGCGGAGGTGGGACGACGAAATCGAATTCTAACGAATTACCGATTTCTGTCCCACTCTCTGTTTTTAAGTAATTTAATGTTGTTTCAAGATTTTCTAAAGGAATCTTAGCAAATTGATAAGGGCAAGTCTCAATGTAGGACGATTCGAAAAAGTCTAGATTTAAAGGACTGTGTTTGAGACTTGCAATCTTAGGATAGTCTCTAAGATCAAGTAAGACTCCATCATGGAGAGGATAGTTTGGCAAGGAAATGGGATGAGCTTTTAAAAGCTTATGAATAAAATCTTGATTTTTCTCTTGCAGTACCAATCTTGCTAATCTGTTTTTTTCAAAAAGCTGACTATCAATGTAGAGTGATAAAGCCTTTTGCATAATGAGGTTATTATCATAGTCCAGAATGTTTTTATAGTCCACAAAAGAATCTTTAATAGCATTTGGAAGTATGAGAGCAGTGATTCGAAGTGCGGGGAAGATACTTGTAGAAAATGACTTAATGTAGATGACCAAATTATTTTGGTCCAAATAATGAAAGGTTTGTCCTAGCTTAGGGTCTAGGTCTCCCAGATAATCATCTTCAACGATATAAATCTGATATTTGACTGCTAAGTCAAGGATAGCACGTTTCTCATCTTCAGAATAAGAATGTCCTAGAGGATAATGAAACCGAGGAATGGTATAGAAAAATTTAATGTTGCCACTTTTAAAATGTTCCTCAAGTTCATTCAGGTCAATACCATCTACTCTACGTTCAATGGTTTGAAAGGTGATGTTTTGAGCCAGTAGCAGTTGATTCATTCGGTGATAGGTCGGTTGTTCGACCAGTATTTCTTGGCCCTTACCTGGAAAGTCAATTTGAGAAAGAATAAACAGTGCTTGCTGAGTTCCAGTTGTCATGACTAATTGATCGGGTTTACTATAGATAGCTTGGTCAAACAGTAGTTTCTGAACAGACTTTCGTAATTCTTCTAAACCCTCTTGGTGTTCATAGTAGTTGTAGAGATAATTTTCTCGACCGATCAAGCTTTCATTGACACAAAGACGAAAATCATCATAGGCAGCTGCATGTTCGTCATTGACCGAGATAACGAGGTCTTCGTGGCTAGCTTGTTGTTCTAAAACATAATAGCCACTTTGAGGTTTGGAGTAAATGTATTTCTCGTATCGGAGTTCTAAAAGTGCACGCTGCACAGTATCTTTACTGCAGTGGAAGTCTTGACTGAGTTTTCGGATAGAAGGTAGACGACTTCCTGTTTGAAGTTTTCCTGATTCAATCTCTTCTTTTAGATAGTGAACAACTTGTTCGTACTTACTTTCTTGCTTCATTCCAGACCTCTCTTGATTTTGTTACATTGTACCCTTTTTTTAGATGTTTGGCAATGTTAAAAGGCTTTCCAACGTTCAATTCTAAGAAGAAATATGATATACTTAGTAAGTAAAATTTTCAAAGAAGAGTGAGATGATAAAGGTGCAAGAACCAGTTAAATTATTCCAATATAATACTTTGGGAGCCTTGATGGCAGGACTTTACGGCGGGACCATGACAGTTGGTGAGTTACTTGAACATGGAGATTTAGGGCTAGGAACCCTGGACTCTATTGATGGGGAGTTAATTGTCTTAGATGGTAAAGCCTATCAAGCTAAGGGTTCAGGTGAGAAGCCTGAAATCGTTGAAGTATCAACAGATGCCTTGATTCCTTATGCGGCAGTCGTACCCCATCAGGCAGAAGTCATTTTTCGCCAGCGTTTTGAAATGACTGATCAGGAACTAGAAAAACGTATCGAGTCCTATTATGATGGAGAAAACCTCTTCCGCTCTATCAAAATTCATGGTGACTTTAAACACATGCATGTTCGCATGATTCCAAAATCAACAACTGAAACAAAGTTTGCTGAGGTTGCGACTCATCAGCCAGAGTATAGTCGCGAAAATGTTTCAGGAACCATCGTCGGTTTTTGGACACCTGAAATTTTCCATGGTGTCAGTGTCGCAGGCTATCATTTGCACTTTATTTCAGATGACCTAACCTTTGGTGGTCACGTTATGGACTTTGTCATCAAGGAAGGAATCGTTGAGGTTGGAGCTGTCGATCAGTTGGATCAACGTTTCCCTGTCCAGGATCGTCAGTACCTCTTTGCTAAGTTCAATGTTGATGAGATGAAAAAAGATATCGATCAGGCTGAATAAAAGGAGAAAAGTATGAAAATTCATGTAATAATCACAATGATAGCTTTATTTGTAATTCTCATAGCTGCCATTTGGTTCTCAAAAAAGAAGTACAAGATTAACCTTTCAGTTTTAGGACTTGGGGCAGTTGCATTTTTTGTCTCATCTCAAGTACTGGAGAAAATTGTTCACCTTATAGTTCTTCATCCACAAAAAGACGGAACCATTTTGCTCATGCAGGAGCACCCTTTCTTTTACGTCTTATATGGAATTGCCATGGCAGCTATCTTTGAAGAAACGGCTCGACTTGTCTTCTTTAAATGGTTAGAGAAGAAGAGAGCTTTGGAAGATTCGGATGCCCTCGCCTATGGACTTGGTCATGGTGGCTTAGAATTGCTCTACCTCGGAATGGGAAGCTTGATTAGTCTTTTGATCCTCTTTTCCTTATTAGAGTCTTCAAATCCAGATTTGGCAAATCTCCTTCCCAAAAATACACTTGAAACAGTACAATCTCTATCTGGATGGCAGGTTTATTTACTGGGTGTTGAGCGTGTGCTTGCTCTTGTTATGCAAATTGGTCTCTCTTTCTGGGTTTATCAAGCAGTCCGTCAAAAGAATTGGATTTATCTAGTAGCTGCCTATGGTTTACATGCCTTCTTTGATCTGGCTCCGAGTCTATCTCAGGTTGGTTGGATTTCAAATCCGCTTCTTGTTGAAGGATTGTTAGCAGTGGAAGTTGTTCTATTTGTATACTTTACAAAAACTATCTTGTATAGAAAATAATCATGCAAAAGAGGTCTGACCTCTTTTTTACTTGTGTGAATAAAAAAGCTTTTCAAATCGTCGAAAAAAATCGCTAAAAATGGTATAATGGAATGAATTTTATAAAAGGATAAGAAAGATGACTGTATTAGATAAATTAAAAGAAAACCTAGAAGGAATTGATATTCGACTCGATGAGCCATTGAAAACTTATACCTATACCAAAGTCGGAGGGAAGGCGGATTACTTAGCTTTTCCTCGCAATCATTATGAGATGGCCCGTGTGGTTAAGTTCGCTAATCAAGAAAATATCCCATGGATGGTTCTTGGAAATGCCAGTAATATTATCGTCCGAGAAGGCGGAATTCGTGGCTTTGTCATTATGTGTGACAAGCTCAACAATGTTTCGGTCGATGGTTACACCATTGAAGCAGAAGCGGGAGCTAACTTGATTGAGACAACTCGAATCGCTCTTCGTCATAGTTTGACAGGATTTGAGTTTGCTTGTGGAATTCCAGGAAGCGTCGGTGGAGCTGTCTTTATGAACGCTGGTGCTTATGGAGGTGAGATTGCTCATATTTTGCAATCTTGCAAAGTATTAACCAAGGATGGGGAAATCGAGACTTTATCAGCCAAGGACTTAGCCTTTGGTTACCGTCATTCAGCTATTCAGGATTCTGGAGCAGTAGTATTATCAGCTAAATTTGCACTATCTCCAGGGAATTATGAGACGATTAATCAAGAAATGGAACGTTTGACCCACCTTCGAGAACTCAAACAACCTTTGGAATATCCATCATGTGGTTCTGTCTTTAAGCGTCCAGTCGGGCATTTTGCAGGACAATTGATTTCAGAAGCTGGTTTGAAGGGCTACCGTATCGGTGGTGTCGAAGTCTCAGAAAAACATGCAGGCTTTATGATTAATGTAGCCGATGGGACTGCAAGAGATTATGAAGACTTAATTGAGTCTGTCATTGAAAAAGTTAAAGAACATTCAGGTGTTACCCTTGAGCGAGAAGTTCGTATCTTGGGTGAACACGAATAACATTATTATTAAACATTATACAAAGATTGGGATTTTATCGCTAGATATGGTTTGGGTCAATTCCTTACAGTTATTGCTAGCATTTAACAAGGTCCCAATCTGTTAATTTACGAAGAAAAAGGAATTTAGAGGAATTGAAAAAACCAATTATCGAATTCAGAAACGTTTCTAAAGTTTTTGAAGATAGTGACACTAAGGTTCTCAAGGATATTAACTTTGAGTTGGAAGAAGGAAAATTTTATACACTGCTAGGAGCTTCTGGTTCAGGAAAATCAACTATTCTCAATATTATTGCAGGCTTGCTAGACGCAACGACGGGTGATATTTTATTGGATGGCGTAAGAATCAATGATATCCCTACCAATAAGCGCGATGTTCACACAGTCTTCCAATCTTACGCCTTGTTCCCGCACATGAATGTCTTTGAAAATGTTGCCTTTCCATTGCGATTGCGAAAGGTCGATAAAAAAGAAATCGAAAAACGTGTCTTAGAAGTTCTCAAGATGGTACAGCTTGAAGGATATGAAAAACGTTCTATCCGTAGGTTATCTGGAGGACAACGTCAGCGTGTAGCTATTGCGCGTGCGATTATCAACCAACCTCGAGTGGTACTCTTGGATGAGCCTTTGTCAGCACTTGACTTAAAGTTGCGGACAGACATGCAGTACGAACTGCGTGAACTACAACAACGCTTGGGCATCACCTTTGTCTTTGTTACCCACGATCAGGAAGAAGCCCTGGCTATGAGTGACTGGATTTTCGTTATGAATGACGGTGAAATCGTTCAGTCTGGTACACCAGTTGATATCTATGATGAGCCCATTAACCACTTTGTAGCCACCTTCATCGGTGAATCAAATATCTTGCCAGGAACCATGATTGAGGACTACTTGGTCGAGTTTAACGGCAAACGTTTTGAAGCGGTCGATGGTGGGATGAAGCCAAATGAACCGGTCGAAGTCGTCATTCGTCCAGAGGATTTACGCATTACTCTGCCAGAAGAAGGAAAGCTCCAAGTTAAGGTCGATACTCAGCTCTTCCGTGGAGTTCACTATGAGATTATCGCTTATGATGAACTTGGTAACGAATGGATGATTCACTCAACTCGTAAGGCCATCGTTGGTGAGGAAATCGGTCTGGACTTTGAACCAGAAGACATCCACATCATGCGTCTCAATGAAACAGAAGAAGAGTTCGATGCTCGTATCGAAGAGTACGTAGAAATCGAAGAGCAAGAAGCAGGTTTGATTAACGCTATTGAGGAGGAAAGAGATGAAGAAAACAACCTCTAAACTCTTTGTAGTGCCCTACATGCTTTGGATTGCACTCTTTGTATTGGCACCCTTGGTCTTGATTTTTGGACAATCATTTTTCAATATCGAAGGCCAGTTTAGTTTAGAAAACTATAAATCCTATTTTGCGTCGCAAAACTTAACCTATCTCAAAATGAGCTTCAACTCTGTTCTCTATGCAGGGATTGTGACTCTAGTGACGCTTCTTATCAGTTATCCAACAGCCCTCTTTTTGACTCGTCTCAAACACCGTCAACTCTGGCTCATGCTGATTATCTTGCCAACCTGGATTAACCTGCTCCTTAAGGCCTATGCCTTTATCGGGATTTTTGGTCAAAATGGCTCTATTAATCAATTTCTAGAATTCATCGGAATTGGTTCTCAGCAGTTGCTCTTTACGGACTTCTCATTTATCTTTGTCGCAAGCTATATCGAGCTTCCATTTATGATTTTACCTATCTTCAATGTCTTGGATGATATGGATAACAATCTCATCAATGCTAGTTATGACCTTGGTGCAACCAAGTGGGAAACCTTCCGCCATGTCATCTTCCCTCTGTCTATGAACGGGGTGCGAAGCGGAGTTCAATCTGTCTTTATCCCAAGTTTGAGTCTCTTCATGTTGACCCGTTTGATTGGGGGGAACCGAGTGATTACCTTGGGGACTGCCATCGAGCAGAACTTCTTGACCAATGACAACTATGGTATGGGTTCAACTATCGGTGTTGTTCTTATCCTGACTATGTTTATCACTATGTGGGTGACTAAGGAAAGGAGAGAACGATGAAAAAATTATCAAATCTTTACCTAGCCTTTGTCTTTATCGTCCTTTATTTGCCAATCTTTTACCTGATTGGATATGCCTTCAATGCTGGGGATGATATGAATAGCTTTACAGGCTTTAGTTTGTCTCACTTTGAGACTATGTTTGGTGACGGAAGACTCATGCTAATCTTGGTTCAAACCTTTTTACTAGCCTTTCTATCAGCCTTGATTGCGACTGTTATTGGGACTTTCGGTGCTATCTATATTTACCAATCACGCAAAAAATACCAAGAAGCCTTTCTATCACTTAATAACATTTTGATGGTTGCTCCTGACGTTATGATTGGTGCCAGTTTCTTGATTCTCTTTACCCAACTCAAGTTTTCACTTGGCTTTCTGACGGTACTTTCCAGTCATGTAGCATTCTCGATTCCAATCGTAGTGCTCATGGTCTTGCCACGATTGAAAGAGATGAATGGAGATATGATTCATGCAGCCTATGACCTTGGGGCTAGTCAGTTCCAGATGTTTAAAGAAATCATGCTTCCTTACTTAACGCCGTCTATCATCGCAGGTTACTTTATGGCTTTCACCTATTCCCTAGATGACTTTGCCGTGACTTTCTTTGTAACGGGGAATGGTTTTTCAACCCTCTCAGTTGAGATCTACTCTCGGGCTCGTAAGGGAATTTCGCTTGAAATCAATGCTCTTTCAGCCTTGGTCTTTCTCTTTAGTATTATCCTAGTAGTTGGATATTACTTCATTTCACGTGAGAAGGAGGAGAAAGCATGAAACGACTCTATTCATTTTTAGCAGGAATTTTAGCGATTATCCTCGTCTTGTGGGGAATTTCTTACCATCTTGATAGTAAAATCAATAGCCGTGATAGTCAAAAATTGGTCATCTACAACTGGGGAGACTATATCGACCCTGAACTTCTAGAGAAATTTACAGAAGAAACAGGAATTCAAGTTCAGTATGAGACCTTTGACTCCAACGAAGCCATGTACACGAAAATCAAGCAGGGTGGGACAACCTATGATATTGCCATCCCAAGTGAGTACATGATTAACAAAATGAAGGATGAAGACCTTTTAGTTCCACTGGATTATAGTAAAATTGAGGGAATTGAGAATATTGGTCCAGAATTTCTCAACCAGTCTTTTGATCCAAATAACCAGTACTCTATCCCATACTTCTGGGGAACTTTGGGAATTGTATACAATGAAACCATGGTGGAAGAAGCGCCTGAACATTGGGACGACCTCTGGAAACCAGAATACAAGGATTCGATTATGCTCTTTGATGGGGCGCGTGAAGTTCTTGGTTTAGGTCTTAACTCACTAGGCTATAGCCTCAACTCAAAAGATCCTCAACAACTGTTACAAACGGTTGACAAACTGTATGAGCTGACTCCTAATATCAAGGCAATTGTAGCCGATGAGATGAAGGGTTACATGATTCAGAACAATGCTGCTATCGGTGTGACCTTCTCAGGGGAAGCCAGCCAGATGTTGGAAAAGAATCCTAACCTCAAATATGTCGTACCGTCAGAAGCAAGTAACCTCTGGTTTGACAATATGGTGATACCAAAGACAGTTAAGAACCAGGATGCAGCCTATGCCTTTATCAACTTCATGTTGAAGCCTGAAAATGCTCTGAAAAATGCAGAGTATGTCGGTTATTCAACACCAAACAATGCTGCTAAGGAAATGCTCCCTGAGGAGACAAAAGAGGACAAGTCCTTCTATCCAGATGCAGATACTATGAAACACCTCGAAGTTTATGAAAAATTTGACCATAAATGGACAGGAATCTACAGTGACCTCTTCCTACAGTTTAAGATGTATCGGAAGTAGGAGTATATAAAACAAAACGAACCAGTCAAGCTGGTTCGTTTTTTATGATGAAATTAATAAATCAAACTTATTAAAGTTTGACCATAACTACACCTTTCTGTATAATAATATATGAGAGATGTAAAGTTAAGCAAATATTATGGGTGAGAGTTTGTTATGGATATAAAGTTAAACGATATTTTGAATATAAGTGAGCAAAATCAGAGAAAATTCAAGGTGAAATTTAATAATTGGACGGGTGAAAATCCAATTCAGACCTATTTGAGAGACGAAGAAATAATTAATAACTACAACTTATTTTGGAGAACAAATAAGCGATATTTCAATGTTGGAGATATTGTCGTAAATTTCATTAAGATTGATAATAACAAATGGTTATTAACTACTATAAAAGAAGTGAGTAAGGAACTTTTTGTTACTGGAGGACAAAATTATGAAGGAATTGAACTAAAGGAATATTCAGCCCTTTTTGGTCGTCTAATTATTCGGTACAGAAAAGAATCTAGAGGTTCAGTTCTAAAGTATACAACTTGTAAGGAAAAACTTGTGATAGAGCAATTGTTATCAGATTCATTTGGAGGAGAAGAATTTCCGGGATATGATAATATTTCTTTATCTTACAAAGAATTAGAATTGATTTTACGTTTGAGAAAAAAAGATTGGATAACCGCTTTAGAAAATCAAAAAGCTGTTTATCTTATTACGGATAAGCAGAATGGTAAATTATATGTAGGCTCAGCAACTTCAAACTATGGTATGCTTTTACAACGTTGGCAATCCTATGTGGATAATGGACATGGTGGTAATAAAGAACTTAGGATTTTAGTTGAAAAACATGGATTGAATTACGTTAAAGAAAATTTTCAATACTCTGTACTGGAAAACTATAACGGAAAAATAGATGATAAGTTTGTTTTAAAACGTGAATCCTGGTGGAAAGAAGTATTAAAATCTAAAGAACATGGTTATAATGCAAATTAGGAGAGGCTATGAATAATTTGAATGATTGGGAAAAAGCTCGTCGAGAAGAAGAATTGAATCAAGAGCTAAAAAGACAAAATAACTTGTTGGAACAGCAGAGATGGGAACAGCAGTTTTCTAACCAAAAGCAACAGGCAGCACTAGATGAACAAAATCGTCTTGCTCGAGAACAACAAGAAACATTAAAAGAGAGAAATGAGTTAGAACGCCAGAGGCAATGGGATGAAGAATCTCGTCATCAAAGAGAGTTAGAATTACGTATAGAGCAACAATATAAAGATAATATATTTGATTTAAAAAAACTGTGGGCTAAAGCTGAATCAGAAGACGAGAGAGTTAGGGTACAGATACTTCTAGCAGAAGCAGAAGCTGAATATGATGAGTATTTACTTGAGAAAGAGAGAGAAATAGAACGACAACGTTTGGCTGCGGAGCAATTTCAATTAAAACAACAGGAAGAAATAGAACAGAATGAAATATTAGAGCGTCGTAGACAAAAAATAAGTAGAATAAAGTGGCTTTTCGGAATAGCTATAAGCTTACTTTTATTAGTGATAATTGGAACTTTTTTTATAGGTATGACCAAGTCTAAATCATCTTATACTCATAACAGTAATAATCATTCAACTCAACCAACTACTTCAGAAACCTCGACTAGTACAACAACCACAAGTTCACCTAGTACTAGTAAATCTCAAGATAAACAAAGATCAACAACATCTCCCACTACTAGACCACAAGCTACAAAAGTATATATTGGAAACTTTATTGGCCGAAAATCAATAGATGTGGTTGCTGAGCTCAAGGAGAAAAAAGTTCCTGAAAATCTTATTAAGATTGTAGAAGAAGAATCAAGTGAAACAGAGGCAGGTCTTGTTATGAAACAAAGTCTGCCAGAAGGAACCACTTATGATCTTAGTAAGGCGACGGAGATTACTTTGACCGTTGCCAAGAAGGTAACAAGAGTTCCTATGCCAAGTTATATTGGATCAAGCCTTGAATTTACCAAGAATAACTTGATTCAGATAGTAGGTGTAAAAGAGGCTAATATTGAAGTGGTAGAAGTCTCCACAGCTCCAGAAGGAACTGCTGAAGAGACTGTAGTTAGCCAAAGTCCAAAACCAGGTGAAGGTGTAGATTTGAACAATACACGAATTAAAATTTCAATATATAAGCCCAAAACTACTCAAACATCACAAGGCAACTCTAGGTAAATTAAGAGATTTAAAGCTAAATTTATGATTCATTGCCATTAACCTTGACGAATCTCTATCAAAACGATATAATAGGAATGTTGAGAATTGATTTTCTCTCCATCTTAGTCCAGAGAAATGGCGGTGCTGCGAGCCATCTAAGATAGAAAATCATGCTACTCGATTGTAACAATTGCATAAGAATCAAGAATGACAAGTTCATTGAATGAAGGTGGTACCGCGGTTTTTCGCCCTTCGTGATATGAATTTGTCTTTTATTTTTGGAGGTACTTATGAGAAGATTTCTTGTCAAACAAAAATTTCGCCTAGGTGGTGAACGCTTTGATATCAAGGATGAGATTGGCAATGTCGCCTATCAGGTTGAAGGTTCATTTTTTAAGATTCCTAAGACCTTTACCATTTTTGATAATTCTGGTGAACAGGTTAGTGAGATTAGTAAAGAAATGTTGACCTTCATGCCACGCTTTGAGATTCAACTCAGTAATGGAGATAGTTTTTATATCCGAAAGAAGTTGACTTTCTTTAGAGATAAGTATGAATTTGACAACCTAGGTCTTCGCATTGAGGGGAATATCTGGGATTTAAACTTTAAACTTCTGGATGACCGTGATCAAGTGATTGCGGAAATCGCCAAGGAACTCTTCCATTTAACCTCTACCTATACCGTAACCGTCTATGACGAATCTTATGCAGACCTAGTTATTTCCCTCTGCGTTGCTATCGACTATGTGGAAATGCTAGAAAGCCAATCTAATTAGTAAAAAGGAGACATTATGAAACAATTATCTAGTGCACAAGTCCGCCAAATGTGGCTTGATTTCTGGGCAAGTAAAGGCCACTCAGTAGAACCATCTGTTAGCTTGGTTCCAGTAAACGACCCAACCCTTTTGTGGATCAACTCAGGGGTCGCAACCCTTAAGAAATACTTTGATGGAACCATCATTCCTGAAAACCCACGTATTACCAATGCGCAAAAAGCCATCCGTACCAACGATATCGAAAACGTAGGGAAGACTGCTCGTCACCATACTATGTTTGAAATGTTGGGGAACTTCTCAATCGGGGATTACTTCCGTGACGAAGCCATTACTTGGGCATATGAGCTTTTGACAAGTCCTGAGTGGTTTGACTTCCCTAAAGACAAACTTTACATGACTTATTATCCAGATGACAAAGATTCATACAATCGCTGGATTGAAGTGGGAGTAGATCCAAGTCATTTGATCCCAATCGAAGACAACTTCTGGGAAATCGGTGCGGGACCTTCTGGACCTGATACAGAAATCTTCTTTGACCGTGGAGAAGCCTTTGACCCTGAAAATATCGGTCTTCGCTTGCTTGCAGAAGATATCGAAAACGACCGTTACATCGAAATCTGGAACATTGTTTTGTCACAATTTAATGCTGACCCTGCTGTTCCTCGTAGCGAGTACAAAGAATTGCCACACAAGAACATTGATACGGGTGCTGGTTTGGAGCGTTTGGTAGCGGTGATCCAAGGGGCGAAGACGAACTTTGAAACAGACCTCTTCATGCCAATCATCCGTGAGGTTGAGAAATTGTCTGGGAAAACCTACGATCCAGATGGTGACAACATGAGCTTCAAGGTCATCGCTGACCACATCCGTTCACTTTCATTTGCGATTGGGGATGGTGCCCTTCCTGGAAATGAAGGTCGTGGTTATGTCCTCCGTCGTTTGCTCCGTCGTGCCTCTATGCATGGTCAAAAATTGGGTATCAATGAGCCTTTCCTTTACAAACTGGTTCCAACTGTTGGAAAAATCATGGAAAGCTACTACCCAGAAGTGCTTGAAAAACGTGATTTTATCGAAAAAATCGTGAAGAGCGAAGAAGAGTCATTTGCCCGCACTCTTCACTCAGGTCAACACTTTGCAGAAACGATCGTAGCAGACTTGAAAGCTAAAGGTCAAAGCGTCATCGCTGGTCAAGATGTCTTCAAACTCTATGATACATACGGATTCCCAGTGGAATTGACAGAAGAAATCGCTGAGGAAGCTGGCATGACGGTCGACCGTGAAGGTTTTGAAGCAGCCATGAAGGAACAACAAGAACGTGCGCGTGCATCTGCTGTCAAAGGCGGATCTATGGGGATGCAAAATGAAACCCTTCAAAACATCACTGTAGAAAGTGTCTTCAACTACAATGCTAGTCAATTGCCTTCTAAGTTGGTGGCTATCGTAGCTAACAATGTTGAAGTAGAAGGTGTAGCTGAAGGAACTGCGTCACTTATCTTTGCAGAGACACCTTTCTACGCTGAAATGGGTGGACAAGTTGCGGACCACGGTCAAATCATGGATGCTGCAGGAAATGTCGTAGCGACAGTGACAGACGTTCAAAAAGCACCAAACGGACAAGCATTGCACACCGTTGAAGTTCTTGCTCCTCTTGCTTTGAACCAAGAATACACTTTGGCCATCGATAGCAATCGTCGTCATCGTGTCATGAAGAACCACACAGCCACTCACTTGCTCCATGCAGCCCTTCACAATATCCTTGGTCACCACGCCACTCAGGCGGGATCTCTGAATGAGGTAGAATTCCTTCGCTTTGACTTCACTCACTTCCAAGCGGTAACGCCTGAAGAATTGCGCGCTATTGAACAACAAGTCAACGAGAAGATTTGGGAAGCCATTGCAGTGGAAACTGTTGAGACTGATATTGATACAGCTAAAGAAATGGGAGCTATGGCCCTCTTTGGTGAGAAATATGGTAAGGAAGTCCGTGTTGTCACTATCGGGAACTACTCAGTGGAACTCTGTGGTGGTACCCACGTAGGTAACACTTCTGAAATTGGCCTCTTCAAGATTGTCAAAGAAGAAGGGATTGGATCAGGAACTCGTCGTATCTTGGCAGTGACCGGTAAGGAAGCCTTTGAAGCTTATCGTGAACAAGAAGACGCTCTGAAATCAGTCGCAGCAACCTTGAAAGCTCCTCAACTCAAAGAAGTACCTCACAAGGTTGAAGGACTTCAAGAACAACTCCGTCAATTGCAAAAAGAAAATGCAGAATTGAAGGAAAAAGCGGCAGCAGCTGCAGCCGGCGATGTCTTCAAGAATGTTCAAGAAGCAAACGGCCACCGTTACATTGCTAGTCAAGTTTCTGTATCAGATGCAGGTGCTCTTCGTACCTTTGCAGATAACTGGAAGCAAAAAGACTACTCTGATGTGCTTGTTCTTGTCGCAGCCATCGGTGACAAGGTCAACCTTCTTGTAGCCAGCAAGACAAAAGACATCCACGCAGGTAACTTGGTCAAAGAATTGGCTCCTATCGTTGATGGACGTGGTGGTGGTAAACCAGACATGGCCATGGCAGGAGGAAGCAACCAAGCCAAGATCCAAGAATTATTGGATGCAGTAGCAGGTAAATTGTAATCACTTAGAGGCTGGGACAAAAGTCCTAGCCTCTCATTTGTCTTTGGATTGTCGAGTAAGACGCAGTGGTTGAGTGGGCTCTACTACGCTGATTTCATCAGCTTTTACAGCCCTACTCAACTGTGCGGAGGTGGGACGACGAAATCGAATTCTAACGAATTACCGATTTCTGTCCCACTCTCTTTTTGCATCAGAAAAACTCCCCACGAATAGTGAGGAGTTCATTTTTTAGAATTAAACGATACCTTGGGCAATCATAGCATTTGCTACGTTTTCAAAGGCTGCAATATTTGCACCTGCAAGGTAGTCAGTACCAAGACCGTATGTTTCTGCAGTTGTTTTAGCTGTGTTGAAGATGTTAGTCATAATATCTTTCAAGCGTCCGTCAACTTCTTCACGTGTCCATGAAAGGCGAAGGCTGTTTTGGCTCATTTCAAGCGCAGATACAGCTACACCACCAGCATTGGCAGCTTTAGCAGGTCCGTAAAGGATTCCATTTTCTTTGTAGACTTTGATAGCTTCAAGGTCGCTAGGCATGTTAGCACCTTCAGACACACAGATAACACCTTGAGCAACCAAGCGTTTCGCAGCTTCACCGTTGATCTCGTTTTGAGTCGCACATGGAAGAGCGATATCGTAGTTACCAGTGTAAGTCCATACAGAACCTTCATAATAAGTAGCAGTAGGTTTTTCTGCAGCGTACTCAGTTAAACGAGCACGACGGTTGTTTTTAACATCTGACAAAAGGTCGAAGTCGATACCATTTTCATCAATGACATAACCATTTGAGTCAGATACAGAAATAACTGTAGCACCAAGTTCAGTTGCTTTTTGAAGGGCAAACTGAGCAACGTTACCAGAACCAGAAATAACCACTTTCTTACCTGCAAAACTGTTTCCGTTTGCCTTGAGCATTTCTTCAGTGTAGTAAACCAATCCATAACCAGTTGCTTCCGGACGGATCAAGCTACCACCAAATCCAAGCGGTTTACCAGTCAAGACACCAGCATCAAATTGGTTAAGGCGTTTGTATTGTCCGTAAAGGTAACCAATCTCACGTCCACCGACACCGATATCACCAGCAGGTACGTCAAGAGAAGGTCCGATGTATTTTTGCAATTCAGTCATGAAGCTTTGGCAGAAGCGCATCACTTCAGCATCAGTTTTGCCTTTAGGATCGAAGTCGGATCCACCTTTACCTCCACCGATTGGAAGTCCAGTCAAAACGTTTTTAAAGATTTGTTCGAAGCCGAGGAATTTCAAGATCCCTTGGTTTACAGTTGGATGGAAACGAAGTCCGCCTTTATATGGTCCAACAGCAGAGTTAAATTGAACACGGTAACCACGGTTAACTTGAACTTTTCCATCACGATCAACCCAAGGAACACGGAAAGAAATTACGCGCTCTGGCTCAGTGATACGTGCCAAGATATTTTCTTCAATATACTCAGGGTGTTTTTCAAAGACAGGCTCCAAAGTGCTGAAGAATTCTTCAACCGCCTGGAGAAATTCAGCCTCATGCCCGTTACGAGCTTTTACAGTTTCAAACACGCTTTGGATATATTCTTTAGCAGATGTCATATCGTTCTCCTTTTTTGTTGTCATATTTTATTACATGAGACATTATAGCAGAAAAATTTTTCAGTGTAAAGGAAAAAACATAAATTTTCTAAAAATTCTTTCAATTTGGAAAAGCTAGTTTTATTAGTTGAATTAGAAACCTTTTTATAGGGTTAGTTTTATTAAAAGGCTCCTGCTAAAGTATGGTATAATAGTAGAGATATAAAGGAATCTGGAGGAATAGAATCATGGTATCAACTAAAACGCAGATTGCTGGTTTTGAGTTTGACAATTGCTTGATGAATGCGGCAGGTGTTGCTTGCATGACGATAGAAGAGTTGGAAGGTGTCAAAAATTCAGCAGCAGGAACCTTTGTCACTAAGACTGCAACCTTGGAATTTCGTCAGGGAAATCCTGAACCACGCTATCAAGATGTTCCACTTGGTTCTATTAACTCTATGGGGTTGCCAAATAATGGTTTAGACTATTACTTGAACTACCTTTTGGAATTGCAAGAAAAGGAACCAAATCGTACCTTCTTCCTATCTTTAGTTGGAATGTCTCCAGAGGAAACTCATACCATCTTAAAAAAAGTGCAAGAAAGTGATTTTCGTGGTTTAACCGAACTCAATCTCTCCTGCCCAAATGTTCCAGGTAAACCTCAGATTGCCTATGATTTTGAAACAACAGACCGTATCTTGTCAGAAGTCTTTGCCTACTTTACAAAACCTCTTGGGATTAAGCTTCCACCTTATTTTGATATTGTACATTTTGATCAAGCGGCAGCTATTTTTAACAAATACCCACTCAAATTCGTCAACTGTGTCAACTCTATTGGAAATGGTCTTTATATAGAAGACGAGTCTGTCGTGATTCGTCCAAAGAATGGCTTTGGTGGAATTGGTGGAGAATACATTAAACCAACTGCACTTGCCAATGTCCATGCCTTTTATCAACGCTTAAATCCTCAAATTCAAATCATCGGAACTGGTGGAGTATTAACAGGGCGTGATGCTTTTGAACATATCTTATGTGGTGCTAGCATGGTGCAGGTAGGAACTACTCTTCATAAAGAAGGAGTAGGTGCTTTTGAGCGTATTACCAAGGAACTCAAAGAAATTATGGCGCAAAAAGGTTATCAAAGCCTAGAGGATTTCCGTGGTAAATTACATTATATTGATTAAACTGAAGCTATACTATAAAGAAAGGAGAATAGATGCTAGCCATAGAAGAAAGCCGAAAGCTATCCCTATCAAATTTACCTAGTTTGACCCTGTTTACAGGGGCTGATCAAGGACAGTACGACATTATGAAAACTCAGGTTCTAAAGCAAATCGGCTACGATCCTGCAGATTTGAATTTTGCTTATTTTGACATGAAAGAAGTAGACTACAAAAGCTTGGAGCTAGAGTTGGTCAGTCTTCCTTTCTTTGCGGATGAAAAAATTGTTATTTTAGATCATTTTGTCGATATAACGACAGCTAAAAAACGCTATCTAACTGATGATGAGCTTAAGTCTTTTGAAGACTATCTGGAAAATCCTTTACCTTCAAGTAAACTAGTCATTTTTGCTGAAGGAAAGCTGGATAGTAAGAGACGTTTGGTCAAATTGCTCAAGCGCGATGCGAAGGTTTTTGAAGCCATCGAGCCAAAAGAGCAAGAAATACGAGCTTATTTTCAAAAGTGGGCTCAGGAATTAGGACTTACCTTTGCTGGAAAATCCTTCGAACAGTTGCTTATCAAATCAGGTTTTCAATTCAGTGAAATTCAAAAAAATCTACTCTTCCTACAGGCCTACAAGGATAATGGTGTCATTACAGAAGAAGACATTGTTGAAGCCATACCAAAGACTTTGCAGGATAATATCTTTGATTTAACCCAATTGATTTTAGGGAAGAAAATCGATCAGGCACGTGATTTAGTCAAGGACTTGACCTTACAGGGAGAAGATGAGATTAAACTGATTGCCATAATGCTGGGGCAGTTCAGACTCTATACACAGGTTAAAATTTTGCAAGAGTCTGGTCAGACAGAATCTCAGATGGTCAGCAGTTTAGGTCACTATCTTGGTCGCAATCCGAATCCCTATCAAATCAAATTTGCCCTTCGTGACACGCGAGGATTGTCCCTGAATTTCCTACAAGATTCTATTCGTTATCTCATCCAAGCAGATTACCAAATTAAGACTGGTGTTTACGAAAAAGGGTACTTGTTTGAGAAAGTTTTATTGCAGATTGCGAGCCAGTCAAATTGAGCAAATAACTTGAAAAAAAAGGTTGTTTGCGTTATCATTTTTATATAGAAAGAAAAAGAGGTATTACAGATGGCTATTATCTTACCAGATCTTCCATACGCTTACGACGCCTTGGAACCATATATTGATGCTGAAACAATGCATTTACACCATGACAAACATCACCAAGCATATGTAAATAACGCAAATGCAGCTCTTGAAAAACACCCTGAAATCGGTGAAGATCTTGAAGCATTGCTTGCAGATGTTGAATCTATCCCTGCAGATATTCGTCAAGCTCTTATCAATAATGGTGGTGGCCACTTGAACCATGCTCTTTTCTGGGAATTGATGACCCCTGAAAAGACAGCTCCTTCAGCAGAACTTGCAGCAGCAATTGATGCAACATTTGGTTCATTCGAAGAATTCCAAGCAGCATTTACTGCAGCAGCAACTACTCGTTTCGGTTCTGGATGGGCATGGTTGGTTGTTAACAAAGAAGGTAAACTTGAAGTGACTTCAACAGCAAACCAAGATACACCAATCTCAGAAGGTAAAAAACCAATCTTGGGCTTGGACGTTTGGGAACATGCCTACTACGTGAAATACCGCAACGTTCGTCCTGACTACATCAAAGCTTTCTTCTCAGTGATTAACTGGAATAAAGTAGACGAGCTTTACGCAGCAGCTAAATAATCGCATTTGATAACACCCCTTTTTAGTTGGATTTTGGGTCTAGCTTTAAAGGTGTTTTTTTGTTTGCCTTTTTTTAGAAGTAACTGTCTCATGATTTTCCTTTGTTGGATAGGCTTTATTTATGGTATAATGATAAGATAGAAAAAGAAGGAGAAATCATGAATATTCAACAATTACGCTACGTTGTTGCTATTGCAAATAGTGGTACTTTTCGTGAAGCGGCTGAGAAAATGTACGTTAGCCAACCCAGTCTATCTATTTCTGTAAGAGATCTGGAGAAAGAGCTAGGATTCAAGATTTTCCGCAGAACTAGTTCGGGTACCTTTCTTACTCGCCGTGGGATGGAATTTTATGAAAAGGCCCAAGAGTTAGTAAAAGGGTTTGATGTATTTCAAAATCAGTATGCTAATCCTGAAGAGGAGAAGGATGAGTTTTCAATAGCCAGCCAGCACTATGATTTCTTGCCACCAACCATTACAGCATTTTCACAACAATATCCTGAATATAAAAATTTCCGTATTTTTGAATCTACAACTGTTCAGATTTTGGATGAAGTAGCCCAAGGTCATAGTGAGATTGGGATTATTTACCTCAACAATCAAAACCAAAAGGGTATCATGCAACGGGTTGAAAAGTTAGGCCTTGAAGTGATTGAGTTGATTCCTTTCCAAACGCATATCTATCTTCGTGAAGGACACCCCTTAGCCAAGAAAAAAGAGTTGGTTATGGAGGATTTGGCAGATTTACCAACAGTTCGATTCACGCAAGAAAAGGATGAATATCTCTATTACTCAGAAAACTTTGTGGATACAAGTGCCAGCTCTCAGATGTTTAACGTAACAGACCGTGCTACTTTAAATGGAATTCTTGAAAGAACTAATGCTTATGCGACTGGTTCTGGATTCTTAGATAGCGATAGCGTTAACGGAATCACCGTTATTCCACTAAATGATAATCTCAATAATCGCATGGTTTATGTTAAACGTGAAGAAGTAGACTTGAGTCAAGCAGGGACTTTATTTGTAGAGGTCATGCAAGAGTATTTTGATCAGAAGAGGAAAGCATGAAAAAAAGAGGAATAGTAGCAGGAATTATAGCTGCCTTGATTGTATTGGATCAATTGGTAAAGGCTTATGTCGTTCAGAATATTGCTCTAGGTGAAGTTAAATCATGGATCCCAAATCTAGTTAGTTTAACCTATCTGCAAAATAGGGGTGCAGCTTTTTCTATGCTTCAAGATCAACAGTGGTTTTTTGCGGTGATTACTCTAGTAGTTATGGCAGGGGCTATCTGGTATTTGCACAAGCATATAGAAGATTCCGTCTGGACAGTCTTTGGATTGGTTCTGATTATTGCAGGTGGTCTGGGAAACTTCATTGATCGCATTAGCCAAGGATTTGTTGTGGATATGTTCCACTTGGACTTTATCAATTTTGCGATTTTCAATGTAGCTGATAGCTATCTGACAGTCGGAGTAGTTGTGTTATTGCTTGCAATGCTAAAAGAGGAAATGAATGGAAATTAAAATTGAAACCGGTGGGGTGCGCTTAGATAAGGCTTTGTCAGATTTGACAGAACTGTCTCGTAGTCTCGCCAATGAACAAATCAAGTCTGGACAGGTCTTGGTCAATGGTCAGGTAAAAAAAGCCAAGTACTCGGTTCAAGAAGGGGATGTTATCACTTATCAAGTTCCAGAACCAGAAGTTTTGGAGTATGTAGCTGAAGATATTCCTCTAGAAATCATTTATCAAGATGAGGATGTAGCAGTAGTCAATAAACGTCAAGGCATGGTTGTTCATCCAAGTGCTGGACATACGAGTGGTACCTTGGTTAACGCCCTTATGTACCACATCAAGGACCTATCAGGCATTAATGGTGTCTTGCGTCCAGGGATTGTCCATCGTATTGATAAGGATACTTCAGGTCTCTTGATGATTGCTAAAAACGATGAAGCGCACATCGCACTTGCTCAAGAATTGAAGGACAAGAAATCTCTTCGTAAGTATTGGGCCATCGTTCATGGCAATCTTCCAAATGACCGTGGCGTCATTGAAGCGCCAATCGGACGTAGTGAAAAAGACCGCAAGAAACAAGCAGTGACTGCAAAAGGGAAACCAGCAGTAACACGTTTTCAAGTCTTGGAACGCTTTGGTGATTATACCTTGCTGGAATTGCAACTGGAAACAGGACGTACTCACCAAATCCGTGTACACATGGCTTACATCGGTCATCCTGTCGCTGGGGATGAGGTCTATGGTCCTCGTAAAACTTTGAAAGGTCAGGGGCAATTTCTCCATGCTAAGACACTTGGTTTTACCCATCCAAGAACTGGTGAAAATATGGAATTTACTTCCGATATCCCAGCTATCTTTAAAGAGACTTTAGAGAAACTTCGAAATAACTAAAAAAGAGGCTGGGACAAAAGTCCTAGCCTCTCAATTTTCTTTGGATTGTCGAGCAAGACGCAGTGGTTGAGTGGGCTCTACTAGGCTGATTTCATCAGTTTTACAGTCCTACTCAACTGTGCGGAGGTGGGACGACGAAATCGAATTCTAACGAATGATCGATTTCTATCCACTCTCTTTTTTGCAAAATCCGATCGCAATTATCTTTTGGTTGTTTAAAGTGATACACAAAAAAAGACCGAACCAGTAGAGTTCAGTCGTTGTTCGATTTCTATTAAAGTGATGTTAGGAAAGTCAATCCACCTAGGATGACACCTGCCGAATTCGGAATAATCAAAATCCAGTCTTTTTTAGGTTCCTTTGTCCAACCATATATGACCCAAATCAAGCAAGATATAGCTGCTGACAAGGGTTGGAAAGGTTGGGCCTTGGTTCCCTGTAAATTAGCAATAATTTGTGGAATGTAAGCAATGAAAACGATAATACCAATAAAGGCACCGATCGAACCAACGATTTTGTTTATTTTTTGTTTATTCATCTATTTCTACCTCTCCCTTTTATTTACGTTTTTTCTTAGCTTTTTTCATTTTGTTGGCCATGCGTTTCATGGATTGCTTCATAGCAAATTCTCCGATTTTACCCTTGAGACCTCCACCAAACATCTGGCTCATATCAGGCATACCAGCTCCTCCAAAAGCAGACATATCCGGCATACCACCTTGTCCCATCATTCCTTCAAGGGCTGACATATCCATGCCACCAGGCATATTTTTAGGAAGGTTGTTAGGGTTGATGCCCATTTGTTTCATCATCTTGTTCATGTCACCAGACATGACACCTTGCATGAGTTGTTTGGCTTGGTTAAAGTCTTTGATGAATTTATTTACTTCGATGAAGGTATTGCCAGAACCAGCTGCGATACGACGACGGCGGCTTGGAGTGAGCAAATCTGGATTTTCACGTTCTTCAGGAGTCATAGATGAGACGATGGCACGTTTGCGAGCGATTTGTTTTTCATCCACCTTCATATTTTGAAGGGCAGGATTATTGGCCATACCAGGAATCATCTTGAGCAAATCTTCCATTGGCCCCATATTTTGTACCTGATCCAGCTGATCGATGAAATCATTGAAATCAAAGGTATTTTCCCGCATCTTTTCAGCCATTTCAAGGGCTTTTTGCTCATCGTATTCTTGGGAAGCTTTCTCAATCAGAGTCAGCATATCTCCCATACCGAGAATACGGCTGGCCATACGATCTGGGTGGAAGGTTTCAATGTCAGTAATCTTTTCACCAGTACCAGTGAATTTGATTGGTTTACCAGTTATGTGACGAACAGAAAGGGCAGCACCACCACGAGTGTCCCCATCAATCTTAGTAAGGATAACACCAGTAACTTCTAATTGTGCGTTAAATTCACGTGCAACGTTAGCAGCTTCCTGACCAATCATAGCATCGATGACCAAGAGAATCTCATTTGGTTGAGCTAGAGCTTTAACATCACGGAGCTCATTCATGAGAAGTTCATCGATTTGTAAACGACCGGCTGTATCAATCAAGACATAGTCGTTGTGGTTGGCTTTGGCTTGTTCCAAACCTTGGCGAACAATCTCAACTGCAGGAACTTCAGTCCCAAGTGCAAAGACAGGAACATCAATCTGTTGTCCCAATGTTTTGAGCTGGTCAATAGCAGCAGGACGATAGATGTCAGCTGCAATCATCAAAGGACGAGCATCCTCTTCCTTTTTGAGTTTGTTAGCGAGCTTTCCTGCGAAGGTTGTTTTACCAGCCCCTTGCAAACCTACCATCATGATAATAGTTGGGATTTTTGGAGACTTGATAATCTCAGCTGTATCAGAACCAAGAACTTCCGTCAACTCTTCATTGACAATCTTGATGATTTGTTGGGCTGGATTGAGGGTATCAATGACTTCATGCCCGACCGCACGTTCACGAATTTTTTTGATAAAATCCTTAACTACAGGCAAAGCAACGTCGGCTTCTAAAAGAGCTAGACGAATTTCCTTGGTTGCTTCTTGGATATCACTCTCTGTGATTTTTCCTTTTTTACGTAGATTTTTAAAGACGTTCTGCAAACGTTCTGTTAAATTTTCAAATGCCATGTTTTTCTCCTATTTTTTCAATTCAGTGGAAATCGTCCGAAATGTTGCAAACACTCTAGTTCTTCGGGTGTGACTTCTTTCATGATTTCATTTGAATATCCCCAACAGCTAAAACCTATTTGCATAGCTTTGGAGATATCATTGGGCGAGATAATCTGTAGTCGACTAGGAAATGGTTCCTCTGCGGCTAATAGTTTGCAAGGTATTCCTTGATAAATAACTAGACTGTCCATGATTACTCCCGATTGTCAATACTTGTTAAAATCTCAATTTGCTCTTGGAGAAAAGTATCTTCTGGATAGCGCTCTAAAATCTGATCAAAAATCTGACTGCGGACAATGTAGTCAGAGTACATATGAAGCTTCATCTCATAGTCTTCCAGTATCTTTTCTGTACGTTTGATATTATCATAAACAGCCTGACGACTGACACCGAACTCTTCTGCAATTTCAGCTAAACTATAGTCGTCTGCATAGTAGAGCTCGATATAGTTCATCTGCTTATCAGTCAAAAGAGCTGCATAAAATTCAAACAGAGCATTCATTCGATTGGTTTTTTCAATTTCCATAAGATTTATTATACCAAAAAATAGCCTGAACTGCTAGTAATGGATTGATTTTAAACACAAGTCAGAAAAAGGACTTTTAACGGTTATTTTCTGACTATGAATCCTTTTTTTGGTATAATGGAGTGTATTATAATGTTTTAGAAAGAGGTTCTTATGAAAGAATTAGAAACCGTGTTAGAGCAACGTTTTGAGCTTGTTTTTTCAGATAAACAATTACTTGAAACAGCTTTTACTCACACTAGTTATGCAAACGAGCACCGCCTCTTAAAAATTTCACACAATGAACGCTTGGAATTTTTAGGAGACGCTGTTCTGCAATTATTGATTTCAGAATATCTGTACAAGAAATATCCTAAAAAACCAGAAGGTGATCTATCTAAACTCCGTGCTATGATTGTACGTGAGGAGAGTTTGGCTGGTTTTGCCCGTGATTGCCAGTTTGACCAGTTTATCAAACTAGGTAAGGGAGAGGAAAAATCTGGAGGCCGTAATCGAGATACCATCTTGGGAGATGCTTTCGAAGCCTTTTTGGGTGCCCTGCTTTTAGATAAGGAACTACTTACGGTAAAAGAGTTTATCTACCAAGTCATGATTCCAAAGGTTGAGGCCGGTGATTTTGAGATGATTAAAGACTACAAGACTCACCTCCAAGAATTACTCCAAGTCAATGGTGATGTTGATATTCGTTATCAGGTGATTTCGGAAAATGGACCTGCCCATGATAAGATGTTTGAGGTTGAAGTCCTTGTAGAGGGTCAAAGTTTAGGTAGGGGTCAAGGACGATCTAAAAAATTGGCCGAACAAGAAGCCGCTAAAAATGCAGTTGAGGAAGGACTGGATTCATGTATTTAAAAGAAATTGAGATTCAGGGGTTTAAGTCCTTTGCTGATAAGACCAAGGTTGTTTTTGACCAGGGAGTTACAGCAGTTGTAGGACCTAATGGTTCTGGAAAATCTAACATCACAGAAAGTTTACGCTGGGCTCTTGGGGAATCAAGTGTCAAAAGTCTTCGTGGTGGCAAGATGCCTGATGTTATCTTTGCAGGAACAGAAAGTAGAAAGCCATTAAACTATGCTTCTGTAGTCGTTACTCTAGATAATCAGGACGGTTTCATCAAGGATGCAGGACAGGAAATCAAGGTGGAGCGTCATATCTATCGTACTGGGGATAGTGAATACAAGATTGATGGGAAAAAAGTCCGTCTTCGTGATATTCATGATCTTTTCTTAGATACCGGACTTGGGCGCGACTCCTTCTCCATTATTTCCCAAGGGAAGGTCGAAGAAATCTTTAACTCTAAACCTGAGGAACGCCGTGCTATTTTTGAAGAAGCAGCTGGAGTTTTAAAATATAAAACTCGTCGTAAAGAGACGGAAAGTAAACTGCAACAAACTCAAGACAATTTAGACCGCTTGGAAGATATCATCTATGAGTTAGACAATCAAATCAAGCCCTTAGAAAAGCAAGCAGCAACAGCTCGTAAATTCATGGACTTGGACGGTCAGCGTAAAGCCATTTACTTAGATGTTTTAGTTGCACAAATTCAAGCCAATAAGGCAGAATTGGATCTAACAGAAGAAGAATTAAACCAAGTCCAAGAACTGTTGACTAGTTATTATCAAAAGCGCGAGTCACTAGAACTTGAAAATCAATCTCTCAAGAAGCAGAGACAAGATTTACAAGCAGAGATGGCTAAAGATCAAACTAGTTTGATGGATTTGACTGCTCTAATCAGTGATTTGGAACGGAAATTGGCCTTGTCTAAACTAGAGACAGAGCAGGTTGCTCTCAATCAACAAGAGGCTCAAGCTCGTTTAGCTAGTTTGGATGAAAAGAGAAATGCTCTTATTCAAGAGAAGGAAGAAAAAGAAGCAAATCTCAGTCAGTTAGAAGCAAATCTAGCAGTCAATACCAAGGAGCTCAATTGTTTAGAAGCTGAGTTAGCAGCATTTTCTGATGATCCAGATCAGATGATTGAGCAACTGCGTGAGCGCTTTGTTGCTTTCTTGCAGGAAGAAGCGGATGTCTCTAACCAGTTGACACGGATTGAAAATGATCTTGAAAATAGTCGCCAACAGACTCAAAAGCAAGAAGAACAATTGAAGTCCTTGAAGGAACAATTAGCTTCTGCCAAGTCAAAGGCCACAGAGCAAGAGACTGCCCTAAAATCAGCAAAAGAAAAAGTACAGACCTTGCTTGCCGACTATCAGACGAATGCTAAACAGGAAGAAGAACAAAAACAGGCTTATCAAAGTCAGCAAAATCAACTTTTTGACCGCCTAGATAGTTTGAAAAACAAACAGGCCAAGGCGCAAAGTCTGGAAAACATTCTTAAAAATCATAGTAATTTCTATGTGGGTGTTAAGAGTGTTCTACAAGAAAAAAATCGCTTGGGTGGTATTGTCGGAGCGGTCAGTGAACATTTAATCTTTGATGTTCGTTATCAGACAGCTCTTGAAATTGCCCTCGGGGCAAGTAGCCAACATATCATCGTTGAAGATGAACAGGCAGCTACCAAAGCTATTGATTTCCTTAAGCGAAACCGAGCTGGTCGTGCGACTTTCCTACCTTTGACAACTATTAAGGCTCGTAGCATTTCAGATCAGAATCAAGATGTGATTGCTGCAAGTCCAGGTTTTCTTGGAATGGCAGATGAATTGGTTACTTTTGATGCCAAGCATGAATCAATATTTAAAAACTTGCTAGCAACCACAGCAATCTTTGATACGGTAGAGCATGCGCGTGATGCAGCTCGTAAGGTACGTTATCAGGTTCGGATGGTAACCCTCGATGGTACAGAATTGCGAACAGGTGGTTCTTATGCTGGTGGTGCCAATCGTCAAAATAACAGTATTTTCATCAAGCCTGAATTAGAACAGTTACAAAAAGAAATTGCTCAAGAAGAAAAGCTTCTTCGTCAAGAGGAAGAAAATCTGAAGTCAGTTCAAGTAGCCTTGAATGAACTTAGTCAAACTTTGGAAACTATTAAGTCTCAAGGAGAGCAAGCTCGAATAGAGGAGCAGGGCTTATATCTGGCTTATCAACAAACTTGCCAACAAGTCGAAGAACTCGAAACGCTTTTAGAACTTCAGGAAAAAGAATTAAACAATCTCAGAGGTGGAGATTGGCAAGCTGAAAAAGAAAAATGCCAAGAACGTCTCTCAATCATCGCAACTGAAAAGCAAAAGCTGGAGTCTGAGATTGAAGAAATCAAGTCCAATAAAAATGCTATTCAGGAACGCTACCAAAACTTGCAGGATAAACTTTCCCAAGAACGTCTGCTCAAAACAGAAATGATAGGGCGAAAACGTTACGAAGTTGCAGATATTGAACGGATTAACAAAGAGCTTGAATACCTTGATATGGAGCAAGATGAAATCGAACGCCTCCTCCAAGAAAAGGTAGACAATCTTGAAAAGGTTGATACAGAACTTTTGGCCAAGCAGGAAGCAGAAGCCAAGAGTCAGAAGGAAGAAATTCAACAAGGACTTATTCGTAAGCAGTTTGAACTGGATGATATTGAAGGTCAATTGGATGATATTGCTAGTCATTTAGAACAAGCTCGTCAGCAAAATGAAGAATGGATTCGTAAGCAAACACGTGCAGAAGCAACCAAAGAGAAGATTACGGACCGCCTTCACTATCTTCAAGTTCAACTGACTGAAGAATACCAGATTAGTTATACAGAAGCTTTAGAACAAGCCAATCTAATAGAAGATTTGGCTGTCGCTGAACAAGAGGTCAAGGATTTAGAAAAATCTATCCGTTCACTTGGTCCAGTCAATCTGGATGCCATTGAACAGTTTGACGAAGTTCACGAACGCTTGGAATTCTTAAATAGTCAGCGTGATGACATTCTTTCTGCCAAAAATCTTCTTCTTGAAACCATTACAGAGATGAACGATGAAGTGAAGGAACGATTTAAATCAACCTTTGAAGCTATTCGTGAATCCTTCAAAGTGACCTTCAAGCAGATGTTTGGTGGTGGTCAAGCGGACCTAATCCTTACCGAGGGAGATTTATTGACAGCAGGTGTCGAAATCTCTGTGCAACCACCAGGTAAGAAAATCCAATCTCTCAACCTTATGAGTGGTGGAGAGAAAGCCTTGTCAGCTTTGGCTCTGCTTTTCTCAATCATTCGTGTCAAGACCATTCCATTTGTTATTTTGGATGAAGTAGAGGCTGCACTCGATGAAGCTAACGTTAAACGCTTTGGAGATTATCTTAACCGATTTGACAAGGATAGCCAGTTTATCGTTGTTACCCACCGTAAGGGAACTATGGCAGCTGCAGACTCTATTTATGGGGTAACCATGCAAGAATCTGGTGTTTCTAAGATTGTCTCTGTTAAACTAAAAGATTTAGAAGATATGGATGCTTAGTTTGTTTTCAATATAACATTTCAAACTAGAGCATGGAGAATGACCTTCAAGAAGTCAGAAAGGTTACAAAAATAAATTGAGGAGCTTATATGGATTTTGACCTATTCCTAATGATTTGTAATTATATTGGGACTATAGCCTTTGCGGCGTCAGGAGCCATCAAAGGATTTGGTAAACGTTTAGATATTTTTGGAATTAGTTTATTGGCAATTGTAACAGCAGTAGGTGGGGGTATTTTAAGAGATTCTATTATCAGTCGTTTTCCCTCCGCTCTCGCAGATCCTGGACCGATTTATGTCTCTATTCTAGTAGCTATTATTATGTATGCCTTTGTGACATCAAAACAAGCCAATGCTAGTCAAGAAAAAAAATTCTATAAGTGGCTGAGAGAAGCTTATCTTATCTTTGATTCGATTGGCTTAATCATCTTTTCCTTGATTGGAGCTACCGCCTTGGCAGATAGTAAGTTGAATTTAATGTCTGCAGGTATTTTGGCATGTTTAACAGGTGCTGGCGGAGGTATCATCCGAGATCTCTTGATTAATGAAGTCCCAAGTGTTCTAAAAGAGGACATCTATGCCCTTCTATCTTTTGTAATTGGCGTTATTTATTACTGGTTGGCCTTTGTCCTTCACTTTCCAAGAATCACTGCTTTTATCATTCTCTCAATTGTCGGTTTTGTGATTCGACTCTGTATTATTAAGTTTAAGCTCTCTTTGCCAAATATGGATAAAAAGACTTGGAATTGATTGATGGTAGGAAAGTTCAATCACTCGATTGATAAATATTTTATAAATTACAAGTTTAATCAAGCGTCTAATCTCGTATGGATTAGGCGCTGTTTTATTTTTGCAAATACGGGAAATATTTGATGAAATTAATATTTTTTGGTATTATATCTAAAATTTTAAATAAGATAGGAGCTACAATGAGTAATTTAAAGAATTCAGTCGATTTTATTAAAGAAATAGAGAAGTTAAAGTCAGTAACCAGATTTAATAGAACCCTTGACGGAAGATTTGAAAATAGTGCCGAGCATTCTTGGCAAGGTGCTATAGCTGCTATAGTTCTTCAAGATTATTATCCTGAAAAGTTAAAAATAGAAAAAGTTATTTCTATGTTATTGATTCATGATTTAGGTGAGATTTATGCCGGAGATACTTGGGTTTTTGATGATGAAAAAAAGATTCATTCTCATGATAGAGAGTTAGAATCTATAGAAAAAACAATGAGCCTCCTTCCAGAAGAGAAATATTTGAATATGAAAAATTTGTGGTTGGAATTTGAAAAAGGACAGAGTGCTGAAGCAAGATATGCAAGAGTAATCGATGCATTGGTACCACTGATAAATCACTTAGAGGTGTCACAATTAAATTATAACCCTGATAATATCAGTGCAGACATGGTATTAGAAAAGAAAAAGTTTATAAAAAGTGAATCAGAAGAATTATGGAAACTAACGGAAGATTTGATTCAGGAAAGTGTGGAGAGGGGCTTATATTTTTAATAACGACTGGCTCTATAGATAGATTTATAGAATACAAGGACGTGTCAATCCTGCACGTCTTTTTTACTTTTTCTATGGTATAATAGAAGATAGATTTATAACTGGAGAAGAGAAAGATTTATGATTAAACTAGTCGCAACTGATATGGACGGGACTTTTTTGGATGAAGCTGGCCAATTTGATATGGAGCGCTTAAAAAAGCTTCTCCATTCTTATAAAGAAAAAGGGATTTACTTTGCTGTAGCTTCTGGCCGCGGTCTTTTGTCGCTTGAAAAACATTTTGCGGATGTCAAAGATGAGATTATTTTCATTGCTGAAAATGGGAGTCTGGTTCGTTTTCATGGACAAGACCTCTATGAAGCGACCATGCCTAGAGATTTTTACTTATCAACATTTGAAAAGCTAAAGACTTCACCTTATTTCGATGAGAAGAAGATGCTCTTGACTGGTAAGAAAGCTTGTTATGTTTTAGATACTGTAGATGAAACCTATCTCATGTTTAGTCATCATTACAATGAGAATATTCAAAAAGTAGCCAAACTTGAAGATATCACCGATGAAATTTTCAAATTCACAACTAACTTTACAGAAGAGACAGTAGAAGCTGGCGAAGCTTGGGTCAATGAACATGTTCCTGGTGTTAAGGCAATGACGACAGGGTTTGAATCTATCGACATTGTCCTTGATTATGTGGACAAGGGAGTTGCGATTGTCGAATTAGCTAAGAAGTTAAATCTGGATATGGACCAAGTGATGGCCTTTGGTGACAATCTCAATGACCTTCACATGATGCAGGTTGTAGGGCACCCAGTCGCGCCTGAAAATGCTCGCCCAGAGATTTTGGAACTTGCCGAAACAGTTATCGGTCACCATAAGGACCAATCAGTTATCGCTTATATGGAGGGGTTATAATGGCAGATATTAAATTAATTGCCCTAGACTTGGATGGAACCTTGCTGACGACAGACAAGAAATTGACTGATCGTACCAAGGCAACTTTAAAGGCTGCGCGTGAACAAGGGGTCAAGGTAGTCCTAACAACTGGACGTCCTCTCAAGGCTATGGATTTCTTTCTTAAAGAGCTTGGAACAGATGGTCACGATGACGAATATACTATCACATTCAACGGTGGATTGGTTCAGAAAAATACAGGTGAGATTCTTGATAAGACAGTCTTTTCAATTGATGATGTGACACGTATTTATGAAGAAACTGAAAAATTAGAAATCCCCTTAGATGCAATTTCAGAAGGAATAGTTTACCAAATTCAGTCTGACCAAGAAAGTTTATATGCTCAGTTTAACCCGGCTCTAACTTTTATTCCAACTGCTTTTGAAGATTTGTCTAGTCAGGTAACATACAATAAATGTGTGACTGCCTTTCCTCAGGAACCTTTGGATGCGGCTATTCAAAAGATTTCACCAGAATTATACGACAAATATGAAATTTTTAAATCACGTGAACTCTTGCTAGAATGGTCACCAAAGAATGTTCATAAGGCGACAGGATTATCTAAACTAATTGAACACCTGGGAATTGACCGAAGTCAAGTCATGGCTTGCGGAGATGAGGCTAATGACCTTTCGATGATTGAGTGGGCCGGTCTCGGTGTCGCTATGCAAAATGCTGTGCCAGCAGTTAAGGCTGTGGCAAATGTGGTAACACCAATGACTAATGACGAAGAAGCTGTCGCCTGGGCAATTGAAAAATATGTATTGAAGGAGAACTAAAGAATGGGATTATTTGACCGTTTATTTGGAAAAATAGAAGAACCTAAAATTGAAGAAGTTGTCAAAGAAGCTCTAGAAAACATTGATTTATCGGATGATAGCCAGCAAACTGAGACGTTAGAATCTGAAAATATCGAAGTAAAAGAGCAAGATGGGACTATCGTAGCCGAAGAAAATGATGAAGACTTATCTGAAGCAGATGTTGACGAAGAAACTATTGTCGAATCAGTTGACGGAGTGAAGGTTTCTCAAGAAGAGTTAAGTCAAGTCCAAGAGGCTGATAGTCCTCAAGAGGAATCGACTCATGTTGAAGAGATTCCTTCAAATGATAGTGACGACGAAGAAATTGTTCAGCCTCAATCAGACGAAACGGGAGCAGACACTTCTGAAGAAGTGGAAGAAGATCTAGCAATCGAAGAAACTCCTCAAGTCCAAGAAACTGAACAAGAAAAATATGACCGTAGTCTTAAGAAAACGCGTACTGGATTCGGTGCCCGTTTGAATGCTTTCTTTGCAAATTTCCGCTCTGTAGATGAAGATTTCTTTGAGGAACTAGAAGAGCTACTTATCATGAGTGACGTTGGTGTGCAGGTGGCTTCGAATCTTACGGAAGAATTGCGTTATGAAGCCAAGCTAGAAAATGCTAAGAAACCTGAAGCCCTTCGTCGTGTTATCATCGAAAAATTGGTGGAGTTGTATGAGAAGGATGGCAACTACAACGAAAGCATTAATTTTCAAGATGGTTTGACTGTCATGCTCTTTGTAGGTGTTAATGGTGTCGGAAAGACAACATCAATCGGTAAATTAGCTAATCGATACAAACAAGCTGGTAAAAAGGTTATGCTTGTTGCTGCTGATACCTTCCGTGCGGGTGCGGTTGCTCAGTTAGCAGAATGGGGGCGTCGTGTAGATGTTCCTGTCATTACTGGCCCTGAGAAGGCAGATCCAGCCAGTGTTGTATTTGATGGGATGGAACGAGCAGTAGCAGAAGGCATTGATATTCTCATGATTGATACAGCAGGCCGTCTGCAAAACAAAGAAAACTTAATGGCAGAATTGGAAAAGATTGGTCGTATCATCAAACGCGTGGTGCCAGAAGCACCTCATGAAACCTTCCTAGCTCTTGATGCGTCAACTGGGCAAAACGCTCTTGTACAAGCTAAAGAATTCTCAAAAATTACTCCTGTTACAGGGATTGTCTTAACCAAGATTGATGGAACGGCTCGAGGTGGGGTTGTTCTTGCTATCCGTGAGGAACTCAATATCCCTGTTAAGCTAATTGGTTTTGGTGAAAAAATCGATGATATCGGTGAGTTTAACTCTGAAAACTTTATGAAGGGTCTTTTAGAAGGTCTACTATAAAAAAGAAAATCCTGCAAGAATTCTTGCAGGATTGTTTTTGATTATTCTAAACGACCATCGTTACGATAGGCGATATCAGGTTGCCATGTCCATTTGGCACCGTATTTTTCAAGGAGATCAAAACTAGCCTGAGGTCCCATGCTACCAGCCTTGTAGTCATGAAGTGGAGCACCGTTTTCAGCCCAAAGCTTTTCAATACGGTCAATCAATTTCCATGATGCACTCACTTCATCCCAGTGGCTAAAGTTAGTTGAGTTATTGTTCAAAACATCATAGATTAGTTTTTCATATGGGTCTGGTGAAGCACCTGTTGCAGTCGCATCTGTTCGATAGTCAAGCGAGTTTGGCGCAAGACTAAACTCTTCGCCCACCTTCTTACCGTTAAGGCTAAGAGAGAATCCTTCCGTCGGTTGGATGTAGATGGTAAGCACATTCGGTGCTAGTGGTTCTCCAAAGATTGAATCCATTTGTTTGAAGACGATGTTTACGTGTGTTCCTTTTTCAGTTAGGCGTTTACCTGTACGGAAGAAGAAAGGTACATCACGGAAGCGATCGGTATCTACAAAGAAGGCACCTGAAGCGAAGGTTTCTGTCATTGATTCTGGGTTGACATTTGGTTCGCTACGGTATGAAATATACTTCATACCATCAACTTTACCAGAACGATATTGACCACGGATGAAGTGTTCTTTAAGTTCCTCATCTGTAGGGTGGTAAAGGTTCTTGAAGACCTTGATTTTCTCTGCGCGAATGTCATCCTTTGTAAAGCTAGCAGGCTTGTCCATAGCCAAGAGTGATAGAAGCTGAAGTGTGTGGTTTTGAACCATATCACGAAGGGCGCCAGACTCATCATAGTAGCCACCACGCTCTTCAACACCTAGACGTTCTGCAAAGGTAATTTGCACATTATCGATGTGCTCACGATTCCAAACATTTTCAAAGATCATATTGGCAAAACGAATGGCAAATATGCTTTGAATCATTTCCTTACCAAGATAGTGGTCGATACGATAGATTTGCTCTTCGTTAAAAGTAGCTAGAAGCTCTTCGTTTAGTTTGCTTGCAGTTTCATAATCTGTACCGAAAGGTTTCTCAACTATCAAACGTTCAAAGCCCTTACCGTCAACGATTTGCTCAGACTTGAGGTGTTTGGCGATGGTACCGAAGAATTGTGGTGCCATTGAGAGGAAGAAGAGCTTGTTGTGTTCAGTTTGATATTTTTCGTTTAACTCAGCCTGAAGCTTACGTAATTCGATATAGTGCTCAGTGTCATTAACATCGTGACTTTGATAGTAAAAATGACTAGCAAAAGCTTGAGCCTCTTCTGCGCTATCTGCCAAATCTAAAATAGATTCGACAACAACAGATTCGAAATATTCCTTACTCCAAGGTCTACGAGCAGTTCCAATAACAGCAAAATGATCAGAAAGATTACCTGATTTATAAAGTCTAAAAAGTGAAGGGTAGAGCTTGCGTTTAGCCAAATCTCCACTAGCACCAAAAATTGTAACAATAACTTTAGATGACATCCAGCTACCTAATTTCTATTTACTTTCCTAGATATCCTAGGCATGAGGAATTCCCATTTTCATACCCTTTATTTTATCATAATTTTCTAAAAAATCCAAAAATCCAATACAAGTAAGAAAAAAACTGCAAGGCAAACCTTGTAGTTTTTTTAAGCGTTGAGGACCTTGTCCAAAAATTCTTTAAGACGAGGGTGTTGTGGGTTGTCAAAGATTTGATCAGGTGTACCATCTTCTAGGAATTCACCGTCGGCAGTAAAGATAACTCGATTGGCAACCTTACGGGCAAATCCCATTTCGTGGGTTACGATGATCATAGTCATGCCTTGTTCAGCCAATTCCTTCATAACATTCAGAACGTCGCCGACCATCTCAGGGTCAAGGGCAGAAGTTGGTTCGTCAAAGAGCATGATATCTGGATTCATAGCCAAACCGCGAGCGATAGCCACACGTTGTTTTTGACCACCGGATAGACTTTCAGGATTGGCATTGGCCTTGTCAGCAAGCCCAACTTTTTCGAGGAGTTCCATACCCAATTTTTCAGCTTCAGCCTTAGTCATTAACTTGTGTTCTACAGGAGCAAAAGTGATATTTTCCAAGACAGTCATATGTGGAAAGAGATTGAAGTGCTGGAACACCATTCCTACATTTTCACGAACATGGTCCACGTTGGTTGCTTTATCCGTCAAATCATAACCATTAACAGTAATATGACCTTTTGTACCTTCCTCAAGGAGATTCAAGCTACGCAAGAAAGTTGACTTACCTGAACCAGAAGGACCGATGATACAAACAACATCACCTTCGTAGAATTTTACAGAGATTCCTTTTAGAACCTTGTTTTTCCCATATTGTTTATGTAAATTATCGACATCAATTTTTAATTTTGCCATTATTGAATCCTCTTTTCTAAGCGTTTCGCTAATCTAGTTAGAAGAGTGATAATCACAAGGTAGAAGACTGCGAGAATTGCATACATTTTGAAACTTTGGTAGTTACGAGCAATGATAATCTTACCAGTTTGGAAGAGTTCTACCAAACCGATTGCAGATACGATCGTTGTATCTTTCAATGCGATAACAAATTGGTTGACGAAGTTTGGAAGCATGAGCTTGGTTGCTTGAGGCAAGACAATCTTACGCATGGTTTTTCCATATGAAATACCAAGACTTCGACTAGCTTCCATTTGTCCAACAGGAACGGCCTTAATACCACCACGAACGATTTCAGCGATGTAAGCTGCTGAGTTTAGGGAGAGGGCAATTGTACCAGCGACAAAGTCGTTGATTGGACTTTGTTGACCTGTGAGGGATTCGATAAAGTTAGGAACTCCCCAGAAAATGAAGGCTGCGAGAATCATCAATGGAATACCACGGATAACGTCAACGAAAATCTCTGAAATCAAACGGAGTGATTTATAAGGGCTGACACTAAACATACCAAAGATTATACCGATGAAAATCGCAATTACAAATGAAATAAGTGCTAATGAGAGGGTAATTCCAAGTCCGCTGAGAAGTTGTTTGTAGTTGTTTTTCAACAAGCCCCAGATAGTTGTTTCATCAGCGGTTGAACTTGTAGTAGTAGAATCGCTAGCTAAATACTTATCAAGAATCTTTTGGAATTCTCCATTTGCCTTAAGGTTTGCAAGACCCTTGTTAAACTTCTCTAGCAATTCTGGATTGCTTCCTTTTTTTACTGCAAAAGCAGTTTCACCAATTGGTGTACCTGCGATTGGTGTTTTTAACTTTTGTCCTTGTCTGATAGAATATTTAATAACAGGTTCGTCGTCCATAACGGCATCAATTGAACCAGTGTTTAAGCTATCATACATAGATGCAGCATCAGAAAAAGTTTTGATCTTGTAACCGTACTTGCTTTGATTATCTGTTAGGAAGGTTTGTGAAGCAGTACCATTTTTCACACCTACAGTCTTACCGTTCAAATCCTCATAAGAAGAAATGGTACTTGATTCTTTCACACCGAGAATGGTGTTTGCTGTATAGTAAGAATCAGAGAAATCAAAAGTTTCTTTACGAGCATCCGTAACTGACATACCTGCAATGATACCGTCTGCTTGTCCAGATTGAACCGCATTGATAGCAGCATCAAAACCTGGATTGGTAATCTCGATTTCAAAACCTTGGTCTTCAGCGATTGCCTTGATTAGATCCATATCGATACCAGTGTATTGATTGCTTGAATCCTGGAAAACAAATGGCGCAAAAGATGAGTCACTGGCGATAACATACTTGTTTTTCTCGGTATCAGCTTTTACTAGTCCTAATGAAAAAATAGGAAATATAATAAGCAAACAAGCTAGAATTTTTTTCTTCATGTGATGTCTCCTTTCAGGGTATTTTCAAATTATAGCAAAAAAAATTGAATCCGGCAAATATTTTATATTTTCATGTCATAAGATATAACATAAAAAAAGTGAAGTGCTCTGTTGAGAAACAGAAACTCTTCCCTTTTTATGGTAAAATAGAAGGATAGAAAATGTGTATGAGGCTATTATGATAAATAGAATTACAGACAACAAATTTAAACTTGTATCCAAATACCAACCGTCAGGGGATCAACCACAGGCCATTGAGCAGTTGGTGGATAATATCGAGGGTGGAGAAAAGGCCCAAATCTTAATGGGGGCGACTGGTACAGGGAAAACCTATACCATGAGTCAAGTGATTGCGCAAGTTAATAAGCCAACCTTGGTCATTGCCCACAATAAGACACTAGCAGGCCAGCTCTATGGGGAGTTCAAGGAATTTTTCCCTGAAAATGCTGTTGAGTACTTCGTATCTTACTATGATTATTACCAACCAGAAGCCTATGTTCCGTCTAGCGATACCTACATTGAGAAGGACAGCTCTGTTAATGATGAGATTGATAAACTTCGTCACTCAGCAACATCAGCACTCTTGGAGCGTAATGATGTTATCATTGTGGCATCAGTTTCTTGTATCTATGGTTTGGGTTCTCCAAAGGAATATGCTGATAGTGTGGTAAGTTTGCGTCCGGGTCTTGAGATTTCTCGCGATAAACTGCTGAACGACTTGGTGGATATCCAGTTTGAGCGTAATGACATTGATTTCCAGCGTGGAAGATTTCGCGTACGTGGAGATGTGGTGGAGATTTTCCCAGCCTCTCGTGATGAGCATGCCTTTCGTGTTGAGTTCTTTGGAGATGAGATTGATCGTATCCGTGAAGTCGAAGCTTTGACAGGGCAAGTTCTTGGTGAAGTGGACCATTTAGCCATTTTCCCAGCCACTCACTTTGTGACCAATGATGACCACATGGAAGTAGCGATTGCTAAGATCCAGGCTGAGTTGGAGGAGCAGTTAGCTCTCTTTGAGAAGGAAGGTAAGCTCCTTGAAGCCCAGCGTTTGAAACAGCGTACTGAGTATGATATTGAGATGCTCCGTGAAATGGGTTATACAAATGGTGTCGAAAACTACTCCCGTCACATGGATGGACGAAGCGAAGGAGAGCCTCCGTATACGCTTCTTGATTTCTTCCCTGATGATTTTTTGATTATGATAGATGAGAGCCACATGACCATGGGACAAATCAAGGGGATGTATAATGGAGACCGTTCTCGTAAGGAAATGTTGGTGAATTATGGTTTCCGTTTACCTTCTGCCCTAGACAACCGTCCTCTTCGTCGGGAAGAGTTTGAAAGTCATGTTCACCAGATTGTCTATGTATCAGCGACACCTGGAGATTATGAGATGGAACAAACGGACACCGTGATTGAGCAAATCATCCGTCCAACAGGTCTTTTGGATCCAGAAGTGGAAGTGCGCCCAACTATGGGACAAATTGATGATCTTTTGGGTGAACTCAATGCCCGTGTTGAAAAGAACGAGCGTACCTTTATTACAACTTTGACCAAGAAAATGGCAGAAGACTTGACCGATTACTTCAAGGAAATGGGCATCAAGGTCAAGTATATGCACTCAGATATCAAGACTTTAGAGCGGACAGAGATTATCCGAGATTTACGATTAGGTGTCTTTGATGTCTTAGTCGGGATTAACCTCCTTCGTGAAGGGATTGACGTACCTGAAGTAAGTTTAGTTGCTATTCTCGATGCGGATAAGGAAGGCTTCCTCCGAAATGAACGTGGTCTGATCCAAACCATTGGTCGTGCAGCCCGTAATAGTGAAGGTCATGTCATTATGTATGCTGATACTATGACTCAATCTATGCAAAAAGCTATCGATGAAACAGCCCGTCGTCGTAAAATTCAGATGGCCTATAATGAAGAACACGGCATTGTCCCACAAACTATTAAGAAGGAAATCCGTGACCTTATCTCTGTCACAAAAACTGTGGCTAAAGAAGAGGACAAGGAAGTTGATATCAATAGCCTCAACAAATTGGAGCGCAAAGAACTAGTCAAGAAACTAGAAAAACAAATGCAAGAAGCCGTCGAAGTGCTTGACTTTGAGTTAGCAGCGCAAATCCGCGATATGATGTTGGAAGTCAAGGCGTTGGATTAGATAGGATAAAGCGAATGAAGATTATCATTAAAACAATGGAAACTCCTGAAGAGATAGAAGGGAAATCTCTCGTTCACTGGCAAACGTGGAGAGAGGCTTATGACGATCTTTTACCCGCGGAATTTCAGGAGACGATGACATTAGAAAGATGTCGATTCTTTAGTCAAAAATATCCAGAAAATACCTTGATTGCGATGGATGGAAAGCAGGTCGTTGGATTTATCAGCTATGGAAATTTTCGTGATGAGGCCATTCAAGCTGGTGAAATCATTGCCTTATATGTTTTAAAAGATTACTATGGAAAAGGTGTGAGTGAACAGTTAATACATGCTGCATTTGTTGCTCTCAATCATTTCTCTGAAATTTATTTATGGGTATTGAAAGATAATAAGCGAGCCATTGCTTTCTATCAAAAAATGGGTTTTACTTTTGATGGCCAAGAAAAAGTACTTGAACTTGGAAAACCTGTTAAGGAATTGCGGATGATGTGTTCTTCAAATATAAATTCCTAAAAGACGTATCTATCAATCTTTGAGCCATTATCAATTAATCAAGTATAAAGAATGAAAGAAATTGACGAAAAAAAGACTTGAAGGAGAATACGAATGAAAATTTTAGTCATCAATGGGCATCCTGATACGGAAAGTTACTGTCAGGCTATTTTTCAAACCATTGTAGAAAATATTGACTCAGGTCGCCATGAACTTGAAGTCATCAACCTTAATGAAGAGGACTTTGATCCGGTTTTACGTTATGGCTATCGAAAACGGATGGAGGAAGATTCTTTTATCCTTCGTTCTCAAGAATTAATCCAATGGGCAGATCATTTCATCTTTGTTTATCCCATCTGGTGGAGTAGTATGCCGAGCCTTATGAAGGGCTGGATTGACCGGGTCTTTACTCCAGGGATTGCATACTCAGCCAATGACCAGGGAAGTTTTATTTGGAATTACCTCAGAGGCAAGCAGTTTAAAAAGTTGTTAAAAGGGAAAACAGCCAGTATTTACGCAACCTCCATGGCACCCACTTGGTGGTACAAAATCTTTTCGGGTCCTATCAACATTCCAGATAGCTATGGTATCTCTGTTTTGAAAAATGCGGTCTTGAATCACTGTGGAATTAAAACTAAGCGCGTGTGCGTACTAGGTGAAGTTGGACGGGATGTGAATACCGCTAGTATGCGGGAAAAGCATCTCAAAAAGGTCGCAGCAGAAGTTAAAAAACTATCATGAAACAAGATAGTAAAAAAGAGAAAAAAATCAAAAAAACACTATAAGCCGAATCAAAAAATAAGCTGGCTGGATAAAGTAAAATTGTGGTTGTTACAGCATTCAAAAATAGCTTTTCTATTAGATAGTAGTATATTTTTCTTATCAGCTTTTGGGATAATCTATTTGTTGCTTGGGACAACTCTTCTTCCAAAACCCTATCAAAACTTTAATTATGTCTTTCCACTTTTTATGAATCTAGTATTCTTAGTGAATATACTTTATCAGGGTATTTTTAGAGATAATTTCGATGGAATGACTAGACTCCAAGATTTTACAAATCCATTCTTGTACCTAAATGGAGTAGGTTTGTTGTTTCACTCATTTTTCGGAATAATGGGTCGAAATAGAAAGTCTATTCCTCCCTTGCTAACCTTAGATCACCGTTACATCTGGTTTCCAATCGTTACTTATATAACCTTCTTCTTAGTGCCTGCTTTGATTATTTTAATTTCCAAGCATATTGAAAAGAAAAAAGGAAAAAAAGAAAATAAGAAAATAAGGAAAATCCACTCAAATGAAAAAGAATAAAAGATATTCAAATACAAAAAAGAATTTATCAAGGAGAGAAAGTTTTCAGCTCTGGCTAGATTCTCATAAATTTTTAGGATTCTTCTTGATCCTCGGTCTTATCCTAGCAATAGGACTAAGTTTGAATCTAATTTTTGAAAGTCTTCCTATTCCTTCGCCATACAGAGATATCAATTATAGTTTTCCACTATATATAAATCTTTTTTGTCTGGTATATCAGTTATTTGACTATTGGTTCCTAGACTTATCTGGGGCAAGGATGACAATAAATAGATTTGTAGATTTATTTATTTATCTTAATAGTATCGGTTTAATAGTTCATCTCTTTATTGGGATTGGTGGGAAAAATAGTAAAGGAATTTTGCCATCTCTCTTATCCCTAGATCGCCGCTATATTTGGTTTCCTATAGCAACCTATCTGATCTTTTTCAGTTTGGCATTTATTATAACTCTAGTAATGAAATATATTGTAAAGAAAAGGAGTCAATCATGATGAAACATCTAACTGTATTTAGGTTTATTTATCTTTTGTGCCTGGTATTTGTACTGATTCATTTTATCTTAGGCCTCTTTGGTTTAGCCTTTACACCAGTCTTGTGGAATCTCTGGTTCTTTGGTCTTTGCTTGACCTTATTTATCCATCCGTGGACTATCTTTTATAAATCTAGAATCTTTCAATGGCATCATCTGATTTTTCAAGCTCTCAGTGGATTCGTTGCTCTCATAATCTGGTTTATGATATTTTTATTTTTCTCCACGGTTCCAGATTCATCTATGCCTATCAATTTAGACTACTATGTGATTAAGGAAAAAAATGAAATCAGAATCAACAGAGGATTCTTACTCCATGAAATTCATGAATATCATGACTGGATTAATCCTTTGATTATGAAATCTAAAGTTAAGTATGTAGAAAAAAATTAAACATTAGAAAGTGAGTCCTATGTCTAGAGCACAATTAACCATTTTAACTAATATTTGCCTGGTTGAAGACCTTGAAAATCAGCGCGTGGTTATGCAGTATCGATCACCTGAAACCAACCACTGGTCTGGCTATGCCTTTCCAGGAGGACATGTCGAAGACGGAGAGGCTTTTGCTGAATCTGTTATTCGTGAGATATACGAGGAAACAGGTCTGACAATTCAAAATCCTCAACTTGTCGGCATAAAAAATTGGCCGCTAGATACAGGTGAGCGCTACATTGTCTTTTGTTACAAGGCGACTGAATTTACGGGCACTCTCCAATCTTCTGAAGAAGGAGAAGTGTCCTGGGTACAAAAAGACCAGATTCCAAATTTGGATCTGGCCTATGATATGTTACCTTTGATGGAGATGATGGAAGCTCCAGATAAGTCAGAATTTTTCTACCGTCATCGTACCGAAGACGGATGGGAAAAGGAAATATTTTAGTCTTTTACCAAATATCCTAACTTGTCCAAGGCCTTCTCAATATAGAGGAGGTCTTGTTTATTTTCGGCTTCAATTAAGTGATAGTGGATCCCATCTGTCAATTCAGATAAAGGACGGAAATCACACGTCTTGACCTGGTTTAAAAAGTGCTCGACATCGCGTCTACAACTCAACTTGAGAAGGGTTTCGATTTCACCGTAGACAGGATGATCAATGAGAATATTTTGCACCCGACCTCCGTTATCAACGATAGCAAGTAGTTCCTGCTCCATATCTTCCTCTTTATGTTTGACCTTAAAGAGTCTGTGAACAAAAGGATTGGCTTTGTTTTCCTTATAGATATAGCCACGATTAGTAGATAGAATAGGAGCTCCATCTGCGCGAAGCACAGCTATATCCTGAACAATAACCTGCCGAGTTACGTGAAAATGTTCTGCTAAACTTTGGCCATTCATTGGCTTTTGAGCTTCTTTTAAGAGTTGAATAAGCGCTTCTTTTCGGTCTTTAGTCATGATTTACTTTCTTAATGGCGTTTTTTTAGTGCTTTATAAACAGCTAATGCTAAGTAATAGTCTATCATACTATGAACAATAGTTCCAAAACCAACTAATACAAAGAGAACATAGAACATGTTTTTTAGGTCAGTTCCTGTACTTGCATAAAAGATGATACAAGCAAAGACTTCCGCGATAGCATGTACTAAACCAAGTACAAAGTTAAAAATCAAGGAAGATTTCTTGTTGTCCAAGGTTTGAGGATGTTTTTGAAGGTAGAAAGCTCCCAGGGTTCCAAAGAAGATATGAGAGAAAGCTCGAAGTACGATAACAATCGGATAACCGGCTAGTAAGAATCCAATACTAGAAGCAACAATGACAAAAATAGCCATCCATGGAGAGAGAAACATAGCAATGAAGATGGCCACGTGGCTTCCAAGAGTGTAGGAAGCGGGAGGAATAACGATTTTAAATGGCATCACTATAGGAATCAAAATAGCGATAGCTGTCAGCAATGCGGTTAAAGTCATGAATTGGGTTTTCTTTTGTGTATTCATAATAACTCCTTTTTATGTGTATATACAGTTGTATAGTACACTAAATTATTTTTCAAGTCAAGAGGGAAATTGATTTTTGAGAAAAAAATAGATAAACTATAGTAAACTATCTTAGAAAGCGGAGAGGTAAGATGATAGATATTGTATATCCGATTTTTGTCATTCATTATATATCTAAGCAGAAAAAAACAGGATTAAAAGTATCGAAATATACAACATTTACAGCTTATATCTTCTTGATAATTTCTTTAATTCGAATTGCCTTTGGAGCTTTAGGACTATTCATTTTCTCGATTCCTATTTTCGGGTTTCTCTATTTTGCTGTTATAGGTGAGATTCTTTTTCATATTAGCATCATTTATGGAATCATCTTACTATTCTTGTCATTATCACTTTTTTTAGACAGTCAAAAATCTGGCCAAGATATTCAAATCACGCAACCCACACCATTTTTATTTCATGTCCTAATGTTAGCATTTCATGCGCTCTTAATCTATACTACCTTGGTACCAATCTTTTCCATTCAATGATAAAATCTAAGTATTTTCTCTCATAGACATTAGTAGAAGCAGGATAAAAAATAATCATTTTTTTTACAAAAAGACTTGCTTTGAAGTAACAAGTGTGATATACTTATAAACGGTTTGAAAAAACTGCCTAAGACAGTAGGGGAGCTAGACTCATAAATATCCTACCGAGGACAAAACGTATCATGTAAAAAGAAGCGTATTGTACTTTCGTGTCTAGGTTTGGGCGCGTTTTTCTTTTGGAAAAATTCCCCAAGCAAAATAATTACGGAGGTGAACACACTAATGAGTGAAGCAATTATTGCTAAGAAAGCGGAACTAGTTGACGTAGTAGCTGAGAAAATGAAAGCTGCTGCATCAATCGTCGTTGTAGACGCTCGTGGTTTGACAGTTGAACAAGATACAGTTCTTCGTCGTGAGCTTCGTGGAAGCGAAGTTGAGTATAAAGTTATTAAAAACTCAATCTTACGTCGTGCAGCTGAAAAAGCTGGTCTTGAAGATCTTGCATCTGTTTTTGTTGGACCATCTGCAGTAGCATTTTCTAACGAAGATGTTATCGCACCAGCGAAAATCTTGAACGACTTTGCTAAAAACGCTGAAGCACTTGAAATCAAAGGTGGTGCAATCGAAGGCGCTGTCGCATCTAAAGAAGAGATTATTGCTCTTGCAACTCTTCCAAACCGCGAAGGACTTCTTTCTATGCTCCTTTCTGTACTTCAAGCGCCAGTGCGCAACGTTGCTCTTGCAGTCAAAGCGGTTGCAGACAACAAAGAAGTCGCAGCTTAATCATAAGCTACGCATCGTAGCCTAGCTACAAAAAATTATAAAAATTAAAATTTAAACTTATTTTGGAGGAAATAACAATGGCATTGAACATTGAAAACATTATTGCTGAAATTAAAGAAGCTTCAATCCTTGAATTGAACGACCTTGTAAAAGCTATCGAAGAAGAATTTGGTGTAACTGCAGCTGCTCCTGTAGCTGTTGCTGCAGCTGGTGCTGCTGACGCTGGTGCAGCTAAAGACTCATTTGACGTTGAATTGACAGCTGCTGGTGACAAAAAAGTTGGCGTTATCAAAGTTGTACGTGAAATCACTGGTCTTGGACTTAAAGAAGCTAAAGAACTTGTTGATGGTGCACCAGGTGTCATCAAAGAAGGCGTTCCAACTGCAGAAGCTGAAGAAATCAAAGCTAAATTGGAAGAAGCTGGAGCTTCAGTTACTCTTAAATAATAGAGCGACTACATTTGTAGCTTAAAAACATGATTAAACCGCTATTCTTAGGAGTAGCGGTTTTTCTTTTTGTTCTAGAAGGGGCAAAAAAGGGAATGACGTTAGATTAGTATTTCTATTTTAGATGAATTATTAGAGATTCCTTATAAAAAAATTTTACTTTTTAATTGCATTTTGTTATAATAGACGCAAGAAAGAATATCTTATCGGTAGATTCTAAGCGAGCCTGAGATAGTGAGAGTCAGGTGGTTAAGAGATAAGTGTGGCGCTTTCTGTAGTATTTTCAAAAACAATGAAGTAATAAATTAGGGTGGAACCGCGTTTCTGACGCCCCTAGTCGCAAGGCTTGGGTGTTGAAATTCGGTTCTTTTTGAATTCGTCTAATGCCTAAGTAGAAAGGAGTACAATGCTTAAAGGATCTTGTTTATGTAAAGCAGTGACTTACACTCTAGATGAGGAATTATCTGAATTAGTTTTTTGCCACTGTTCATTCTGTCGGAAAGCAACTGCGTCTGCCTATACAGTTAATGCCAAAGTTAGCAGTAAAAATCTAGTATTGCATGGAAAAGAAAAGCTTGTTACGTATAGTTCTTCTCCAGGAAAACAGCGTTATTACTGCCAGAACTGTCATAGTCAAATTTTCACTGTTCAAGAAAATATACCAGAAGTCTGTGCTTTGAAATTAGGTACAATAGATGAATGCGATCAGAATTTACAAACTGTTCCTAAACGTCATATTTTTCAGGACCCAGCTTTTTCTTGGTTGCTTGATAAATAAACCTAAAAAGATAATATAAATTAAAGGAGTAAATAATGTCTAAAAAATTGACTTTCCAGGAAATTATCCTTACTTTGCAACAATACTGGAATGATCAGGGTTGTATGCTTATGCAGGCTTATGATAACGAAAAAGGTGCGGGAACCATGAGTCCTTATACTTTCCTTCGTGCCATTGGTCCTGAGCCATGGAATGCGGCTTATGTAGAACCATCTCGTCGTCCTGCTGACGGTCGTTACGGAGAAAACCCAAATCGTCTCTACCAACACCACCAATTCCAAGTAGTTATGAAACCATCTCCATCAAATATCCAAGAACTCTACCTTGAGTCTTTGGAAAAATTGGGCATCAACCCATTGGAACACGATATTCGTTTCGTTGAAGACAACTGGGAAAACCCATCAACTGGTTCAGCTGGTCTTGGATGGGAAGTGTGGCTTGATGGGATGGAAATCACTCAGTTCACTTACTTCCAACAAGTCGGTGGTTTAGCAACTGGTCCTGTTACTGCTGAGGTTACCTACGGATTGGAACGCTTAGCTTCCTATATCCAGGAAGTAGACTCAGTTTATGATATCGAATGGGCTCCAGGAGTTAAATACGGAGAAATCTTCCTTCAGCCAGAATATGAGCATTCAAAATACAGCTTTGAAGTTTCTGACCAAGATATGCTTCTTGAAAACTTCGAAAAATTTGAAAAAGAAGCTGGACGTGCTTTGGAATTGGGTCTTGTACACCCAGCCTATGACTATGTTTTGAAATGTTCACATACCTTCAATTTGCTTGATGCTCGTGGAGCGGTATCCGTTACAGAACGTGCTGGTTACATTGCCCGCATCCGTAACTTGGCCCGTGTAGTAGCCAAAACTTTCGTTGCAGAACGTAAGAAACTCGGATACCCACTTCTCGACGAAGCAACCCGTGCCAAACTCCTCGCAGAAGAGGAAGAATAGACAGAATTACGGGAATAAATGACTGAAAGTCGACCGTAGGTCGCTAAATAAAACAAGACCGCTGTAGTGAAAGTCGGATAAGAAGTTTCTTATCCGATTGGGGAACTGACGAGACTTAAGGCTTGGCAGTTAGCAATGAAACCGAAGGTTTGCTTGCGTCCCCCACTACTAAAGGTCTTGTTGAAGAAAATTAATTGATTGTGTAAAGGAAAAAACATGACAAAAAACTTATTAGTAGAACTAGGACTCGAAGAGTTACCAGCCTACGTTGTCACACCAAGTGAAAAACAACTCGGCGAAAAAATGGCAGCCTTCTTGGATGACAACCGCCTTTCATATGAAGGAATTCAAACATTTTCAACTCCACGTCGTTTAGCTGTTCGTGTACTTGGGTTAGCAGACCAACAAACAGATTTGACTGAAGATTTTAAAGGACCTTCTAAGAAAATTGCTTTGGATGCAGAAGGAAATTTCTCTAAAGCAGCACAAGGTTTTGTCCGTGGGAAAGGCTTGACTGTAGATGACATTGAATTCCGTGAAATCAAAGGTGAAGAATACGTCTATGTAACTAAGCATGAAGCTGGAAAACCAGCGGAAGAAGTTCTGACTGGAATTCCAGAAGTCTTGGCTAGCTTAAATTTCCCTGTTAGCATGCGTTGGGCAAACAATACTTTTGAATATATCCGTCCAGTCCACACTTTGACAGTGCTTTTGGATGATGAAGCTCTTGAACTAGATTTCTTAGATATTCATTCAGGCAGAGTGAGTCGAGGACATCGTTTCCTTGGTCATGAAGTAGAAATTCGTCATGCTGATAGTTACGAAGAAGACTTACGCAAAGTCTATGTCATTGCTGATAGCATTGAACGTGAAAATATGATTCGCGAACAAATTAAGGAAATTGAAGCAGAACAAGGCGTTCAAGTACAGATTGATGAAGGACTTTTAAACGAAGTCTTAAACTTGGTCGAATATCCAACCGCTTTTATGGGTAATTTTGATCCTAAATACCTAGAAGTTCCAGAAGAAGTTTTAGTAACTTCAATGGAAACTCATCAACGTTATTTTGTTGTCCGTGATCTTGAAGGAAATCTAAAACCAAACTTCATTTCTGTTCGTAACGGAAATGCTGATCACTTGGAAAATGTCATTCGAGGAAATGAGAAAGTTTTGGTTGCCCGCTTGGAAGATGGAGAATTCTTCTGGCGTGAAGACCAAAAACTCAAGATTGAAGATTTAGTTGCTAAACTTTCACACGTAACCTTCCATGAAAAGATTGGTTCACTTCGTGAACACATGATTCGTACAGGACAAATTGCTATCCTGCTAGCAGAAAAAGCTGGTCTATCAGTTGATGAATCTATTGATCTTGCTCGTGCTGCAGCCATTTATAAATTTGACCTCTTAACCGGTATGGTTGGTGAATTTGATGAGCTTCAAGGGATCATGGGTGAGAAGTATGCGCTTCTTGCAGGTGAAAATGCTACAGTGGCGCAAGCTATTCGAGAACACTACCTTCCAGACTCAGCAGACGGAGTTCTTCCTGAATCTAAAGTTGGAGCAATACTTGCACTAGCCGATAAATTAGATACTCTCTTATCTTTCTTCTCTGTTGGTTTGATTCCATCTGGTTCAAACGACCCTTATGCCCTTCGTCGTGCAACACAAGGGATTGTTCGAATCTTAGAAGACTTTGGATGGAATATTCCAATGGACGAGTTGATTGCTAGTCTTTATGCTTTATCGTTTGATAGTTTAACTTACGATAACCAAGAAGAAGTGCTTAACTTCATCAAAGCTCGTGTTGATAAGATGATGGGTTCTACTGCAAAAGATATTAAAGAAGCTGTTCTCGCAAGTTCAAACTTTGTTGTCTCTGATATGATTGAAGCAGCAGAAGCTCTTTCAGAAGCTGCGAAAACTGAAGATTACAAATCATCAGTTGAGTCATTATCTCGTGCCTTTAACCTAGCGGAAAAAGCAGAAGGCTCAGTCAAAGTTGATACTAGCCTCTTTGAAAATGAACAGGAAAAAGAACTAGCTCAAGCTGTCGAAAGCCTTGAATTGAAAGGTTCAGCAAGCGATAAATTAACACAACTATTTCCTCTTAGTCCAGTGATTGATGCATTCTTTGACAATACCATGGTTATGGCAGAGGATATTGATGTTAAGAATAATCGTTTGGCTATTCTAGCTGAACTTGTCAATAAAGCAAAAACAGTGGCTGCTTTTAACCTTCTTAATACAAAATAGTAATTGAAAAGTAGATTGGAGGTCCAAATATGACACCAGAAAAAATCGCTCGTATTAATGAACTTGCTAAAAAGAAAAAAACAGAAGGCTTGACTGCGGAAGAAAAAGTAGAACAAGCCAAACTTCGTGAAGAATACATCGAAGGCTATCGTCGTTCAGTTCGTCATCACATTGAAGGAATCAAAATCGTCGATGAAGATGGTAATGATGTGACTCCTGAAAAACTTCGTCAAGTACAACGCGAAAAAGGTTTACATGGCCGTAGTCTTGATGATCCGAATTCATAAATAAAAAATTCTCGGTTTGTGTGTGCGAACCGAGATTTCTATTATAAAAAAGGAACCATTTTGGGTTCCTTTTTGTTAGTTATTAGTTACTTGCACCAGAAGTAGCATCAGCAGCTCCGTGACCACCATCACCATGTCCTCCAGCGTCAGATGCACCAGAAGTAGCATCGGCATCTCCGTGACCTCCAGCAGCAGGAGCAAAAGGTCCGCTACCGCCTACCAAACGTTGACCAGTTTCTTTCAAGTACCAGTCAAGCCATGGTTGGAAGTTAAAGACAATTTCATTGATACCAGCATATGATCCATCAGGATAGTACATAGCTTGGTAGTTGTGAGTATTGATAACACCTGCAGGTGAACCAGGAACAATTGTACGTACGTATTCTTGGTTTCCGTTACGAAGAGTTCCGATTACCCACTCAACGTTTTTCATACGTGCTGGTGGAAGTGATCCGTGAACTGTTGACATACGGCTACCAGATTGAGATGGGACACGTTTTGCAAACATTGTGTCAGGATCCTGGTGAGCATTGTTGTAGTAAAGGAATTGGTTGTTATCGTCAGCGTATGTTAGTTCAAAAGGCATAGCTTTCAAGAACATATCAATCTGGTTAACTGTCAAGATACCATGGTCAAGTTTAACATATGTATCACCTGAAACAGCACCTGTAATTTCTGCTACTTTTTCAACCCATTCTGGATCATCAGGGTCGACCTCTGTAATAGTTGTGGCAATTGGTTTTCCACAATCCAAATCTTCTGGTTCAATTGGTTTTGGTTTTTTCAATTTAGAAACGACTCCTACGTATTTGACAAAGTTATCTAAGCAAGACTCAAGGAATTTAACAGTTCCTTCGTTAATAATGTTTCCATTTGCGTCAAAAGCTTCTTTAGCTTTTCCAAGAAGGAACTCATTACCTGGCAATGTGTAGGCATTAACACCTGGTGCGTCAAGAATCTTACGAAGGTGAACTTGAGCACGTGAAGTTCCTTGGTCATAGTATGAAGCACCCACAATCATGACTGGTTTGTTTTCAAATGGATGAACTTCGAATGAAAGCCACTCAAGTACAGACTTAAGTGAAGCAGAAATAGTGTGGTTGTGCTCAGGAGTAGCAATAATCACACCATCAGCGCGAGTAATTTTGTTGTAAAGAAGGCGCAACTGGAAACTGTCATCCCATTTTTCGTCTTGGTTAAACATTGGAACTTCATCGATTTCCAAAACTTCTAGTTCAAATTTAAATTTAAACTGACGGCGGATGAACTCCAAGAGTTTGCGGTTATATGATTGATCGTAGTTTGATCCAACAAGTCCAACAAATTTCATTCTTTCGATCTCCTATCTTACAAATTTTCCCAGTCAAAGTCTTCAGCATCTTTGCGAAGAAGCTCTTGTGCGTTACGCAATTTCTCAGTAACTTTAACAAAGACACGGAAGTCATCAAAGATGGCATCCAATTTCTTGATGACATCAAGATCTACCAAGTCACCATTTTGATCAAATGCTTGAAGAGAATGAGAAAGCAAGAATTCATCTGGGAGAACATTTGCTTTGATTTCAGGAGCATTAAGAATTTGACGAAGTTGCAATTGAGCACGTGATGAACCGAGTGTACCATATGAAGCACCTGTAATCATGACAGGTTTGTTCAAAAGCGGGAATACACCATATGAAATCCAAGCAAGAGCGCTCATAAGAACAGCTGGGATTGAGTGGTCGTATTCTGGAGTACCGATAATAACTCCATCAGCGGCTTCGATTTTAGCAGCGATTTCCGTAGCTTCAGCTGGGATTTGTTTGTCAGCTGGTTTGTTAAATACAGGTAGATCTTTAATTTCTACCAATTCGATTTCTGCTTTATCAGCAAAGTGTTTCTGCATATATTGAAGCAGTTGGCGGTTTGTGGAACGTTTTGAGTTAGTTCCTACAATAGCAATAAGTTTAAGCATGGGCTTTCCTTTCTCTTTTTGCATTATTAATGATTTATCGTTGGATACCAGATGAACAAGCTAAGCGTCCATCTTTGTCAATGAGGATGGCTTCGATACCATCAATATTTTCGACTTGCCACATAATAGATGCGCTACGTTCGCCAAATAATCGTGTGGTCCATATCTCGCCGTCAACAGAGCGGTCAGATATTATGGTTAAACTAGCTAAATCCGTTTCAATAGGATAGCCTGTTTCACTATCGAAAATGTGGTGATAATCCTTGCCATTGATTTCAAGATGCCGTTCATAAATCCCAGATGTAACCACTGATTTTCCAGTAATAGACAAGGTCATCAGGTGATTACCGCGTGGATTATTTGGATTTTGAATGCCGATTTGCCACGGACGTCCATCTTTTGATTGGTTGTTCCCAATTGTGAGGATGTTTCCTCCAAGATTGATAAGAGCAGAAGTGACGCCGTTTTCTTTTAAGAAAGCTGCAACCTTATCTGCACTGTACCCCTTTGCTAAACACCCTAAGTCAATTTTCATTCCCTTTTTTTCTAGGAAAACAGTAGAATTGACTGAATCAAGTTTAATAAGATGAGGGTCTATTAGTGGTAAGACTGAAGCGATTTCTTCAGGGCTTGCAACCTTTGCATCGGAAAAACCAATACGCCAGGTTTGAACCAAAGGCCCGATACTAATATTGAGATGACTTTTAGGTGCTAGACTGTGTTCTAGACCTAATGAAATCAGTTCAAATAAATCAGTGTGGACTTTAACTGGGGCAATACCTGCCTGATAGTTAATTTCCATTAATTCGGATTCAGTACTGTTAGCATTGAAGCGGAATTCAAGTTCCTTGAGCAAATCAAAAGCTTGACGGAGAAGATTATCGGCTTGTTCATGTACTAAGGAAATAGTAATCGTAGTTCCCATTAATCTCTCAGATAATGAACTAATAGGCAAAGAATCAGCTCCCTTCAAATCACTCGGAAATAGCTACAAATCTTGAATGAATAAGAAATTAAGAATTTATAATTTATTTCCATATAAATAGAATATCATAAAGTCAGCGTTTTCACAAATCATTTTTTACAAAAAGTCAAGAAATATGCTTAAAAAATTAAAAACACCTCCAAATCAATGAGGACCCTTTGAAAACAAATTAATATATCTTTCAAAAACTTTCTTAAATAGCATCAAACTAGTCAAAAGTCTTGAAAACGTTCACAGATAATGGTATACTTGAAAGGTAAATAAAAAAATAAAGGTAGGATTTATCTTATGAGTAAAATCGTAGTTGTGGGTGCTAACCACGCTGGAACTGCATGTATCAACACAATGTTGGATAATTTTGGAAACGAAAATGAAATCGTTGTTTTTGACCAAAACTCAAATATCTCATTCCTTGGATGCGGAATGGCTCTTTGGATTGGTGAACAAATTGACGGACCTGAAGGCTTGTTCTATTCTGATAAAGAAAAATTAGAAGCTAAAGGCGCTAAAGTTTACATGAACTCACCAGTTCTTTCAATCGACTACGACAACAAGGTTGTAACTGCAGAAGTAGATGGTAAAGAACACAAAGAATCATATGAAAAATTGATCTTCGCAACTGGTTCAACTCCAATCTTGCCACCAATCGAAGGTGTTGAAATTGTCAAAGGGAACCGCGAATTCAAAGCAACTCTTGAAAACGTACAATTCGTTAAATTGTACCAAAATGCTGAAGAAGTTATCAACAAACTTGCTGATAAGAGCAAACACCTTGAGCGCATCGCTGTTGTAGGTGGTGGTTACATCGGTGTTGAGCTTGCAGAAGCTTTTGAACGTCTTGGAAAAGAAGTTGTCCTTGTTGATATCGTTGACACAGTATTGAACGGATACTATGACAAAGACTTCACACAAATGATGGCTAAAAACTTGGAAGACCACAACATCCGTTTGGCACTTGGTCAAACAGTTAAAGCTATCGAGGGCGAAGGAAAAGTTGAACGCTTGATCACTGATAAAGAAACATTTGATGTGGATATGGTTGTTCTTGCAGTTGGTTTCCGTCCAAACACTGCACTTGCTGATGGTAAGATCGAACTCTTCCGTAACGGTGCTTTCCTTGTTGACAAGAAACAAGAAACTTCTATCCCAGGTGTATATGCTGTTGGTGACTGTGCGACTGTTTATGACAATGCTCGTAAAGACACTAGCTACATTGCTCTTGCATCAAACGCGGTACGTACTGGTATCGTAGGTGCTTATAACGCTTGCGGACATGAGCTTGAAGGAATCGGTGTTCAAGGATCAAACGGTATCTCAATCTATGGTCTTCACATGGTTTCAACTGGTTTGACACTTGAAAAAGCAAAAGCTGCTGGTTACAACGCAACTGAAACTGGATTTAACGACCTTCAAAAACCAGAATTTATGAAACATGATAACTATGAAGTAGCTATCAAGATCGTCTTTGATAAAGACAGCCGTGAAATCCTTGGTGCTCAAATGGTATCTCGTGATTCAGCAATTAGCATGGGAATTCACATGTTCTCACTTGCAATTCAAGAACACGTTACAATTGATAAATTAGCATTGACAGACCTATTCTTCTTGCCACACTTCAATAAACCATACAACTACATCACAATGGCTGCACTTACAGCAGAAAAATAATTGATGATATGTCAATAAAAAAAGTAACTTCAACTATTGAAGTTACTTTTTTTATTTTAAGGTTAAGAAACCTCGTCTCTTGCTGGGAAAGTAAACCCTTCTCCAAGGATTTCGTGAGCTTCCGTGATAGTGATAAAGGCCATCGGATCAACTGTATGAATCATTTCTTTCATCTTGACAATTTCATTTCTTGCGACAATACAGTAAATAATCTTTAAGTCCTTTTGGCTATAGTAACCTTGCCCTGAGATAAAGGTAACACCACGACCGAGTTCTTTGTTAATTTTATCGGCTAATTCCATCGGTTTTTGAGTGATAATCATAAATCCTTTTCCAGCATATCCACCCTCACCGATTAGGTCAATAACTCTTGAAACGATGAAGTCAAATAAGAGAGTATAGGTTACAAGACGTAGGTCTTGGAAGATGATTAAAATCAACATTAGAATCAGAAAATCAAGTCCAAAAAGCAATTTTCCAACAGAGATATTGGTGTATTTATTAAGGATACGAGCGACGATATCAGTGCCACCAGTTGTTCCACCCGCGTTGAAAATAACTCCGAGTCCAACACCTAGGAGGACACCAGCTACTAGAGCAACCACAACCAAATCACCTTCAAGGTTAAACTGAAGAGGAATTTTTTCAAAGATAGCTAACCAGACGGAGACGGCAATGGTTCCAAGTAGACTGGAATATAGTGATCTTAGTCCAAATATTTTCCAAGCTAGTAGGAAGAGAGGGATATTAATCAAGATATTCATCAGCGAAATAGGGATGTTAAAGAGGTAATAGGTAATCAAGGTTATCCCTGTTGCTCCGCCCTCGAATAAGTGATGTGGAACAACAAAATAAGTAAGTCCGAAGGCGAAGATAGCAGCTCCGAATATAATAGTTATAGTTGATTTAATATGCCGTAGCATTGAGCTCCCCTCCTATTTTTGTGTAAAAGTGAAGTAATAATATTTTTAAAATAAGACTGATATTACAACTTCATGGATTCAATTTTCTCGGAATCAGGTGTAACACGAAGTGTTTTTTGACCGGTATAGGTAACAAAACCAGGTTTTCCACCAGTCGGTTTATTGAGTTTTTTAACCTCAATCATATCCACTTGAACGAGATTAGAAAGACGTCCTTTCGAAAAGTAGGCTGCGAGTTCTGCAGCATCCGTCTTGACTTCGTCAGAAGGATTGAGGTTTCCTGAGATGACCACGTGGCTTCCTGGGATATCCTTAGCATGGAACCAAAGTTCCTCTTTGCGTGCAATTTTAAAGGTTAATTCCTCGTTTTGAAGATTGTTTCGTCCAACGAGAATAATGGTTTTACCATCACTAGCCAGATATTTCTCTGGCTTTTTACGCTTTTGAATTTTTTCGCGTTGGCGTCTTCTAATAAAACCAGTTTGAATTAATTCTTCACGAATTTCAGCAATTTCATCTAAACCAGCTTGGCTAAGAACGGTCTCTACACTTTCCAGATAAAGAATAGTAGATTTTGTTTCTTCGATTAATTCAGTCAGATATTTAACAGCCTCTTTTAACTTTTGATAACGTTTGAAGTATTTTTGAGCATTTTGATTTGGTGTTAAAGCCTTATCAAGTGCGATTATAATTGGCTGATTGGTGTAGTAGTTATCTAAGACGACTTGGTCTTGGTCATTTGGAACTTGATGAAGGAAAGTCGTTAGTAATTCACCTTTTTGTCGGAATTCCTCAGCGTTTTCAGTAGCCTGAAGTTCTTTTTCTTGCTTCTTAAGCTTTTGACGATTTTTTTGTAGTTCATTTTCAACACGACGAATGAGTTCACTAGCCTGTTGTTTGACACGATCACGTTCTGCCTTATCTTTGTAAAAAACATCAAGAAGTTGAGATAAGCTTGAAAAATGTCCTTCAATTTTAGTTGAAAAAGGGACACAAGAGAAAGACTTATCAGTTAAGCATGGGTTGGTTTCTTGCTTAAAAAAGTTACGAAAATTGGAAAGTCTATCATCAGTTAATAAATTCTCTAATTCAATTGCTGTATCACGGCCTAAACCTTGAAAGAGGCTTTGAAGGTTTTTAGCTGTCAATTCCTGTGTTTGTAGGATTTCAAAAAGTTTTTCATCCTTAATGGTAAAAGGATTGAGGGCCTCTGTACTTGGTGGGGCTATGTAAGTTGCACCAGGTAGGAGTGTACGGTAACTATTTTGAGAGAAACCAATGTGTTTGATAACCTCAAGAACTTTGTTGCTAGACTTATCTACGAGGAGGATATTACTATGTTTACCCATAATCTCAATGATGAGGGTGGCTTGAATATCGTCCCCAATCTCATTCTTGTTAGAAACAGTGATTTCAACGATTCGATCGTTTTCAATCTGCTCGATTGACTCGATAACAGCACCCTGTAAATATTTCCTTAAAACCATGATAAAGGTAGAAGGTTGAGCTGGGTTTTCAAAGGTCGTTTCTGTCAACTGGATGCGCCCAAAAACAGGATGAGCAGAAAGGAGCAGACGATGACTTTGGCGATTGCTACGGATTTGTAAGACCAATTCTTGATCAAAGGGTTGATTAATTTTTTGAATGCGACCGTTTAGTAGTTCAGCTCGCAATTCTTCAACCATGTGGTGTAAAAAAAATCCATCAAATGACATGGTTCTCTCCTTATGAATGTATTCCATAGTATTATATCAAAAAGGTAGAATAAAATCATAGAAATATGGTATAATAAAGCCAAGTAAAGAGAATCGAGAAGCACATGTATATTGAAATGGTGGATGAAACTGGTCAGGTTTCTAAAGAAATTCTACAACAAACTCAAGAAATTTTAGAATTTGCTGCTAAAAAAATTGGAAAAGAAGACAAGGAGATGGCAGTCACTTTTGTGACCAATGAACGCAGTCATGAACTCAATTTAGAGTTTCGTGCTACTGACCGTCCAACAGATGTTATTAGCCTTGAGTACAAACCTGAATTAGAGATTACCTTTGATGAAGAGGATTTGGCAGAAGAACCTGACTTAGCAGAAATGATGTCAGAATTTGATTCTTATATCGGCGAGTTATTCATTTCAATTGATAAAGCGCATGAGCAAGCTGAAGAGTACGGTCATAGTTTCGAACGTGAAATGGGCTTTTTAGCTGTGCACGGTTTTTTACACATAAACGGTTATGATCACTACACTCCGGAAGAAGAAGCGGAGATGTTCGGTTTACAAGAAGAAATTTTAACAGCCTATGGACTCACAAGACAATAAACGAAAATGGAAGAATCGCGACTTGCTCTCAAGTTTAGATTTTGCCCTGACAGGTATTTTTACTGCCATAAAAGAAGAGCGTAATATGAGAAAGCATGCAGTGACTTCTCTCTTAGTTCTACTTGCAGGCATTGTTTTTCAAGTTTCCAGAATTGAATGGCTCTTTCTCCTATTAAGCATTTTTTTAGTAATTGCTTTTGAGATTTTAAATTCTGCTATTGAAAATGTAGTGGATTTGGCTAGCCATTATCACTTCGATATGCTTGCAAAGAAGGCTAAAGACATGGCTGCAGGTGCAGTTCTTGTTGTGTCTTTATTTGCTGCAGTGACTGGACTTATCATTTTCATCCCTAGGATTTGGGATTTGCTATTTTAAACATTATAGAGGTAACTATGACATTTAAATCAGGCTTTGTAGCCATTTTAGGACGTCCCAATGTTGGGAAGTCAACTTTTTTGAATCATGTCATGGGGCAAAAAATTGCCATCATGAGTGACAAGGCGCAGACAACGCGCAACAAGATTATGGGAATCTACACGACCGATAAGGAACAGATTGTCTTTATCGATACGCCGGGAATTCACAAACCTAAGACAGCTCTTGGAGATTTCATGGTAGAGTCAGCCTATAGCACTCTTCGTGAAGTCGATACCGTTCTCTTTATGGTTCCTGCTGATGAGCCACGAGGGAAGGGTGACGATATGATCATCGAACGTCTTAAGGCTGCTAACGTACCAGTCATTCTCGTGGTAAACAAGATTGACAAGGTGCACCCAGACCAACTTTTGGCTCAAATCGATGATTTCCGTAATCAGATGGACTTCAAAGAAATTGTACCGATTTCAGCTCTACAAGGAAATAATGTTTCGCGTTTGATTGATATTTTGAGCGAAAACTTAGAAGAAGGTTTCCAATATTTCCCGTCAGATCAAATCACCGATCACCCAGAACGTTTCCTAGTATCAGAGATGATTCGTGAAAAAGTGTTACACTTAACGCGTGAGGAAATTCCACACTCAGTTGCAGTAGTGGTTGATTCTATGAAACGAGATGAAGAGACTGACAAGGTTCATATCCGAGCAACCATTATGGTCGAGCGTGACAGCCAAAAAGGGATTATCATCGGTAAAGGCGGTGCCATGCTCAAGAAAATTGGAACCATGGCTCGTAAAGATATCGAACTCATGCTAGGAGACAAGGTCTTCCTAGAAACATGGGTCAAGGTTAAGAAAAATTGGCGCGATAAGAAATTAGATCTTGCCGATTTTGGTTACAACGAAAAAGAATATTAAGAAGAGGTGGGCAGTAGCCTGCTTCTTGTTTTTAGAGAAGGAGGAGCTATGCCTGAGTTACCTGAGGTAGAAACAGTTCGGCGAGGTCTGGAAAAATTGATTCTGGGGAAGAAGATTTCAAACATTGATATTCGTTACCCCAAGATGATTAAAACTGATTTGCAGGAATTTCAGAAGGAAATGCCTGGTCAAGTCATTCAATCAATGGGACGTCGTGGCAAGTATCTACTTTTCTATTTAGACGACAAGGTTTTAATCTCTCATTTGAGAATGGAAGGCAAGTATTTTTATTATCCAGACCAAGTTCCAGAACGTAAACACGCCCATGTATTGATTCATTTTGAGGATGGCGGGACTTTAGTCTATGAGGATGTCCGTAAGTTCGGAACTATGGAGTTGCTTGCTCCTGAGCTTTTAGAAACTTACTTTATTTCAAAAAAACTTGGTCCGGAACCCACTGAGCAGGATTTTGATTTAGGGAGTTTTAAACTAGCCTTGAAAAAATCTAAAAAGCCCATCAAATCTCATTTGCTGGACCAGACTCTTGTTGCAGGATTGGGAAATATCTATGTTGATGAAGTTCTTTGGAGAGCGAAAGTTCATCCTTCTAGAACCTCTAATAGTTTAACACCGCAAGAGGCCAGAAAAGTCCATGATGAAACGATCAATGTTTTAGGGCAGGCTGTTGAAAAGGGTGGTTCAACCATTCGCACTTATACCAATGCATTTGGAGAAGATGGGACCATGCAGGAATCGCATCAAGTATATGACAAGGCAGGTCAATCTTGTTCGCGTTGTGGAACCATCATCGAAAAGATTCAGCTTGGTGGTCGTGGAACTCACTTTTGTCCAAAATGTCAAAGGAGGAAGTGATGGGAAAAATAATCGGAATTACTGGTGGTATTGCGTCAGGTAAGTCCACTGTCACAGAATTTTTAAGACAAAAAGGGTTTCAAGTTGTAGATGCGGATGCAGTCGTCCACCAACTACAAAAACCTAGTGGACGACTCTATCAGGTTTTAGTGGAGCATTTTGGGGAGAAAATCCTTCTTGAAAATGGTGAACTGAATCGCCCCTTACTTGCTAGCATTATTTTTTCAAATCCTGAAGAGCAAGAATGGTCTAAGAGAACCCAAGGTGAGATTATTCGTGAGGAGTTAGCTGCATTACGAAATCAGTTTGCTCAGACAGAAGCTATCTTTTTCATGGATATTCCACTGCTTTTCGAGCAGGACTATGCTTCATGGTTTGACGAAACTTGGCTAGTCTATGTAAATCGTGATGTTCAATTGGAGCGATTAATGAAACGGGACCAAATTTCAAAAGAAGCAGCTGAATCCCGTTTAAACTCTCAATGGCCTTTAGAAAGAAAAATTAGTCTGGCTAGTCACAGTCTAGACAATAATGGAAATCAGGAACAGTTGATAGCTCAAGTAGTTCAGTTGTTTGAAGAAATGTGTCTATAAATTAACATTGTTAGGAAGGAGAATTTTGGTATTGTTTGTTCAAATCATATTAGATTGAAATAGTATCAAATACAAAAAATCTAGTGCGTGTAAAAATTAATCTAAAATGCTCCTCTTGTGGCAGCATGAATTATCTAACCAGTAAGAACTCTAAAACACATCCAGATAAGATTGAAGTCTTAAAGTATTGTCCCAAAGAAAGAAAAGTGACTCTACATCTTGAATCTAAGTAGAAATTATGGTAGAATAATAGGGATTTTAAGGAGTTTGATATGTATAACCTATTATTAACCATTTTATTAGTATTATCTGTTGTGATTGTGATTGCAATTTTTATGCAACCAACTAAAAATCAATCTAGCAATGTATTTGATGCCAGCTCAGGTGATTTGTTTGAACGTAGCAAAGCGCGTGGTTTTGAAGCCGTAATGCAACGTTTGACAGGAATCTTAGTCTTTTTCTGGCTAGCCATTGCCTTAGCATTGACGGTATTATCAAGTAGATAAGAAAATAATGGGCGAGACTAGGTCTTTGCCTATTTTTATTTTTGAAAGAAATAAGGTTTTACGCCAAAAAGAAAAATTTTAACAATCTAGAAAGAAAACATGAAAGATAGAATAAAAGAATATTTAAAAGAAAAGGGACGAGTCACTGTAAATGACTTGGCTCAAGCTCTTGGAAAGGATGGTTCCAAGGACTTTCGAGAGCTCATTAAAACCTTGTCCCTGATGGAAAGGAAGCACCAAATTCGCTTTGAAGAAGATGGTAGTCTCACCTTGGACCAAAAGAAGAAACACGAGATTACTCTTAAAGGAACTTTTCATGCCCACAAAAATGGCTTTGGTTTTATAAGCCTAGAAGGGGAAGAAGATGACCTTTTTGTAGGGAAAAATGATGTTAACTATGCCATTGATGGCGATACTGTTGAAATTGTAATTAAGAAGATTGCAGACCGACAGAAAGGTACAGCAGCTGAAGCTAAGATTATTGATATTTTAGAACACAGTTTGACGACGGTTGTCGGGCAAATCGTTCTTGATGAGGAAAAACCCAAGTATGCGGGTTATATCCGTTCTAAAAATCAAAAGATTAGTCAACCTATCTACGTTAAGAAGCCAGCTATTCAATTAGACGGTACAGAAGTTCTCAAGGTCTTTATTGATAAGTACCCAAGTAAGAAACACGATTTCTTTGTTGCCAGTGTCTTAGATGTGGTTGGACATTCTACAGATACAGGGATTGATATCCTCGAGATCTTGGAATCAATGGACATTGTATCCGAGTTTCCAGAAGCTGTTCTCAAAGAAGCGGAAAATGTACCGGATGTACTATCTGAGAAGGATTTTGAAGGACGATTGGATCTTAGGAATGAAATTACCTTTACCATTGATGGTGCGGATGCAAAAGACTTGGATGATGCTGTTCATATCAAACCATTGAAAAATGGAAATATCGAACTAGGTGTTCATATCGCCGACGTTTCTTACTATGTGACAGAGGGATCTGCTCTAGATAAGGAAGCCCTTAATCGGGCGACCTCCGTCTACGTGACAGACCGTGTAGTTCCAATGCTGCCAGAGCGTCTTTCAAACGGTATCTGTTCTCTTAACCCTCAAGTGGACCGCTTGACTCAATCTGCTATTATGGAGATTGATAAACATGGTCGTGTTCGTAATTATACTATTACGCAGACCATCATCAAGACAAGTTTCCGTATGACTTATAGTGCTGTCAATGATATTTTAGCTGGTGATGAGGAGAAGAGACAAGAGTATAAGAAAATTGTTCCTAGTATTGAACTCATGGCCAAGCTTCATGAAATTCTTGAAGGTATGCGGATTAAGCGTGGGGCTCTCAATTTTGATACCAATGAAGCTAAAATCTTGGTTGACAAGCAAGGGAAACCAGTAGATATTGTTCTTCGTCATCGCGGTACTGCAGAACGTATGATTGAGTCCTTTATGTTGATTGCTAACGAAACGGTTGCAGAGCATTTTAGCAAGTTGGAACTTCCTTTTATCTATCGGATTCACGAGGAGCCTAAAGCTGAGAAAGTTCAGAAGTTCATTGATTATGCTTCAAGTTTTGGCTTACGAATCTATGGGACAGCCAGTGAGATTAGTCAAGAAGCACTTCAAGATATTATGCGTACTGTTGAAGGTGAGCCATATGCGGATGTGTTATCCATGATGCTTCTGCGTTCTATGCAGCAGGCTCGTTATTCTGAGCATAATCATGGTCACTATGGCCTAGCAGCGGACTATTATACTCATTTCACCAGTCCGATTCGCCGTTACCCGGACCTCCTTGTTCACCGTATGATTCGTGACTATGGACGTTCTAAAGAAGTGGCGGAACATTTTGAACAGGTCATTCCAGAGATTGCAACTCAATCATCCAATCGTGAGCGTCGGGCTATCGAAGCTGAACGTGAAGTTGAAGCTATGAAAAAAGCCGAATACATGGAAGGGTTTGTGGGTGAAGAGTATGATGCAGTAGTATCAAGTATCGTCAAATTTGGTTTTTTTGTTGAATTGCCAAATACAGTCGAAGGCTTGATTCATATTACAAATCTGCCTGAGTTTTACCATTTCAATGAACGTGATTTGACTCTTCGTGGAGAGAAATCAGGGACAACCTTCCGTGTGGGACAACAGATTCGTATTCGTGTCGAAAGAGCTGATAAGATGACTGGTGAGATTGATTTCTCCTTTATTCCAAGTGAATTTGATGTGATTGAGAAAGGTTTGAAAGACTCTGGCCGTAAGGATAGAGGTCGTCGTTCGGGTAAGAAAGAAGACAAGAGAAAAGCTGGTCGCTCAAGTGATAAGCGCAAGCATTCATCAAAAGACAAAAAGAAAAAGAGCAAGAAACCTTTTTATAAGGAAGTAGCAAAGAAAGGAGCCAAGCATGGCAAAGGGCGAGGGAAAGGTCGTCGCGCAAAATAAAAAGGCGCACCACGACTATACAATCGTAGATACGCTAGAAGCAGGGATGGTTCTGACAGGAACTGAAATCAAGAGTGTTCGAGCAGCCCGCATCAATCTGAAAGATGGGTTTGCCCAGGTTAAGAATGGGGAAGTTTGGCTGAGTAATGTCCATATCGCTCCTTATGAAGAGGGCAACATTTGGAACCAGGAGCCAGAACGTCGTCGTAAACTTCTCCTTCATAAAAAACAAATCCAGAAATTGGAGCAAGAAACTAAAGGAACAGGTATGACCTTGGTTCCTCTTAAAGTTTATATCAAAGATGGCTATGCTAAGCTTCTTTTAGGACTTGCGAAAGGGAAGCACGACTATGACAAGCGTGAGTCGATTAAACGTCGTGAGCAGGATCGAGACATTGCGCGTGTTATGAAAGCTGTTAACCACCGATAGAAAGAGTGAAGAATATGGAAAAACTAGTTGCCTACAAACGCATGCCTGTCTGGGATAAAGACACCATGCCAGAGGCTGTTCAAAGAAAACACAATACTAAGATCGGAACCTGGGGCAAGATTACCGTATTAAAAGGTACTCTTAAGTTTATTGAGTTGACTGAAGAGGGAGAAGTTATAGCTGAGCACCTCTTTGAAGCAGGTGCTGATAATCCTATGGGACAACCTCAAGCTTGGCACAGAGTGGAAGCTGCCACAGAAGATGTGGAATGGTATTTGGAATTTTATTGTAAACCAGAGGATTATTTCCCAAAGAAATACAATAGCAATCCAGTTCATTCGGAAGTACTAGAAGCTGTGCAGACGGTCAAACCATGTAAGGCACTTGATCTAGGATGTGGTCAAGGTAGAAATGCACTCTTTCTAGCTCAATATGGATTTGATGTTACTGCAGTTGACCAAAATGAACTTTCCCTTGAAATCTTGCAAAGTATCGTGGAGCAAGAAGATTTGGAAATGCCTGTTGGTCTATACGATATCAATTCAGCAAGCATCGGACAAACTTACGATTTTATCATATCGACAGTTGTACTCATGTTTTTACAAGCAGATCGTATTCCGGCTATTATCCAAAACATGCAGGAGCAAACCTCAATTGGGGGTTACAATTTGATTGTGTGTGCCATGGATACAGAAGATTATCCATGTTCAGTTAATTTCCCATTTACCTTCAAAGAGGGTGAGTTGGCAAATTATTACAAGGACTGGGAATTGATCAAGTACAATGAAAATCCCGGCCATCTCCATCGTCGTGATGAGAATGGTAATCGTATTCAACTACGCTTTGCGACTATGTTGGCTAAAAAAGTAAAATAAATGAAAAAAAGGAATAGAGAGCAGTCGTTTTCTATTCCTTATTTATTACCCTAATAAGAAAGGGAATTCTCAATTTATGCTATACTAGAAGTAGGAGAAGTCGATGAAATGAAACAGAATTGTGATAGTTTTAAAACGATTCTAATCGACCACTATTCTTTCAGACTTTTTTGTAGAGGAGGTCTTAGGATGACTAGTCTTTTAATTGAACTGTACGACCGTCATACCATTGAGAAAAATGTCTACCAGGCTTTTGTCAGTGATTGTGATGAGATTTTATACCTTTCTACAAGAAAAATTGCTGAGGAAGAAAAGCTATCCTTGAAGCATTTTCTAATAGAACAGGTTCCTCACTTAAAACAAGTACATTTTCGACAATTTAACCTAGAAAAAACCTGCCAGGAATTAGACGTATTTATCAATGATTTTGAGACAGTTACCATCGATGTTTTTGGCGGAGATAACCTATTAGCAATAGTTCTATATCAGTATGGTTTGGAGAAAGGTATTTCGATTATTGCTATGGATGTTGAACAAGGAAAGCAGTATACCTGGAAAAGGGGCAAGATTTATGATAAACATTTAGATATTCCTAGTTTATCCATTGAACAATTGATAGCTTTACGTGGTGGAAAAGTTCTTAAATCAAGAAGACCTCAGCATTCTAATAAGCAAGTGCTAGCTATTAAAAAATTGGCAAAATATGCTATTGAAAATCCTGAAAAATGGTATCAGATTACCCAATTCTTTGCACTGGCAAAAACAACTGATTTTCATGCTGAAACAGCAAAAGTTTTGGAGAGTAATGGAAAAATTTATTCTTACCCCAGTAGCTTGATTCCTTTGTTCAAAAAAGCTAATTTACTGAAAGTAGAAGAAGAAACAACAGATACTGTTACTTATACATTCCCAACACCAGAAGCACATCTGTTATGTCGAACTAAAGGGCATATTTTAGAATTGTATATCTATTTACTAGCCCTCGAGTCAGAGTATTTTGATGAATGTATGATTGGTACTGAAATTGACTGGAATGGGATTTTCCCTGAGGCTGACAATGTTCAAAATGAGATTGATGTTATTCTTCGTAAAGGTCACTCTGTAGTTTTCATTTCTTGTAAAATGACTGATCTAGCAGTTGAAGCTATTAACGAACTTGAAGTTTATGCCAATCATTTTGCGGGTGATAATTGTTTGAAGATGATTGTTTGTTCAGGCAAGATTAACCCCGTTTACAGTCATCGTTGTCAGGAATATGGTGTAATGGTGATAAAACAGGATCAAATACAGAATCTTATTCCCATGTTACAGAAATATATTAGAAAACATCTGAAATAGTTGAGAATTAAATGTGAAAAAGGTTGAGTTGGTCAGCCTTTTTCTGTTTTTTCTTTTCGAATGGATTAGAAAAGGAGAGGTTATGTTTTTAGCTAGAGATAAAAAAGGTCATTTAATCAATGCGTTAGAAAATGAAGTAAAGAGACAAGCTTATTATTGTCCAGCTTGCGGAACAAGTGTTCGCTTGAAAAAAGGGAAAAATGTAAGAACCCATTTTGCGCATGAAAGTTTAAAAAGTTGTGATTTTTATCATGAGAATGAAGGGCCAGAACATTTGGAAAATAAGGTGGCACTTTTTAATTGGGTTAAGAAAGATGCTGAAGTAGAAATGGAATATCCCATATCTGAACTGAAGCAAATCGCAGATATCCTCATCAATAAGCAATTAGCACTGGAAGTTCAGTGTAGTCCTATTTCTTGTGAACTTTTACGGGAGAGAAGCAATGGTTATCGAAGTTTGGGAATTCAAGTTCTTTGGCTACTAGGAGAGAAGCTCTGGCTAAAAGAGCGACTAACTAAACTTCAGAGAGATTTTCTTTATTTTAGTAATAATATGGGATTTTATCTTTGGGAGTTAGATCATAAAAAACAAGTTTTGAGACTCAAGTACCTCCTTCACCAAGATTTGAAAGGAAAACTCCATTATCAGCTCAAGGAATTTTCTTATGACAAAGGAAATCTTCTAGAAATTTTACGTAGTCCATATAAGCAACAAAATCTTATCACTTTTTCGGTTAAACAAGATAAGAACATTTGTCGTTTCATTCAAAAACAGCTCTACTATCAAAATCCCTATTGGATGAAGCAACAAGCCCAAGCTTACTTGAGAGGTGAAAACTTATTAAATTTGAAGATTCAGGACTGGTATCCCCAAGTAAGGCCTATAGAAAAAGGGCTTTTCTGCCAAATAAAACAAGATATTAATGACTATTATCGATACTTTCAGGCTTATTATGACTATAATCCTCAAAATCAGCAACAAAAGCTCTATCCACCTGCCTTTTATCAGCATTATTTCTCGAAAAATATGGTAAAATAGAAAGGATGGAGGAAATTTATGGTATTACAACGAAATGAAATTAATGAAAAAGATACATGGGATCTATCAACGATCTTTGAAACAGACCAAAAATGGGAAGAAGAATTAGCCCTATTAACCGAGGACACAAAAGAAGCAGCTAGCCTTGAAGGGCATCTTTTGGATAGCGCAGAGAGCCTATTAAATATTACAGAGCGTTATTTGGATTTGAACCGTCGTCTTGAAAAACTCTATGTCTACGCTCATATGAAAAACGACCAGGATACACGAGCTGCTAAATATCAAGAATACTATGCAAAAGCAATGACTCTTTATAGTCAACTCGACCAGGTGTTCTCTTTCTATGAGCCAGAATTTATGGCAATAACAGAAGAGCAGTATCAAAACTTTTTAGCAGAAGAACCAAGACTCCAGCCTTATAAACACTTCTTTGATAAACTCTTGCAAAATAAGGAACATGTCCTTTCACAACGTGAAGAAGAGTTGTTAGCAGGTGCTGGTGAAATCTTTGGTGCTGCTAGTGAAACTTTCGCTATCTTAGATAATGCAGATATCGTCTTTCCATTTGTTAAAGATGAAGATGGAAATGAAGTGCAGTTGTCACACGGTGTCTATATGCGCTTAGTAGAATCTAAGAACCGTGAAGTTCGTCGTGGTGCATATGAGGCACTATACTCTACCTATGAGCAATACCAGCACACTTACGCTAAAACCTTGCAGACCAATGTAAAAGTACAAAACTACCGTGCAAAAGTTCGAAACTACAAGAGTGCGCGTGAAGCAGCTCTTGCAGCGAACTTTGTTCCAGAAAGTGTCTATGACAACTTAGTATCTGCTGTTCGTAAGCATTTGCCATTATTGCATCGTTATCTCTCACTTCGCTCAAAAATATTGGGTATTCCAGACCTTAAAATGTACGATGTCTATACACCTTTGTCTTCAGTAGAATACAGCTTTACTTATGAGGAAGCCTTGAAGAAGGCAGAAGAAGCTTTAGCAGTTCTTGGCGAAGATTACTTGAGTCGTGTCAAACGCGCCTTTAGCGAACGTTGGATTGATGTGTATGAAAACCAAGGCAAGCGTTCAGGTGCATACTCTGGTGGTTCCTACGATACTAACGCTTTTATGCTTCTTAACTGGCAAGATAACCTAGACAATCTCTTTACTCTTGTACATGAGACAGGTCATAGTATGCATTCAAGCTACACGCGTGAAACCCAACCTTATGTATACGGAGATTACTCAATCTTCTTGGCAGAAATTGCTTCAACAACCAATGAAAATATCTTAACTGAAAAATTATTGCAAGAAGTTCAAGATGACGCAACACGCTTTGCTATTCTCAATAACTTCTTGGATGGTTTCCGTGGAACAGTGTTCCGCCAAACTCAATTTGCTGAATTTGAACATGCTATTCATCAAGCCGATCAAAATGGTGAAGTCTTAACAAGCGAGTTCTTAAACAATCTCTATGCTGACTTGAACCAAGAATATTATGGCTTGAGCAAGGAAGACAATCATCAAATTCAGTACGAGTGGGCTCGTATCCCTCATTTCTACTATAATTACTATGTATATCAATATTCAACAGGCTTTGCAGCAGCTTCGGCCTTGGCTGAAAAGATTGTTCACGGTAGTCAAGATGATCGTGACCGTTATATTGATTACCTCAAGGCTGGGAAATCAGACTATCCTCTAAATATCATGCGAAAAGCTGGTGTTGATATGGAAAAAGAAGACTATCTTAATGATGCCTTTGCAGTCTTTGAACGCCGTTTGGATGAGTTCGAAGCACTTGTTGAAAAATTAGGATTAGTATAAAATGGTTGAGTCATACAGTAAAAATGCTAACCATAACATGCGACGGCCTGTTGTTAAGGATGAGATTGTGGAATTTATGCGCCACAGGCAAGAGCAGGTGACTGGTTCTTTAAAAGAACTAGAAAACTTCGCTCGCAAGGAGAATATTCCTATCATTCCTCATGAAACAGTCGCTTATTTCCGTTTTCTAATGGAAACAATTCAACCAAAAAATATTTTAGAAATTGGAACGGCAATTGGATTTTCAGCTCTCTTAATGGCAAATCATGCTCCAAATGCAAAAATTACAACCATTGATCGGAATCCTGAAATGATTGGTTTTGCCAAGGAAAATTTCACCAAGTTTGATAATCGCCAACAAATCACTCTTTTGGAAGGCGATGCGGTAGACGTTTTGTCAACATTGACAGAGACCTATGATTTTGTTTTTATGGATTCTGCAAAATCCAAATACATCGTATTTTTGCCAGAAATCCTAAAACACCTTGAGGTTGGTGGAGTAGTTGTCTTGGATGATATTTTCCAAGGTGGAGACATTGCTAAGGATATTATGGAAGTCCGACGCGGGCAACGAACCATCTATCGTGGTTTGCAAAGACTATTTGACGCAACTCTAAACAATCCGGGATTAACAGCTAGTCTAGTTCCTCTTGGAGATGGAATCTTGATGCTAAGAAAGAATCAAGCAGAAATAGAACTGCCTGATGTTGATTAATTTCAGATATTTTTAAGACAATTTAGTAAAATAGATAAGGTAAACATTTATCTAGTGTATAAAAAGGAGTAAACATGAAGAAAAAATTATTGGCTGGTGCCATCACTTTGTTATCAGTAGCTACTTTAGCTGCATGTTCAACTAGTTCTCAAGGAGCTGACCTCATCAGTATGAAGGGTGATGTCATCACTGAGCACCAATTTTATGAAGAAGTGAAAAACAACCCAACTGCTCAACAAGTATTACTTAACATGACTATTCAAAAAGTTTTTGAAAAACAATATGGTTCTGAAGTAAGTGACAAAGAAGTAGAAGATGCGGTAGCAGAAGAGCAAAAAAGATATGGTGATAGCTATCAAATTGTTCTTTCTCGTGCTGGTATGACAGCAGAAAGTCGTAAAGCTCAAATTCGTACAAGTAAACTAGTTGAATATGCTGTTAAGAAAGCTGCAGAAGCTGAATTGACAGATGAGAACTACAAAAAAGCTTACGATGAGTACACACCAGAAGTAACTGCGCAAATTATTAAACTTGACAGTGAAGATAAGGCTAAAGAAGTTCTTGCTAAAGCTAAAGAATCTGGAGCTGACTTCGCACAATTGGCTAAAGATAATTCAACTGACGAAAAGACAAAAGCAAATGGTGGAGAAATCACTTTTGACTCTGCATCAACAGAATTGCCAGACGTTGTTAAAAAAGCAGCCTTTGCCCTTAATGTTGATGGAATCTCAGATGTGATCACAGCTCCAGGTACACAAGCTTATTCAAACAGTTTCTATATTGTGAAATTGATCAAGAAAACAGAAAAATCTTCTAACTGGGAAGACTATAAAGAAAAATTGAAGACAGTTATCCTGACTCAAAAACAAAATGATGCTACTTTTGTTCAAGGTGTAATTAGTAAAGAGTTGCAGGCGGCAAATATCAAGGTTAAAGATCAAGCCTTTCAAAATATCTTTACTCAGTACATTCAAAGTGATACAACAACTCAAACAACAACTACATCAGCAGCAACTGAAACGACCACAACTGCAGCTGAAACTACAACAACATCTTCAAACTAAAGATGAAAACTCTATCTTTCTACTCTTGAAAGGTAGAGTTTTTTTGAAGTTTTCTTAGCTAAAAGTTAAAAATATAAATAAATGTTTGTGAATTCTAAAAGCTTAAATTCTAGGCTTTAACGGATAAGAGTTTTTTTCTAGTCTAAAAAGTGGTATAATAGCATGTAAAACTAGAATTAATAGAAAATTAAAAATTTAGTAGATGGTGAAATATGAAAATTAGTAAAAGGCACCTGTTGAATTACTCTATTTTAGTGCCCTATATTCTCTTATCCGTTCTGGGATTGATAGTGGTATATTCAACAACGAGTGCATCCTTGATTCAGGAGGGTAAGAGCGCTTTTCAATTGGTTCGAAATCAGGGCTTGTTTTGGATCGTTAGTTTGTTGCTTATTGCAGTAATCTATAAGTTGAAACTTGGTTTTCTTCGAAACGAACGTTTGTTATTTATTGTTATGTTTGCTGAGTTAGTGTTACTAGCTTTAGCCCGTTTGATTGGGATTCCCATCAATGGTGCTTACGGTTGGATTAAAGTAGGACCTATAACTGTTCAGCCTGCGGAATACTTGAAAATTATAATCATTTGGTACTTGGCTCAACGTTTTTCAAAACAACAAGAAGAGATTGGTATTTATGATTTTCAAGTTTTAACTCAAAACCAATGGTTGCCTAGATCCTTTAACGATTGGCGATTTGTCCTTTTGGTCATGATTGGAAGTTTGGCTATTTTCCCTGACCTTGGAAATGCTACAATTCTCTTTTTAGTAGCATTGTTGATGTACTCAATTAGTGGGATAGCTCATCGATGGTTTGCAACTATTCTTGGAATATTGACCAGTTTATCCTTTGTTTCCCTCACAGCCATTAAATTGATTGGTGTTGAAAAGGTTTCTAAGATTCCAGTATTTGGATACGTTGCTAAACGATTCAGTGCTTTCTTTAATCCATTTGATGATGTCGCTGGTGCAGGACACCAGTTGGCAAATTCATACTATGCTATGGTAAATGGAGGATGGTTTGGGCTAGGATTAGGAAACTCTATCGAAAAACGAGGTTATCTACCTGAGGCACACACGGACTTCGTTTTCTCTATTGTGATTGAGGAATTTGGATTTGTTGGTGCCAGTCTTATTTTAGCACTATTATTCTTCCTAATTCTTCGTATTATTTTAGTGGGGGTACGAGCAAAAGATCCGTTCAACTCTATGGTAGCAATCGGTATTGGTGGGATGATTCTAATTCAGGTATTCGTTAATATCGGAGGGATTTCAGGATTGATCCCTTCAACAGGTGTAACCTTCCCATTCCTTTCTCAAGGGGGGAATAGTCTCCTGGTTCTATCAGTAGCTATCGCCTTTGTGTTAAATATCGATGCTAGTGAAAAACGTGCAAAACTCTACAGCGAATATGAAGCACAGCTCTAAGAAAAAGTGACAAGGAGAAAAATATGTCTCTTCAAAAACTAGAAAATAACAGAAACAAAACTGTAGTCCAAGAAGAAGTTCAAATCTTGACAGATTTACTTGAAGATATCACGAAAAATATGCTTCCTGCTGAGACTTTTGACAAGATTATGCAGTTGAAGAAGCTATCATCAAATCTAGACTATCAAGGACTAGATAAGGTAGTGAGAAGCCTTTCAAATGATGAAATGGTCTACATCTCTAGATATTTCTCTATTTTGCCACTTTTGATTAACATCTCCGAAGACGTTGACTTGGCATACGAGATTAACCACCTAAACAATATTGATCAAGATTATCTTGGTAAATTATCAACAACCATTGAAATGGTAGCTGAAAAAGAAAATGCAGCTGAAATTCTTGAACATTTGAACGTGGTGCCTGTTTTGACAGCCCATCCAACTCAGGTTCAACGTAAGAGTATGCTTGACTTGACTAATCATATCCATACTCTCTTGCGTAAATACCGTGATGTGAGAATGGGACTTATTAACAAAGAAAAATGGCACAATGATCTTCGTCGCTACATTGAGATTATCATGCAGACGGATATGATTCGTGAGAAGAAACTAAAAGTAACGAATGAAATCACAAACGTGATGGAATATTACAATAGTTCTTTCCTACAAGCTGTACCTAATCTAATGTTAGAGTATAAGCGTCTTGCAAAAGAGCAGGGGATTGACCTAAAACAAGCAAAACCTATCACCATGGGAATGTGGATTGGTGGTGACCGAGATGGAAACCCATTTGTAACGGCTGAGACACTCATGCGCTCTGCAACCATTCAAAGTGAAGTCATCTTCAACTACTATATCAGCAAGATTTCTAGTCTCTATCGCACATTCTCTCTTTCTACTAATCTATCCAAGACAAGTAAGGCTGTTGAAGAAATGGCTGCTCAATCTAGTGATACATCTGTTTTCCGCGAGAAAGAACCTTATCGTCGGGCTTTTCACTTTATTCAATCAAAATTAATTCAAACTCTCTTAAATTTGAAAGAGTGGGCTCTTGTCGGCTCATCAGTAGATGAACGTCATCATATTGAGCGACTTTTTGGTGCTCAAGGACATCAACAAGGAGAGGTAACTGACTATATCAGTAATCGAATCTCAGGAGCTATCCAAGATTTGGCAGATGAGCGTCCTCCTTACTACGAAACAATTGAAGAATTTAAACAAGATTTAGCTATCATTAAAGATTCATTGCTTGAAAATAAGGCAGAAGCTTTGCTTACTGGAGAGTTTGCCGAGCTTTTGGAGGCTGTTGAAGTCTTTGGTTTCTTCTTGGCATCTATCGATATGCGCCAAGACTCAAGTGTTCATGAAGCCTGTGTTGCTGAATTATTAGCATCTGCTGGAATTAATGACCATTATAGCGATTTGTCAGAAGATGAAAAATGTGACTTGCTTTTACATGAATTGTTAGAAGATCCTCGAATCTTGTCAGCGACTTATGCTGAGAAGTCTGAACTACTCGAAAAAGAGTTAGCTATTTTCCAAACTGCCCGTGAATTAAAAGACCGTTTGGGTGAAGATGTCATTCGTCAAACGATTATTTCTCATGCAACCAGCGTGTCTGATATGTTAGAATTGGCGATTATGCTGAAAGAAGTCGGTCTTGTGGATGCTGAAAAAGCACGTGTACAAATCGTGCCTCTCTTTGAGACGATTGAAGATTTGGATCATTCCGAAGAGACTATGAGAAAGTATTTCTCTTTACCGCTTGCTAAGAAGTGGATTGCTTCAAAAGATAATTATCAAGAAATCATGCTAGGTTACTCAGATAGTAACAAGGATGGCGGTTATCTATCATCTTGTTGGACTCTATACAAAGCTCAACAACAATTAACCGCTATCGGTGATGAATTTGGAGTCAAAGTAACCTTCTTCCACGGTCGTGGTGGTACTGTTGGTCGTGGTGGTGGCCCTACTTATGACGCCATTGCTTCTCAACCACTCAAATCAATCAAGGACCGTATTCGATTAACTGAACAAGGTGAAGTCATCGGAAATAAATACGGAAACAAGGATGCAGCCTACTATAACTTGGAAATGTTGGTATCAGCGGCTATCAACCGTATGATTACACAGAAGAAGAGTGATACCAATACATCAAATCGTTATGAAGCTATCATGGATCAAGTAGTCAGTCGTAGCTATGATATCTATCGTGAACTAGTATTTGGAAATGACCATTTCTATGATTATTTCTTTGAATCTAGTCCAATTAAGAATATCTCAAGCTTTAATATTGGTTCTCGTCCAGCAGCACGTAAAACAATCACTGAAATTGGTGGACTACGTGCCATTCCTTGGGTATTCTCATGGTCACAAAGTCGTGTCATGTTCCCAGGTTGGTATGGTGTTGGTTCAAGCTTCAAGGAATTTATTGATCAAGATCCAAAAAATATTGAATACCTTCGTGACATGTATCAAAATTGGCCCTTCTTCCAGTCACTCCTATCAAACGTTGATATGGTTCTATCAAAATCAAATATGAATATTGCTTTTGAATATGCTAAACTTTGTGAAAGTGAAGAAGTGCAAGCAATCTACTATACTATTTTGGATGAATGGCAATTGACTAAGAACGTTATCTTGGCCATCGAAGGCTACGATGAACTTCTGGCAGAAAATACTTACTTGAAAGACAGTCTAAACTATCGTATGCCTTATTTCAACATTCTGAACTATATCCAGTTGGAGTTGATTAAGCGTCAACGTCGTGGTGAGTTATCTTCAGATGAAGAAAGATTAATCCATACAACTATCAACGGAATTGCTACAGGTTTACGTAATTCAGGTTAATAAAAGCAATATTTTCCAAAAACCGTAGGAATTTTCATAATTTTTTAAAATAATTCATGAAAATCCTTGACAAGTTTTAGTAAAATGATATAATCGTATCATTCAGAAAGTAATCATTGAAGTTTTCTAGAGAGTCTGTGGTTGGTGGAAACAGATAGATGGAAGTGATGAAAATTGGGCTGAATGTTATAAAGAATTTGAAATCATAAGAATTCGGTGAGCACACCTTACAGTGCAACTCGTGAAGCGAGATTGAGAGATAGGGGGATACCCTATAATTGAGGTGGCACCGCGCATCGACGTCCTCACACAAGTTTTTTGTGTGAGGACTTTTTCTATGGGGAGGATAATGATGGAATTTAAACGATGGCGACGCTTGGTAAAGTTATATTGAAAGTGACATGAACATTACGAAGTTTAAGTAAAATAAGGAGAAATAAATATGAATAAACGTTTAATTGGTATTATTGCAGCACTAGCACTTGTAGTTGGAGGAAGCTTGGTCTACTCTAACTTAACGAAACAAGATACTAAAACCGAGACAGCTAAAAAAACTGCTAAGGTTGGTGTTCTACAGTTCGTCAGTCACCCATCACTTGACTTGATCTACCAAGGGATTCAAGATGGGCTTGCTGAAGAAGGCTATAAAGGCGACCAAGTTAAAATCGACTTTATGAATTCAGAAGGTGACCAAAGTAAGGTTGCCACAATGAGTAAACAATTGGTGTCAAATGGAAATGATGTTGTTGTCGGAATTGCGACACCAGCAGCTCAAGGGCTTGCAAGTGCAACAAAAGACCTTCCTGTTATCATGGCAGCTATTACAGACCCAGTTGGAGCTAACCTTGTACAAAACTTGGAAAAACCAGGTGGAAACATCACAGGGGTATCTGACCATAACCCTGCTGAACAACAGGTTGAATTGATTAAAGCATTGACTCCTGATGTCAAGACAGTTGGAGCTCTTTACTCAAGTAGCGAAGATAACTCAAAATCACAAGTCGAAGAATTCAAGGCTTACGCTGAAAAGGCTGGTTTAAAAGTAGAGACTTTTGCAGTTCCTTCAACGAACGAAATCGCTTCAACAGTTAACGTTATGACTGGTAAAGTGGATGCAATTTGGGTTCCAATTGACAACACAATCGCATCTGCGTTCTCAACTGTAGTATCAAGTAACCAAACAGCTAAAAAACCAATCTACCCAAGTGCAACTGCCATGGTAGAAGCAGGTGGTTTGGCATCAGTGGTTGTTGATCAACACGATCTTGGTGTGGCTACTGGTAAGATGATCGCTAAAGTCTTGAAGGGTGAAAAGCCAGCTGACACGCCAGTCAATGTCTTCTCAACTGGGAAATCAGTTATTAACAAAAAACTAGCTCAAGAACTTGGAATCACTATTCCAGAATCAGTTCTTAAAGAAGCTGGTCAAGTAATCGAATAAGAATGAAGGAGGAGTTGGAGACATCTCCTCCAATTTTTAAAAGAAGGAAATGAATATAACATGATAGTATCGATTATTTCACAAGGATTTGTCTGGGCTATTCTAGGTTTGGGAATCTTTATGACTTTTAGAATCCTCAACTTTCCAGATATGACAACCGAGGGTTCCTTCCCGCTTGGAGGAGCGGTAGCAGTAACTCTAATTACACAAGGTGTCAATCCTTTTCTTGCTACCTTAGTAGCTGTTGGAGCAGGCTGTCTTGCAGGTTTAGCGACTGGTCTTCTTTACACGAAAGGAAAGATTCCAACACTCTTGTCTGGTATTTTGGTGATGACTTCTTGCCATTCTATCATGCTCATGATTATGGGACGGGCAAACCTTGGGCTCTTAGGAACTAAACAAATCCAGGACGTTCTTCCTTTCTCATCTGAGGTTAATCAATTATTTACAGGCTTGATTTTTGTGACTTTGGTCATTCTACTTATGCTTTTCTTCCTAGATACTAAATTGGGACAAGCTTATATCGCAACAGGAGATAATCCAGATATGGCTCGTAGTTTTGGTATCAATACTGGACGTATGGAGTTGATGGGCTTGGTTTTGTCAAATGGTGTGATCGCACTTGCTGGCGCTCTTATCGCTCAACAAGAAGGTTACGCAGATGTTTCTCGTGGTATCGGGGTTATCGTAGTTGGTCTTGCAAGCTTAATTATCGGTGAAGTACTCTTTAAGAGTCTTACATTAGCAGAACGTCTGATTACTATTGTTGTTGGTTCTATTAGTTACCAATTTTTGGTATGGGGAGTCATTGCTCTTGGCTTTAATACTAGCTACCTCCGTCTATACAGTGCCCTTATCCTAGCAACTTGTCTAGTTATTCCAACCCTTAAGGATAAATACTTGAAAGGAGTCAAGTTAAGCAAATGACAGCGATTGTAGAATTAAAAAATGCCACTAAAATTGTAAAAAATGGCTTTGACGAGGAAAAAATTATCCTAAACGATGTTTCTCTTGATATTTATGAACACGACTTCATCACAATCTTGGGTGGAAATGGTGCAGGAAAATCAACACTCTTTAATAGCATTGCAGGAACTTTGCCCCTGACTAGTGGGACTATTCGTATTATGGGTGAGGATGTGACTCATTTTAGCCCTGAAAAACGTGCCAAGTACCTTTCTCGTGTCTTTCAGGATCCTAAGATGGGAACTGCCCCTCGTATGACGGTTGCAGAAAATCTCTTGATTGCTAAGTTTCGTGGTGAAAAACGTGGACTTTTTCCGAGAAGACTCTCAGCTTACAAGGAAGAATTTCAAGCAACCATTGAGAAAGTCGGAAATGGTCTAGAAAAACACTTGGATACACCGATTGAATTTTTGTCAGGTGGACAAAGACAGGCCTTGAGCCTCTTGATGGCAACCTTGAAACGTCCTGAACTTCTTTTGTTGGATGAACATACGGCAGCCCTTGACCCTAAAACAAGTGTGGCCTTGATGAAATTGACAGATGACTTTGTCAGCAAGGACCAGTTGACTGCGCTTATGATCACCCATCATATGGAAGATGCTCTCAAGTATGGAAATCGTCTCATTGTTATGAAGGAAGGACGAATCATCCAAGATTTGAACAAGGATGAAAAAGCTAAAATGAAAATTTCAGATTACTATCAACTATTTGAGTAGATGATTTTAAAAAATTGATATAAAAACTTGGAAGTAGAATTTTTACTTCTAAGTTTTTTAGTGGAATTTAAACTATATTTATATTTCCTTTATTGCCAGTTTTACTTTATAATAGAATCAATCTAAGAATCTTAAACTTTGATAGAAGTAGGAGATAAAAACATGGCATACACACAAGAAGATTTTCAGGAATGGATTTTTCAGATTGGATTTAAGATGGACTATTTCACAAGGGAGTTTGCGGAGAAAGAAGGGCTAAATTTAGACTATAGTATGCAGTCTTTGGATGATTTGGAGGCTTGGATCTTGGCTCACTACGAAGACCACCATGCTTTGATAGCAGACCACAAGATGTTGGATTATTTGACCGTTTATATCGGTGGAACCTTTCGCAAACACCTAGGAGGAAAATGGTTTATTGACCTTAAAAATAAAAAGAACGCCTATTATTCTATGCCTGTCTTGACCGATCCATCATATAGAGGAGAAGTATACAAAGCACCATTGGCTTATGCAACAGCTTGTATCAGTAGAAAAGATGGTCAGTATATTAGCAGGATATTGAAAAATAATCTCGAAAATCAAGTGAAATAGTCTTTAATTTTTTCTATTTTTCTTTCAAATATTAGAATGGTTTGCTCAAAAGATTCACTTTTTCATGACAGCTGGAAACTTATGAAATAGTCTCATGTAAAGTGTATGAAATGGTTTACTTTTTTAGAAATAAGCTACTCTAGTTAGAGTAAACTGTGATAAAATGGAGGTATTGTCTATGGTTGACAAGAGACTCATCTTTTTTCATATAGTATAATCCATATAAGAATTAATTTTTAAATGGTGCAGGAGGTAGAACAATGGCATACACACAAGAAGATTTTCAGGAATGGATTTTTCAGATTGGATTTAAGATGGACTATTTCACAAGGGAGTTTGCGGAGAAAGAAGGGCTAAATTTAGACTATAGTATGCAGTCTTTGGATGATTTGGAGGCTTGGATCTTGGCTCACTACGAAGACCACCATGCTTTGATAGCAGACCACAAGATGTTGGATTATTTGACCGTTTATATCGGTGGAACCTTTCGCAAACACCTAGGAGGAAAATGGTTTATTGACCTTAAAAATAAAAAGAACGCCTATTATTCTATGCCTGTCTTGACCGATCCATCATATAGAGGAGAAGTTTATATAGCACCAATGACTTTTGCAACAGCTTGTATTAGTAGAAAAGATGGTCAGTATATTAGCAGGATATTAAAAAATAATCTCGAAGATCAAGTGAAATAGTCTTTAATTTTTTCTATTTTACTTTCAAATATAAGAATGGTTTGCTCAAAAGATTCATTTTTTCATGACATCTGGAAACTTATGAAATAGCCTCATGTAAAGTGTATGAAATGGTTTACTTTTTTTCAGAAATAAGCTATACTATATAAAGTAAACTGTGATAAAATGGAGGTATTGTCTATGGTTGACAAGAGAGTCATCGAAGAAATCAAAAACAATACCAACATTGTCGAAATCATAGGAGAAGTGATTTCTTTACAAAAATCTGGACGGAACTTTTTGGGGCTCTGTCCTTTTCATGGTGAAAAGACCCCTTCCTTTAACGTGGTCGAAGATAAGCAATTTTACCACTGTTTTGGTTGTGGTCGTTCTGGAGATGTCTTTAAGTTTATCGAAGAGTATCAACAAGTAACTTTTGCGGATGCGGTAAGGATGTTGGGCGAACGTCTCGGAATGCACCTTGAAGCTCCTGCACATAACCCTGTCCCACAAACGTCACCCCATCAAAATCTCTACGATATGCATGACAAGGCTGCACGCTTTTATCATGCAATCCTCATGACGACTAAAATGGGTGAGGAGGCGAGAAACTATCTCTATAAACGTGGCTTGACTGATGATGTCATTAAACACTTTATGATTGGTCTAGCTCCAGCAGAACGCTCTTATCTTTATCAGCGTTTAGCAGACGATTATAGTGAGAAGGACTTGCTGGATTCAGGTCTATTTTATCTATCTGAAAGTAACCAATTTTTTGATACTTTTCATAACCGGATTATATTTCCACTCTCAAACGACCAAGGAAAGGTAATTGCTTTCTCTGGACGGATTTGGCAAGAGACAGATTCTCAAACTGCCAAGTATAAAAATAGTCGAGCGACGGCGATTTTTAACAAGAGTTACGAATTATATCATTTGGATAGAGTAAAAAAAGGGTCTGGAAAAGCTCCTGAAATTTATCTGATGGAAGGCTTTATGGATGTTATTGCAGCCTACCGTGCTGGTATTGAAAATGCAGTAGCTTCCATGGGAACGGCCTTGACTGCTGAACACGTCGAACATCTCAAACGTTTTACAAAAAAAGTGATTATCACTTATGACGGTGATAAGGCAGGACAAGCTGCAACTGCTAAAGCTTTGGACGAGCTTAAAAATCTACCTGTACAAGTAGTCCAGATTCCTGATGCAATGGATCCTGATGAGTATTTACAAAAGAATTCTCCAGAGGATTTGGCTTATCTCTTATCCAATACTCGAATCAGTCCGATTGAGTTTTATATCCATCATTACAAACCTAGTAATAGTGAAAATCTCCAAGCACAGATTGAGTTCATTGAGAAAATTGCACCTCTTATCGTCAAAGAACCTTCTATCACAGCACAGAACACCTATATTCATTTGTTGACGGATCATTTACCATCTTTTGATTATCAACAAGTTGAGCACATTATCAACGAAAGTCGTGTCAGACAAAGACAAGAAAAAGTGAAGCAGGTTGTTAATCCGACACCAATTACTATGTCGGTTTCTAAACAATTGACGGCAGTCATGAGAGCTGAAGCACATATTCTTTATCGTATGATGGAGCACCCTCTTGTGTTGAATGATTATCGTTTGAGAGACGATTTTGTATTTGAAACTCCAGAGTTTCAAACCTTGTATGGACTCTTGATTGATAATGGATTGATTTCTTCAGAAGACTTGGCAAATCAGACTAGAGAAGTGGAAAATGCTTGGTACCAAGTGTTAGCCTTGGATCTACCTTCTGAAATGTCTCCAGAAGAACTAAAGGAAGTGGAAGAGTCTCGTAATCGTGCTCTTCTAAATCAACAAAACTTGCAAATTAAAAAGAAAGTTCAGGAAGCTAGTCATGTAGGCGACACAGATGCTGCTTTAGAAGAGCTTGAACGCTTAATTGCCCAAAAAAGAAGAATGGAGTAAGAATGGCAAAAAAACAAAAAGAAGTAACAACTTTTGATGTCCAAGTTGCAGAATTTATTCGTAACCATAAGAAAACTGGTACTGCGACAGATGATGAAATTAACAATGTCCTTGTAATTCCTTTTGCTCTTGATGTAGAAGGCATTGAGAACCTTTTGCAACGGATTCAAGATGCAGGTATTGCAATCACTGATAACGAAGGAAATCCGAGTGAACGTGTCTTAAGTACAGAGGAAGAACCAGAACTTAGCGATGAAGACTTAATTGGTTCAACATCTGCCAAAGTCAATGACCCTGTCCGCATGTACTTAAAGGAAATTGGTGTTGTACCTCTTCTTACTAACGAAGAAGAAAAAGAATTAGCTCTTGCTGTTGAAGCAGGAGATGTTGAAGCGAAACAACGTCTAGCAGAGGCTAACCTTCGTTTGGTAGTTTCTATCGCGAAACGCTATGTTGGACGAGGTATGCAATTTCTTGATTTGATCCAAGAAGGAAATATGGGATTGATGAAGGCAGTTGATAAGTTTGACTACTCTAAAGGATTCAAATTCTCAACTTATGCAACTTGGTGGATTCGTCAGGCCATTACGCGTGCCATTGCTGACCAAGCTCGTACCATCCGTATCCCAGTTCACATGGTAGAAACTATTAACAAGCTTGTTCGTGAGCAGCGTAACCTTCTTCAAGAGTTGGGACAAGATCCTACACCTGAGCAAATTGCTGAACGTATGGATATGACACCTGATAAGGTTCGTGAGATTTTAAAGATTGCGCAAGAACCAGTTTCTCTTGAAACACCAATTGGTGAAGAAGATGATAGCCACCTTGGTGACTTTATCGAAGATGAAGTGATTGAAAATCCAGTTGACTATACAACTCGTATCGTCTTGCGTGAGCAGTTGGATGAAGTTCTAGATACCTTGACTGATAGAGAAGAAAATGTCTTGCGTCTTCGTTTTGGACTCGATGATGGTAAAATGCGTACTCTAGAAGATGTAGGTAAAGTCTTCAACGTTACTCGTGAGCGTATTCGTCAGATTGAAGCAAAAGCTTTGAGAAAACTTCGCCAACCAAGTAGAAGCAAACCGCTTCGTGACTTTATCGAGGATTAAGATAGAGGAGACTGAATATGGCTTACACAGAAGAGCAAATTGAAAACATCAAAACTCGCATTTTGACGGCTTTAGAAGAGGTTATCGACCCAGAATTAGGAATTGATATCGTCAACCTAGGTCTGATTTATGAGATTCGATTTGATGGTGATACCGGTGATACTGAGATTGATATGACCTTAACGACTATGGGTTGTCCATTGGCAGACCTCTTGACCGATCAAATCTATGATGCAATGACTGATGTTCCAGAGGTTACCAACGTTGAAGTAAAATTAGTTTGGTATCCAGCTTGGACGGTTGAAAAAATGAGTCGCTATGCACGTATCGCTTTAGGTATTAAATAGAATGATAAAAAAGAGAAATAGTATAAGTGTTAGGAGATTCCCTAGCTTTTATGCTATCTCTCTTTTAATTTGCTGATTTTCTTTCAATAAAATGATATAATGGATAGTATGGAAAAAGAGAAATTACGCATCAATATGCTAAGTTCGAGTGAAAAGGTAGCAGGACAAGGTGTTTCTGGAGCTTACCGTGAACTTGTGCAACTTTTGAAACGTGATGCGAAAGACCAACTAATTGTAACGGAGAATCTTCCTGTAGAAGCTGATGTTACTCATTTTCATACAATCGACCTTCCTTATTATTTGTCAACATTCCAAAAGAAGCGTTCTGGTCGTAGAATTGGTTATGTCCACTTCTTACCTGATACGTTGGAGGGCAGTTTGAAGATTCCATTCTTTCTAAAAGGAATTGTGAAGCGCTACGTATTTTCTTTTTATGACCGTATGGAACATTTAGTTGTGGTTAATCCTACTTTTATCGAAGATTTGGTTGCAGCTGGTATTCCTCGTGAAAAGGTGACCTACATCCCTAACTTTGTTAACAAAGAAAAATGGCATTCACTTCCTGAAGAAGAAGTAAGGAAACTTCGAAGTGACATGGGATTGAACGAAAATCAATTTGTAGTAGTAGGGGCTGGGCAGGTTCAAAAGCGTAAAGGGATTGATGATTTCATTACACTTGCTGAGGAACTACCGGATATCACCTTTATTTGGGCTGGAGGCTTCTCTTTTGGTGGGATTACAGATGGTTATGAACGCTATAAAAAAATCATGGATAATCCTCCAGAGAATCTGATTTTCCCTGGAATTGTTGAGCCAGAACGGATGAGAGAGCTGTATGCTTTGGCAGATTTGTTCTTACTTCCTAGCTATAATGAGCTCTTTCCGATGACTATTCTAGAAGCTGCGAGTTGTGAAGCTCCCATTATGCTTCGGGACTTAGATCTTTATAAGGTGATTCTAGAAGGAAATTACAGACCAACCACCGATGTGGAAGAGATGAAAGAAGCCATTTTGGAATACAGAGCGCATCCAGAAGCACTAAAAGAATTAAAAGAGAGGGCTAAGGCTATTTCAAAAGAATACTCAGAAGAGCATCTTTTAGAAATCTGGCTAAAATTCTATCGGGAGCAAGCAGCTTTAGGAAAAAAATGAGGTAGTATATGCGAATTGGATTATTTACAGATACTTATTTCCCACAGGTCTCGGGTGTTGCGACCAGTATTCGAACCTTAAAAACTGAGCTTGAAAAGCAAGGGCATGCAGTCTTTATCTTTACGACAACTGATAAGGATGTTAATCGCTATGAAGACTGGCAAATTATCCGTATTCCTAGTGTTCCTTTCTTTGCTTTTAAAGACCGTCGTTTCGCTTACCGTGGATTTACGAAAGCTCTTGAGATTGCGAAACAATACAAACTCGATATTATTCATACCCAAACTGAGTTTTCTCTTGGTTTATTGGGAATTTGGATTGCTCGAGAACTGAAAATCCCAGTCATTCATACATATCATACCCAATATGAGGATTATGTCCACTATATTGCTAAGGGTATGTTGATTCGTCCAGGTATGGTCAAGTATCTTGTGAGAGGATTTCTTCATGACGTTGATGGAGTCATTTGTCCGAGTGAAATTGTGCGTGATTTGTTATCTGATTATAAGGTAAAGGTTGAAAAGCGTGTCATTCCTACAGGGATTGAACTTGCCAAGTTTGAACGGCCTGAGATTGGTCCTGAGCAAATCAGTGACCTCCGAGATAAACTTGGTATCAAGAAAAGTGAAAAGATGCTTCTAAGTCTTTCTCGTGTTTCGTACGAGAAGAATATTCAAGCAGTTCTTAAAGCTTTACCAGATGTCCTAAAAGAAGAACCAAATGTTAAACTGGTTGTAGCTGGAGATGGACCTTATTTAGACAACCTTAAGGAGCAAGCAGAAGATTTAAAAATTCAAGATTCTGTTATCTTTACAGGTATGATACCGCCAAATGAGACGGCACTCTATTATAAGACAGCTGATTTCTTCATATCGGCTTCTACAAGTGAAACTCAGGGATTGACTTATCTGGAAAGTTTAGCTAGTAAGACACCTGTTATTGCCCATGGTAATCCTTATTTGGATAATCTCATCAATGATAAAATGTTCGGAACCCTTTATTATGAGGAAAGGGACTTGGCAGGAGCGATTCTTGAGGCTTTACTTGCTACTCCACTGATGGATGAAAAACACTTGGCTGAAAAGTTATATGAAATTTCTGCTGAGAATTTTGGTAGAAGAGTCCATGAATTTTATCTAGACGTTATTATTTCAAATAATTTTGCCAAAGAAATAGGGGCTGACGAACCTGTTACAAAACGTATTTTAAAGACAGTCTTCTATATCCCGCAACAGGCTGTTACTATGCCAGTTAAAGGTTCGAAGCGTATGCTTAAGGCATCTAGAAAACAATTAAGAAATTTAAGAAAATATATAAATGATTAATCGAATCAAAGAAAGGAAATAAAAATATGAAAAAGAAATTTATGAGAAGTGGTAGAGATCAAAAAATCGGTGGTGTATGCGCTGGTTTAGCTAATTATTTTGATATCGACCCTACAATCGTACGTGTTATTTGGGGAGTTTTGGCTTTCTGTTATGGTGCTGGACTTATTGCTTATTTAATCTTGTGGGCAATCGCTCCTGTATCAGATGAATATTAAGAACAGAGTATTATAGTAAAGGAGAAAAAATGGCATTCGGTGATAATGGTAAACGTAAAAAAACATTCTTTGAAAAACTTACAATGTTTGTAGTATTAGTAATGTTATTTGTAACATTGGCAGGTATCTTTGCTACTGCCATTGGTGTATTTAGCAGATTCTAAAAAGTTAATCATTTTATTGTTTGGCAATAAGTTGGGTGACTGGGATTTCCCAGCCCTTTTTGAAGTGAGAAGAGAATATGAGTATGTTTTTAGATACAGCCAAGATCAAGGTCAAGGCTGGTAATGGTGGCGATGGCATGGTTGCTTTTCGTCGTGAAAAATACGTCCCTAATGGTGGACCATGGGGCGGTGATGGAGGACGTGGTGGTAACGTTGTTTTCGTTGTAGACGAAGGTTTACGTACCCTTATGGACTTCCGTTACAATCGTCATTTCAAAGCCCAATCTGGCGAGAAGGGAATGACCAAAGGGATGCACGGTAGAGGGGCAGAAGACTTAATTGTCCGTGTACCTCAAGGGACAACTGTGCGTGATGCCGAGACTGGAAAAGTCATCACCGATTTGATTGAGAATGGTCAAGAGTTTATTGTAGCTCATGGTGGACGTGGTGGACGTGGAAATATCCGTTTTGCAACACCAAAAAATCCTGCTCCAGAAATCTCAGAAAATGGAGAACCTGGTCAGGAGCGTGAATTACAGTTAGAACTTAAGATTCTTGCTGATGTTGGTTTGGTTGGTTTCCCATCTGTAGGTAAATCAACACTCCTTAGCGTGATTACCTCTGCTAAGCCAAAAATCGGTGCCTACCACTTTACGACAATTGTTCCAAATCTTGGTATGGTACGTACTCAATCAGGTGAGTCCTTTGCAGTGGCAGACCTTCCTGGACTGATTGAAGGTGCTAGTCAAGGTGTTGGTCTAGGTACTCAGTTCTTGCGTCATATCGAACGTACACGCGTTATCTTGCATATCATTGATATGTCAGCTAGTGAAGGACGTGATCCTTATGAGGACTATCTAGCAATCAATAAGGAACTTGAATCTTATAACCTTCGTCTGATGGAGCGTCCACAGATTATTGTTGCCAATAAGATGGATATGCCTGAGAGTCAGGAAAACCTTGAAGAGTTCAAGAAAAAATTGGCTGCTAATTATGATGAATTTGAAGAATTACCGCCAATCTTCCCAATTTCAGGTTTGACTAAGCAAGGTCTTGCACCTCTATTAGATGCAACGGCTGAGCTTCTTGATAAAACGCCAGAATTCCTTCTTTATGACGAATCAGAAATGGAAGAAGAAGCATATTATGGCTTTGATGAAGAAGAAAAACCATTTGAGATTGGTCGTGATGACGATGCAACTTGGGTTCTGTCAGGTGAAAAACTCATGAAACTCTTTAATATGACTAACTTTGACCGTGATGAGTCTGTCATGAAATTTGCGCGTCAGTTGCGTGGTATGGGAGTTGATGAAGCTCTTCGTGCTCGTGGTGCTAAGGACGGTGACCTTGTCCGTATTGGAAAATTTGAGTTTGAATTTGTAGACTAGGAGATAGCTATGGGTGATAAACCAATATCTTTCCGAGATGCTGATGGAAATTTTGTTTCTGCAGCAGACGTCTGGAATGAAAAGAAATTAGAAGAACTTTTTAATCGCCTCAATCCCAATCGTTCATTGAGACTTGCGAGAATGAAAAAACAAGCCGAAGAAAAAAAATAAGAATAAAAGAACCCGTGATATTTATTATCACGGGTTTTCTAATTAACTAACTACTTTTGATAGGGGATTTCGAGACTTGACTGAGCAAGATCCACAGTTAATTGATAATCTGTATTGTCACGTACCGTAATCTCAAAATCAGTAGTATAAAGAACGAGACGGACTGTATCGCCTTCTTTTAGTTTATAAATAGTTGGTTGGAGTTCAAATTGGAATTCCATCCATTCATCAGCCTTAACTTCTTCAATTTTCAATAAATCATGACGATTTTGGAGATTGAGGTAGCCTTTGGTGATAACACGCTGTGCATTTGGGCTAAATGGTAGTTCACAAAGGTTTTCCAGCATATGGTAACGACCATTATCAATAGTACGAGCAGCCAAGACTCCAGGATAAGGTTGAAGGTATTTCTTTTGACCAAGTTCAAGAAGTTGAGCAGAGAGAAGCCCTTTATTGGTACTTGACTTGAGACGAAGGTTTAGTTTAACACGACCATTGATATGAAGATCTTCAGTCACTGGAAAATCAATGGTAATCTGATTCACCTTACCTTGATACAATTCATTATTAAAGGTTTGGTAAGTCTTTCCAAATCGTTCGAAGTCAGAATCTTGGTAATGATTTTCAATGACAGCTTCTTCAGTACCTAAAGAGAAAGATTTATGTTCAGTTTGATTTCCAAAATCTTCAAGTGACAGCCAGGTTTGAGGAACAGTATTGTCTTGCCAAACGACTCTTGGAAGTTGGTAGTCAGTGTTTTGACCCAATAATTTCTGCGTCAAAAGAGCATTCATGGATTCACGGAAATCAATAGACTGCCAGTTGTTCATATAAACATGGGCGCCATTATGATAAAAAAGGTGTTTCTTAATATGACTTGGAAGAGCATTGAACATTTGATAGACATGAAGTGGTTTTACATTCCAGTCTTGTGAACCGTGAGTAAAGACAACTTCAGCCTTAACCTTTTTAGCATTAAGAAGGTAGTTTCTGTCATGCCAAAATTGGTTATAATCTCCAGTTTTACGGTCTAGATTTTTCTTGAGTTCTTCTATGGAAGCTTTATGAGCCTTGTTTCCGCGAATAAAGTCACCAGCTAAGAGATTACGAGAATAAGTTAATTCATCTAATGAATCGAAGTCCTCTCCAGGATAGCCGCCTGGGCTTGTCACAAGACCATTTTCACGGTAATAGTTGTACCATGATGAGATACCTGCTTCAGCAATAATGACTTCTAAACCATCAACTCCTGTAGTAGCAAGACCATTAGACATTGTTCCTAGATAAGAAAGTCCAGTAGTTGCCACTTTACCATTTGACCAATCAGCTTTTACTTGACGTTTACGACTATGATCCGTAAAGGCACGACAACGACCGTTAAGCCAATCGATAACATTTTTATAAGCTTCAACTTGACGGTAATCTCCATTGGTCATTAAACCTTGTGAATCTTTGGTACCAATACCTGATACGTAGATATTGGCAAATCCTCTTGGAAGGAAGTAGTCGTTAAGTGTGTAACTGCTATTGATATGAGTGAGTTTTTCTTCAGCTTCAGAAACAAGTTCAGCATCCCCAACAGGTTCAACCAAGTCCAGGGTTGGATTTTCTAACGTAATTTCATGTGGTTGTTTGACTTCTAGTTCGTCTTCCATCTTATAGAGAGCCTTATCGCTTGCTTTGTCATTGGTTCCTTGATGGTATGGACTTGCTGTCATGACAGCTGGAATCTTTCCATTGTATGCTGGACGAATGATAGTTACCTTGATGAGGTCAGGTAGACCATCTTTATCAGAATCAACACGAGTCTCTACATAAATTACTTCACGAATGACATTGTTAGTATTGAAGGTTGCCAAACTCTTGCCATTGAAGTAGTGATAGTTATTATCCTCAGGAATAAGACCATCACTAACTAACTGATCGATAAGGGTGTTCCCTTTTTTAGTGCGTGTATTTAAAAGCTGGTAGAAATTGTCGATTAAATCTCCGTAAACGATCGGAAACGCTGTTTCTTTGTGAAAAGCAAGAGCATCATCAAAGTCTACTAAGTAACTGAATCCAAGTAGTTGAAAGGCAACAGTGTAGAAAATTTCTGCTGTCAATTCACGGTCCGAATTGAAGAAAGTGAGTAAATCTGTTTCTTTATCAACTGCTAAAGTAGTGAGGGGATAATCCGTATTTTTATAATTGAAAAAACAAGTTCTAACAAAAGCTTCAAACTGTTCTTTATGTGAAGTTGAAAGATCAAGCTTGAATCCAAGCTCAGATAATTCCTGTAAAGCTTGTTGGTTTGTAACGGGATAATAACTAAATTGATTAAAACGCATAGATATCTCCTTTAAAGATTCATTCAAAAGTCATTATATCAAAAAATCATAGAAAATAACAGAAAGAGTAGAGATATGACTTATAGTCAGGTATGATAAGAGAGTAGATAACAAAATAAGGACAATTTTCATTTTTTGAGTATCGTATAAGGATATGCTATACTAGTTATATGTTAGATTTGGAGAAATATGGCGTGTCCATGTGGGAAGAGGAGAAAATTCTCTCTTTCCGTCAAAAACTTTTAGCCTGGTATGATGAAAATAAGCGTGATTTACCTTGGAGAAGAAGTAAAAATCCATACCATATCTGGGTGTCTGAAATCATGTTACAGCAAACCAGAGTTGATACAGTTATTCCCTATTATGAACGTTTTTTAGAAAGCTTTCCAACTGTAGAAAGTTTGGCAAATGCACCTGAAGAACGCTTATTAAAGGCTTGGGAAGGTCTTGGATATTATTCCCGTGTTCGTAATATGCAAACTGCAGCTCAGCAGATTATGAATGAATTTAATGGAGAATTTCCTTCAACTTACGAAGGTATTTCAAGCTTGAAGGGGATAGGTCCTTATACAGCCGGAGCTATTTCAAGTATTACCTTTAATCTAGCACAACCAGCAGTTGATGGGAATGTCATGCGTGTTTTGGCTCGTTTATTTGAAGTCAATCACGACATTGGTAATTCAAGTAATCGCAAGATATTTCAAGCCATAATGGAAAATTTGATTGATCCAGAACGTCCAGGTGATTTCAATCAAGCCTTGATGGATTTGGGTTCAGATATTGAGGCACCCGTTAATCCGAGGCCAGAAGATAGTCCAGTTAAAGATTTTAGTGCTGCCTATCAAAATGGAACAATGGATCGCTATCCCATTAAAGCGCCAAAGAAAAAGCCAGTTCCCGTCTATCTTAATGCTTTAGTTGTTCAAAATGCTAAAGGACAGTTTTTACTAGAAAAGAATGAAAGTGAAAAGTTACTTGCTGGATTTTGGCATTTTCCCTTGATTGAGGTAGATGAATTTTCTAAGAATGAAGAACTAAATCTCTTTAATCAGGTAGCTGAATCATCTGTTCAACTTGGGCCATCACCGCAAGACAGTTTTGAGCAGGATTATGATTTAGAAGTTGAGTGGCAGGATACTCATTTTGAAGAAGTGAAACATGTCTTTAGTCATCGAAAGTGGCATGTACGAATTCTATCGGGGCAGGTAGTTGATAGTAAAGAGTATAGCGACAAAGAAGTTGTTTGGTTAACTCCTGAAGAGTTTGACCTCTATCCACTAGCAAAACCTCAGCAAAAAATTTGGCAAGAGTATTCAAAAAGATGCTGACAACACTAGTCTTTCGTGTCTTCTTTGCATTTTTTTGGTATAATTGATACAAGGAAAAAGGTGACTATATGAAAAAAATATTGATTGTAGATGATGAAAAACCAATCTCAGATATTATTAAGTTTAATATGACCAAGGAAGGTTATGAGGTTGTTACAGCCTTTAATGGACGCGAAGCCATCGAATTGTTTGAAGCTGAAAAACCTGATATTATTATTTTGGACTTGATGCTTCCAGAAATTGATGGTCTTGAAGTGGCTAAAACAATTCGCAAGACAAGTAGTGTTCCAATTATCATGCTTTCAGCAAAAGATAGTGAGTTTGATAAGGTTATTGGTCTTGAGCTTGGGGCGGATGATTATGTGACTAAGCCATTTTCAAATCGTGAGCTACAAGCGCGTGTTAAGGCTCTTCTTCGTCGTACTGATTTAATAGCAGTGGAGAACCAAGAAGAAGATACAAAGTTACAAAGTCTTCAAATTGGAGATTTAGAGATTCTTCCAGATGCTTATGTAGCCAAAAAATATGGAGAAGAATTGGACTTAACTCACAGAGAGTTTGAGTTGTTGCATCACTTAGCTTCTCATCTTGGTCAAGTTATTACCCGTGAACATCTCCTTGAGACTGTTTGGGGTTATGATTATTTTGGTGATGTTCGTACTGTCGATGTTACCATTAGACGTCTACGTGAGAAGATTGAAGACACACCAAGTAGACCTGAATATATCTTAACTCGTCGTGGTGTGGGTTATTATATGAGAAATAATGATTGAAGTAATTAGACAAACAATTTTAACCAGAGATTTCGTCTTTGTACTCATATTACTTGGTTTTATCATGCTTGTTAGCTTTCTCTTGCTTGAAGGCCGTAGAGATAATATTCGGCTCAAACAGTTAAATCAAAAGATTAAAGATTTAATTGCTGGTGATTATTCTCAGGTATTAGATATGCAGGGGAATACTGAAATCACTAACATTACGAATAACTTAAATGATTTGTCTGAAGTTATTCGTCTAACTCAAGAAAACCTTGAGCAGGAAAGTAAAAGATTGCATAGTATCCTATCATACATGACTGATGGGGTTCTTGCAACCAATCGTCGTGGTCAAATCACTATGATTAACGATATGGCTAAAAGACAACTTGGAGTTGAAAGTGATGACGCGCTCAATCAAAACATTTTAGAGTTGCTCAAGATTGAAGATGAGTACGAGCTTAGAGACTTAATTACGCAAAGTCCTGAAATGATGATTTATTCCCAAAATGTAAATGGGGAGTATATTAGTTTGCGTGTGCGTTTTGCCTTGATTCGTAGAGAATCCGGCTTTATCTCCGGTTTGGTAGCAGTTCTACATGATACGACTGAACAAGAGAAGGAAGAACGCGAGAGAAGACTATTCGTTTCAAACGTTAGTCATGAATTGCGAACTCCATTGACCAGTGTCAAATCTTACCTAGAGGCCTTGGATGAGGGTGCATTATATGAACCTGTTGCTCCTGATTTTATCAAAGTATCTCTAAATGAGACCAACCGTATGATGCGAATGGTAACGGACCTCTTGCATCTTTCGCGTATTGATAATGCAAGTGGCCATTTAGATGTTGAATTGATTAACTTTACAGCTTTCATTACGTTTATCCTAAACCGTTTCGATAAGATGCGATCCCAGGATCAAGAAAAGAAATATGAGTTGGTTCGAGATTATCCGATTACATCGGTCTGGATTGAAATTGATACAGACAAGATGACTCAGGTAATCGATAATATTCTTAACAATGCCATCAAGTATTCGCCTGATGGTGGGAAAATTACGGTTAGCATGAAAACCACTGATGATCAGATGATTTTATCTATTTCGGATCAAGGACTTGGAATTCCTAAAGAAGATTTACCGAAGATTTTTGACCGTTTCTACAGGGTTGATAAGGCTAGAAGTCGTGCCCAAGGTGGGACTGGTTTAGGTCTTGCGATAGCAAAAGAAATCATCAAGCAACACAATGGATTTATCTGGGCCAAGAGTGAATATGGCAAGGGTTCTACCTTTACCATTGTTCTTCCTTATGATAATGATGCTGTAAAAGAAGAAGTATGGGAGGATGAAGTAGAAGACTAGAATGAGTGAAACAGGCTTTAAATATAGTATTTTAGCATCGGGTTCTAGTGGAAATTCCTTTTATCTAGAAACCCCTAAGAAAAAGATTTTAGTAGACGCAGGATTATCTGGCAAAAAAATTACAAGCTTATTGGGGGAAATTAACCGTAAGCCAGAAGATTTGGATGCTATTTTGATTACGCATGAGCATGCTGACCATATACATGGTGTTGGAGTATTAGCGCGTAAATACGGCATGGATCTTTACGCCAATGATAAAACCTGGCAAGCTATGGAAAATAGTAAGTATCTAGGTAAAGTTGACTCTTCACAAAAGCATATCTTTGAAATGGGGAAAACTAAAACATTTGGAGATATCGACATTGAGAGTTTTGGCGTTAGTCACGATGCAGCAGCTCCGCAGTTTTATCGCTTTATGAAGGACGATAAAAGTTTTGTCATGCTGACAGATACGGGTTATGTCAGTGATCGTATGGCTGGCATTGTCGAGAATGCAGATGGCTATCTGATTGAGTCAAATCATGATGTTGAAATCCTGCGAGCTGGATCTTACGCATGGCGACTCAAACAACGGATTCTGTCCGATCTTGGCCATCTCTCAAATGAGGATGGAGCAGATGCCATGATTCGCACACTTGGGAATCGTACCAAAAAGATTTACCTAGGACATTTGTCTAAAGAAAATAATATCAAAGAGTTGGCTCATATGACTATGGTTAATCAGCTTGCCCAAGCAGACTTGGGAGTGGGAGTTGATTTTCAAGTTTACGATACGTCTCCAGACACTGCAACTCCACTAACTGATATATAAAAAAAAGAAGGCCTCACCTTCTTTTTTTATGCTTTTTACAAACCAGCAAAATCTTTGATTTCTTGTGCTGTCATAGAAGAGTCACAACGAACCTTGATTTCTCCATTTTCAACATGAACAAAACCTGGTACAGTTGGGATTTCGTAACGTGATCGGAAGTCTTGCAATGCATCTAGTTGACTTGGTTCTTCACTATTGATGAAATAGATGAGTGCTTTGGTTTCAGCTACCACACCAGCCAAAGTGCCAGCAAATTTACGGCAGTAAGGGCAAGTCTTGCGTCCAATAAAGAAGGTTGCTGTTTCTTTTTTATCAAGAGCTTCTTGGGCACGCGCAACAGTTGTAACTTCAAGATCTTTAATGTTTTCTAAAAATTGTTCCATGAGTTTTCCTCGCTTTCTTTTAAATCTAGTATGCCATAAAGTCTTTAAAAATGCTTAGATTTGATACGGAAAAAAGATGAGATTGATTTGTCTCATCTTTTATAGGGCTTTATTTTACAAAGGCATTGATTTCAGCTTCGATGTTAGTAATCTTAGCTTGTGATTCTTCGTTAGTTTCACTTACAACTGCAATGTAGAACTTGATTTTTGGTTCTGTACCAGAAGGACGAACTGCAATCCATGAACCATCTGCAAGTGTGTATTTCAATACATCACTTGGAGGAGTAGTCAAAGCAGTAACAGTGCCATCTGTAGCAGTAGATGTTTGTGCTTTGAAATCTTCAATAACTGAGATAGCTGTTCCGTTCCACTCTTTTGGTGCGTTGTTGCGGAATTTAGCCATAATAGCTTTAATTTGTTCAGCTCCGTCAACACCTGAAAGAGTTACAGAAATAGTCTTTTCAGCATAGTAGCCGTATTCTTTATAGATTTCTTCAATACCATCTGCAAGAGTCAAACCACGAGAACGGTAGTAGGCAGCAAGCTCAGCAACGACAAGAACGGCTTGGATAGCATCTTTATCACGCACAAATGGTTTAATCAAGTAACCGAAGCTTTCTTCAAATCCCATCATGTAAGTGTGATTGTGTTTTTCTTCGAATTCTTGGATTTTTTCAGCGATAAATTTGAAACCAGTTAAAACATTAAACATGATTGCGCCGTAGCTTTCAGTAATCTTAGTAACCAAGTCAGTTGAAACGATAGACTTGCAGAGAGCTGCGTTTTCTGGAAGAGTTCCAGCATTCTTGTGGGCTTCCAAGATGTACTTAGCCATGATAGCACCGATTTGGTTACCTGAAAGGTTGAGGTAGCTACCATCTTTTTGAAGAACTTCAACACCAACACGGTCAGCATCAGGGTCAGTCGCAACAAGAACATCTGCCCCAACTTGGCGTCCAAGTTCTTCAGCAAGAGCAAAGGCTGCTTGATTTTCTGGGTTTGGAGATTTCACAGTAGAGAAGTCTGGATCTGGTGTTGCTTGAGCTTCAACGACTTGAACTGAATCAAATCCTGCTTGCGCAAGAGCACGGCGAGCCAACATTTCACCAGTACCATGAAGTGGAGTATAGACAATCTTCATGTCTTTACCGAATTCCTCAATCAAGGCTGGGTTGATGTTTACATCTTTAACTTCTTTGAGGTATTCTGCATCGACTGCTTCACCAATAACTTCGATTAAACCTGAAGCTTTTTCAGCTTCCACATCAGCAACTTCAACTGCAAATGGATTTTCAATAGCACGAATATAAGTTGTCAAAGCGTCCGCATCGTGTGGGGGCATTTGACCACCATCTTCACCGTAAACTTTGTATCCGTTAAACGGAGCTGGGTTGTGGCTAGCTGTAATCATGATACCCGCAAAGCAGTTGAGGTGACGTACAGCGAATGAAAGCTCTGGAGTTGGACGGAGACTTTCAAAAACATACGATTTAATACCGTGTTTTGCAAGAACTGCTGCTGATTCAAAGGCAAATTCTGGAGAGAAGTGACGACTATCATAAGCGATGGCAACACCACGTTCTTTTTCGTTTCCACCTTTTGATTCGATCAAACGAGCCAAACCTTCAGTTGCTTGGCGAACAACGTAGATATTAATGCGGTTTGTACCAGCACCAATCAAACCACGCATACCAGCAGTACCGAATTCAAGGTTTGTGTAAAAGGCATCTTCCTTAGTTTTTTCATCCATATTTTCCAAATCTTGACGAAGATAGTCTGGAAGATCTGCAAAATCAACCCATTTTTGGTAGTTTTCTTGGAAAGTCATAAGATTTCTCCTTTAATATATAATCTAATCGCCTTCATTATACCACGATTTAAAGTTTTAGTAAAACGTTAGCGTGGCTCAGTTCTTTGAATTTAAGTTTCATTTTAATCATAGAATGAGTAGATATTGATTATATTTAAAAATTTACAATATTTTTAAACGATTTCCTGTTTCTTTTTTGAAAATTTTTGACTGTATCGTACAATATAATAAATAAAAAAAGGAGATTTTCTATTATGAAAAAAGTTCTTAAGCACTCTGCTTTAGTTTTAACTGCTTTAGCATTGGTAGCTTGTGGGAATAGAAAAAAGTAAGCGATAATGGTACTGCATCTAATTCAAATTTTGAAGTTTCTGTTAAAGATGGCATGTATGTTCTTCCTAAAGATGAAGATTCAAATGCACAATATCTTGCTCTTCAAGTTGAGATTAAAAATAGTCGTGATTAACAGTTTAGCTTTACTAGCCAAGATATTGCACTTTATAACGAAAAAGTTGAACCGATTCAAATTTATGAGGCAGACAGTAAAACTAAATTTATGTCATACGGAGATACCCTCTCTAAAGGTAAGAGTGTTGTTGGTTATATAGTTTATGAAGTTGATAAAGATTCTAAATATGAACTTCACTTTGCACCGAGCTTTTACGATGATGTAAAAGAAAATAAAAAAGGTAAAAATGACGTAGCGATCAAGGTTGACCCAAGCCAATACGCAGACAATATTGATGAAGCCAAAGAAGCTATGAAAAAATATGTTGATGCTGTTTACCAAGATGGTGAAAACACTGGTGGTGCATCAAACGTAAGCTTTACTAATGATAAAACTCAAATAGTTGCACTTGAAGATAAAAAGTCAGATGATAAAAAATCTCCAAGCTCTTCTGAACTTATTACAAACGATGTGAAGGCTGACAGAGAAGAATTTATCAAGAAATTCATCGAGTCATTCGGTAAAGGATTCTACAACTACAAACCTTCTGATTCTGAACTTCGTACATTTGCAGAAGCATATATCAAAGCAAATGCAAAACGAGCAAAAGTTGATTATAAAGTAAAAACTTATTTACCAGACTATGCGGTTATCTATGTAAGACCTGAAATAATCGACTTGGATAACTTGAATGTTCATGAATTGAGCCGTAAATTCTATGACGAAAACAAAGGTAAATACAGCAACTACTCAGAAGCTATGAAAGCTGGTAAGAAGTACATTTTAGAAAACGCACCAAGTCAATTTGATTCAACTCCTCTTGATACTAGCGATAATATGCAAAAAGAAGGGTACGAAATCAAGATGACTAAGAAAGACGGTAAATGGACAATCGACACATCTTCTAAGAACTATAACTTAAAAGATATGGCACGTACATTCCGTGGTGCTATCGGTTATTAATATCTAAAAGTTCGAGTTTGAAGCTCGAACTTTTTTTATTAGAATTGTTAAAAACAGAAAAAGATAGTAAAATAGTTACATGATTATTTTACAAGCTAATAAAATCGAACGTTCTTTTGCAGGCGATGTTCTATTTGAAAATATTAATCTACAAGTAGATGAAAGAGATCGTATTGCTCTCGTTGGGAAAAATGGAGCTGGTAAGTCGACACTATTAAAGATATTAGTCGGGGAAGAAGAGCCAACTTCTGGTGAGATTAATAAGAAAAAAGACATTTCCCTTTCTTACTTAGCACAGGATAGTCGATTTGAATCAGAAAATACTATCTATGACGAGATGCTTCACGTCTTTGACGACTTACGTACTACTGAAAGACAACTTCGCCAGATGGAGCTAGAGATGGGGGAAAAAACAGGTGCAGATCTCGATAAGCTCATGTTAGACTACGATCGTCTATCTGAAGAATTCCGTCAGGCTGGAGGATTTACCTATGAAGCTGATATTCGCGCCATTTTAAATGGTTTTAAATTTGATGAGTCTATGTGGCGGATGAAAATTGCCGAGCTTTCTGGAGGTCAAAATACAAGATTAGCCCTAGCCAAAATGCTCCTTGAAAAGCCAAATCTCTTAGTTTTGGATGAGCCGACCAACCACCTGGATATTGAAACCATTGCCTGGTTAGAAAACTATCTGGTTAATTACAGTGGTGCCTTGATAATTGTTAGTCACGACCGTTATTTCCTCGATAAGGTAGCAACCATAACGCTCGACTTAACCAAACATTCTTTAGATAGATACGTAGGAAACTACTCAAGCTTTGTGGAGCAGAAAGAGCAGAAGTTACTGACTGAAGCTAAGAACTACGAAAAGCAACAGAAGGAAATTGCTGCTTTAGAAGACTTTGTTAACCGAAATCTCGTTCGAGCATCGACAACCAAGCGTGCTCAATCTAGACGTAAACAACTGGACAAGATGGAGCGTTTAGACAAGCCTGAAGCTGGGAATAAATCAGCTAATATGACCTTTCACTCTGATAAAGTATCAGGAAATGTCGTTTTGACGGTTGAAAATGCTGCTATAGGTTATGATGGGGAAATACTATCTGAGCCTATCAACCTCGACCTTCGTAAGATGAATGCCGTAGCAGTTGTAGGTCCGAATGGTATTGGTAAGACAACCTTTATCAAGTCTATTGTGGATCAGATTCCATTTATCAAAGGAGAGAAGCGTTTTGGTGCTAATGTTGAAGTTGGCTACTATGACCAAACTCAAAGTAAGTTGACACCAAGCAATACAGTTTTAGATGAACTTTGGAATGATTTTAGATTGACGCCAGAAGTGGAAATCCGAAATCGTTTAGGCGCCTTCCTTTTCTCAGGTGATGATGTTAAGAAATCAGTTGGCATGCTTTCAGGTGGAGAGAAAGCTCGATTACTACTGGCTAAACTGTCAATGGAAAACAATAACTTCCTGATTCTAGACGAGCCGACCAACCATTTGGATATTGATAGTAAGGAAGTTTTGGAAAATGCACTGATTGACTTTGATGGGACTCTTCTATTTGTTAGCCATGACCGTTATTTTATCAATCGTGTATCTACACATGTTCTGGAATTGTCCGAAAATGGTTCGACCGTCTATTTGGGTGATTATGACTATTATGTTGAAAAAAAAGCAGAGTTGGCAGCAAGTCAAGAGGAAGAAGCGGCAACTTATAGCCAAGAAAAAGAGGTTTCTCCAGTTAATGACTATCAAGCTCAAAAGGAAAATCAAAAAGAACTTCGTAAGTTGATGAGACAAATTGAAAGTCTTGAGGCAGAAATCGAAGAACTGGAAACTCAGTCCCAAGTCATTTCTGAACAAATGCACACTACCAATGATGCGGATGAACTCATGCAATTGCAAGCAGAACTAGATAAGATTAGTCAGCGCCAGGAAGAAGCTATGCTAGAGTGGGAAGAATTATCGGAGCAGGTGTAAGATGGAAAATCTTGGAAAAGTTTTTCGTGAATTTCGAATCAGTAAAAATTATTCATTGAAAGAAGCTGCAGGAGAAGCTTGCTCGACCTCCCAGTTATCCCGTTTTGAATTGGGGGAGTCGGATCTGGCTACGTCTCGCTTCTTTGAGATATTAGACAATATCCATGTGACGATTGAAAATTTTATGGATAAGGCCAGAAATTTTCAACACCATGAGCATGTGGCCTTGATGGCTCAGTTGGTTCCTCTTTATTATGCAAACGATATTGCGGGTTTTCAAAGGCTTCAAGAGGAGGAACTTGAAAAAGCTAAGAGTTCAACAAATCCCCTCTATTTTGAGCTAAACTGGATTTTGCTACAAGGCTTGATTTGCCAGAGAGATGCCAGCTACACGATGAAGCAACGTGATCTGGATAAGGTGGCGGACTATCTTTTTCAGACAGAAGAATGGACCATGTATGAGTTGATTCTCTTTGGCAATCTTTATAGCTTTTATGATGTGGACTATGTCACTCGGCTTGGTAGAGAAGTGATGGAGCGGGAAGATTTCTACAAGGAAATTGGACACCATCGAAAACTGGTCTTGATTCTAGCCCTCAATTGTTACCAGCATTGTCTAGAACATCATTCTTTTGAAAATGCCAGCTATTTTGAAGCCTATGTGGAAAAGATTATCGGGAAGAGCATCAAACTCTACGAGCGCAATGTCTTTCATTACCTCCATGGATTTGCCCTCTATCAGAAGGGGCAAACAGAAGAAGGGAGTCAGCAAATGCAGGAAGCTATGCATATTTTTGATGTGCTAGGTCTTCCAGAGCAGGCAGCCTATTATCAAGAACACTTTGATAAATTTGTAAAATATTAATTTTCCCAAATAGGGGAAAAATGAAAATCTCTTTCATGAACTGATACAATAGTTTCAGAAAATGAAGGAGGTTTTTTATGAATCGACATGCAGTCCAATTAATTGCTCGTGGGGCGATCGATAAAATGGGAAATATGCTCTATGATTATGGGAACAGTGTCTGGCTGGCCTCAATGGGAAATATAGGAAAGACGGTATTAGGGATTTATCAAATTTCGGAGTTGGTGACAGCTATACTAGCTAATCCCTTTGGAGGCGTGATTTCAGACCGTTTTTCCCGTCGCAAGATTTTGATGACAACAGACTTGGTTTGTGGGATTCTCTGTCTGGTAATTTCTTTTATCAGAAATGATAGCTGGATGATTGGAGCTTTGATCTTTGCTAATATTGTCCAGGCTATTGCCTTTGCTTTTTCTCGGCCTGCCAATAAAGCTATTATCACAGATGTGGTAGCAAAGGACGAGATAGTGACTTATAACTCTCGCTTGGAGTTAGTTTTACAGGTTGTAGGAGTCAGTTCTCCGGTGCTTTCTTTCCTTGTTTTACAATTTGCAAGTCTTCATCTGACGCTCTTACTAGATGCTTTGACCTTTTTCATCGCTTTTGCCCTAGTGGCTTTACTTCCCAAAGAAGAACCAAAGGTTCAAGAGAAGAAGAGTTTTACAGGGAAAGATATTTTTGCGGACATCAAAGATGGCTTGCACTATATTTGGCATCAAAAAGAAATTTTCTTTCTCTTGTTAGTGGCTTCCAGTGTTAATTTCTTTTTTGCAGCTTTTGAGTTTTTGCTCCCTTTTTCAAATAAACTTTATGGTGTAGACGGAGCCTATGCAACTATCTTAACTATGGGTGCAATTGGCTCAATCATCGGAGCACTGATAGCAAATAAATTTGAATCCAGTATGAATACACTTTTGTTCTTAATAATCCTCACAGGAGTAGGAGTTTTCATGATGGGCTTGCCACTACCTAATTTTCTCACTTTTTCAGGAAATCTATTTTGTGAACTCTTTATGACAATTTTTAATATTCACTTCTTTACTCAGGTACAGACCAAGGTTGATGGAGACTATCTGGGGAGGGTATTGAGTACCATTTTTACACTGGCAATTCTCTTTATGCCGATTGCGAAAGGTTTGATGACATTTCTACCAAGTGTGCAATTAGTTTCCTTTTTAATTATCGGACTCGGAGTTATTCTTCTTTCGTTGGTATCAATGATCTATATTCAAAGACAAGATTAATATAGAAAAAAAGCAACGTCAATCGTTGCTTTTTCGTTTATATCTATCCACCCTGAGGGAATCGAACCCCCATCTCAAGAACCGGAATCTTACGTGATATCCATTACACTAAGGGTGGAAACTTCCCCCATTATATCAAAAAATATGGTGTAACTCAAGAGTCATCTAAAAGATGAAATATATAATAAAAAAGGATTTAGAAAATATCTAAATCCTTTTACATTTTTAGTTTTTTTCAAGAAGTGCTTTGATTTCTTGAAGAACTTCCAATTCAGTTGGAGCTGCTGGAGCTTCTTCAACAACTTCTTCTTTCTTACGAAGGTTTTGAGCTTTTTCAATAGCTTTAATCATGAAGAAGAGAACAGTACCAATTACAACGAAGTTGATAACAGCGCTCAAGAATTTACCATATGTAACACCATTCCAAGCAAGCTCAGCAATGTTTTGTACATTTGCAGCTTCCAAGGCTGGGTTCAATAGAAGTGGAGTGATGATATCATTAACAAATGAATTGATGATAGCACCAAAAGCAGTGGCGATGATCACACCGACAGCAAGGTCAACGACATTACCGCGGAGCAAAAATGCTTTAAGATCCTTTAACATAATCTTTTTCCTTTCAAAAATTTATCAAATTTTTACAGACAAAATTATATCGTAAATTTATGTTGAATGCAAGAAAGGTGCTCATTTATTTTTAAAAACAAAAAGCTTGCTAAATAGGTAATTTAAAACAACAATTGTAACTTGAGCAAACCCTATTTCAATTGTGTTAATTATATTAATATCATCACCTACAAATTGACCAATGATATGAGGGAATTCAGTGACAAAGATAAAGGTTAATACCATATCAAGTAAGAAGGTAAAAAGTCTAGCTCCTGAGAATTTGATAAGACGTCTAAACCAATTTGCTCGTTTTTGTTTAAAAACAATTGTGTCATTCGTGAAGAAAGCAAATAGAATACCTGTTATATTACCTAGAGCAGTAGCTGTTAATTCTTGCTGTGTCAAGTAAAAAATAATCATGCGAGTCCCTACAGAAACAATTGTAGTAGCAACGCCGAAAAATAAATAAGACAAAATTTCATTATCGAAGAATTTTTTAATGTATCTTTTCATAAGATTAGTATAGCATAAAGCCTTTAAATGTGCTATACTAATAAAGTTGACTTGTTCAACCCTTGGTGCTTAGCTTCTTTCACCAAGCATATTAGACGCGGGATAGCCGCTAAAGGAGAAAATATGAAAAAACTTACTGTCCGTGATTTGGCAGATATTGCCATTGTCGCAGCTATTTATGTGGTGTTGACAATCACACCACCACTGAATGCCATCAGTTATGGCGCCTATCAGTTCCGCATTTCTGAAATGATGAACTTCCTAGCTTTTTACAATCCTAAGTATATTATCGGTGTTACTCTTGGATGTATGATTGCTAATTTCTTCAGTTTTGGACTCATTGATGTCGCTGTAGGTGGAGGCTCAACTCTAGTCTTCCTTAGCTTAGGAGTTTGGTTGTTCAGTAAATATAGTAAAGACTATCTTTTTAATGGATTGATTCGTAAAGATCATTTCTTCTTTTCAATTCTATTTTCAATTTCAATGATCACCATTGCTGCTGAATTAAACATCGTAGCAGAAGCACCTTTCTTCTTTACCTGGTTCACTACTGGTATCGGAGAATTCGCTTCACTAATTGTCGGTGCCATTATCATTGGTAAAATTGGTCAACGTATTGATTTGACTAGATAAAGATATCACATGAAATATTATTGAAAAGGGCTGAACTTTGTTCAGTTTTTTTCTTTGTCCATGAACCTAGAAGCTCAACAAAAGTGGTATAATAAAGAAAAAAGGGATTATTTTAATATGTATGGTTATCGTATTTCAGTTTTTGAAGTCCTTTGGAAAAATCAGGTCATTAGATTTTTGTTAATTTTTTTAGCACTATTTTATTTCTATCTTTTTTTCCAAAGAGTTAAGACATCTTTAAAAAGTGGTGGGAGTATGTTGGATCCTTTTCATATTGGAAAGGGAAGATTATACATTCACACGATTATTCTTTTTAGAAAAAGGATTGTTCCTCTAGCTGAAATTAGACAGATTGATATTGATTACGTTCGAGGGAGAAGAATGAATGGGGACAGGTATCATCTGTACTTTACAAGGAAAGATGGAAAATCTTTTACTTTTCATTTTGGAAAAAGCAAAAGAAACGAGGAGTTATTGAAAAATCTTGCCAATGTGGCCAAGAAGTGCCATATTAAAATCTATTATTATTATTAAGAGTCGATTGCTAAAATTGAATTGTTGTCATTTGTGACAATTGTCAAATCCAGGAGAGTAGCTAATATGCTTCAACTACAAGTAATAAGAGAAGATAATCAACTGAGAAACTTATTGATGAAAGAATGCGATATTCTCTTTTATGACCAGTTGAAAGAGGTTGAATTTTCTCAGAACAATGAAGTTTATTCTCTTTCGCCCATAGCCTTTGCTAAAGACGGTAGTGGGGGAGAATATGTAATTCTTGAGGATGAGAGTATCGGCTTTATAGGGAGTGAAGGCCAAGTTGGTCGGGTAGCAGAAAGTCTTGACGACTTGCTTACTTTCTTACTCCATGCTAGTTCTATCACTGATTTTTCTTGTCGTTTACTCTATCAAAACAAGGATTTGTTGGTAAAATTCTGTCAAGGATTTCTCAATAAAGCACGAGAAAACTACCAGTCAAAAGGCGAAGAGTGGGATAAAGTGAGAGCTGGACTTGTACAAGAGTTGGGACTCGAATTTCAGCCAGAGAAACTGCAAGAGTTAGCGTTCAATTTTTATCATTCAGCGATAAGAACCCCTCTATTCACTTGTAAATATGGTCATGGTGAGAATGAATATGTCAGCGATTCTGTTTTATCAGATATTGTCGGCTTGTGGGTTTCAGAGCTTGTAGGATTGACTGCAGAAGAAATTGAAGCTTTTGCTAACATTCAAATGTAAAGAACAAGAATTTATTCCACTTCTTCAGCATTTTCACATCTGACCCAGGATAGTTTTTTACCAAAACTTGTAGCTAAGAAGTTAGCTCGTCCAAGTGAATTGGTTTTACTTGAAGGTATTCTTGCCAACGTGTTTGTTAATATCGCTATTTTGTCTTCAATCTTAGTCAAAGATGCGTCTGCAAAACTTTGGATTATATTGTCAGCAATTTCTATGTTTGTATTTTTATCAAACGAGCACATTGCTGCAAATTTTGCGTCATTTAGTATTGTTAAATTTAGCATTGTTTCTAATGAAGTTCAGCATTTCGAAATCGCAAATATTCTCCGTCATTGGGGTGTCACCTTTGTTGCTAACTTAATAGGTGGTGGTTTCTTGATTGGATTACCATATGCCTTTTTAAATAAAAATGAAGAGACTTATGTAGACTAAAAATTATCAATTGAAGTGGGGAGAAATGCTAGGTTTCTCTCTTTTATTTTAGTTAAAAATATATTAATTATAATAAATAGTTCTAGAAGTTCAGGAATTGTTTTCAGTGATATTAGAAGTCTAAAACCTTAAAACTACAAGAGTGTAAACGATTCCGATAATTTTAAAAAATATTAGTGATTGATTTAGGAAAGCCTTCCCATTGTATCGGTTTTATGTTATAATATTCACAAATAAAGTTTTAGGAGTTTATATGGTCTCATCAGAATTTATTTCAAAAATCGAATTTGCTTGTAAAAAGAAAGAAAGTCTTTATTCAAATAGCAAATTCAAGTATGCTATCCGTTCAATGTTTGCAGGTGCATTCCTTACCTTCAGTACAGCAGCTGGAGCTGTTGGTGCTGACTTAATCAATAAGATTGCACCAGGTAGTGGACGTTTCCTTTTCCCGTTTGTTTTTGCTTGGGGATTGGCTTACATTGTCTTCTTGAATGCTGAATTGGTAACGTCAAACATGATGTTCTTAACAGCGGGTAGTTTTTTAAAAAAAATAAGCTGGAGAAAAACAGCTGAAATTCTTCTATATTGTACTTTCTTTAACTTAATTGGTGCGCTTATCGCTGGTTGGGGATTCGCACACTCAGCAGCTTACGCAAACTTAACACATGATAGCTTTATTTCTGGCGTTGTAGAAATGAAGTTAGCACGTTCGAATGAATTGGTATTACTTGAAGGTATTTTAGCGAATATCTTTGTAAACATTGCCATCCTTTCATTCGTTTTGGTTAAAGATGGTGGAGCTAAACTTTGGTTGGTTCTTTCAGCTATTTACATGTTTGTATTCTTAACAAATGAGCACATCGCCGCAAACTTTGCTTCATTTGCTATTGTGAAGTTCAGTGTTGCTGCTGATTCAATCGCAAACTTTGGTATTGGAAATATTCTTCGTCACTGGGGTGTATCCTTCATCGGTAACTTTATAGGAGGTGGTCTACTGATGGGATTACCTTACGCCTTCTTAAATAAAAACGAAGATACATACGTAGATTAAAAGTTGGATTCATTCCAACTTTTTCTTTTTATCTTTCCATGCTATAATGAATGGAGTAAACAAGTACACAGAGGTAACTCATGAACGAAATTAAATGTCCAAATTGTGGGGAAGTTTTTACAGTTAATGAAAGCCAATATGCAGAGCTGATTTCTCAAGTTCGAACTGTAGAGTTTGATAAGGAATTGCATGAACGCTTGAAGCAAGAGCTGGCCTTGGCTGAGCAAAAAGCCATGAATGAACAACAGATAAAACTAGCGCAAAAAGACCAAGAAATAGCTCAACTCCAAAGTCAAATTAACAACTTTGATACCGAAAAAGAATTGGCGAAAAAGGAAGTAGAGCAAAGTGCTAGTCAAAGCTTGTTAGAAAAAGAAAAAGAGGTCCAAGCTCTTGAGAATCAACTGGCTACCTTGCGCTTGGAACATGAGAACCAACTGCAAAAGACTTTATCTGATTTAGAAAAAGAACGCGACCAGGTTAAAAATCAGCTTCTTTTACAGGAAAAGGAAAACGAGCTTTCTCTGACTTCAGTTAAACAAAACTATGAAGCCCAACTGAAGGCAGCTAATGAGCAGGTTGAGTTCTATAAGAATTTCAAGGCCCAACAATCAACCAAGGCTATTGGAGAAAGTTTGGAGCAGTATGCGGAGAGTGAGTTCAACAAAGTTCGTAGCTTTGCCTTTCCAAATGCCTACTTTGAGAAGGACAATAAGGTTTCAGCACGTGGTTCTAAGGGCGATTTTATCTTCCGTGATTTTGATGAAAATGGACTAGAATTCATCTCCATCATGTTTGAGATGAAAAATGAAGCTGATGAGACTGAGAAGAAGCATAAGAATGCCGATTTCTACAAAGAGTTGGACAAGGACCGACGTGAGAAAAATTGTGAATATGCAGTTTTAGTGACCATGCTTGAGACAGATAATGACTACTTTAACACTGGGATTGTGGATGTCAGTCATGAGTATGAGAAAATGTACGTCGTGCGTCCTCAGTTCTTTATTCATCTGATCGGGCTCTTGCGTAATGCGGCTCTTAACTCTCTAAAATACAAGCAGGAGTTAGCGCTTATTCGTGAACAAAATATTGATATCACTCATTTTGAGGAAGATTTGGAAGCTTTCAAGGTAGCCTTTGCTAAGAACTACAATTCAGCTTCCGTCAACTTCGGTAAAGCCATCGATGAAATCGATAAGGCAATTAAGCGTATGGAAGAGGTCAAGAAATTCTTGACCACATCAGAAAACCAACTCCGCCTCGCAAACAATAAGTTGGACGATGTTTCCGTTAAAAAATTAACTCGAAAAAATCCAACTATGAAAGCAAAGTTTGAGGCGTTGAAGGGGGAATAAAATTTCCTGGAGAAAAAAAGAATTTATATGAAAAGAGCTACAGAAATTATTAGAACATGGTCAGCTGACAAAATAGAATTAATTTTTCTTAAAATTATATTTAAATATTTGCTGTATTTTTTAGTGTTTTCAACAGTAATTGTGTATGTATATATTTTTAACCATTCATCGACCACTTACACAAAGGTATTAACAATATTTCTTGTCCTTCTTATACTGTTTATTTTTCTATCTAAAATATTACTAGATAAGACTTTAATTGATATTTTATTTGAAGATATCAATTTAACAAAGTATCAGGATATAGTTGCTAGAGCTGATGCAAATTCTTTAAATAGAAATGTTCAAGTTCTACCAAAATATTTGGCAAATGCAAGAGTATCCTTTTATAGAGGACACTTCCAAGATAGTTTAGAATTGCTGAATAAAATAAAAAATAGTAATCAAAAAAAATCCAAAAATCTGTACTATGTATTTAATATCAAGTATTATAGTATCCTAAACTTGCTTCATTTGAATGATTGTTTAGAATTAAAAGAATTGATGGTAGAAATTGAAGGACTAACAAGTAATGTTCAATCGCAAATTTTAAAATATCAGGAAGAAATTTTGAGTTTAAAGGCTATTGTTGATATCTATTGTAATAAAGTATCAAACGACTACTTCGACACTGCGGAACCAGAAAATAAGTTAGCTCGAATCATGTTCTCTTATTACGGAGCCCTCAATGCTCAGTTAAAGGGAGACGAAGATCGTGCCCGTAGTTTTTTTGAAAGCATAGTTCATGAAAATCCAGAGCTTTTCTATGTTCAGGAAGCGCAGAAATATTTAGGAGCAGAGGAATAAGAGAGTAATATATGAAATTAATTGAAAAAATAGTAAGTAGGGCGACAGAAAACACTCTTCTACAACTTGATAGGACTATTCTAATTTGCTCATTGTTAGGCTTGATTGTTGATGTGATGGCAGTGTGTTTAGTATTGCAAAGTAATTTGAAAATATTGGGACTCATATTATTAGTTATTGCTTTTTTAACTCTCGTCTTTGTATATTATTTAAGATTTGTATCTAGCAAAATTGTTTATCTAATGTTAAACGATGCTATTAATCTTAAACTCTATGAAGACATGTTTAGGGTTCAATCTGAAAAATCTATTAAGCCCTATAAAGCAACGTACCAAGAAAATTTCCATTTTGTTAAGGGGCAAGTCAGTTTCCTAAAAGGAGATTTTCAGTCTGCAAAAGAAAATCTAGCAAAGATTAATTTTAAAAAAATTTGGAAGAGATTCAGGGGTGACTTATTTCTAAGAACAAGCTTCAATCAATTGCTAGTTTCCATTCATCTTCAAGATGCGCAAGATATTGCTTTCTTTGAGAAACAGTTGTCTAAGGCGCCAGATTCGAAAGATGGTAAGGCTAAACTGGTTGCTCAAGCCCAAGCCATAAAAGATATTTTGTTCAATAAAGAAGTGAATGACCACTTCGATACCACAGAACCAGAAAATAAGTTAGCTCGAATCATGTTTTCTTATTACGGCGCTCTCAATGCCCAATTAAAAGGAGATGAAGCTCGTACTCGCAGTTTGTTTGAAAGCATCTCCCATGAAAATCCAGAACTCTTTTATGTTCAGGAAGCTCAGAAATATTTAGAAGGAGAAAACTGATGTCAGAACGTACTACTTTACCGATTGGGAGTGTTGTTCGAGTGAGAGAAGGTGTGGAGCCTGTCATGATTGTTAATCATTGTCCAGATACTAAAAAGCAGAGGCAAAAATGAAACTAGGACAATTTGGATTGGGCTAATTAATAGGGGGGTAAAACATGGAAATACAATTAAAATTACGTGGAAACTCAGAAGGATTTATCCTTGAGTCAAAATTACCTGATGATGAACATTGGACTGAAAGAATTGAAATCGTTCAAGAAGAGGCAGGTTATCGTCTATATGCAAAAGATGTAGAAATTCTAGTCTTGAAAGTATCAGAATATATTTCTAAAAGAAAAAGAATAGTCGCAAGAGGGTTAAATAAGGATTTGATTTATTTTGAAGAAGAAAGATTTGAACATTTATGGGAACAAGCATACTGGCATGGAGTTTTTCAATTCAATTTAAATAACTATGAAATGACGTGTGTAGGTTCAGGTAGTAAAGGAGATATTTCACCTGTCACAAAAGATGGCATTCCGATTGCCGTTTATGCTGCAAGTAATATTGCAATTGCTGGAAAGAGAAATTTTTCTCTCTATACTGAAAATATTGACGAAATTGACAATTTACTGATGTTTTACGTAATTGATTATATTAGGGGATATGACTTTTTAGATATTGATTCTTTATCTGCAAGATATCGTTTCTTTTATCGATTCGATAAACGCTCAGCTATAACGAAGGAACATTTAGATATGCTTCCAGAGGAGAGAAGACCTTCCAAGTTAGAGGCGTTTATCATTTATTTTTTATCAGCTTTGCTTGTTGTGGTTGTCAGTTTGGTATCATTACGCTCTTGGTTCTTATTATTAGTAATTCTTCTGATACATTCTATTTATAATATCATAAAGAATTGGAGAAATAGAGATGAATAGTAGGGTATTTACCTATAGATTTATTATTGATGCTACAAAAAAATCTTACAAAAGGAGGCAATAGCCTGATCAAAGGCATGAGAGGATGGTTTAAATGATACTGGAACGAATTAAAAAATATTTTGAGTTTCAAAGAAGTAGAATAAAGGGACCAGTTCCTCTCTGGGGCGTATTAAATGGGATTTTTATTTTATATCCTTTGGCATTTTTGTTTTTTCTTGCAGGAGGGTTAGAGGTTCTAAAAAATGAGGACTTATATCAAGGACTGCTTATTTCAGGGATTGTTGTTTGGGTTTTAAATTTAGTATTTTTACTAGATCTTAAGAGAGGGATTTTAACCAGTTTTGGAACCTATCTCATGTATTTGACTGGTCATGTTTATACTATTATTGGATTTAATAGTTTGAGTGGGGACCATAACTTTATTGTTCTAAAGTTATCTCTCCCCCTTATCTATGCCATTGTAATTATTATCGTCATGAGCTGTTTGGTTGACTTGGACTCTGAAGAAATTATCCCGGAGAAGGCTGGAAAAATTATGCTTAATTTTGTAGTGGGACCGATAATACTTTTATCTCTTTGCTTTATTTTTCTAGCTATCATTGGATATGATTTTTTAATGGGGTGGGGAGTATCCTTATTGTTAATGATTTTTGGCTCTGCTTTATACCAAACATGGTTTTATATTATCTATGCCTACCAACATCGTCATGATATTGAGGAAACAAGACCAATCAAGCATATAGAAGTGTCTTCGGATTTGATTCAAAATAAAGAATTTGATAAAAATAGATTTAAAAAGGAAAAGAAACATGATTAAAGAAATCAAGATTCATATGGAACATTTGATGACAGACCAGGTCCAGATTCAAGCGGACGAACTATTGGAGTTATTTGTTCATACAGAACTCCTTCCCTATACTGATGGCATCTATAAAGATGGTCCGACCATTTTTGAAATGACTCCAACTCAGTTTGACGAAGAAGAACAGGACGTTACCATTTATATACCGGTCATTTCAGAAACAAACTCAACGAGCCAACTAAAATACCAAGCTAGTTTAAGTATTGAGGGTATCAGCAAACGTGTGCCATTTGAAGATGGTTTGGACCAGTCCATCTACGAGATGAAGGATTACATCAGAGAGCACGGTTGGGAGTTGCAAGATAAGTTGTATCTGGTCTTGATTCCAGTTTATGATGATTTGTTTGTAGATTTGATTATCCCAGTGGAGAAGTAAAATGGCAGAAATTACATATGGTATGAATCAATCATTAATGATGAGTAATGTCTTAAGTGTCGATTACAACATTACTGGTGATGAAATTGCAGTAGCCTTTCAAGATATGGTTCAAACAGTCGTAGCAGCTGGCTATACACCTAAAAGTAATCCATTTTACTCATGCCCTCATATCGGAGAGTTGGATGATGGGACATACAACATCACAGTCTATCTTCCTGTCCATGAGGATTATTTAGGAGAGAATGAATTACTGGAAGGGACAGCTTATAACAGTTATTTTTTAGTTCCTAGAATGGTAGGAGCTAGAGTTACTGGGGAGGAAGCAGTCAACTTTGATAAGGCTATATACGGTTTAACCAATTTATTGATTGATAATGACTTAGAAGAATCTACACCGGTATTTTATATTTCTAGCAAAATAAATGATGTTTTATATACAGATATCATGGTAGGGGTTCGAGATAAAAGAGATTAAAAGTTGGTAGAGGCCTAAAAGAAGGAAGTCTCAAAAATAACAAATGATGTAGTAAAAGCAGGTAAGGAAGTTATTGATGGTGTTGGTAATGCAGTATCTGACTTTTTCAGTGGTATTGGATCTGTATTTCAGTGATAGGAGATTCTCTTGGACGAAAATAAAATTATAAAGTTAAAAGACGTTGAATTTGTAGGAATTAGTAATTTTGAAGGGGAAACAGTTTTTTTTGATAAGAAAACAGGCAAGATGTTCTTAGGTCATTCTAAAACGAAGTTTAAAGTGTCTCCTGTCGCTTTCTCGACAGGAGCAGCACTTATTCTTTCTGTTCCTGTAAGAGAAATAACAAAAGTTCAGGTGTTCAGTGGGTTTTGGCCCTTGATTTTTGGTTTTTTTCTAATGATCATTGTCTCAAAACTCCTCTACAGACCAGCTTTGAATGAAGAATTAGTGATTAGTCCTTTTGTGCTTTCAAACGTTGATATGATAACTTTTCTTAAAAATGAGAAGAAAAATATAGTTAAGAGCCATCTAATTATATTATTGGCATTTCTTCTTCCAGTGCTTTTTTCTATAGTTTATTTATTGAATTCTAATTTTTTGTTTTTGTTTTTAGCCATTTTATTTTTTATGTTCCCCCTATTGTTATTAAACACGAAACCAATACAGAGATTTAAAGTGGTTCATATGTTAGACAAAAAATATTCCACTAAGGAAAAGGATTCATGAAAAAATATTTAAAAAATATGGTTCCGATAGGAACAATTGATAAAAATCCAGTTTATTTTGATAAAAAAGATTCTAGTTTATACATAGTAAGAAAAAAGACTTCTTTTTTGGAAACCGCTGGCAGTAGCTTGATCATGATTATTTATGTCATAATCGGAAAAGTCAATTCCAAATACTATTTAACCATTCTGGGAAGATATCAATTTTTAATGATAGGCATCCTAATTTCCTTTATAACAGCCTTTGTTGTTTGTTATGTGACCTTCCATCGTGAGAGGCAAGTTGAAAAACTTCAATTAGAGGAAAAAGCAATGAGGGACTTCGTGTTAAGAGAGCGAAAAAATATCTTGTTGACCTATTTATCTCTTATTATATTACCACTAATTATAATATTTTTTTCACACCTCTTTATCACATATGGCAATCTTCCGTGGGGAGTTGTTTCAATTTTATGTATGACTATATATTTTATGTTCTTTTATAATAAGATATTCCAAAGAGGAAAAATCATTAATAACTTATTTAGACAGTTAAACAAAGAATTAGAAAATAAAGATATTTAATTGAAAAAAATTGATTTCTAGAGATTCTAATCAATTTATTCAAAATTAAGAATAAGCAGATTAAGCTACGATTTTTAATGAAACAAGCTTATAGTTAGATCAATTTAGGAGGTTAAAGTGAAAGAAAAAACAGTGACAGAAGTTGAAGAATTAAATAAAGCTTATTTTAAAAGTTTAGCAAACACTCGCGCATCCGCAAGTATGATGGTTATTTCGTTCACAGGAGCCTTCGCTTCGGCATTGTTTCTGCTTTTCCAATATTTTTATTTTGTTAAAGGCTACGGAATAAATCCTTTGGAAAATTACTTTTTTGATTTTGTTTTGATTTATGTTATTTATCTTGTCGTGGCAACATTTATTCCGCTAGGAATGACATTTATTTATCGTAGACAGATTTTATCAACCATATTATTACTTTTATCTTATATAGGTATTTTTTTATCCTTGATACTTATATCCTATATTATTCTTGTTTATTCAGGGACTAATTTGCAAGAGTATAACGAACGTTCATTATACACCATTCCTTTTTTGTTAATCTGTACAGTTGTTGGTTTTGTTTATCACTATTTTTGGCTAAAAAGAGAGTTAAAAAAAGGTTTTTCTACCAATAGAACAATGGGTAATTATTTTGCGAAATCTAGTGCCCACAATAATAATTCTCTTCTCATTATTTTTACAGTTTCCATGCTAGGCGGTGTTCTTTCTGGTAAGTTTGCGCTAGTTTTAGGAATTCTAACAGCTGTACTTTTTAGCTATGGCTTCTCCCAACTGATCACAGAAGTCGCCTATCTTTTATATCTAAAAACTCAAAGCAAGGAGTATTGGGAAGATGTACCTACGAAAAAAGAGACTTTTCGAAATTTATTTAAGGATTTCAGTTTGAAGAAAGCAAAGATTAGAATTTTCCTTGAGATTTTGTTTTGTTCAATATTCCTAGGTATTATGTATAATATAGGCTATTTTAGTCCTAGTTCATACACCCCCCTTTGGCTTATTTGGTTTGGGAGAATATTTATAATTTTGATAGGACTGGATATTTTGGTGAGCTTTATTCTATCTATGATGAAAAGATTAAAAACTGGATTCAAAAAAGGAAAGAAAAAACAGTGAAAGAAATTGATGAATTAAATAAAGCATATTTTAAAAGCTTAGCGAATACTCGCGCATCAGCAAGTATGATGGTTATTTCATGGACAGGAGTATTTATATTAGCACTAGAAATTTTCGCTTTTTATTACTATTTTGACACAGTCGCTATAATAAATCCATTTATGAATTGGTTCTTTGATTTACTCTTGATTTCTTGTTTCTACCTTATTATTGCATTTTTCATTCCATTAGTTGGTCTCTTTGTATATAAGAAGCAAATTTTGTCAACAATTTGTCTGCTACTAGTCTATATGGTCATATACTTTTCTCTGCAGTTGATGATGCTTTTAATTATAGTGACTTCTATTTCAACGAAGGAATTTACTATAGGATTCTCTCTATATTCTCCAATCTTTATTCCATTTTTAGTTATTTGTACAATTTTAAGTTTTATTTATCAGTATTTTTGGCTAAAAAGAGAGTTAAAAAAAGGTTTTTCTATCAATAGAGCAATGGGTAATTATTTTGCGAAATCCAGTACTTATAGTAAGAACTCTCTTCTTATTATTTTTATAGTTTCTATGCTAGGTGGTCTTCTTTCAGGTAAATTGATACTTATTTTTGGAATTCTTGGAGCTCTTCTTTTCAGCTATGCATTTTCTCAATTGATTACAGAAGTTGTCTACCTTTTATACCTAAAAACTCAAAGCAAGGAGTATTGGGAAGATGTGCCTACGAAAAAAGAGACTTTTCGAGATTTATTTAAGGGTTTCAGTTTAAAGAAAGCAAAAATTCGTATCCCACTTGAAATAGTAGCTTTTGCAATATTATTAGGGATTATTAATTATAGTGGTTATTCAGATGAGAGCATTAAGCGACCTATTTGGCTGGTCTGGAGTGTCAAATTGTTCATCTATGCAATAGGACTGGATATTTTGGGGAGCTTTATTCTATCTATGATGAAAAGATTAAAAACTGGATTCAAAAAATGAATTTAAAAAGTAGAATTAAATATTGAAAATCATTAATCTTATTACAAATAATTAAAATGGTTTATGTTTAAACAGTTGTGAAACTTGTAACAATAGTAGTGATAGAAACCTATCATTTATGATACTTGTTAATCTATTACTGTTATACATATTATAAAAATGTAATTAGTGCGATTTAATTTAGGATAAGATGAGAAAGGAAATCAGAAAGCAACACATGAACGGTATTATCAACTTAAAAAAAGAAGCAGGCATGACCTCGCATGATGCGGTTTTTAAACTGCGTAAGATTTTGGGTACCAAGAAGATTGGTCATGGTGGGACCTTAGATCCTGATGTAGTGGGCGTTTTACCTATTGCTGTGGGGAAGGCGACTCGCATGGTTGAGTTCATGCAGGATGAGGGCAAGGTCTATGAGGGGGAGATCACTCTGGGATATTCTACAACGACCGAGGATGCTAGTGGGGAAATTGTTGAAGAAACTCCTGTTTTAGCTCCACTGGATGAAAAACTTGTCGATAAAGCCATTGCTGGTCTGACAGGGCCTATCACTCAAATCCCACCGATGTACTCTGCTGTCAAGGTCAATGGTCGCAAGCTCTATGAGTATGCGCGTGCTGGTCAGGAAGTCGAGCGTCCAGAACGTCAGGTGACCATTTATAGTTTTGAAAGAACGAGTCCGATTTCTTATGATGGGCATCTTGCACGATTTACTTTTCGTGTAAAATGCAGTAAGGGAACTTATATCCGTACTTTGTCTGTTGATCTTGGAGAAAAACTTGGCTATGCAGCTCATATGTCTCATTTAACACGAACAAGCGCTGCGGGCTTGCGGTTAGATGATGCTTTGACCTTGAATGAAATTGAGGAAAAGGTTCAAGCTGGTGAATTGGACTTTCTCCATCCTCTAGAGATTGGGACTGGTGACCTTGTCAAAGTTTTTCTTACACCTGAACAGGCAGAAGAAATCCGTTTTGGACGATTTATTGAGTTAGAACAACCAGAAAACCAATTAGCTGCTTTTGAAGGCGAGAAGCTATTAGCTATTTTAGAAAAGCGTGAAAATCTTTATAAACCTAGAAAGGTTTTCTCTTAAGTATTTGACAAACCAATGATTTTTATCTACTAGTCCAAAGATGAGATCTTCTCATCTTTTTAAAATATTTGCAGATTAATAGTTTTAAAATTTTATGTCCTAAAAAACCATTGAAAATACAGTGTTATTTGACAGTTTGGCTTACTTATGATAAGATTTAATTTAAGAAAAGTTAGAGAAAAATAGAGGATATTATGAGTATTGAAATGACTGTCAGTGAGATTGCTGAAGTCTTGGGGCTATCCCGACAAGCAATCAATAATCGTGTCAAAGAATTACCTGAAGAAGATATTACAAAAAACGACAAAGGTGTTACTGTAGTTACTCGCAGTGGATTGATCAAACTTGAAGAAATCTACAAAAAGACTATCTTTGAAGATGAACCAGTTAGTGATGAAGTTAAACAACGAGAACTCATGGAGATTCTTGTTGATGAAAAGAACGCTGAAATCATCCGTCTTTATGAGCAACTGAAAGCTAAAGATAAGCAACTGGCTGAAAAAGATGAACAGATGCGTGTTAAAGACCGCCAAATCGCTGAAAAAGATAAGCAATTGGATCAACAACAACAGTTGACTCTTCAAGCAATGAAGGATCAAGAAACTCTTCAGTTGGAGTTGGATCAAGCTAAGCAAGAAGTACAAGCATCGAAGAAAGGCTTCTTTGCTCGCTTATTTGGAAAATAAGAAAAAACTGCTTGGTTTCTATAAATAGACCAGGTGGTTTCTTTTTACAAACTAATTAGGTACGATAAGATGGAAACATTAAGAGATTATATCTCATTTGATTTAGAATTTAACAAACACCAGGATAAGACTCATTTGATTCAAGTATCAGCGGTACATTTTAAAGACGGTGAAGAAGTAGGAGCGTTTGACTCTTATGTCTACACTGATGTTCCTTTGAAAAGTTTTATCAATGGTTTGACTGGTATTACTTCGGAGACTCTCAAAGATGCTCCAAAGGTAGAAGAAGTTCTCCAAAAGTTTCAAGATTTCGTTGGTAACTTGCCCCTTGTTGGATACAATGCTGCAAAGAGTGATTTACCGATTTTACTAGAACATGGGTTTGACTATCGTGATCAATATAAAGTCGATCTTTATGATGAGGCTTTTGAACGTCGTAGTTCTGATCTACACGGAATCGCTAATCTAAAATTGCAAACTGTGGCTAGCTTTCTAGGATTTAAAGGGCAATCTCATAATAGTTTAGAAGACGCTCGCATGACTGCGCAAGTTTATGAAGCTTTTCTGGAGTCGGATGAGAGTAGACTGTTACTCGATTCTCAGAGTAGTCTTAGTTCTAATCCATTTGGTGCCTTAGATCTATCACAGCTTTTTGATTAGGAGTTTTTATGAAACCTGAAAAACCGAAAAAATTGGGTTTTAAAAAGATTTACCTAAATCTAGATAAAATCCTATTTCTATTCTTTCTAATCTTTATGCTGGTTGACTATATTTGGTTGCCATTAAACTCAGTCATAGCTGGATTCTTACTAAGTCAGACTGGATATTTGTTTATTTCTTATAACAATATTTTTTCAATCATAAAAAATGCTCCCATTGTCAGTCTTGGCTTTGTTATTTTAATAGCCATCAATCTACTGGTAGCCTATTTTCAACTTAGTATTCTCTTTATTGGAGCCCGTCATCTCCTTTATCACGAAAAAAGGACTCTTATAGAATATAGTCGAAAAGTATTTCGTGAAAGCCTTGCTTTTATGAAGAAGTTGACTATTTCTAAAGCATTATTTATCTTTCTTTTTGTAGCAATGCTATTTCCTTTTATCAGAAAGATATTTAAGATTTATTATTTCAATAAAATCGTAATTCCAGAGTTTATTCAAACTTACATGGAAGATAAATATTGGATGTGGTGGGTAGCTATTATTAGCTTATCACTTTTATTCTTCTATGTTTCAGTTCGGTTGATGTTCGCATTACCAAAAGTCTTTTACGAAAAGATGTCAGTTAAGGACTCCGTTCTTTATAGTCTTGAAAAAACCAAGAATAACTTTTGGTTTTATGCCTGGCATTTATTCTTAATTATTGTAAAGACAAACCTATTCTTTTACCTACCTCTCATCCCTATATTATCAATTCAGTTTATAGTGGATAGCATAACACAGAAAGAATCCCTAGTTCTTGCTATTATCAACTTTGTTCTCATCAAGAATTTTCACTATATGGCATTAACCTATTTCCTTGTTAAATTCTCTTCTTTTCTAACAGGAGAAGAACTTGACATTATGCCAAGACGGGAGAAGGACCATATCATGAGATGGGGTGTGATGGTCTGTGCAAGTACTTTCTTTGCAATTGAAGGATATAATTATCTAGAAGCTCCTGTAGTCAATCCACCTCTTGTGATTTCACACCGTGGCGTATCAAATGGCAATGGTGTACAAAATACAATCCAATCCTTGGAAAAAACTGCTCAATTAAAACCAGATTTAATCGAGATGGATATCCAGGAAACTAAGGATGGTCAATTTGTCATGATGCATGATGCCAATCTTAGAGGATTAGCAGGCTTGAATAAGACGCCACAGGATTTGACTCTGGAAGAGTTACAACAGATCGATATACACGAGAATGGTTATGAGACGAAGATTTCGAGTTTTGATGATTACCTGAATCGCGCAAATGAATTGCATCAGAAACTTCTTATTGAAATTAAGACTAGCCACAAAGATAGTCCGAAAATGATGGATCATTTTCTCGAAAAGTATGCTGCAAAAATTAAGGTTTATGGTCATCAAATGCAATCCTTGGATTACCACGTTGTTGAGAAAGTAACTCAGTACGATAAGGAAATACCTATCTACTTTATCCTTCCTTACAATTCTGTTTTCCCTAGAACGAATGCAACGGGTTATACCATGGAGTATTCTACGCTGGATGAATATTTTGTAACCAAGCTTTGGAATACAGAGCAGAAACTCTATGTATGGACAATCAATAGTTCTGAGTCATTTGATAAGTCTTTCCGCTTAGGTGTCAACGGCATGATAACGGATAACTTGGAAATGATTAAAGATGAACTAGAAACAGCTCAGGAAGATCCTGAGTATACAGACTTGCTTTTAAAAAAGGCAACTGAATTCTTTGCATTCTAATCAAAAAAGAGGCTGTTAACCAGCCTCTTTTTGTACGATATTAAAAAGGTAATTTACCTGCGAATGCACCAAGTTTCTTCTTAGTAGTTTCGTCAATTTGTTCGAGAGCAGCATTGAGTGCTTGGACAGTCATATCAGATAGTGTCTCAATATCTTCTGGATCTACGACTGCTGGATCAAAATCGATCTTAACGACTTTTTTATCACCAGTTAATGTTACAGTTACCAGATTTTGAGCAGAAGTTCCAACAAATTCTGTTGCAGCAAGTTCAGCCTGACTTTGCTCCATTTGTTTTTGAAGTTTTTGAGCTTGACGCATCATGTTTTGCATATTCATCATGGCGGTAGTTAGCTTCCTTTTCTTTTATTTTCCATTTTATTTTAACAATTTTAATTGGAAAAGTCTAATTAAAATTTCAGGATTGCTATATATATATCAACCAATGGTTTAAGGTTTCTTTAAGCTTTCTATATTATTCTGAAGAACTCTATATTAACCGAGAGCTAGAAATGACAGATTAGAACTCAATTTTGCCAAAAATGTGATTTTGATACTAGTTTCTAGCTAGAGGGACCTAGTATTTATTTTAAGATAGTGCTAGATTATGATATAATAGAAAAGAATGAGTTTTTGAAACAAACCAAAGGAGAATCAATATGATTTACGCTGGAATTTTAGCAGGTGGAACCGGCACGCGCATGGGTATCAGTAATTTACCTAAACAATTTCTTGAGTTGGGAGACCGCCCAATTCTAATCCATACAATTGAAAAATTTGTCCTAGAACCAAGTATTGAAAAAATTGTTGTTGGAGTTCATGGTGACTGGGTTACACATGCAGAAGATCTAGTTGAAAAATTCCTTCCACTTCACAAGGACCGTATCATCATCACAAAAGGTGGGGCGGACCGTAATTCTAGTATTGAAAAGATTATTGAAGCAATTGATGCCTATCGTCCACTAACAGAAGATGATATCGTAGTGACGCATGACTCAGTTCGTCCCTTTATCACACTTCGCATGATTCAAGACAATATCGCTCTTGCTCAAAAACATGATGCGGTTGATACTGTGGTCGAAGCGGTGGATACTATCGTTGAAAGTACAAATGGTCAGTTCATTACAGATATTCCAAATCGTGCTCATCTATACCAAGGACAAACTCCACAAACCTTCCGTTGTAAAGACTTTATTGACTTGTATGGTTCTCTATCAGCAGAAGAAAAAGAAATTTTAACAGATGCATGTAAGATCTTTGTCATTAAGGGTAAAGATGTAGCCTTGGCTAAGGGTGAATACTCAAATCTTAAAATCACAACAGTGACAGACTTGAAGATTGCTAAAAGCATGATTGAGAAAGACTAGAGACATGATTAATCAAATTTATCAACTGACAAAACCAAAGTTTATTAATATTAAATATCAGGAAGAAGAAATTGATCAAGAGAATCATATTCTCATCCGACCAAACTATATGGCTGTTTGTCATGCGGATCAGCGCTACTATCAAGGAAAACGTGATCCAAAAATCTTATCAAAGAAACTTCCAATGGCTATGATTCATGAGTCTTGTGGGACTGTTATTTCTGACCCAACAGGTACCTACAAAGTTGGTCAGAAGGTTGTCATGATTCCAAATCAACCACCTATGCAAAGCGATGAGGAATTCTACGAAAACTACATGACTGGAACGTATTTCCTATCGAGTGGCCATGATGGATTTATGCGAGAATTTGTATCTCTGCCTAAGGATCGTGTGGTATCATACGAAGATATCGAAGATACAGTTGCTGCCATTACAGAGTTTGTCAGTGTTGGCATGCATGCTATGAATCGTTTCATGACGGTATCTCACAGCAGACGTCAACGAATTGCTGTCATTGGTGATGGAAGTTTAGCTTTTGTCATGGCTAATATTATTAACTATACTCTGCCTGAAGCTGAGATTATTGTTATCGGACGTCATTGGGAGAAATTAGAACTCTTCTCATTTGCAAAAGAGCTTTACATTACTGATAGTATTCCAGAAGATTTAAGTTTTGACCATGGTTTCGAATGCTGTGGTGGTGATGGATGCGGGCCTGCTATTAATGACTTGATTCGTTACATCAAACCACAAGGGACCATTTTGATGATGGGTGTTAGTGAGTATAAGGTCAACATCAACACTCGGGATTCATTGGAAAAAGGCTTGTTACTAGTCGGCTCTTCACGTTCAGGAAGAATTGACTTTGAAAATGCTATCCAAATGATGGAAATTAAAAAATTTGCCAATCGTTTGAAGAATATCATTTATCTAGAAGAACCAGTCAGAGAAATTAAAGATATTCACCGAGTTTTTGCAACTGACTTAAATACCGCATTTAAGACAGTCTTTAAGTGGGAATTATAATGGAGGATGATTGTGAAGGAAATCGTTAAAGCAAAGATTGCTTCCTTATTGTCAGCTGACGAAGAAATTCAGATCGTTGAACAATTGGGGGGGATGACCAATCAAAACTATTTGGTTAAGACAACCTCAAACCAGTACATCGTTAAGTTTTTCGGTAAAGGTACTGATAAATTAATCGACCGTCAGAACGAGAAGTACAATCTTGAGTTGTTGAAAGATTTAAAATTAGATGTAGAAAATTATCTTTTTGATATCGAAGCAGGTATCAAGGTTAATCAGTACATCGAAAATGCTGAGACACTTAATTTTAATACCATTAAAACTAAATTTGAAAAGATAGCTCCAATTTTACAAACGATTCATGCTTCTGGTAAAGAATTGAAAGGAGAGTTTGCTCCTTTTGAGGAAATTAAAAAATATGAATCATTGATTCAAGGGGAGATTTCTTATCCTAATTATGAAGCTGTCAGAAAGGCTGTATTTTCTCTGAAAGAAGAGCTTGAACAAATTGGAATTGATAAGAAATCATGTCATATTGATTTGGTTCCAGAAAACTTTATTGAAGGTCCAGACGGACATCTTTATCTAATTGATTGGGAATATTCTTCTATGAATGATCCTATGTGGGATTTGGCAGCCCTCTTCCTAGAATCTGAATTTACAAGTGCAGAAGAAGAAGACTTTTTAAGTCATTACGAGAGTGACAAGACTCCAGTTTCAAGGGAGAAAATTCGTATTTACAAAATCTTGCAAGATATCATTTGGAGTCTTTGGACTATTTACAAAGAAGAAAATGGTGCAGATTTCGGAGATTACGGAATCTCTCGTTACAATAGAGCAGTAAAAGAATTAGAGTCTGAAGGAGATTTAAATGAAAACTAAAAATGGAGTTTCTTTTGGGCTACTATCAGGTGTGTTCTGGGGATTAGGATTAACTATTAGTGCTTATATCTTTTCAATATTCACGGATTTATCGCCCTTTGTAGTAGCAGCAGCACACGATTTCCTAAGTATTTTTATCTTGTTAGGATATCTTCTAGTTAAGGAAGGCAAAGTTCGTTTTTCAATCTTCTTGAACATTCGAAATGTCAGTGTTATCATCGGAGCTTTACTAGCCGGTCCGATTGGTATGCAGGCCAATCTCTATGCGGTTAAGTATATTGGAAGTTCATTAGCTTCGTCAGTCTCAGCTATTTATCCGGCAGTCTCAGTCTTGCTAGCCTTCTTCTTTTTGAAGCACAAGATTTCCAAAAATACAATTTTTGGTATCTTTCTAATCATTGCTGGGATTATTGCTCAGACCTATAAAGCAGAGCAGGTTAATTCTTTCTACATAGGTATTCTATGTGCTTTGATTTGTGCTTTTGCTTGGGGAAGTGAAAGTGTTCTGAGCTCCTTTGCTATGGAAAGTGACCTCAGCGAAATTGAAGCTCTCTTGATTCGTCAAGTTACATCCTTCTTGTCTTATCTTGTTATTGTGCTTTTCTCGCATCACTCATTTGCAGAAGTGGCAAATGGCCAATTGTTTGGTCTATTAATTGTCTTTGCAGCATTTAATATGATTTCTTATCTTGCCTACTATATGGCTATCAATCGATTGCAACCAGCAAAAGCAACTGGTTTAAATGTCAGTTATGTAGTTTGGACTGTCCTGTTTGCAGCGATGTTCTTGGGGATACCTCTGACTGTCTTGACCATTATAACTTCATTTGTTGTAATGGCTGGTGTTTATATTATCATTAAAGAATAAAGGAGAAAACGCGTGAAAGCGATCATCTTAGCAGCGGGATTGGGAACTCGTTTACGTCCTATGACAGAAAATACTCCCAAAGCCTTGGTTAAAGTCAATCAAAAACCTTTGGTTGAATATCAAATTGAATATTTAAAAGAACGAGGAATTGATGACATTATCATCGTCGTAGGTTATTTGAAAGAACAGTTCGACTATCTCAAAGAGAAATACGGTGTGCGTTTAGTTTTCAACGATAAGTATGCGGATTACAATAACTTTTACTCTCTTTACTTGGTAAAAGAAGAGTTGGCAAACAGCTACGTTATTGATGCTGATAATTATCTTTTCAAGAATATGTTCCGCAATGATATCGAGCGTTCAACTTACTTTAGTGTTTACCGTGAAGACTGTGATAATGAGTGGTTCCTAGTTTATGGTGATGACTACAAAGTTCAAGACATCATTGTCGATAGCAAAAACGGACGTATCTTGAGTGGAGTGTCGTTCTGGGATGCTCCAACAGCTGAAAAAATTGTTGGATTTATCAATGAGGCTTATGCAAGCGGCGAGTTTGTAGACCTTTACTGGGACAACATGGTTAAAGATAATATCAAAGAACTAGATGTTTACGTAGAGGAGTTAGAAGAAAATTCTATCTACGAAATTGACAGTGTTAAAGATTATCAAAAACTAGAAAAAATTCTTTCTTCACAAAAATAAGCAACTTATATGAACTGATACCTTACCTATTTTTACTTGACTTTTCATGTTTGATACAGTATACTAGTGAAAATTTAACCTTTAAGGGAAGTCCAGAGAGACTCACAAGGTGTCAGAGAAAAGAAGCTACAATGGAAACAAGTAAGCAGGTGCTTATTTGCTACTTTTGTGTAAATATCTTAACTGAAACCTTGCAATAGCAAGGTTTTTCTTTATCTGATCCCCTTAAAATTTAAGGAGGAAAAGTTATGAATCCAAATTGTAGAAAACGAATGGGTGCTATTCGCTTGGAAAATATGAAAGTGATTGTTCAAGAGGAAATCGCACCAGCAATCTTTGAGCTAGTACTTGAAGGAGAAATGGTTGAAGCTATGAAAGCTGGACAATTTCTTCATTTACGTGTACCTGATGATGCCCACCTCTTGCGTCGTCCAATTTCAATCTCATCCATAGATAAATCTAAGAAACAATGCCATCTGATTTATCGTATCGAAGGTTCTGGTACAGCTATCTTTTCAACCTTAAAAACTGGTGATAGCTTAGATGTTATGGGCCCTCAAGGAAATGGTTTTGATTTATCTGATTTAGACAAGCAGAGTCATGTTCTCCTAGTCGGTGGTGGAATCGGAGTACCACCCTTACTCGAAGTAGCTAAACAACTACATAAGAGTGGTGTGGAAATTACAACTGTTCTAGGATTTGCTACTAAAGATGCTGTCATTTTAGAAGACGAATTATCCCAATACAGCAAAGTCTTTGTGACGACCGATGATGGCTCCTATGGCATCAAGGGAAATGTCTCAGTTGTGATTAATGAATTTGACACTGAATTTGATGCCATCTACTCATGTGGAGCACCTGGTATGATGAAATACATCAATCAAACCTTTTACGACCATCCAAGAGCCTATCTATCTTTAGAATCGCGTATGGCTTGTGGTATGGGAGCTTGTTATGCTTGCGTCTTAAAAGTGCCAGATAGTGAAACAGTTAGTCAACGTGTCTGTGAGGATGGACCTGTATTTAAAACAGGAACAGTAGTTTTATAAGGAGAGTGTCATGACTAAAAATCGATTACAAGTTTCTCTACCTGGTTTAGAGTTAAAGAACCCTATCATTCCTGCTTCAGGTTGTTTTGGTTTTGGTCAAGAGTATGCCAAATACTATGATTTGGACCTTTTAGGATCTATCATGATTAAAGCAACTACTCTTGAGCCGCGTTTTGGTAATCCTACTCCAAGAGTGGCAGAAACTCCTGCAGGTATGCTTAATGCTATTGGTCTACAAAATCCTGGTTTAGATGTCGTTCTGTCTGAGAAGTTACCTTGGCTTGAAAGAGAATATCCAAATCTCCCTATTATCGCCAATGTTGCTGGATTTTCAAAACAAGAGTATGCAGCCGTTTCTCATGGAATTTCTAACGCAACTAATGTAAAAGCCATCGAGCTCAATATCTCATGTCCTAACGTCGATCATGGCAATCATGGACTTTTAATTGGACAGGACCCTGAGTTGGCTTATGATGTGGTAAAGGCAGCTGTTGAGGCTTCTGATGTACCCGTTTACGTTAAATTAACACCAAGTGTGACTGACATTGTAACTATTGCTAAGGCAGCAGAGGATGCTGGAGCTAGTGGACTCACCATGATTAATACCCTTGTTGGTATGCGTTTTGACCTCAAAACTAGAAAGCCAATCATTGCAAATGGGACAGGGGGTATGTCTGGACCAGCAGTCTTTCCAGTAGCTCTCAAATTGATCCGTCAAGTAGCCCAATCTACCAATCTACCAATCATTGGTATGGGAGGAGTTGATTCAGCTGAAGCTGCTATAGAAATGTACTTAGCTGGTGCGTCAGCAATTGGAGTCGGTACAGCAAACTTTACCAATCCATATGCCTGCCCTGATATCATTGATAACCTACCAAAAGTTATGGACAAGTATCATATCGAAAGTTTGCAACAACTGAGAAAAGAAGTGAAGAGTAGCCTGTAATCTTTTTAAATTCGTAATGTTTTGAATGCATTCTTCTTTTTGGTATAATATGACTATGATTGTAACAATACCTATTAAAACTGAAAAAGACATTGCAACTCCAGGCCCAACAGTCCTTGTATTAGGATATTTTGATGGGATTCACCTTGGTCATCAAAAATTATTTAGCATTGCTGGTGAAATTGCTGCTAAGAAGAGATTAAGCGTTGCTCTAATTACCTTTCATGAATCACCAAAATTAACCTTAAAAGCCTATTCGCCAGAAAATTTGCTTCATATCCTAAATGCAGAAGAGCGTGAACGCAAATTTAAACGAGCTGGAGTTGAAAATCTCTATCTTATGGATTTCTCAAGTCGTATTGCTAATATGACGGCGCAAGAGTTCGTAGATACCTTTGTCAAGGAAGTTAAAGCTGATACCATTGTAGTTGGATTTGACTATAGTTTAGGTTCAGATCGAAAATCTGCAGAGGATTTAAAAGAAATTTTTGATGGAGATGTGGTCGTGGTTCCACCTGTAGAAGATGAAAAAGGAAAGATTAGCTCTACTCGTATTCGTCAAGCCATCCTAGAAGGGGATGTGAAAGAAGCAGGGCGATTACTAGGAAGCTCCCTTCCAACAAGAGGAATTGTTGTACATGGCAATGCTCGTGGCCGTACAATTGGATATCCTACTGCTAATCTTGTCCTCTTAGACCGTACTTATATGCCAGCAGATGGTGTCTATACTGTTGATATCGAAATCAAGAGAAAACTCTATCGAGGGATGGCCAGTGTCGGTAAGAATGTTACCTTCGATGGAGAAGAAGAGCGCTTTGAAGTCAATATCTTTGATTTTGATGAGGATATTTATGGAGAGACTGTGACCGTCTATTGGTTAGATCGTATCCGAGATATGGTGAAATTTGACGGCATTGAACAACTGGTCAAACAACTCGAAGAAGATGAACAAGCTGCAAGAAAATAAAAGAATCAAAAAGTTCGGATGATTGTTCGAGCTTTTTGTTTTTCAAAAGTAGTCGATTAAGAGTCTTAGAGATATTTTTACAATCGGTAAAATTTTGGGAAAAAGCAAAGTTTTAGCTTGACATCTTAAATTTTAAGGAGTAGAATGTTTACTAGTTAATTAAATGGTTAAACACTAGTTAAGGAGTTGTGATGAAAAAAAGAAGTATCCTTTGGCTTATGCTGGCCTTCTTTGCTCTCGTTTTAGGAGCTTGTGGACAAAAGGACAATCAAGAAAGCAAGGAAGACAAGGGAATGAAAATAGTGACCAGTTTTTATCCAGTCTACGCCATGGTTAAAGAGGTTTCTGGTGATTTAAACGATGTTCGGATGATTCAGTCGAGTTCCGGTATTCATTCCTACGAGCCTTCTGCAAATGATATTGCAGCTATTTATGATGCTGATGTCTTTATTTATCATTCACATACCTTGGAGTCGTGGGCAGGAAGTCTAGATCCTAGCCTACAGAATTCCAAAGTAAGAGTCATAGAAGCTTCAGATGGAATGACTTTGGAGCGAGTTCCCGGCTTAGAAGATATGGATGCCGGGAAAGGGATTGACGAGAAGACCTTGTATGATCCTCATACATGGCTTGATCCTGAAAAGGTTGCTGAAGAAGCACAGATTATTGCTGACAAGCTATCGGAACTAGATAGTGCTAATAAGGCTATTTATCAGAAAAACGCACAAAGTTTTAGTGATAAAGCTCATGAACTTACTAAGAAGTATCAACCAATCTTTGAAAAATCAAGTCAGAAGACATTTGTAACGCAACATACGGCTTTTTCTTATTTGTCCAAACGGTTTGGTCTAAATCAACTAGGGATTGCTGGTATTTCACCTGACCAAGAACCAAGTCCAAGACAATTGACTGAAATTCAAGAATTTGTAAAGACTTATAAAGTCAAAACTATTTTTACTGAAAGCAATGTTTCTTCTAAAGTTGCTGACACACTTGTAAAATCAACAGGTGTGAGTCTTAAAACTTTAAATCCTTTAGAGGCTGATCCACAAAATGACAAGTCTTACTTGGAGAATCTTGAAGAAAATATGGCTATCTTAGCACAAGAATTGAAATGAGGAGATTATGAAGATTAATAAAAAATATTTAGCAGGATCTGCAGTGGTCCTTACCTTAAGTGTATGTGTCTATGCTTTAAATCAACATCAAGCACCTGAGAAAAAAGAAAGCAATCGTGTATCATATGTTGATGGAAAAGAATCTGAAGCTAAGAAAAATGAATCTCTGACACCGGACCAAGTTAGCAAGAAGGAAGGAATAGAAGCTGAGCAGATTGTTACTAAGATTACAGACCAAGGATATGTGACTTCACACGGCGACCATTTTCATTTTTACAATGGTAAGGTACCATATGATGCCATCTTTAGCGAAGAGTTAGTCATGAAAGATCCAAACTATCAGTTGAAAGATGAAGATATTATCAATGAGATTAAGGGTGGCTACATTATCAAGGTGGATGGGAAGTACTATGTCTACTTGAAAGATGCTAGTCATGCAGATAATATTCGTAGCAAAGAGCAAATTGAGCGCCAAAAACAAGAACATACTTCAGATCAAAGTAGTGTAAGCACAGAAGTTCTTGCTGCTAGAGCACAAGGTCGATACACAACCGACGATGGGTATGTCTTTAATCCTGCGGATATCATAGAGGATACAGGTGATGCATTTATCGTTCCTCACGGAGGTCATTATCATTACATTCCTAAGAGTGATCTGTCAGCGGGTGAATTAGCTGCCGCAAAGGCTTATTTATCTGGCAATAGTTCAGCTCTCAGTCAACCCTTGTCACTGACACCGAATAATGGTGTTTCTGCAGCAGATGATGGTTATGTCTTTAACCCTAATGATATTGTCAGAGATACTGGCGATGCTTATATCGTACGACATGGGGACCACTATCACTATATCCCTAAATCATCTCTTAACAATCATCAAGCACAATCTAACACTCCAAACTTAGAAAGTCCTTCTAATTCTACACCAAATAATCCGTTACCACATGTTCACCATGAAGAAGAGGAACACGATCATGGTTTTGATGCAAATAGAATTATAAGTGAAGATTCAGAAGGTTTTGTCATGAGTCATGGTGATCACAATCATTACTTCTTTAAGAAAGATTTGACACCTGAGCAAATCAAGGCAGCACAAGATCATTTGAAAGCTAAGTCACCAGTGACACCAAGTCCAAGTCATGAGGACCATGATGAAGATGAGCATGACCACCATCATGGTGAAGACCATGATCACGGCTTTGCAGTTGATCGAGTGATCAGTGAAGATGATAAAGGATTTGTAGTTTCACATGGAGATCATGCACATTATTTCTTTAAAAAAGATTTGTCAGCAGAGCAGATAAAGGCAGCTCAAGAACATTTACATGGGCATAGCCAAACAGAAGTTCCAAAAGATAATCATAACACTCCTAAAGAGAATGAAGTGAAACACGAGCATCATGAAGATGAACATGATCATGGCTTTGCAGCTGAGCGAGTGATTAGTGAGGATGAGCAAGGTTTTGTGGTTTCACATGGAGACCATGCCCACTATTTCTTTAAGAAAGATTTGTCGAAAGAGCAGATTAAGGCGGCGCTGGAACATTTACATGGACACCATCAGGCAGAGCCTGTAAAACCTCTTGCCAAGACTGTAGAAAGTTTCTCTCGAGATGCTAGCGATGAAGAAAAGATGGCTTATATCTCTAAAACCTATGGTGTTCCGCTTGAAGCGATCCGAATTTCAAATGGATTCTTTGTATTCGGAAATCCAGACCAGGCTTATGACCCAACTCACATTCACCCTTACGCCGTTCGTAAGGAACACGTTCGTATTCCGCTTCAAACAGGTGATGCAGAGCTTGATTTCCTAAACGAACTCTATACAACTGCTCTACGTGATGGAGTCTCTCCTTATAGCTTGCAGGTTGAAAATGGTAGCTTTGTTATCCCTCATGGCGACCACAACCACTATATTAAAGTTCAAACCAAGGGCTATGAAGTGGCTCTAAAAAACAAAATACCTGCCTTGCAATCTAACTACCAACCAGGTGCATTTGATGAAACGACTGTTCAAAACAAGGTTGAACAACTTCTAGCAGAAAGTCGTGAAGTTTACAAGGATAAACCTATTTTACAAAGACAAATTGAGCTTGCCTTAGGTCAATTCTCTGAAAATATGAAGAAGCTTTCAACCAATTCTACAGCTGGCTATCTGGCTGCTTTAGATCTCTTTGACAAACAGTATATTCACATTGACTCAAGTGTCAAACCAACAGAAATCAGTCCTTTAGACAAGAAATATCAAGCTTTAGTAGATAAGATTAATACCTTAGACACAGATGCTTACGGACTTCCTAAGAAGGATTTATTGACTCAGCTTCAAGAAAATAAACTAGCCCAAGATGAAGCAGGTTTAGATGCAGTTGAAGCTAAGCTACAAGCTTTGCAAGATTTTAATGACCGTACTGGAGTTACAACAGTCGAGTACATTAAGTATTTCTATCAACATTTATCTGATAATCACTTAAATGACACTCTTAGAAATAAAATTGCTAACTTAACTTGGACACTTTATCAATCACAATCCTTCCTTAAGGCGACTGACTTGAACAAACTATTCCCAGAAATCTATCAAACAAAACTGGAAGTTGAAGAAGCTCTGAAGAATGAACCTGTTACAAGTAAGCCTTCTGAAACGATTTTAGATACAGAAAAAGTGGATGGCCATAGTGCTAAAACAGCAGTCTATGAGTTTTTGAAAGGTTTGTATGATGATATTAAGCCTGAGGAACAAAGCAATCATGTTCGAAAAGCTCAAGTAGAAGGACTCTTAACGAAAGCTGAAGAATTAGTTGCTCAAGTCAAAGAAGAAGGCGTAAAAGCTTCACTCGCTGACGAGGTGAAAAACCTGAAAGCTGCTCTAGATAAAGACGATGCAGACCTTGATGAACTAAACACACAAGTCCAAGATCTTATAAAACGTATTTCACAAACCATTCAGACTGAACGTGAGAATGCTAATCAAGACCCAGAGGTTTTGCTTCTCTATCAAAAATTATATAATGGAGTCCTTGCCCTACATACTTATTTGGAAATGAATAATGGTTCTGATGCGGACTTTGAAAAAGTGGATGCTTTGTTTGATAAATTATCAGCTGCAAGCAAAGACAAGCAAGCTCTTCTAGCTCTTGCGCAAGAAATTGTCTCATTAAACCAAGAACTTCAATCCAAAGCTAAGCCGGATGAAGCAAGTTCTGAAATAACAAGTAATCAAGCAAGCGACAAACAGACTGAATCAAGCAATCCAACGACTAGTTCTCCAGAAACAAGTGAGAAAGTAGTCAACTAAAAAAGAAGTAGCTTTGCTACTTCTTTTTTAGTCTTTGTAAGATACAATGCCAATGATTGTATCAACTGCACGCTCCATAGTTTGAAGGCTGACATATTCAAAACGTCCATGCATATTTTCACCACCAGCGAAGATATTTGGAGTTGGAATTCCCATAAAAGAAATTTTAGAACCGTCTGTTCCTCCACGGATAGGCTCGATAATAGGAGTAATATCAAGATTTTCCATCACTGCTTTAGCAATAGTGATTGGAGTCATATCCTTTTCGATAACTTCTTTCATGTTGTAGTATTGGTCTGTCAAAGTCAAGGTTACACGATCACTACCAAGTTCTTGGTTCATCTTATCAGCAATAGCTTGCATGGCAACCTTACGCGCTTCAAAGGTTTCTTTTTCAAAATCGCGAATGATGTAGCTAGCACGCGCTTCCTCGACAGTTCCGGTTACATCCATGAGATGGTAGAAACCTTGGTAACCCTCAGTCAACTCAGGTCGGTCACCAGCTGGGAGTTGATTGTGGAAGTCGATGGCTAACTGGAGAGCGTTGACCATTTGTCCTTTAGCTGTTCCTGGGTGAACATTACGGCCTTGGAAGTGAAGTTCAGCTCCTGCAGCAGAGAAGGTTTCATACTGCAATTCACCTAGAGGTCCACCGTCAACTGTATAAGCAAAGTCAACATTGAAGTCTTCTGCATCAAATTTATTAGCACCAACACCGATTTCTTCATCAGGACCAAAGCCAACACGGATTTCACAGTGTTTAATCTCAGGATGAGCAGTCAAGTATTCGATAGCGGTCATGATTTCAGCGATACCAGATTTGTCATCAGCCCCGAGCAAAGTAGTTCCATCAGTAGTAATCAAGGTTTGTCCTGGATATTTCTCTAAGCTCTTAAAATCTGCTGGATCAAGCTTGAAACCAGAATTGCCAAGCTCGATAACACCACCGTCGTAGTTTTCAATAACTTGTGGATTGACACCTTCAGCATTAAAATCAGCTGTATCCATGTGAGAGATAAAACCGATCTTACGAGTCAAACTTGGGTCGTTGGCTGGTAAGGTTCCAATAGCAAAACCGTTTGGTAGGTAGTAAACATTTTGCAAACCAACACGTTTCATCTCAGGGATGAGGACATTAGTTGCGAAGTCTACTTGACTTTGGGTACTTGGTGTAGTGGTTGAATGTTCGTCAGAACGAGTATTGACTTTGACATAAGTCAAAAAACGCTCCAACAATGTTGGATATTTCATCGTAACTCCTTTTTTCCTTCTTTTAAAACCATTGTATCATAGAAAGAAGAGAAAAACAAAAGTCAGAAGGGAGGTAACATTCTTATGTTAGCGTTTACTTATGGCTGTTTTAGTGATACAATAAAAAAGATAAAAATATCACAAGGATGCAGAGATGAAAAAAGCGATTTTAATGATGACATTTGGTTCCCCAGAAGAGATTACCTTTGAAGGAGTAGCCGACTTTTTTACTAACATTCGTCGTGGAGTTCGACCTCAAGATCACGAGATTCAAACACTTTATGATAATTATGTTCGAATTGGAGGAACTCCACTTCAAAAAATTACCCGTGAAGAAGTTTCCTTAGTAGAAGCTAGATTGGGAAATGAATATAGTGTCTATTTTGCCAATAAATTTTCAACTCCCTTTATTCCAGACGTGATTCGGCAAATGGAAGCAGATGGAATTGAAAAGTGTATTTGCTTGATTTTGGAGCCACACTATTCCTTTTACTCTGTCATGGGTTATGAAAAGTTTTTGGAAAGCAAACAAATTCAGTTTTTAGTTATTAAGGACTGGTATCAAGAAGAAGCCCTATTAAACTATTGGACAGATGAAATTGCTAAGATTTTAAAAGAAAAGGTGAAACAGGATAGCTTTAAAGTCATCTTTTCTGCCCACAGTGTGCCCATTTTTGCCTTGGATTTTGGCGATCCCTATATTGACCAGATTTTCGAAAATAGCAAGTTAATTGCTGAGAAATTAGGCTTGAAACCAGACCAATATACCAACACTTGGCAGAGCGAAAGTGATATTGGTATTCCTTGGATTAAGCCAGATGTCTTGGAATATCTTAGAGAACAGGAAGAACATCCAGAGCATTATATTTTTGTGCCTATTAGTTTTATCAGTGAGCACATTGAAGTTTTGTTTGACAACGATGTGGAATGTCATGATTTGTGTCAGGAATTGGGTGTGAACTACCATCGTCCACCAATGCCAAATACAGATTCTCGTTTGATTGATGCCTTGGTCAATATTATTCGAGCTAACGAACATAAAGAATTTAGAGAATTCCTCCCAGATGAAGAGACCTTTGATGAGTTAGTTCCTTCAGACGATACTAAAAACATTTTGGCTGAATCTCAAGATTTACAAATGCCAGAATTTGTTAAAAAATTAATTGAGAAAAAAGGTCGTGAAAATGTCAAGATGCCTTATTTAATCAAAAAAATGCTTGAAAAAGCTGGCAAATTACCCAAAGACTAAGTAAAAATAGAAAAGAACTGGTAAGTTTTGTTTCAAATATCCGCTAAGGCAGGATATAACTTAGAAGGTGAAAGAAAAGGCGGTGGGATAGAAATCGATAGACAAAGTCTTGATTTCGTAGTCCCAGCCCCGCGAGGATGATTAGGAGTTTTTTGGAGTCTAAAAAACGAACAAAAAGTTCAATCAGCTACCGCGTCAAATTATGATTGATAATAAAAAGTGAGGTCGGGAACTTTTTGTCCCAACCTCTTTTTAGGTGACTAGCATTTTTTAAACTAGTTTTTCTTATTTACCTAAACAAAATTGGCTAAACAATTGAGTAATAAGCTCATCAGGCGCTGCATCTCCGGTGATTTCCCCAAGAATTTCCCAAGTGCGTGTCAAATCAACTTGAAGTAGATCAACAGGCATACCCAATTCAATGCCTTCGTTTACAGCTTGTAAGCTTTCAACAGCTTTCTCAATCAGAGAAATATGACGGGCGTTGGATAGATAGGTAGCATCTTGTTCGACCAAGCCAGCATTTTCAAAGAAGAGGTTGTTGATGCGCTCTTCAATCTTGTCGATGTTTTGATTTTTGAGGACTGAAATGCGGATGACATCATCTGGAAGCTCAGCAGTTTCAATCGCTTCTGGTAAATCAGTCTTGTTGAGAAGAATAATACGGTTGGTATCTTGACTAATTTCGAGAAGTTGTCGGTCCTGGGCAGTAAGAGGTTCACTAGCGTTCAGTACTAGTAGTACCAAGTCAGCTTCCTTAAGAGCTTTTTTCGAGCGTTCAACACCGATTTGCTCAACAATATCATCCGTCTCACGAATACCTGCAGTATCAATCAATTTTAGAGGAACCCCGTTAATGTTGACGTATTCTTCGATGACATCTCGAGTTGTCCCAGCGATATCAGTTACAATGGCCTTATCTTCTCGTAGAAGGTTGTTGAGTAGACTTGATTTCCCAACGTTGGGGCGTCCGATGATGGCTGTTGAAATTCCTTCGCGGAGAATCTTCCCACGACGTGCTGTTTTTAGAAGATTGGTCAATAATCGTTCAAATTCTAAAGTCTTTTCACGGACAACAGCAGTAGTAGCCTCTTCCACATCGTCGTACTCAGGATAGTCGATATTAACTTCAACTTGAGCTAGTGTATTAAGAATCTCCTGGCGAGTATTGTTAATGAGCTCAGAAAGGGAACCATCTAGTTGTTTGACCGCAATATTCATAGCCTTGTCCGTCTTGGCACGGATGATATCCATAACGGCCTCAGCCTGAGTCAAGTCCACACGACCGTTAAGGAAGGCACGTTTAGTAAACTCACCAGGCTCTGCCAACCGAGCCCCTTCACGGATAACCAGTTGTAGGATTTCATTAGTTACGGCTATTCCACCGTGGGTATTAATTTCAATAATATCCTCACGAGTGAAGGTCTTTGGAGATTTCATAGCACCAACCATGACCTCGTCCATAACCTTTCCAGTCTGAGGATCAACGATGTGTCCGTAGTTTAGAGTGTGACTAGCAACCTTGCTCAAATCCTTACCTTTAAAAATTTTCTGGGCGATAGCAAAGCTATCCGTTCCGCTTAAACGAACAATCCCAATAGCCCCTTCTCCAAGCGGAGTCGAGATTGCGGCAATGGTATCAAATTCACGTGTAATCATTTCATTTCCTTTTTACAATTTATATACAAATATCATTTAAAATTGTAACAAAATATAGCGTTTTATTCAACGAATGCCACTTATAAAGAAAAGCCTAAGCAGAATGCTTAAGCTTTATTTATTGCGCATTTCACCTTGTGGGAAATAAGTTCCTTCAGGCATATCGTTAATAATAACGTGAACAGCTGACTGAGGTGCTCCTGTGTTACGAACAACAGCTTCCGTAACTTCCTTGGCTAGGGCTTTCTTTTGCTCTAGAGTGCGTCCTTCAAATAAATCAATGCGTACAAATGGCATAATTACGTCCTCCACTAGTTATTTGATTTCTTCTATTTTACCACATTTTGCCATTTAAAGCTTTGAGAAAATATGGTATACTAGAATGTAGCAAAAAATTTAGAAATGGACGTGAAATAGAAGCATGGCACAGTTGTATTATCGTTATGGGACCATGAACTCTGGAAAAACCATCGAGATTCTCAAGGTTGCCTATAACTACGAGGAGCAAGGAAAAGGAGTTGTGATTATGACTTCAGCTCTGGATACACGTGACGGTGTCGGTTATGTCTCTAGTCGCATTGGAATGAAAAGACCAGCAATTGCCATTGACGAAACAACAGATATCTTTGGGTTTATCCGGGATTTGCCTGAAAAGCCTTACTGTGTGCTTGTTGATGAAGCTCAATTTCTAAAACGTCATCATGTTTACGATTTAGCTCGTGTTGTCGATGAGTTAGATATACCTGTTATGGCATTTGGTTTGAAGAATGACTTTCGCAATGAGCTGTTTGAAGGTTCCAAACACCTCTTGCTTTTAGCAGATAAGATTGATGAGATTAAGACCATTTGTCAGTATTGCAAGAAAAAAGCGACTATGGTTTTGCGTACGCAGGACGGACTGCCTGTTTATGATGGTGAACAAATCCAGATTGGTGGAAATGAAACCTATATCTCAGTTTGCCGTAAGCATTATTTTGCCCCTGAAATCAATAAGGAGAATAACACAGAATGAATATCTATGATCAACTACAAGCAGTAGAAGACCGTTATGAAGAATTAGGAGAATTGCTCAGTGACCCTGATGTCGTTTCAGACACCAAGCGTTTCATGGAGCTCTCAAAAGAAGAAGCTTCCACTCGTGACACCGTCACAGCTTACCGTGAGTACAAACAAGTCCTCCAAAACATCGTTGATGCTGAAGAGATGATAAAGGAATCAGGAGGAGATGCTGATTTGGAAGAAATGGCCAAGCAAGAACTCAAGGATGCTAAGGCAGAAAAAGAAGAGTACGAAGAAAAACTGAAAATCTTGCTTCTTCCTAAAGATCCAAACGATGATAAAAACATTATCCTAGAAATCCGTGGTGCAGCTGGTGGAGATGAAGCAGCTCTCTTCGCTGGAGATCTTCTAACTATGTACCAAAAGTATGCCGAAGCTCAAGGTTGGCGTTTTGAAGTCATGGAAGCTTCTATGAACGGCGTTGGTGGTTTTAAAGAAGTGGTTGCCATGGTTTCAGGTCAGTCTGTCTACTCTAAACTTAAATATGAGTCAGGTGCCCACCGTGTGCAACGTGTTCCTGTGACAGAAAGTCAAGGTCGTGTGCATACCTCAACAGCGACAGTTCTCGTTATGCCTGAAATCGAAGAAGTTGAATATGATATTGATCCAAAAGACCTTCGTGTCGATATCTACCATGCCTCTGGTGCTGGTGGACAGAACGTCAACAAGGTTGCGACTGCCGTTCGTATCGTTCACTTGCCAACTAATATCAAGGTTGAGATGCAGGAAGAACGTACCCAGCAGAAAAACCGTGAGAAGGCTATGAAAATCATCCGTGCGCGTGTGGCAGACCACTTTGCTCAGATTGCCCAAGATGAGCAAGATGCTGAACGTAAATCTACTATCGGTACTGGTGACCGTTCAGAGCGTATTCGTACTTACAACTTCCCACAAAACCGTGTCACGGACCACCGTATCGGCTTGACTTTGCAAAAACTTGACACAATTCTAGCTGGTAAATTAGATGAAGTTGTAGATGCTTTGGTTCTTTATGACCAAACACAAAAATTAGAAGAATTAAACAAGTAATGAAATTAGCTCAACTATTTAAAGATTTTGAGGAAAAGTTAATAGCACAAGGAGAGGAAGCAGAAAGCCTCTCTTTTGTCTATCGTAGCCTAAAAAATCTCTCTTTTACAGAATTCGTCTTTGCTCTCCAGCAAGAGGTAACAGAGGAAGATAAACACTTAGTAAAAGAAATTTACACGAAACTGGCAAATCATATACCTGCCCAGTACATTATAGGTCATGCTGAATTCTTTGGGATGCAGTTAAAAGTAGATGAGCGGGTTTTGATTCCTCGACCTGAAACAGAAGAGTTGGTGGAGCTTATCCTAGCTGAAAATCCTAATGGAAATCTCAAGGTCTTGGATATTGGTACAGGAAGTGGTGCAATTGCCCTTTCTTTAGCTAAAAATAGAGCAGATTGGTCAGTCACAGCTGCTGATATTTCACAAGATGCATTAGATCTAGCATCTGAGAATGCAAAGAGTTTAGATTTAGAAATCACATTTATCAAATCTGACTGTTTCTCCGAAATTTCTTCAAAATATGATATAATTGTATCCAATCCACCATACATTTCTCGAGCAGATGAGGAAGAAGTTGGTTTGAATGTTCTGCATTCAGAGCCACATTTAGCCCTTTTTGCAGACGAGGAAGGTCTAGCGATCTATCGCAGAATCGCAGAAGAATCAAAGGACTATCTAAATGACGGTGGTAAGATTTATCTTGAAATTGGCTACAAACAAGGTCAAAGTGTACCCGCTCTCTTTATGGAAAATCTTCCTGAGAAACGAGTTCGAACGCTCAAAGACCAATTTGGCCAAGATAGGATGGTTGTCATTGATGATGGAGAAAATTAAGCAAGAGTTGGAAAAGGGTGGAGCAGTAGTTTTGCCAACTGAGACAGTTTATGGCCTTTTTGCGAAAGCTTTGGATGAGAAGGCTGTTGACCATGTTTATCGGCTCAAACGTCGCCCTAGAGATAAGGCTCTCAATCTCAATGTTGCTAGTTTAGACGATATCTTGAACTTTTCCAAGAATCAGCCACCTTGTTTACAACAACTTGTTAAAAGTTTTTTGCCAGGGCCTTTAACCATTATCCTAGAAGCTAATGACAAGGTCCCTTATTGGGTCAATTCAGACTTGACGACTGTTGGATTTCGCATGCCCAGTCATCCCGTCACTCTAGAATTGATTCGTGAGTTTGGTCCCTTAATCGGCCCGTCTGCTAACATTTCAGGACATACAAGTGGTGTTAGTTTTAAAGAAATTTTAAAAGACTTAGGACAAGAGGTTCTGGGAATAGAAGATGATGCTTTTTTAACAGGTCAAGATTCGACTATTTTAGATTTGACTGCTTGTAAGGCAAGAATCCTACGCCAAGGTTCGATAACTCGAGAAGATATCCTTGCCAAGATACCTGAAATTCCTTTTGAGGAGGTATGATATGCTACGTGAATTAAAAGCGACAGATGTCGAAACAATTTGTGTCATTAACAAAGAAGCGCTAGGTTATGCTTTTAGTCCAGAGGAAACGGCTGGTCAACTAGCTAAGTTGACACAAGACTCCCATCACTTCCTACTTGGTTTTGAGGATTCAATTAGCCATGACTTACTTGGTTATGTTCATGCTGAGGTTTATGAATCCCTTTATTCAAAACCAGGTTTTAATATCCTGGCTTTAGCTGTTTTAGCTCAAACACAAGGTAAAGGAATCGGTAAAACATTGCTTGAAGGATTAGAACAGGAAGCAGAAAAACGTGGCTATAACTTTATTCGCTTAAATTCTGCAGACCATCGTACAGGTGCGCATGCATTTTATGAAAGAGTTGGTTATACATGCGATAAAATGCAGAAACGATTCATTAAATTAATAAAAGGAGAAGACCTATGATTTTTGACAAAGATGATTTTAAAGCCTATGACGCGGATCTTTGGAATGCCATTGCCAAAGAAGAGGAACGCCAACAAAATAATATTGAATTAATCGCTTCAGAGAACGTAGTCTCTAAGGCTGTTATGGCTGCTCAAGGGTCTATCTTGACTAATAAATACGCCGAAGGTTATCCAGGACGTCGTTATTACGGTGGAACTGATGTAGTAGATATTATCGAAACTCTAGCTATCGAACGTGCGAAGGAGATTTTTGGAGCAAAGTTTGCTAATGTACAACCCCACTCAGGAAGTCAAGCCAACTGTGCAGCATACCTGGCTTTGATTGAGCCAGGTGATACGGTCATGGGGATGGATTTGGCAGCAGGTGGGCACTTGACTCACGGAGCTCCTGTAAGCTTCTCTGGTCAAACCTACAACTTTGTTTCTTATAGTGTTGATCCTGAGACCGAACTTTTAGACTTTGACGCCATCTTGAAACAAGCTCAAGAAGTGAAACCCAAACTAATCGTAGCAGGGGCTTCAGCCTATTCTCAAATTATTGATTTTTCAAAATTCCGTGAAATTGCTGATGCTGTTGGTGCTAAACTCATGGTAGATATGGCTCATATTGCCGGCTTGGTTGCTGCTGGTCTTCACCCAAGCCCGGTGCCATACGCACATATCACAACTACAACGACCCACAAAACCCTTCGTGGGCCACGCGGTGGTTTGATTTTGACCAATGATGAAGACTTAGCTAAGAAGATTAATTCTGCTATTTTCCCGGGTATCCAAGGTGGTCCTTTAGAGCATGTTGTTGCTGCTAAAGCTGTTGCCTTCAAAGAAGTCTTGGATCCAGCCTTCAAAGAATATGCTGCTAAGGTCATCAAGAACAGTAAGGCTATGGCTGAAGTATTCCTGAAAGATCCTGATTTCCGTATTATCTCTGGTGGCACTGAAAACCACCTCTTCCTAGTGGATGTTACTAAGGTTGTAGAAAGTGGAAAAGTAGCTCAAAACTTGCTGGATGAAGTTAATATTACCCTAAATAAGAACTCTATCCCTTATGAAACCTTGTCACCATTTAAGACTAGTGGTATTCGTATTGGAGCGGCAGCAATTACTGCTCGTGGCTTTGGTGAAAAAGAAAGTCGTCAAGTTACTGAACTTATTATTAAAGCCCTTAAGAATGCAGAAAACGAAGCTGTCTTAGAAGAAGTGAGAAGTGCAGTCAGAACCTTGACGGATGCCTTCCCATTATACGAGGACTAATATTTTATGGATATTTATATTAAGAAAGCCATTATCCATCAGTTCAGTCCTGATGACACAGAGTTGTTCCTAGCGGATAAGTTTCTCAATATCACTCCAAAAATAGAGGAATACTTGCGTAAAAAAGTGGAGCGTGTGTATTCTGATGATGCTAAAACTGGTATTTTTGAAGAGGATAACCCATTTTTCAACAACATTACAGAAGATTTAATGAAAACATCTGTGACGATTGCCAATCTTTGGAAAGAGGAATTCTCTGTATCTGAAAATCAAAAGACAAACGATTTAGTCTTTGTACAGTTTTCAAAAGAAGGAGTGGGACACTTTGCCTTCCTTCGAATTGCATTGCGAGAAACCTTAACACACCTAGGTGGTGAAGTTGATAATCCAATCAAACTGACTCAGAATAATCTACCAGGTTTTGGTACTGGAGCTGATGAAGCCCTTGTGGTTAATCTTCAAAACCGCAAGTATCACCTGATTGAAAAACGGATCAAGTACAATGGAGCCTTTTTAAACTATTTTTCTGAGAATCTTATTCAAGCGCAACCAAAGATTTCACCTAAGAAATCAATCAAGGAACTTGAAAAAACTGCTCAGAAAATTGCCGAAACCTTTAACACGGATGATTTTCAATTTCAATCCAAGGTTAAATCAGCAATCTTCAATAATATCGAAGAAAATAATGAACTCTCTCCAGAAAAATTAGCTAATGATCTCTTTGACAACAATCTTACTGCCCGTCTAAGCTTTATTGACAGAGTCAAAGAAGCAGTACCTGAGCCAGTTCAGTTTGATGAGATTGATGCTAGTCGTCAGTTAAAGAGATTTGAAAATCAGAAACTTTCCTTATCAAACGGGATTGAACTTATTGTTCCAAACAATGTCTATCAAGATGCGGAATCCGTTGAGTTCATCCAAAATGATAATGGAACTTATTCTATCTTAATCAAAAACATCGAGGATATTCAAAATAAATAATGTTTAAACTTATACGAAGAGTGCTGGTACTAGCAGTCTTCCTTTTCGCTGGATACAAAGCCTATCTCATTCATCAGGATGTCAAACAAGTCATGACCTACCAACCCATGGTACGTGAAATCTTGAATGAAAGAGATACTCCAGCAAATGAAGAGCTTGTGCTCGCCATGATCTATACAGAAACTAAGGGTAAAGAAGGAGACGTGATGCAGTCTAGCGAGTCTGCTACCGGTTCTACTGATACCATAAACGATAATGCAAGTAGTATTCGTCAAGGGGTTCAAACCTTGACAGAAAATCTCTACCTAGCTCAAGAAAAAGGAGTGGATGTCTGGACAGCCATTCAAGCTTATAACTTTGGGCCTGCTTATATTGATTTTATCGCCCAAAATGGCAAGAAAAATACGATTGCACTAGCCAAGCAATACTCAAGAGATACAGTTGCACCAACATTAGGAAATACAAGTGGGAAAACCTATAGCTACATCAATCCCATTTCTATCTTTCAGGGTGGAGAACTCTATGTCGATGGGGGAAACTATTATTATTCTAGACAGGTTCAGCTAAATCTCTATATTATGAAAATTTTTAATCTATTTTAAGCTTCTAGAAATTCTAGGTGCTTTTATAAGTTTTCTTTAAGGATATTTTAATATGCTAGAGTGAAAAGGAGGAACGTCTCATGCGAAAGAAATTCTTTCTGACTAGCGCTGCAGTACTTTTAGCAGTTGCAACATTGCAAAACGTTCATGCAGCAACTGATGTTCAAAAAGTCATTGATGAAACCTATGTTCAACCTGAGTATGTCTTGGGTTCTTCACTAACAGAAGATCAAAAAAATCAAACACTTAAAAAACTTGGCTATGATGCCTCTAAAGATACTAAAGACTTGAAGACCATGACACCCGATGTCTACTCAAAAATTATGAATGTGGCCAACGATTCTAGTCTTCAGCTTTATTCATCAGCAAAAATTCAAAAACTAGGTGAAAAATCTCCACTTGAAGTCAAGATTGAGACACCTGAAAATATCACCAAAGTGACGCAAGACATGTACCGTAATGCAGCAGTTACCTTGGGTGTCGAGCACGCACGTATCACCGTTGCAGCTCCAATCCCAGTTACTGGAGAAAGTGCCTTAGCAGGTATTTACTATTCCCTTGAGTCAAATGGTGTAAAATTACCTCAAGAAAATAAAGACTTGGCTCAGGAAGAGCTTAAGGCCTTGTCTGATATTAATGATGAAAACAAGGACAAATCAGGCTTCGATGCTAATAAGCTGAACGTAGCTCTTGCCGATATCAAGGCTGCAGTTGCTAAGGCTAAAGAGTCTAAAGGCGAGCTTACTGAGGATGATGTTCGTAAAATTGTCGAAGATACTTTGAAGAACTACAAACTTGATCAAGTGGTTACAGGCAACCAGGTCAATGTCATCATCAACTTTGCCTTCAATCTATCAAAGAGCGATATTCTTAATAACGAAGACTTTACAAAGACTCTAAAAGATTTGAAACAAAGTATCGTTGCACAAGCTGGTGACAGTTTCAGTAATATCGACCTTAACTTTGACGCCAATAAAGCTATTCAAGACGGTGGGAATATCCTTAGCTCTATTTGGCAAGCGATCCTTGATTTCTTCAAGAGTTTTGGTGCTTAGGTCAATTCATGGTATAATAGATGGTAACAGGATTGTTGCCGTCTTTTTTTATCGGCTCATAGAAAGTGAAACTTATGTTAAAGAAAAATGATATTGTAGAAGTAGAGATTGTCGATTTGACCCATGAGGGAGCAGGAGTTGCCAAGGTAGATGGCTTGGTCTTTTTTGTTGAGAATGCTTTACCAACAGAAAAAATCCTTATGCGTGTCCTTAAAGTTAATAAAAAGATTGGTTTTGGTAAGGTTGAGGAGTATCTTACACAATCTCCACATCGTAATCAAGATTTAGATTTGGCTTATTTGCGTTCAGGGATTGCTGACTTGGGTCACTTAGCTTATCCAGAGCAACTCAAGTTCAAAACCAAGCAAGTAAAAGACAGTCTTTATAAAATTGCTGGAATCACGGATGTAGAGGTTGCAGATACTCTTGGCATGGAAAATCCTGTCAAGTATCGTAACAAGGCTCAGGTTCCTGTTCGTCGCGTTAATGGTGTCCTAGAGACTGGTTTCTTCCGTAAGAATTCTCATGATCTGATGCCTCTTGAAGATTTTTATATCCAAGATCCAGTGATAGACCAAGTTATTGTGGCTTTACGTGATTTGCTTGGTCGCTATGACTTGAAGCCTTATGATGAAAAGGAACAGTCTGGCTTGATTCGCAATCTTGTGGTTCGTCGCGGACATCATTCAGGTCAAATCATGGTTATTTTGGTGACCGCTCGTCCTAAAATTTTCCGAGTTGAACAGTTGATTGAACAAGTCATTAAGCAGTTCCCAGAGATTGTGTCTGTCATGCAAAATATTAATGACCAGAATACCAATGCCATTTTTGGAAAAGAATGGCGTATACTTTTTGGTCAAGATTACATTACGGATCAAATGTTGGGGAATAGCTTCCAAATTTCTGGACCAGCCTTTTACCAGGTCAATACAGAAATGGCAGAGAAGCTTTATCAGACAGCCATTGACTTTGCAGACTTAAGAGAAGATGATGTGGTAATCGATGCCTACTCAGGAATTGGAACCATTGGTTTGTCAGTTGCCAAGCATGTCAAGGAAGTCTATGGAGTAGAGGTTATCCCCGAGGCGGTGGAGAATAGCCAGAAGAATGCTGCTTTAAACAATATCACCAATGCCCACTATGTCTGTGATACCGCTGAAAATGCTATGAAGAATTGGCTCAAGGAAGGTATCCACCCAACGGTTATCCTAGTCGATCCACCACGCAAGGGTTTAACCGAAAGCTTTATCAAAGCAAGCGCCCAAACAGGAGCTGACCGCATCGCCTATATCTCCTGTAATGTCGCTACCATGGCGCGTGATATCAAACTCTACCAAGAGTTGGGTTATGAACTGAAGAAAGTGCAGCCGGTTGATCTTTTTCCGCAGACGCATCATGTCGAGTGTGTAAGTTTGTTAGAGAAACGCAGCTAAACATCTCGCTTTTACATTTCAAGGCGAGATGCTTCAAAGCTCCACTGGAGCTTTGAACTCCCAAAGACGCATCATGTTGAGGCAGTATCACTGCTTGTAAAAGATTAGAAATCTTTGAACGAAAGGGAGAATGAAAAGAGTGAAGGTAGCTTCTTTACTTGGATAGAGGGAAATTATCAGAGTTATAGTTTAAGTTGGTTTTCTAGATACTATAGTCTGACATGCTATCAATTTATTTCAGAAGCTGGACAAATTGTAGTAACTTTCCTTGAAGGAACTGAGGTAGATTTATAAGAGACTGTGACTGGGAAGTTGCAGTCTTTTTATGGGTTTAATGGTATAATGAAATTATAAATGTGGATATTGTTTAAATTCTCTGGAGGACACATAATGTTGAATTTAGTAAAAGGTCACCGAGTTAGCTTGGTAGAAAACCTGTTTGAATCATTTACAAAGTTAACTGAACATCATTTGACGGCGAATGTACACGCAGAAAAAATATTAGAGGTTTTTCAACATTTTATTGCGATTCATGACGAGCCCTTGTTTTTTATTTTGGAATTGCCTGTCAGTATTGATAGAGAAAAAGTGATAGCAAAGAATATTATCAAGGAATCCCATAAGGATGTTTATTATATTGATGGTTGTTCAAGAGAGGAATGCCTAGCACTGTTGATTAGATACGGTGATTTGCTTGTTAATGATGGACTAAGTAAGTTTGGATTTGGTGGGCATAAAAGTCATGATGAGATTATGCTTGATAGCTATAATGTTGTGACAATTTATAGTAAAGAACTATCGAAATTTAATGACTTTTTTGAACCTCATAATATTCAATTTGTAGAAGAACTAGTGACAGCTTGGAAAACTTTTTCTAAGACCTCACCAGGAATCTCTGAAATCTATGAAAGCAATGGAAAAACTGTTTATGACTTGCCTGAAGAATTAGCTGAATGGGGAATATATTTAGCTGAAACTCGAACAGAATAGGTATAACTGTAGATTAGAAAGAAAAAATTTCAATTCTCTAATACCGTTGGGATATTTTGTTACCTAATATAAAAAGTTCCCATTTTTTCAATAATATATTATAAAAACAGTTGACACAAGTGTTACACCTGTGATAGAATTAACTTGAGGTGAAGAAAATGGCAACCGATAAAAATAGAATAATGATTAGCTTGGATGATAAAAATCTAGAGAAACTTGAAAATTTAGTAGAAGATGCTAGAGATAGAAGAGGAATGCGACTAACAAAGTCCCAGGTTATTGAATTACTCCTAAATACCGTTGATTATTTCGATGATATTATGGGAGCTATTTACTCAAAAAAATAACAGCAAAAATGCTATTATTTTTTTACAAATAGGTGCAACACTAGTGATATAGGAGTGATAAAATGGTTGTTTATATTAGACAAAGTAAATTACCAAGTGAGGTTTCAATTAATAAATACAATGCTCAAGTAGGAGCTTACTTACAAGGAGAAGAAGTTGTTTTATATCAATCTTTTTCTGAAATAAAACAGTTATCAAGCGATGATACAGTTGTAGATTATATAACGGAGACCAGAGCATTACTAAAAATGATGGGGTTAAACGTTCCGGTTTACGACTATCCTATTGAGCTTAAAGAGTTTTATGGTCGAAAGATTTATGCAGGTGTTTTAGGAGAGATTGTAAATATACCTGATAATTGGGGGAAATTTATTAAGCCTAAAGCTGGTTCAAAAGTCTTTACTGGAAGAGTTGTTAACGGAACCCGTGATTTAATCGGTATTGGTCTACCTTTTGACTATCCTATATGGATTAGTGAAGTTGTAGAATTCATAGCTGAATGGCGTTGTTTTGTGTTAGATGGTCGTGTATTAGATGTTCGACCCTATACAGGTGATTATCATGCACAATTTGATTCTAGTGTAATTGATAAAGCCATATCATGTTGGAAAGATGCGCCAATAGCTTATGGACTAGATATCGGTGTTACTAGTGATGGAAGGACACTTGTTGTTGAAGTAAATGATGGTTATGCATTGGGAAATTATGGCCTATCTCCTTTAAACTCAATCAATTTTCATAAAGCTAGATGGAAAGAAATGGTAAAACCTTATTTTGAAGAAAACGATGTTTTTACTATGCCTGAAAATGAAAATATAAATTTCTAAAAGGAACAGAATTAAATCTGTGTGTAACTGCAACGAGTAAGTTGCAGTTTTTTGTTTTGAATAATGATATAATAGGCTAAGAAAACAATGAAAACGCTATATATTTGAAAGTTGATTTGGAAAGCAGGATGTATTGAAACAATCGATATTTTTTGACTTTAGAGTCTTAAATTTTACATCATATTAATAAATTGAACTACACCATTATATCCCCAATCTTTTAGGTTGTTCTGTATGTCGTTCTTATTTTGCTCAGTAAGATAATAGTCGTTGACATAAAATTTTGTATTTGAATCAGTATGTTTAATAATCTCTTTCAAATACGGAATATCAGGTATGTCCGATGGTACAATATTTAGACCGAAATCATAGACTTCTTCCAAAGTGGATAGGCTATTAAAAAAATCTATATTTTTTTTCAAAAGTTTTCTAACTGGTTTAATTAGTAAGGAATTATGAAGAATGGCTTGTAATATTAAAGGCACTTCACTTTTGAAACCTACAACTAAATTGTTTTCTATACCATTTTGATCAGAGTTAGTAACTTGACCATGTATATTACAAATTCTATTTTTTTCAATGTTATATTTTCTTTCTAAAACAGTAGTGTAATTAAAGACCAAATAAAAAGCAGCATTTGAATACGAATCAATAAGTTTGCTTCTCACTTTGATTTTTTCAGGATTATGTATTTTTGAGTTTATCCAATCAAAGAAGGCAGCATTTTGACATAATTTATATACCCAAACTAAATCATTTAATTTTGTTAAACAGATGTTTTTATCCTTTAGAATTTGTTTGAATGGTATCTTAGAAAGGTTTTTTTCAAATTCATTCCATGTAATATTATCTACATTTTTATCATGATTTGCATATTCGGTTAGAGTGAAAAAGAATTCATAAGCTTCTAGATTACCTTCATGATAGTTATATCCATAATATCCGCCATCTTTAAATGATTTTTTGCTGTCTTCATCGACTTCAGGGATAGTTAAATTTTTAAATCCTTCAAGTTCAATTATATTAATAGCATTATTAAAGTCAAATTTACTACCAAATTCTTTACAAGTGTCTATTATGAACTTTCTAAAATCATTGTATCCCGTTTTTAATTCATGGGCCATATCAAACCCATTTCCAATAATAAAAAGTGTATTCAAGCTTTCTACCTCCTGAAATATATTATACCAACTTATTGAGATAAATAGTAGTAGACCTATATTACATATTTTAAGATGTGGAACTTATTAATTTGATTGGTAGAGAAAACAACTAGAAGCAGTCCATAAAGATATTTTAAATTAGATAATATTGCATTTGCAATTATAACAAAGGAGTACTAACATGGCGAAATATACTGACGAAGATATTAGGAAATTAAATAAAATCACATTAAAAATAGCAGGTGATTATTTAGGTATAAGTTCACAGGCAGTTGCGATAGGTCTTAGAAATAATCTTCTTCCAATTGGTTTTGCTATTCATAACGAAGAAAGAGATAGACGTTTCACTGAGAGTTGGTCCTATCATATTATCGCCGAAAGAATGATTTCATACAATCACGGTAAACTATCAGAGATTCGTGTTGAAAATATTGAAGCCAGTTTAGATAAAATTATAGAGGAATTTAACGGTTTAAAACAAGATTTACTTTTTATATTAAGCGAAAATGCAGAAGCGAAGAATTAGAAGTTTTTGAATTTGCGTTTTCGCTTGGTAAATATAAAAACAGTGATGTAAAGTATAAGGGTAAAGGTGTTTCAAATGAAGATGATAAAGACCTTTTCTAGAGAAGAACTCTATGAAGAAATCTGGGAGATAAGTGCGAAACAAGTTTCATTAAAATATGATTTAAGTTATTCTGACTTACTCAAGAAATGTAAAGAATTTGAAATCCCAATTCCAAAGGGTAGTTATTGGTATCGTAAGAATACTGGACAAGACTTAAGTGAACTTATCGTTCCATTACCACAAAATGACATAAATGAGGTTCATATTGATAGAAAAAGTTTAAAGAACAGTAGAATTAAAGCTGTTAAACATAAAGAAGATAGTACGGAAAATAAAAAAGAAGATACTGTTAAACTTGATACAACTAGTATAAGAAGTTCATTATCATTTTTAGAGGACGATAAAATAGAGCGTATTATTGAAACAGTTTCAAATCTAAACCAGTCTCCAAATAAGAGATTACATAAATCTGTAGCTAATCTAAGGGATAAAATTGCAGAGTGGAATAAGAGGGAAAAAGCTGCTTCCTATCCTTACTTTGATTCTAGGCACAGATATAATGATTTAAAAGAACCTAAATTTGTAAAAAATATTTCACAAAATTCTCTTCCTCGTTTATATCGCTTTTTGGATACACTAGTTACTGTTATTGAAAAAATCGGTGATAATGTAACTTCAAATTGGGATATTCAAATTGAAAAGGACATTGTTCGTTTTGAAGTTATAGAATCAACAGACAAAGTAAGTCATGAATTAACAAAAGAAGAAGCTAAAGAACTAGCAGAGTACAATGATAGCGTAAAGTTTAAGGGGTATGCTTTTAAACCAAGAATAAAGAAGTATGACTATATTCCAAATGGAAAATTTCGATTTAAGATAATAGATGGTAAATACATTAAAGATACTAAAGAATTCACACTTGAACAATCAATACCAGAAATAATTGTTTTAATTTACCAAGAGTACTATAAAGTTAAGAATTTACGACTTGAACGTGAAGAGAGAGAAAGACTATACGAAGAAGAACAAGAGAGAAAAAGAAAATTACAAAATAAAATCGAAGAAGAGAAGAAGCGGACAATGTCTCTTCTTAATATGCTAGAAGATTTTAAAACAGCAAATGATTTAAGACTGATGGCTGATAAACTGGAGATAGCAGGGAAACTTAGTAAAGAGGAAATTGATTGGATTAGATCCAAAGCTGACTGGATCGACCCAATAGTTTCTTCAACAGACGAATTATTAGGAATCAGAAATCATGAAAATTCTAGAGAACAAAAAGAACAATATCTAAGTGAGAAAAGGTACTATTGGTAACTTTATTTTTCAAATGTTTATTATTGAAAGCTGTAAATAATGGAGTTATAATTATGACAAATAGTTCAACAATTAATGAGTTTATAAAGAGAACAAAAGAAGCTTTAGCTATATCTGAGCAGGATCCAAGACTTGGAGTTAGAGGCTTTGAATTTGATAACTCAACATCTGAAAAAGATTGTGTTTTGGTTATTGGTCTAAATCCTGCAGGAAATGATGACGATGCAAAAAATGAGAAAAATAACAGGACATATCTGTATAGTTTGAAAAACAGCATTAAAAGTAATTATGTTTATAATAAATACTATAAACCTATTTATGATTTAATGAATGATATTTTTGATAATAAAGCTAAATGGCATTGGTGTAATAAATCATGGGATATTTTGAGTAAAGAAATAGAACATTCTGAGGACAAAGATTTTTTAGATATGATACATGAAGAGTATTTAAATAATCAAAATAGTAAAGTAACAATCTATATTGGAGATATGTTCTACTATCATCAAACAAGTTCTAAAAAACTTCCACTAATAAAATCAAAATCTTATCCTGAATACTGCAAAAAAATGTTGGAACTTCACATTGAGTCTCTTATAGAAGCTAACAAAAATATAAAATTTGTATACATAAATAATTCACAAGTTTCTCAATGGTTGTGTGATGGTGATATAAAGACATTTACAGTTTTCGGAGATAGGAAAATTCCTGTTTTCTTTGGTGGAATGCTTTCAGGTGGTAGAATGGATTTATTTTCAAAGAAAAGATTAGTTCATGAGATAAAACATTCTTTAAATAAACTTGAACCAAAAATAGAAAAATAATTAAAATTCAGTCACGGGGGCAAGTAGCATGAAAGAATATATTTTAAATTTAGAAAAAGAATTTTCTTTAATTGAAAATGGATTTAAAGAAGAAGAGAAAAGAGCTCTTGCTGACCATCTATTAAACGATAATGCCTATACTAAAGAATTAGCATTTCTAGCCTTTAAATCCAATGTATATCAAGTTAGAATGTACAGTGTATTTCTTTTTGGATACTTATCAGAACAAGATGATATTTTAGCATTTATGCGAGATAAAGTTTCAAAAGATGATAATTGGAGAGTTCAGGAAGTATTGGCGAAAGCATTTGATGAATTTTGCAAAAAAATAGGATATGAAAAAGCGCTTCCAGTGATTGATGAATGGTTAAAAAATACCAATCCTAATACAAGGAGAGCTGTAACAGAGGGATTAAGAATATGGACGAGTAGACCATATTTCAAGGATAATCCAGATGAAGCTATTAAACGAATCGCAACATTAAAAGAAGATTCTAGTGAATATGTTAGAAAATCAGTTGGCAATGCTTTGAGGGATATTAGCAAAAAATTTCCAGAGTTGATTAAAATTGAGCTTGATAGCTGGAAATTAGAAAGTAAAGAGATAAAACAAGTTTACAAGTTGGCAAGTAAATTGATTGTATGACAAATAAGAATTTATAGGAGGTAACGATGAACAAGATTACTTGTATTTGTTTAGGTGTGAAAGATATTGAAAGGTCAATAAAGTTTTATAGAGATGGTTTAGGATATAAGACTGATTGCAGAGAAAATAATCCGTCAGTATGCTTTTTTGATACTCCGGGAACAAAGTTTGAACTATTTCCTTTGGAACAATTAGCAAAAGATATTGATGAAAATAATCCACCAAAAGGGAATGGATTTTCAGGAATTACATTAGCCTACAATGTTGAACATAAAGAAGATGTAGAGACTGTAATTGCATTAGTAAGAAAAGCAGGTGGAAAAATTATAAAAGAGCCACAGGAAGTTTTTTGGGGTGGATATCACGCATATTTTTCGGATTTAGATGGATACTATTGGGAAGTTTCATGGGGACCGAATTTTCAATTTGATGAAAATGGATTGCTGAAATTTTGAGGATAAATAGGGAAAGAGTTTGCCATAAAGTAAGGAATATTTGATTTTGAAGGAGGTAATCATAGTGAATGAATTTAATGAATTTGTTCGTGAGATTTTTTCTGCAGCAGGTGATATTGTCATAAGATCCATGATGGGTGGCTACCTTATATATTTTAACGGAAAGCTGATAGGTGACATTTGCGATAATGAACTATTTTTAAAGAGGACGCAGACATCGGACAAACTTCTTGCAGACTCAGAATTGCGTTATCCGTATGAGGGTTCAAAGACATTGATGTATGCATTCGACAGATTTGAGGATATGGATTTGATTACTGAACTACTGAAAGGTATGTATGCGGAACTGCCAGAAAAGAAACCCAAGAAAGCTAAATGAGACAAACAAGTTTCAGTTTGTTGAATTTAGCAAGGTACAAGTTTTTATGAGATGAAGCCTATAAAATTTGTACGGATACTGTAGGGGAAGAAAAGAAAAAATATTTTCATTCTAAAGTTTAAGTTTAAACATTAACTCTATCCCTTTTCGTTCTATAATATAGAAGTTTACTAGCACCACACGTTGACTGTCTAAGTTTGCTGGTAAAAGTGTAAAAACCTTGTAACGAAAGGGATACTGAAAAGCCTTGAATGTAAGGCTTTTTTTGTGTTTTTATGATAGAATATAGGTAGTTATAATCAAGACCAACTAATAAGCAGTAACAAATATTACATTTAAAATAATCAAGATATGGAGATGAAATGACAGAAATTGATAAAAGGAATTTAAAAAATTATCTTTATATTACATTTGGAATTACTTATATAACATGGGGGCTTCTTGCCATAATTACGCAATCTCATATTTTGGGATTAGAAACGATTATAGGGAGAACATTACATATAGTAGGTGCACTTGGACCAGCTATTGCAAGTGGCTTTTATTTGAAAAGGAATAATATAAAATTTAAACATTTTGTATTTAGTAAGAAAGAAAATAGTAGTATTTATTTCATTATTCATTTGTTAGCAATTTTGATACTATTTTCTGTATCTTCCTTAGAATTAAACGGAGTATCAATTTACCTGATGCCACTATTCTTTATTCAATTAATCTTTTTTGGTGGTGGTCACGAAGAATTAGGATGGAGAGGCATACTACAACCCTTACTTGATAAAAAATATACATATTGGCAATCTAGTTTGATTGTAGGATCAATTTGGGGGATTTGGCACCTGCCTTTATGGTTTATTGTTGGAGAAAGTCATCAAGGATTTCCTTTTATTTTATTTTTTATATATACGTTATTTTTAAGTTTTGTTTTAGGACTTCTTTACCGTCAAACGAAATCTGTCGGTTACTGCATATTATTTCATGCGTTCGCAAATTTGTTAAATCTCTATTTTGTGCTGAAGATTAATCTTATTTTTATTATCATTTTTATAGCTTATTTAATTTATACAATATTAGCAAGTAATAGAATTAGTAAGAAAAAGAATTTGTATCCAAAATAAATGGATACACTCTAGAAAATGAAGATGATTTTGTTCAAGGTTATATAGTAGAAATAACGAAAATCTATATGAAAGGTTTAGAGTAAATATGAGTCTCTTATTTGAAGAATTTAAAACCATTTGTTTCCATTTAAATCGAGTCGGAATTACACCGACACTGATGGGCTCTTTGGGATTTGAGTTTAGAACGAAAGAAAATTGGGAGCCGTCTGACATTGACATTCATGTGCCTGGTGACCCTAGAGGTTGGGAAGTACCTGATCATCTCAGAATTTATGACTGGGACAAGATAATGAAAGTGATGAAAGACTTAGGCTACGTCTTAATAGATATTCATGAGCATGAATTCCAAAAGGATAGAGTGAGTGTTGAATTTGGAAGTATCGATTCCTTACCTGATTTTGCAGGAGTTTCGGAATCGGATATAGAGCTTATTCACATTGAAGGCATCACTTTTCGTCTTCCAAGTATGGAGCAGTATCTAAGTATTTACAAAGCTTCTTCTCAAGACTCCTATCGAAATGATCACAATAATAATAAGGATTTTAAAAAAATCGAGTGGCTGGAGAGACATTTGTAAATTATCATATAAACAGTAGTAAGTCGTAAGACTGGTTGCTTTTTTATTTTTATTTGTTATTTAATTTATACTATATTGGCGAGTAATAGAATTAGTAAGGAAAAAATATTTTAAATTTTTGATTAGCTTAACTATTATCGAAAGTAACGATTGATGTATTTAGATCACTGCTTCTTTAAACAGATTAAACAAGGACGTATCTATTGAAAGACTCACAGTAAGGAGTTTATATATGAAATTCCATGAATTTGGTGATAAGAATTTGCCTTCTATCTTACTGATACATGGTGGTGGTAGTTCTTGGTGGAACTATCTTCGCCAAGCACGGATCTTATCAAAAGACTACCGTGTTATTCTACCCACTTTGAATGGCCACGGCGAAGAATATCAACTCGATTATATTTCTACTGAAGATTCTGCTTTGGAGATCTTAGACTATGTCAAAGCAAACTGTGGTGGGAAGGTGTTTGCGATTGGTGGCGTTTCACTTGGTGGTCAAATTACCATGGAGCTTTTGTCTTTAGACAATGAGATAGCTGAGAAAGTCATCATAGACGGAAGCCTCTGTATTCCTCAACCAAGGTTGGCTAAAATCAGTATTTTTCTAGTAACTCTATTTGGTAAACTGATGTTCAATAAATTCTCTTGCAGACTTCAATTAAGCATGATGAACAAACTCTATCCTAAACTGGCTTATCCAGAGGAGATAAAAGCTCATTATTTGGAGGATTTTCTAAGGATGCCTAACAAAACATTGGTGACCATTTACAAAACCTATATGGGGAGTTACAAGCTGAAGGACACGATTTCTACTAGTAAGGCCCAGGTTCTGTATATCTACGGTGAAAAAGAATTGAACTGTGTGAAAGCATCAGCGAAATTATTTCAGCAGCTACATCCAAATACGATCCTGTATGAAGCAAAGGGCTATAACCACGGCTATTTATCAGCTTACCTGCCTCAAGAGTGGGTTGATTTGGTGGAGTCATTTTTAAAGAGCGATCCATTGGAAATCTGATATGCTGTAAGGAGGAATCTTATGCTAGGAGCAATAGTTGGAGATATTGTTGGTTCAGTTTATGAATGGAACAATATTAAAACCAAGAATTTCCCATTATTTCGTGAGGATTGTTTTTTCACAGATGATACGGTGATGACCTGTGCTGTGGCAGAAGCAATTATGAATGGCGGTCAGAAGGATGACTTCATTGATGCCATGAAAAAGTACGGCAGAATGTATCCAAACGCGGATTACGGTGCTCGATTTGACCGGTGGCTTAAGACTGACAACTGTGAGCCTTACAATAGTTTTGGAAATGGTTCTGCGATGCGTGTTTCTCCGTGTGCTTGGGTGATGGAGGCCACAACAGACAAGTTGCCGTCCGAGGGAAAACGTTTGGCACAACTTTCTTCAGAGGTGACGCATAACCATCCAGAAGGAGTTAAAGGAGCTATGGCCACGGCAGATGCTATCTTTATGTGCCGTTATTTCTTTGGTGGTGATGGTAGTGATAACCCTGCGGAGGTTAAAAGACGCATCAAGGAACATATCGAGAAAGAGTATGGATATGACCTTTCTAAGACGCTGGATGAAATTCGCCCTACGTATCGTTTCAATGAAACGTGTCAGGATACCGTTCCTCAGGCGATCATTGCCTTTCTAGAAAGTACAGATTTTGAAGATGCGATTCGAAATGCGATTTCACTTGGCGGAGACAGCGACACTCTTGCTGCAATCACAGGAAGTATAGCCGAAGCAGCTTATGGAATCCCTGATTGGATAAAGGACAAGGCCTATACCTATCTAGATGAGCCTTTAAAAGACTTGCTCAGACGGTGGGAGAAAGAAGTTTCAATATCATAACGGATACTAACTAGTCAGTATTAAACTCTAAAAATAAGATTAAGGAAGTTGAGCAAATACTAGGGTAAAGAGTTATCACCTTTTGAGAAGAAAAGGCAGAAACAAACTTAACCAAGTCATGAGCTTGACCCCTGAAAAACAGCAAAGCGACGAGATAACAAATAATCTCGTCGCTTTTTTCTTTTAAATTAATGCGGAAATTGATCCATTTTGCTTTATTAAGCTATTTATTCAGATTTTTGCTTATTCAGTAGTAAGATACCTATCATTACTGCTATACAAAATATAAAAAGCATATACCACAGGTTTTCAATACTAAAACCATTCTCTAGCATCAATCTGTATCCCCAATAAGCCGGAAAAACAAGGCCTATTACTTGAAGAAAATCAGGTAGCAAACTAATTGGAAACATAATCCCCGAAAGCATAATTGAAGGCAAAAATACAAGTTGAGCTAACATGGTCAGCTTTGCCTGGTTTTTTAAAGTAAGTCCCAGTATACATCCAATACTCAATGATACAATAATATAGATGGTGAGTGAAAGTAAGAAAATCGGAAGTTGAGTCGGTAGACTTGCTTTAAATAAAATAGGGGCAAGTAGAAGGATCACAATACAGGTCATCATCAAATGGACAAAGGCTGAGAGAAGTATGGTCACTAATCCTAAATAAATAGGGACACCATTAGCATTATAAATCTTTTTAATGTCGCTTCCATAAATTTCAACCAATGAAGGTGGCAAGCCAAGAAAGGCCCCCATTGAGACACTCATGACTATCATAGATTGTATGAGCGTGCTTCCCATTTCAGGAATAACAGAAGTAAAAATACCACCCATGATTAGAAAGAAAATAAGCGGTACAATATAGAAAGTAACCAAGAGAGATTTGCTTCGTATATCTAATTTCCACTGTAATACTAAACTATATAGAAAACAGTTCATTCTGATTCCCTCCTTGCAATTTTGATGAAATGCTGTTCCAAGGTGCCACGATCAACTTTAATATCCAATATTTGGATTTTTTTCTGCTTGCATTCATTCAATAATGAAATTAAGGTATCCTCAATATTAGTCGTTTCAAAAGACTTCACTCCTTCTTGAGTCTTTAAATAGATATAGTATCTTCTTCCAACCTTGTCTGTCAGTTCTGAAGGAGTGCCACAAAAGACAATCTTTCCACTGTTCAAAATAGCAATGCGGTCACATAAGGTCTCAACTTCAGCCATATCATGACTTGCCAAAATGATTGTTTTCCCTTGTGATTTGAGATTCCGTATGTGTTCGTGGAGAGATAGTCTTGCTTCAACATCAAGTCCCGCTGTCGGTTCATCGAGGAAAATAATATTGGGATTGCCGATAAGTGCAAGAGCGAGATGTAGTCTTCTTTTTTGTCCCGTGGATAATTGCAGGTATTGTAACTTCTCAATTTCTTTTATTTCCAGAGCTTTAAGCATATCATCATCAATTTTTGTATGATTCCATTTTGCAAAGAGCTTTATCGCCTCCATAGGTTTGATATGGGCTGGCAAAGAAGAAGACTGCAGTTGAATTCCCATTTTGCCGTTTACAACAATAGTGCCTCCATCATATTTTCTCAGTTCTTCGATACATTCAAGTGTTGTTGTTTTCCCAGCTCCATTCACACCGAGTAAAGCGAAAATTTCTCCTTTTACGATTTGAATATTAAGACCTTTTAGGATTCCATGACAGCCGTAATTTTTAATTAGTTCACGAACCTCTATTGCGTATTTCATGGCTACACCTCCTCAAAAGGATTAGTTCCAAGTCTTGAAAAATAAACTTGCAAAGCTGGCTCTAAATAATTATTAACGATCTTTTGTTTTTCTTCCCAAGCGTTAGTGGCGGTATCAATATTACCGACTTCCATCAACTTCGGAAGCATGGTCATATCACCATTTGTAAACTCCATAATCAAGCCCCAGTATTCTTTCATAACCTGTTGGCTTTGTTCGCTTTCAGCTGGGACGTTTTCTTTTTGGAGCTCCACAATCTCATCGCTTAGGCGATTAAATCTGTCCATAAAGTCTGATCCGCTTTTCTTGTCAAATCGACTGCGTATGCGGTCTAGCGTATCATCATCAAAACGTTTAATTAGAGAATAAGAATCATTCTTCATCTGTAGATTGACAATAATATCTGCATACTTTTTAAAGTTTACCGTCTGTATTTGTAAAACTTCAACTTTTAACTGTTCTATTTCTAATAAAGAATCCTTGAGCTGTTCTATTTTTTGGCGAATATCATCTGCTTGCTCCGTAAGAGCGTTTGCAACTTCATCTGGTGTTTTCAAAGAGTTTAAACGCCCCTTTATATCCTTAAGAGAAAATCCAAGTGATTTCAAGGATATAATTTGATGAAGTATGACTAAATCTTTATCGGTATAAAGTCTACGTCCTCCCTCGCTTTCTGCTGATGGGGAAAGCAATTCTTCTTTATCGTAGTATTGTAGAGTACGGACTGTAACTCCCATTTTCTTTGCGACTTCCCCAACTGTTATAAACCCTTCTGGAATTGCTCTGAATTTTGCCATCTATCTCACCTCCTTATATATATTATACATCATAACGTAAGGTCACGAGCAAGCGCTTTATAAAATAATTTTATCGATGAACGGTTTTTCTATTGAGCTCATAGAGTTATGAAAAAGTCTAATAAAACAGAAAATACTTTTGAAAACACGTATTTTGAAGTGAAAAAAAGTTTATGAATGATAAGTTTTAAAACACATACATATTTTCTGTATATATTTTTGCTTTGTTCTATGATTAGTGCTAAAATGTAGTTAAAAAGTAAAGAAAATATAGGAGATAGATGATGAATACAATGTATATTATCGTAGGATTTGTTGTCCTTTGGCTCTTGCTATTTGTTGTTTTTATGATTGTAAATGGCAATAGAAAGAAAAAAGCTGATAGCTTTGTTAGTGATAATAGTGATAAAGCTATTGTTCATTTATACTGTTCAAAAACTAAAATTAATGGACAGAATCTTGCTGACTTTAATCCAATAACTGGAGAAAACCTAGAAAAGGTAGTTGCTTTAGTTCCAGGGAGATATACAATTGAGGGCGTTTATAAAACGACTGAGACTCGACTGAATCAAACAATCAATATCAAATCAGAAAATATCAGTATGGATCTTGACTTGGAGGCTGGGAACACCTATTCAATAGCTATGTACCTATACTCTCCTGAAGAAAGACAAGAGTATGAGAATGGCAAAACTGATGAAGTTGTTTTGAGTGTTCCGTTAACCATTGTCGTGGGTAGTGATTTCATCAAAGCATACATTATTTGCTACAAAGAAAAATGATTATCTAAGAGGCTGGGCTTAAGTTTGTTACTGGCCTCTTTTCTAATATTAAGTCAAGCTATGAGCAGGATCATTTTGTCAAGTAGGCTTGCTAATTAATCCAAATTTATGTGGGAGATAAATATTATGAAAAAGAGTACCTATAATCTATTAACTAAGATTCCTATATACGGAGTTTTATTAAAACAATCGAGTAAAGGTGAGATGAGGCTATGCAGTCCATTCCTTCAAGATTTGGCGGAAGAAGGGATTAGACCAATTGAAATTTATGAACTTCTAGAAGAGAAATATCCAGGTGAAGTGGTAACAAGAGATCGTTTTTATGAAGGTTATAATAAAATACTTGAATTAAAGTTTAAGAAGGAGATTGACAAAATTTAATGTCTTACTTTTATTTTTCAACAGTAGTACCACCTGAGAATGAGTAATAACGTAAAAATGATGAGATTTAATAGAAACAGTTAAGATTTGAGGATGATAGATGGTTATATTGGAATTGTACCAAAATGATTTTTCTAAAGATTTAGTCGTGTTTGATTCTTTAGAGGAGGGGAAAGCCTTTGTAGCTCAAATCCCTGGATATACTTTAGAAACAGAAGATGAGTTTGAAGTTGAGTATTTTAACCCTAAACACTTGCCCGATTATATGGAAATTGTCTTCAATGGGAATATTGTCCCTTTATCTGGATTCTCATTTGAACCTGAAGAAAATGTCGAGATTATTTGGAAAGAAATTTCGAATCTATCCGAACCAAACGATAAAGTGATTGAAGGAGCTACAAAAGTCGATGCCTATGTCGTGAATAACGATGAAGTCAAAGCTTATATCAATTCAAGAGAAGCAAACTTCCGCAAGGCAAAAGCTTTCTTAGAAAGCAAAGGGTACGAAGTCGACAGAAGCTTTTTCGGAAGTGAAGACGGCGAAGCGATTCTCTACAGAAAACGCGGCACCGAAGATTGGCACTTCCTATGTCACTTAGACCCGCTGTTTGTAGAGGTTGAAGATGTCGAAGGATATGTGAAAGAAGCGATGAAAGATATTCAATAGTCAACCAAAGTTCTTTGTGAGTGTATGCCACTGCTTTAGTAGACAGATTGAGCAGTAAAGAGAAACATCTAGCACTATCTAGCTTCTTAAGGAGAAATATCTATCATGAAAATGGAAATCGGGAAAACCTATCTTGTAAAAAAAGATATTTTTGGTTTAAAAAAAGATGAACTTTGGACCTTAGTTGACAAGGGTTATCAGGCTTATTTTGGTGAACATAATTTCGTATTTGTCAATGATGATAAAGTGAAGGTATTCGCAGTTTTGCAAGACGGTTCAGAAGAAGATATGCGAATTTACCATCATCTTGATGACTATCTTGAAGAAGTCGCTCATGAGAATTTCTAGAGGATGTGAGTTGCAAATTGAAAATGCCTACTTTTAATTAAGCTTAGACCTAATGAATCAATTTTAAGTTAAGGGTTTATATTTGAAATAGAGTCTTCATAGAGACTTTTTCGTTATAAAAAAACTAGACTGAAACCAAGGTGAAAACCGTCTGGTTCGGTCTTTTTTTCTGTTTATGTAGTATAATAAAAGGTGTAGGGATTCAATTTTTTAATAGGATTATTCTAGGAACGAAAACCATCTAGAAAGAGGAGCAATATGAAGCAATCACTTGAATTTTTAAGAGAAAGAATCACCGATAAGATGCCCTTAGAGGAAATGGTAGCAATATTTGAAGACTTGTGTCGTGAGCCTATTGATGATGAGATGATTTTATTTGAAACAGGGACATTTACAGCTATATCTGATAAGCCAATGTTTCAACTATCCTTAGTAAGGCAAGTCCCAAATGAAGATGAAGAGTTTTATCAAGTTCACCTCGATATTTTCTATGAAGCATGTCAAGAGAATGAAATATTTCATGAATCGATTTGGGATGAAGATTTAGAGGAAAATATTTTTGACTACATTAGAAAATCAGAAGTATTTGCCTATGCTAAAGACCAGGAATACCAAGCGGTCAAGATTTATCTGGAAGAAACTTGAGATGGTAAGTTAAAGTAAGAAAATCTAATGACAGGAGAATTATAAATGAAAAAAATTATGGTAATCATCAATCCAACCTCTGGAGGCGAAAAAGCCTTGGATTATAAAGTCAAACTGGAGAATAAAGCTAGAGAATATTTTGAAGATGTGGAAATTAAAATTACGGAGAAAGCGCAAGACGCCACAAACTTTGCAGAAGAAGCTTCTCGTGAGCGATATGATGCTGTTCTTGTTTTTGGTGGAGATGGGACTGTCAATGAAGTAATCTCTGGTATCGCGGAAAAAGACTATATTCCTAAACTCGCGATTATTCCAGGAGGAACTGGAAATCTCATTACGAAACTATTAGAAATCAATCAAGATATTGATGGTGCCATTGACGAACTCGATTTTAATTCTACGAATAAGATTGATATCGGAAAATCAAATGGAAATTATTTTGGTTATATCTTTAGTATTGGTTCGCTACCAGAAGCCATCCATAACGTTGGGATAGAGGATAAAACGAAGTTTGGCATGCTTGCCTATGCGATTAATACCATGAAGTCAGTGGTTACAGATCAAGCATTTAACATTAGAGTTGAAACAGAAAATGGAAATTACATTGGCCCAGCCAGTCATGTCTTGATTCTCCTTACCAATTATTTCGCTGACAAAAAAATCTTTGATGAAAATAAGGATGGCTATGCCAACATTTTGATTCTAAAAGATGCCTCAATCCTGACTAAATTATCAGTTATCCCTGATTTATTAAAAGGTGATGTTGTCGTGAATGAGAATATCGAGTATATCAAAGCTCGGCATATAAAAATTTCTTCAGATGCTGCATTAGAAACGGATGTTGACGGCGACAAATCTGATGACCTTCCAGTAGAAATCAAGGTACTAGGGCAGCATATCGAAGTCTATTCTCAACCGAAAGAATAATAAACTTTTGACAAGAATAGTGGATAATAAAGGAGGCGATGATGACGAAGATTTTAGCAATTAATTCTATTTCGTTAAAAAAAAGAATGATTGAATTACTATTTGATTATCTTTTCATTCTAGCTTATTTAGCACTTCTGTTTTTAGGTTGTATGCTTTTTTACATTATTTTTTTTAATGGTATCCCAGAGTTTACAGAAATTCAGTCGCAGTGTCTTGTATTATTTACCTCTGTTTTGCCAATCATTCTACTTTTTACATTCTTTGATTATACAAAAAATGGGAGTTTCGGGAAGGCGAAAGCAGGACTTCAATTGGTTTACAAGAAAAAAACAGTGCAAGCTAGCTTGCTTAGAAACACCATTAAATTTTTTCCTTGGCAAATAGGTCATATGGGCACGATACATGGTTTCTATAGTGAGTTTGATTCTTTATCTATTATTCTCTCGTTTTTAGCTACTCTCCTCGCAGTTGCCCTACTTGCAATGATGGTTTTCAGGAAAGATAAGCGACATCTAGGTGACCTTATAGCTCATACACAAGTACAGCTAAAAGGTGACTAAAATAAAATATTTCATAGATACTTAACTTATTAGGGAGCGTGCTGTGAGCCAGCTTCCTTTTTTATGATTTAAAATCTACTTTACTTAGCAAAATGCTTGGACTAAAAATAAATTTGAACTATAATATAAGAGAAGCTTATCGACCTGAAAAATCTTAGTTAAAAAGGAAACATTTTATGAAAGTATCTAAAAAAATCAGATTAATGAGCTGCTGTGTTTTAGCTATCTTTACTTTAGCTGCCTGTGTTACAAACCAAAACCAATCTACGGAAAAACAGAATAGTTCAACTACTAAGTTGGTTAGCTCAAATAAAGAAATCTACAAAGGAACCTATAGCAATCTCAATAGCAAGGAAAGCGAAGAAGAAGTTCGAAAAGCCTTGGTTGCGCATTTGGATAAAGACAGTGTCGATGCATTTTTCAACCTAGTAAATGATTATAACGCTACTGTAGGTTCAGTTGGGCTCACTGGGGATTTTTCTACATTTACCAAAACAGACTATGATGTTGAAAAGATAAGCAATCTTTGGGCACCGAAGAAAGGTGATTTTGTTGGGACCAACTGTCGCATTAACAGTTACTGTTTATTGAAAAATTCTATCGAAATCCCTAAGTTAGAGAAAGATGATTCCCTCTTGTTTGTCGATAATGATGCTATTGACAAAGGTAAGGTCTTTGATGCAGAAGACAAGGATGCTTTTGATATTTTATTCTCAAGAGTCAAGACCGAAGCAACGACAGATGTTAAGGTTCATGCTGCAAAGATGGAAAAATTCCTTTCTCAATTCAAGTTTAATGAAAATGCAAGAATGCTGTCCGTAGTCGTCCATGATGACTTGGATGGGCAATCCCTCTTTATTGGCCATGTCGGCATACTTGTACCAAGTGAGGATGGCTATCTCTTTGTCGAAAAGTTAACCTTTGAGGAACCTTATCAAGCTATTAAATTTGCGACCAAGGAAGATTGTTACAAATATCTAGATACAAAATACGAAAACTATACAGGTGAAGGTCTAGCGAAACCCTTTATTATGGATAATGATAAGTGGGTCCAATCTTAAAGGAAGTGAACAATATGGATACAATATTAGGTTTGATAATTTTATTCCTAATTGGAGTATGGGCTGTTTGGGTTATCAAAGGAAACCAGCAGAGACCAAGAAGAAATGAACGATTTATTGGGTATATCAATAAATACGATAGTGATGGAGAACCTTACCAAGCCGAAGTTTGGGAAGTTACTGAAGATGAGGAGTAGACATATGGAATTACAAGATTTTACGAAACAAGAACAAGAAATGATAAAAAAGGGGTTAACTTTCTCTAAACTGAGCGATAAGGAAACGGCCGATAAGATTATCGCTCTAATCCCTCAAGATATGATTAAACGGATTCCATTTTTTGTTAGAAAACATGCTATTACGCGGACTATTAAGAGAATCTCTCTTGAGTATCCGGAATTGTACGCTGTTGCTGAACAAGAAGGGCAACTTCCAGAAAAAGAAGCTCAAGAATTACGCCAAATTCTGACAACTATTTTCCAAGAGAAAATGAACAAGCATAAGATTAAATAGGAGTTGAGAATGGCTATTGATGGCGTTAAAATCATTGACAGTGATCAAGCTTATGACATTTACAATGAAGTAGTTGGTCGCTATAGAGACGGTGAACATGTAACGAATATTATCAAGGAAATCCTTGATACGGAGAAAGATGACTGTCAAACAGACTTTTTTACAGAAATTTATTGGACTGCATTTGCCTACTCACTGTGGAAGATTGGTCACCTGACTGACGATATCAGAGATAAAACCTTAGAGATTATTAAAAAAGGTCCAGATCCATTTTGGTTGGAAATAGACTCAAAGGCATTGAAGCAAAGGCAAAAGGTCTTGGAAAAACTTGCAGTTCAATTGCAAACTGAAAATCCTAGACCTCTAAAGGTTCCTAAAGCAAAGGCTAAACGCAAACCTTACTTTGAAGAAGGAGATATCCTTGCTGTTAAGTTTGAAGATGAGTATGGTCTTGTATTTGTATCTATGATTGAGCAGAGTCCTAGAAAACTTGAGTACCATCTAGCTTGCACACGCCTCTTACAAACAAAAAAGCCCTCCATAGATGATTTTTTGACCAGTCAAATCTCCTGTAAGATGGACAATACAAAGTTTGCTCTCGTTACAGATTGCTGGTTCAATCACAAAGATTTAGGGCAATTATTAGAAAATATTGAAAAAATTGGACAGGTGAAGCTTAGACCTTTTAGTCTTTGGATGATGGCACCTGCCCAAAATTTAGAAGACATTTATGAAGAAATCACTAGAGATAAAGGCTCTTCTGGCCTTCGGTTCATCGAAACCTATAAACTTGTAGATGATATTTTTTCAGTCTAATGTCTATCTGATAAGAGGAAAATAAAGGGTGAGTCATTCCCAAATGCTGTGTTGGGCTCTGACTCCATAGCTATCAATCGAACCATCTGAATTGAATTTGGATTCAATACGGTATCTTTTCCAGAGGTCGTAATCTGCTGTTTGAATGGTTAGGATAAAGTTGTTATCCTTATCAGAGACGTTATAATCAGCAGGATTGACTTCAAAGATATTGATTAATTTTCGTGTTTGAAAATCTTGGAGCTTGAGATTTGCTAGTTTGACATGATTGATGGAAATTTCTTCTAGTTGTTTGCTATTCTTAGGTGTTCTGTAATAGGTGATGACGCAGTTTTTAAGTTGATCAGTATCTTTACCTGTGGGAGTAAGGCTCATAAAGCCAAAGGACTGATTATCCCGCTTGACTTCGAGAAGCTGACCGTAGTAGAAGTGGTCGTTTTTGGGATTGGTGATAGAACTCTCTGGCTTTTTATCTTCGAAGCTAAAGCCTTGGTCCAAAAGCTCGGAAGCCTTGCTCTCACCGATAATGACAGTAGTATCTTGAATGGTTACTGGAACAGGTTGAGCCGGAAGGCCACTCATCATGATGCAAAACATAAAAACATAACTCGTTAAAAAAGCTGTCCCGACAAAAGCGTTGGTTGATGCATAGACATGACTGTTATGAAAGTTTTTGCTTATTGCCAGTACAATAAATTTACCAATACTTTTTAAAACCATACTAACAAGTACGATAAAAAATTGTTTTTTCAAACATTCATAAATGGCTTGAGGAAAGCTATTACCATGATAGTAGAAACCAGCCAATACGAGTAGATTTACGATTAAATAGATCAGCAAGAACCAATGAATCTCTTTAAGGGCATTAGCATCAGTGATTTCTTCATAGTCAACGTGAATTCTTCCTTGAACAGCTTGGCCAAGTTTATAAATCCATTTGGGAATGTCTTTGCCTTTTTTAACCGCAACTACAAGTCTAATATAGAGATAGATGCTAAAGGATAAGGATAGAAAGAAAAGAGCATAAAAACCCAAAACAATACTAGTGAACATGACTGTTCCCCCTATTTAACATTCAATAAAACAATTTCTTAGCTCCATTATAGCATTTTCTATAGAAATAGAGCTAAAAACATCCGTATGATACTAACTGATTCAAAGGAGTAAAATCATGGGAATGATTGCCAATTATCAATATTTACCAGACAATGAATTAGAACAAATAAAAGGTCTTTCCAATCAAGAAGATGACTTATTAGATTTTTCTGAGGATTCCACTGATAGTCATGATATCTTAATAGATATTGACAAAATGTGGGATGTCTTAGTTTTTGTAATGACAGGATTTAGTAGTTCAGAATTTTTGGATGACAATCCCTTGAGAGAAGCTGTTTTAGGGGTGACTCCTCTAGAGGATGTATCTGAATATATCGCCTATACTGAAAAATCGAGAATTGCGGCTATCAGTCAAGCTTTAGAAGAATTTGATATGGACAAGGCTTTGAAAAACTTTAGTATGGAAGCATGCAAGAAAGCTGACTTGTATCCTGATATTTGGGATTATCTTGAGGAAGAGGAAGAAATCAAGGATGATATTTTAACCTGCTTTGTCAAAATGAAAGACTTTTACAAAAAGATTTTGGAGCTTAATGGAAATGTCTTAGTTACTATTTGTTAGAAAGTTTATTAAACATTCCTAAAAGAATAAAACTGCTTGAGGTAATAAATGAACAAAGAAGATTTATTGGCATTATGGAAGGGAATAAGCTGGGAAAACATGATTCGGGGATCTATTTTCTAGGGCGATATCTTAATAAAGACATAAATATTTATTTTACAGGTTACTGTGAACAGGATTTACTCTTATTATCAGATGATTTGATGACTAGTTTATATAGAAACTTAGAACACCTTGATAAAAAAGCTCAAAAGGTTATCCATGATAATTGGCCTGATAAAACAGTTACAGAACTGGAATTAAGGGAGTTAATCTTGGATAAAAGTGGTTCTTATGGCGAATTTGCTCTAGGTTATGATGCCGGTATTTCTCCAGCTGGATCCCTTTATCTTTTAGTGAAATTCGACAAACATTTTCAAGCTGATAGAGAGCTTGTGTATGAAATTTACTAACTGTCTGACAATGAGAGGTTAAAATCAGGTGATGAAATGAAAGATTTATATAAAGCAATATTAGATTTAAATGGTATTGTCCTAGTTACTATTTGTTAAGGTTTTTATATTCCGTTAGAAAGGTAATCCTATGAATCCATTTCTAGAAAAATACATTACATTAAAAAAGCAATACCTGGACCAAGATGGAAAGCCTTCAAGTGTCGCAGCCCTCTATGATTTGGCTGATGAATTAGCTAAGTCTGAAGATTTAGAAGCTAAGAAAGTCTTAGTTGACCTCTATGAACAATTGGGTCTCTACACTAGTGCCTATAGCTTATTTACTGAAATCTTAGACAAACCTGATCGAAAACAGATAAAGAAACTGAGCCGTTTACAAGAAATGAGTCAGAGTCATGGCGATCGTTTTGCCCTTCCTCGTCCTCTAAGAAAAGAAGAGAAGAAGCAGAGGAAGAACCTGTTAAAAGACTTACCTTATTTTCTCTATCATCCAGATCCCTTAGCAACAGGTTCATTTGTTGAAGGAGAAGCCAAGGTTTGTCCATCTTGTGGGAAAGAAAGCAATGTTTATTATGCTCTTAGACCCTATAGTATTGAAGAGATAGAACATCTCTGCCCAACTTGCATTGCAAACGGTCAAGCAGCCAAAAAATTCGATGCGGAATTTATCCAAGATGCCGAGTGGCAGGGGGAATTGGATCCAGAAAAAAATCAGCTACTTTTTTGTCAGACCCCAGGTTACTCTAGTTGGCAGGGAGAATATTGGCTTTCTTGTTGCCAAGATTATTGTGCTTACCTGGGTACAGTTGGAACTCGAGAATTGAAGGATATGGGAATCGCTGTGCAAGTCTTGGCAGACTATGAAGCGCGTGAAGAATATCAGGAGGTAGAAGACTACTTGGTCAAAGATGGGCCTATCTGTGGTTACCTTTTCAGATGTCTCCATTGTCAAAAATACCAGATCTGGGTTGATGCAGATTAAATCGAAATGTGATTAGCTATGAAAATTAAAGAGAAGACTATGGAAGAACTAGAATTATTCGAAGCTGCCTCCAAAGATTTATTTGATACTATGCAGGGATTTAAAGACAATCTATCTGTTCAATTTCCCCTATTAGATAGTGATAACTGGCAGTATGATAAGGGATCGATAAAAGTTTGTAGGGCTGATGAGTCAGGATTCAAAAAAAGATGTAGGGTCGGAATCAGCTACAACTTGAAAGTATCCTTATTAAACGAAGCTGCCGAGCAAATCTGGTTACTGTTTAAAGACTGGTTCAATGCTAGCAGATTGAGTCTAGTTGAAAGAAATCCTAATAATGAAGATTTGGGAAGATATGTCTTTTCAGCAAGTTCCCCTCTAGGTGATCAGGTAGATTGTTCGATTTATTTACCCAATGAGTGGAATATCCCTCAGATTAGCCTTTCAGGCTATCTAACAGCTCGTTATAGGGCTTGTGATCTTGATAAATCGCAAGGATAAGACGGAGGTTTTTAGAGATGAGAAAGATTGATTGGGACAAGATAAAAACTCGCTTAGATGCCTTGCTAGTCATTGACGAATATCTGACAGATCCGAGTGAGGATTGGCTCAGACTCGTGATTAAGACTGAGGAAGACTATGGACTCCGCTACCTTATTGACAATGGATCGGGTGATTCTTTAGATGTGATTCTGACTGATAAAATGATCCTCATAAAAGGTTTTGATCATGAAAGTGGTTTAAACCAGTTTGCTGCTGACGAGTGGAATCAAGACGTCATTGATGGTTTTTATAAAGGACTAGATGAAAAGTATGTCTCACTTTATTCGGAAGACCAAAAAGATGAAACAACCTTCTTTATCTGGTATGATGGTCACGCGCATCAACACACTTACCAAGATCAGGATGGCGGAGAATGGTTGCTCTCTTACCTTTTTGATAGCTTTGAGAGATTTCATGAGTTTGTGACTGACTATTATGAAATTACCGTAGATAAAGATTTACTTAGGAAACTCTACATGGATGGACAACTTTCAGACATAGAAGTAAAGCAATTAATCCAGGAGTGTTAAGAGAGTAATTATGAGAGTGAACTATAAAAATACCCCTGAAAACTATCGAGCTATGGCGGAAATAATCATCCCACCCTTGCTTAATTTACTCAAAAGTTTAACCTTGTTAGAAGAAGAAATTTTTGAGCGTAATAGAGAACTGGATAAGGGAAAAGAAGGCCTTGGCATCCCAGTAAATCAAGTTCATCCCAAGTGGAATGAACTTATGGATGACTATTTTCAGAGGCAAATGCAACTTTTAACTGGACGAGTGACTCAAAAATACTTGGAAGGAGGAGTTCGAAATTCTTATGGCTTCCCAAGTGAGTATAACTATGTTCAAAAGAATGATTTTTCTGTAGATTTTATTATGACAAAAGCTGAAGAAGCAAGAATCATCACCCATTTTCAAGAAGCATTAGAAATGAAGCATCAGTTTGTTCTTAAATTGGTGGATGGAAATTGGCTACTTGATGAGAAATTTTACGGTTTTGAGTACGAGGAAACTTGGTATCTTGACTCACTTTGAGTAAGATAGCTTTGCTTCCCAACTGATATGAGAAAAAGGAGAAGTCCTATGAATTTTTTAAAAAATCTATTTACTAGTAAGAAAGAAAAGTCAGAGAAGAAAAAACAACTTATCTTGTCCATGCCCCTCTTCAAAGGCCAGCAAGCCTATTCTTTAGACCAGGTTGTTCAGGAATTGAAATCTCACTGGGGACTTGAAATTTCTGAAGTTTCTGGGGATGATTCGAGTGCAACCTTTGTGATTGATGGTGCTCTCGTTGCTTTGGCATTGATGGATCTTCCTATCCCAAGTCAAGAATTTGAAGAATTGTATGCCTATTCTTACCTCTGGCAGGATGTTGAGAAGGAAACACAGGAGCACACACAACACGCCATTGTTTCTATCCTGTCTGACAATCTTTCGCCAGTAGAAACTTATTCCTTATTAACTAAAGTCAATGCCTCTATTCTAAAAACTAGTCAATCAGCTATTGGTATTTATCAGGGTTCTACCACCTTGCTCTTGCCCAAAGATCTTTATCTAGACCTGGCTGACCTTTTGAAAGAAGAAATGCTTCCCCTTCAACTCTGGATCTATATGGGGATTATCAATCAGAAAGATAAGACCAGCATTTACACTTATGGTTTGAAAGAGTTTGGAAAAACTGAGATTGAAATCATTGATTCTGTCATGGATAGCGATGACTTATATTATTTCCTCCTGTCTATTCTTCAGTATGTTTTAGGCAGTGATGTCACCTTAAAGGACGGTGAAACCATTGGCTTTTCAGAAGATCAAAAAATTAAAATCACTGAGTCAAAAGCCGTCTATTTGGAAGGAAATTCCTTGAAATTAGATGTTTAAACCATGATTTATAAATGAGTGTCATTACTAGAATGAGGTTTTTATGAATCCTGATATAAAAAAGTATTATCTCTACCGTTTTCTGGTCTATAGATTTGAAAAACTCTCTTGTAAGAATCCAAGTCTCAAGGAAATAAAACCGGAGAAGAGAGAAAAAATCGTTCTAGAGGCTACTCGAACTAGTCAAAAGATTATTCTAGTCTTAGGAATTCTTTATGTTTTGCTAAATTCTGCTTTGTTCATTTACCTAAGGCTCAATGATTTTCAAAATCCCTTATTGACTTGGTTTACTGACTACATCGACTATTTGGGAGTACTGATAAACGGAGAATGGGGCGGTAGTTGGCGTCAAAAGAAAGCTAGTTTTTTGATGATTGCTTTACTGGCTTTGCCCATTGTGGTCATAGAAGGTGGTCCCTTCTTCCTGCTGGTCTTATTGATTGGGAATTGGGCATTAATGAGAAAGATAAGATTTGAGAGAGAGCATAAAGGAGTAGAGAGCCATGGCTAGAACGGCGATAATAGGTACTTTAATAGTTTTTGCAATCTTTAATCTGCTACTTGGTCTGGGGTTTTATCTCTTTCTAAAAAAGAGGAAAGAGAATGGGCAGTCATTGTACGAAACCCCTGTAAATCAACAAACTCGAACAGAAAAACTGGGTCTAGGCGAGATTTTGGTCTACCTGTCCCTGATTGCAATTGCGGGGATGTTTGCTTTTCAGACCTTAAATAGAGGTGGTGTGGGGAATTCTATTTTAGCCAAAATGATCCTCCTACCTACTCTAATGGCTCTTTTCAATGCAAGAAAAAGGACTGGAAAATCTTTACTTGCCCTCCTTATAACCTTGATGGTCTTTCTAGTAGGGGTCATGTTTAATCTCACGATTGGTTTGCCACCTCAAGCACCGATTTTGCAAATCAATGAAAGTAAAATCACTTTGGCAGAAACCAAAGCAAGTGATCTGATGGAAGCTGGATTTGATATCTATGTAAGACAGGGGGATGGTACTAGCGACTACGAAGAGCTCTTGACAGAGGGAAGTTTCCAAAAGTATCCAGGCAATAAAACAGTTACCATCGAAAAAGGCTTCAGACTTGATAGCAATGCAGTCCCTTACGCTCCCTATCTTCTTGCAAAAGATGGCATAGTACTGGGCAGTATTTCCTTTTACGGTGCTGAGGACCAGAATGTGGCTTTAGAAGATTCTAAGATTATTCAGGTTCGATTTAACAAGGAAAGTATTGAGGCGGCGAAAAAACATTCTATCACTTTGAAATTAGATGAACTTGACTTGACTAAGCGACTGGATGCTCCTCTTGTTCAAGAAACTTTTAAAAAGCATCTATGGTCAATCCCCCCATCACATACAAGTAATGTCACTCAATTGTGGTATGGATTAAAGTGGGCCAGCAATAGTGACTCTCTATTTTGGAATGAATATTATAGTCTCATCCGCCTAGACGAAAATTATTTGATGATTGATTTTGAATTAGCAGTCCAAATAGCACGAGATGAGTAGATAGGATTTTGAATAGTTGACTGTACTTATAGATAATTAAGGGACTAACTATTTTAGTTCCTTTTTAGTTTTTTAAAACTTAATTTAAAACGGTTTCTATTTTCGAGTTAAATTAATTTCACGAACGAAAAAATGAATTTATTTAAAAAAGTTTCTAAAAATACTTTACAAGTATCTGAAAACATGATATAGTAATGAAGCTTAGAAAATGAGATGATGTTTTCTAGCAAATATAAACCCGAGTAAAAAATGCCTACGGACAGGCAGGGTTGAATGCCGAAGCGTGGTTGAAAAGCCGCATTATTGATAGGGTTAAAAGCCTACTTTTATAAGTTGATGTTAGGACATTAGTTCTAATTCGTATACATTTGTTAGTGTGGTGAAAGCACACGTCATCTTGTGAAACGATCAATAAAGTACGTAATATTTGCTACTAGAGAGTTAGGAAACATCAGGAACAGACATACTCAAAAGAAACAAACATAAACACGTCAGTAGATTGTAGAGCAGGTGCCAACCTGCTCTTTTTTCATAAGTATCCTTTAGAGCCTTACATAAGGTGAAAATAACTATGATAAAGGAGTATGTCTCTATAATGTTAAATCAAAACCAAGCTCCTATTTATGAGGGACTGGTCAAGTTACGAAAAAAAAGAATTGTACCTTTCGATGTACCAGGTCATAAACGTGGCCGCGGGAATCCGGAATTAGTGGAACTTTTAGGGGAAAAATGCGTTGGGATCGATGTCAATTCTATGAAGCCCTTGGACAATCTAGGACATCCTATTTCGATTATTAGAGAAGCGGAAGAGCTAGCGGCAGAAGCTTTTGGTGCTGCTCATGCCTTTTTGATGATTGGTGGGACAACTTCATCCGTGCAGACCATGATTCTTTCTACCTGTAAAGCAGGTGATAAAATCATTCTTCCTCGAAATGTTCATAAGTCAGCCATCAATGCGCTCGTTTTGTGTGGCGCTATTCCCATCTATATCGAAATGAGTGTGGATCCAAAAATCGGTATTGCTTTGGGGCTTGAAAATGAGCGTGTAGCACAAGCAATAAAGGACCATCCAGATGCTAAGGCTATCCTGATAAACAATCCAACCTACTATGGAATTTGTTCAGACCTTAGGGGGCTAACAGAGATGGCTCACGCTGCAGGAATGAAAGTCTTAGTAGATGAAGCGCACGGGGCCCATCTACATTTTACAGATAAACTTCCCCTATCTGCTATGGATGCAGGAGCAGATATGTCAGCTGTATCCATGCATAAGTCTGGTGGCAGCTTGACACAAAGTTCGCTTCTTTTAGTTGGCGATCAGATGAATCCTGAGTATGTACGTCAGATTATTAACCTGACACAGTCAACATCAGCATCTTACCTGCTAATGGCTAGTCTGGATGTTTCTCGTAGAAACTTAGCCCTTCGTGGTAAAGAATCATTTGAAAAGGTCATTGAGCTATCTGAGTACGCTCGTCGTGAAATCAATGCCATCGGTGGCTACTATGCCTACTCAAAAGAGTTAATAGACGGTGTGTCTGTTTGCGATTTTGACGTGACTAAGTTGTCAGTCTACACTCAGGGTATTGGCTTAACAGGTATTGAAGTTTATGATCTCCTACGAGACGAATATGATATTCAGATTGAGTTCGGTGACATTGGGAATATCTTGGCTTATATTTCGATTGGGGACCGGATTCAAGATATCGAGCGCTTGGTTGGTGCTTTGGCTGATATCAAGAGACTATACTCACGAGATGGGAAGGACTTGATTGCTGGAGAATATATCCAGCCCGAGTTGGTTCTATCTCCTCAGGAAGCCTTCTATGCAGAGAGAAGAAGTTTAACCTTGGACGAATCCGTTGGGCAAGTCTGTGGGGAATTTGTCATGTGCTATCCTCCAGGAATTCCAATCCTAGCGCCAGGTGAACGGATTACACGAGAAATTGTCGATTATATAAAATTCGCCAAAGAACGTGGTTGTTCCCTCCAAGGAACGGAAGATCCAGAGGTCAATCACATCAATGTTATTGAGAGAAAGGAGAACTAGATGGATTTATGGTTTTCTGAAGTTCATACTCCAGATGTCAAGTTAACAATGAGAACAGCCAAACAACTCTACGCTGGTAAAAGTGAATGGCAGGATATCGAAGTTTTAGACACGCCTGCTTTTGGGAAGATATTGATTTTAAATGGGCATGTCTTGTTCTCAGATGCAGATGACTTTGTCTACAACGAAATGACGGTTCACGTTCCTATGGCTGTCCATCCCAATCCAAAGAAAGTCTTGGTTATTGGGGGTGGTGACGGTGGTGTTGCCCAAGTTTTGACTCTCTATCCAGAATTGGAACAAATCGATATTGTAGAACCAGATGAGATGCTAGTTGAGGTTTGTCGTGAGTATTTTCCAGACTTTGCTGCAGGACTTGATGATCCTCGCGTTACCATTTACTACCAAAATGGACTTCGCTTTTTACGAAACTGCGAAAATGATTACGACATTATCATCAATGATGCGACCGATCCATTTGGACATACAGAAGGGCTATTTACTAAGGAATTTTACGGCAATAGTTATCGAGCCTTGAAAGAAGACGGGATCATGATTTACCAGCATGGTAGTCCATTTTTTGACGAAGATGAGTCTGCTTGCCGAAGCATGCATCGCAAGGTCAATCAAGCTTTTCCAATCAGCCGAGTTTATCAAGCCCATATCCCTACCAGTCCTGCTGGCTATTGGTTGTTTGGATTTGCATCGAAAAAATATCACCCTGTCAAAGATTTTGACAAGGAAGGCTGGAAAAAACGCCAGCTTTTCACAGAATACTACACTGCAAACTTGCATATTGGTGCCTTTATGTTGCCTAAGTATGTAGAAGACATTTTAGAAGAAGAGGAAGGAAAAAAATGAGTCGTTTATTAGTTATTGGATGTGGGGGCGTTGCCCAAGTTGCTATTTCAAAGATTTGCCAAGATAGCGAAACTTTTAAAGAGATTATGATTGCTAGCCGTACCAAGTCAAAATGTGATGACTTGAAAGCTAAATTAGAGGGCAAGACAAGTACTAAGATTGAGACAGCTGCTCTTGATGCTGATAATGTAGAAGAAGTCATTGCCTTAATTGAAAGCTACAAGCCAGAAGCCGTTTTGAACGTAGCTTTACCATACCAAGATTTGACCATTATGGACGCTTGTTTGGCGACGGGAGTCCACTATATCGACACAGCCAATTATGAGGCTGAGGATACAGAAGACCCTGAATGGCGTGCGATTTATGAGAAACGCTGCAAAGAGCTTGGATTTACGGCTTACTTTGATTACTCATGGCAATGGGCTTACCAAGAAAAATTCAAAGAAGCTGGCTTGACAGCTCTTCTTGGTTCTGGATTTGACCCAGGTGTGACCAGTGTATTTTCAGCATACGCCCTTAAACACTATTTTGACGAAATCCACTATATCGATATTTTAGACTGTAATGGTGGTGACCACGGTTATCCATTTGCGACAAACTTTAACCCAGAAATCAATCTCCGAGAGGTTTCTGCGCCAGGTTCTTACTGGGAAGATGGAAAATGGGTAGAAGTTGAAGCTATGTCTATCAAACGTGAGTATGATTTCCCTCAAGTTGGTCAAAAAGACATGTATCTCCTACACCATGAAGAAATTGAATCATTGGCTAAAAACATTCCAGGAGTCAAACGTATTCGTTTCTTTATGACTTTTGGTCAATCTTACCTAACGCATATGAAATGCTTGGAAAACGTTGGGCTTCTTCGTACAGATGCTATTAACTTTAACGGACAAGAAATCGTTCCTATCCAATTCTTGAAAGCCTTACTTCCAGATCCTGCAAGCCTTGGTCCACGCACAGTTGGTAAAACCAATATCGGATGTATCTTTACAGGTGTTAAAGATGGTGTTGAAAAGACTATCTACATCTACAATGTTTGCGACCATCAGGAGTGCTACGCAGAAGTTGGTTCACAAGCAATTTCATACACAACAGGTGTTCCTGCAATGATTGGGACAAAATTAGTGATGGATGGTACATGGAAACAGCCTGGAGTTTATAACCTTGAAGAGTTGGATCCAGATCCATTCATGGAAGCTTTGAATAAATACGGTTTACCATGGGTTGTGGTTGAAAATCCACAAATGGTGGACTAATGAAGTTAGAACAAGTACCAACACCTTCTTACATCATTGACTTAGGAAAATTAGAAGAGAATTGTCGCATTCTAAAAGAGGTTCAAGAAAAAGCAGACTGTAAGGTTTTGCTAGCTCAGAAAGCCTATTCCCTCTATAAAACATATCCTTTGATTAGCCAGTATCTGTCAGGTACGACGGCTAGTGGACTCTATGAAGCTAAGCTAGCTAGAGAAGAGTTCCCTGGGGATGTCCATGTTTTTGCGCCTGCATTCAAGGAATCAGACATGGAAGAGTTACTTCAACTATCTGATCATATCGTCTTTAACTCAGAGAGACAATTACGAAAATATGGTCAAACTTGTCGAGAGGCTGAGATCAGTGTAGGTTTGCGTCTTAATCCTCAATGTTCAACACAAGGAGATCACGCGCTCTATGACCCTTGTGCTCCTGGATCCCGTTTTGGAGTGACTTCAGATAAGATACCAAGTGATTTGCTGGACTTGGTGGATGGGCTTCATTTTCATACTCTTTGTGAGCAAGGGGCAGATGATTTAGCGACAACCTTGAAAGCAGTAGAAGAGCAGTTTGGGCCTTATTTGCATGAGGTCAAATGGCTCAATATGGGCGGCGGACACCACATCACAAGAGAAGACTACGATGTGGACTTACTGATTTCTGAGATTAAGCGAATTCGAGAAACTTATAACCTTGACGTCTATATCGAACCCGGAGAAGCCATTGCGCTTAATGCGGGTTATATGGCTACGGAAGTTTTAGACATCGTTGAAAATGGGATTGAGACATTGGTGTTAGATGCTTCAGCAAGTTGTCATATGCCAGATGTCCTTGAGATGCCCTATCGTCCTCCATTGAGAGATGGTTTTGAAGCGCAAGAAAAACCTTATACTTATAGACTCTCTTCAAATACTTGCCTAACAGGTGATATCATTGGTGACTATAGCTTTGAAAATCCGATTGAAATCGGCGATCGACTTTACTTTGAGGACATGGCAATCTACTCCTTTGTTAAGAATAATACCTTTAACGGGATTGGCTTGCCAAGTCTCTATCTCATGGATAAAGAGGGTGAATGCAGTCTAGTCAAATCCTTCGGCTACCAAGACTTTAAGGAGAGATTATCATGATGGACAGTCCAAAAAAATTAGGTTATCGTATGCCTGCAGAGTATGAACCCCATCATGGAACTATTATGATATGGCCAACACGACCAGGTTCCTGGCCTTTTCAAGGCAAGGGAGCTAAAAAGGCTTTTAGTCAGATTATCAAAACTATTGCCCAAGGGGAAATAGTCTATCTTTTGGTAGAGCAGGACTATTTGGCTGAAGCACAATCCTATCTTGGAGACAAGGTTGTTTATTTAGATATTCCAACAAATGATGCTTGGGCTCGTGATACAGGTCCGACCATTCTCCTCAATGATAAAAGGGAAAAGTTAGCGGTAGACTGGTCTTTCAATGCCTGGGGTGGTGCTGTGGATGGACTTTATCAAGACTATGAAGCAGATGACCAAGTCGCCAGTCGTTTTGCAGAGCTCTTAGAGATACCTGTTTACGATGCCAAACCATTTGTACTAGAAGGTGGTGCCATACATAGTGACGGTCAAGGGACTATACTTGTGACTGAAAGTTGTCTTCTCAGTCCTGGACGTAATCCTCACATGACTAAAGAAGAGATTGAAAAGACCTTACTAGAGAGCCTCGGAGCTGAAAAAGTTATCTGGTTGCCTTACGGTATTTATCAAGACGAGACCAATGAGCACGTCGACAATGTAGCAGCCTTTGTAGGCCCAGCAGAAGTTGTTTTAGCTTGGACGGACGATCAGGACGATCCCCAGTATGCCATGTCTGCAGCTGATCTAGCTCTTTTAGAGACGGAAACAGATGCAAAGAGTCGGAGTTTCACCATCCATAAGCTCCCAATCCCAGTGCTTCATCAAGTAGTTACAGAGGAGGATTTGCCGGGCTATTCATATGAAGAAGTTGAAGAGGAGCGCTATGCTGGTGAGCGTTTAGCAGCATCCTATGTGAACTTCTATATTGCCAATAAATCTGTCTTGGTGCCACAATTTCAGGATGTAAACGATCAAGTGGCCTTAGATGTCCTGAGCAAGTGTTTCCCAGACCGAGAAGTCGTAGGAATCCCAGCAAGAGATATTCTTTTAGGTGGTGGAAATATCCACTGTATTACCCAACAAATTCCAGAATAGGAGAAAAAGATGAGAAATGTAACGGTTGCAGCTATTCAGATGCAATGCGCTAAGGATGTGGAAACGAATATCCAAACAGCTGAACGTTTGGTTAGACAAGCAGCAGACCAAGGTGCACAAATTATTCTCTTGCCTGAGTTGTTTGAACGTCCCTATTTCTGTCAGGAACGTCAATATGACTACTACCAGTATGCCCAGTCGGTGACAGAAAATACAGCCATTCAGCATTTTAAAGTGATTGCCAAGGAACTAAAAGTGGTTTTACCAATCAGTTTCTATGAAAAAGATGGTAATGTCTTATACAATTCCATTGCTGTCATTGATGCTGATGGAGAAGTGCTTGGCGTTTATCGGAAGACTCACATTCCTGATGACCATTATTACCAAGAGAAATTCTATTTCACACCTGGAAATACTGGTTTCAAGGTCTGGGACACTCGCTACGCCAAGATTGGTATTGGCATTTGTTGGGATCAGTGGTTTCCTGAAACAGCCCGTTGTCTTGCACTAAATGGCGCAGAATTGCTTTTTTATCCAACAGCTATTGGTTCAGAGCCAATTTTGGATACAGATAGTTGTGGTCATTGGCAACGCACCATGCAGGGACACGCTGCAGCAAATATTGTGCCAGTTATCGCAGCCAATCGTTATGGTTTAGAAGAAGTCACTCCTTGTGAAGAAAATGGCGGTCAAAGTTCAAGACTGAATTTCTACGGTTCATCCTTTATGACGGACGAAACAGGAGCTATCTTGACTCAAGCAGATAGACAAGGCGAAGCCATCCTGTTAACGATTTATGACCTTGACAAGGGAGCAAATGAGCGCCTAAATTGGGGCTTGTTTAGAGACAGAAGACCAGACATGTATAAAGATATTGTGAGATGAAAAAGCCTATATAGGCTTTTTTCTGTAGATACTATAGTAATTTTTGATAATGTCCTAGGATTCTGATAAAATGGGGTATAAGAAGTTTTAAAATTTTGTATGTCGGATTTTTAAAATTGAAACATTTTGAGAGGTAAAATATGATTACAGGCGAATTAAAGAACAAGATTGATCAGCTTTGGGAAATGTTATGGACAGAGGGGAATGCGAATCCTTTGACCAACATTGAGCAGTTGACTTATCTTTTATTTATGAAAGACTTGGATAGGGTAGAACTTGGACGAGAAAATGATGCTGAATTTCTAGGTATTCCCTATGAGGGAATTTTCCCAAAGGATAAACCTGAATATCGCTGGTCAACCTTTAAGAATTTGGGAGATGCGCAAGAAGTTTATCGACTAATGTCACAAGAAATATTTCCATTTATCAAAAATTTAAAAGGTGATACAGATGATACAGCCTTTTCACGTTATATGCGTGAAGCCATCTTTCAAATCAATAAACCAGCTACCTTACAAAAGGCTATAGCTGCTCTGGATGAGTTACCTATGGATATAAAAGATATCGGAGACATTTATGAGTATCTATTATCAAAATTATCTCAGGCAGGGGCAAATGGACAATTTCGTACGCCTCGTCATATCATTGATATGATGGTTGAACTCATGCAACCAACAATTAAGGATATTATTTCAGATCCTGCCATGGGGTCTGCAGGATTTTTGGTTTCAGCTAGTCGCTATTTAGACCGTAGAAAAGAAGAGTGGCAGACAAATATTGACAGTGTAAAGCATTTCCACAATACCATGTTTCATGGGAATGATACGGACACGACAATGTTGAGACTTGGGGCTATGAACATGATGCTCCATGGGGTTGAAAATCCACAAATTAGCTACCTAGACTCGCTTTCTCAAGATAACGAAGAAGCTGATAAATATACTCTAGTTTTAGCCAATCCACCTTTCAAAGGATCTCTTGATTATGATTCAACCTCTGGAGATTTGTTGGCTACGATTAAGACTAAAAAGACAGAGTTGCTTTTCCTTGCCCTTTTCTTACGCACTTTGAAGCCAGGTGGACGTGCAGCTGTTATTGTACCGGACGGTGTCCTATTTGGTTCCTCTAAAGCTCATAAAGGGATTCGTCAGGAAATCGTTGAGCATCATAAACTAGATGCAGTTATTTCGATGCCGAGTGGTGTTTTTAAGCCTTATGCTGGAGTTTCAACCGCTATCCTTATCTTCACTAAGACTGGAAATGGTGGGACGGATAAGGTTTGGTTTTACGATATGAAAGCAGACGGTTTGAGCTTAGATGATAAACGCCAGCCTATCAACGAAAATGATATTCCAGATATTATCCAACGATTCCATCAATTAGAGAAAGAAGCAGAGCGCAAGAGAACAGACCTGTCCTTCTTTGTTCCAGTTGATGAGATTAAGGAAAATGATTTTGATTTGTCCATCAATAAATACAAAGAAATCGAGTATGAAAAAGTTGAGTATGAACCAACTGAAGTCATCTTAAAGAAAATCAATGATCTAGAAAAAGAAATTCAAGCTGGCTTAGCAGAGTTAGAAGAATTACTAAAGTAGGGAGATGAACGTATGAAAAAAGTGAAGTTGGGGGAAGTTTGTGAGATAGTTACAGGTTCAACTCCAAAAAGTACTAATCCAGATTATTGGAATGGAGAATACAAATGGATTACTCCAGCAGAAATTTCTGATGATGATTTTATCATAGTTGACACACAACGTAAAATTAGTAAGTTAGGAATTGAAAAAACTGGCTTAAAATCATTTCCTATAGGTACAGTTTTATTATCGTCTCGTGCTCCGATTGGGAAAGTTGCTATTGCTGGATGTGAAATGTATTGTAATCAAGGTTTTAAAAATTTTATCTGCTCAAATGAGATAAATAATGAGTATTTGTATTATTTTTTTAAATCAAGGAAGAATTTTTTGAATAATATAGGACGTGGAGCAACATTCAAGGAAATTTCTAAAAGTATAATTTCGAATATTGAGATCATTCTACCATCCTATGATGTACAATGTACACAAACTCAAAATCTCAAGAAGATTGATAATCTTATTTATCTTAGAAAAAAAGTAATAAAAGAATATCAATTTCTCGTCAAATCCCGATATTTCGAGGAGGTGGTTGCATGACAATCCATTTTTTACAAAATATATTTGAAAAATCTATAAATGGTGAATGGGGTAATGAGGATAGTGGCAAAGGAGAGTCAACAGCAGTAATTAGAACCTCAAATTTTCTAAATTCTGGAAGACTAAATCTAGATAATATTGTATGTCGTGATATTGATAAAATTAAATACAGTGATAAAATTCTAAGAACCGGTGATATTATAATTGAAAAATCTGGAGGTAGTCCAAATCAACCGGTTGGACGTGTTGTATATTTCGATGTTACAGATCAAGATTATTTCACAAATAACTTTACTAGTATTTTAAGAGTTAAACCAGGATATAATTCTAAATATATATTTTATTTAATGAAATATTTCTATGACACAAAAAAGGTGTTAAAATTTCAAAATCAAACAACTGGCATTATTAATTTAAAGTTAGCTGACTATTTAAATAAAACTAAAGTTAATATTGAAACTATAGAAAATCAAAATACAATTGTAGATATATTGGATATGTTAGAGTATCAAATAATAAATAGAAATAAGCAACTTAGTGAACTTTCTAACCTTGTAAAATCCCGATTTAACGAGATGTTTGGGGATTTTTATACTACATTATTCCCCAAATATAAAATAGGTGAAAAATTTGAACTTTCTAGTGGAAGTACACCATCAAGAGATAATAAATTATATTGGGATAGCGGAACGATTAATTGGGTAAAAACAACTGAGGTAATAAATAAAGAAATTACGGAAACTGAGGAAAAAATCACAGAATTTGCTTTAGAAAATACATCTCTTAAACTTTTTCCAGTTAATACAATATTAATTGCTATGTATGGTCAAGGACAAACAAGAGGAAGAAGTGCAATCCTCAAAGTTGAATCTACTAGCAACCAAGCATGTGGTGCTATATTTCCAAATAAAATAGACAATCCAGTTTTTATTTGGCATCAATTAATGCTGAGGTATAGCGAATTACGAGAACTTGGACGAGGAGGAAATCAACCTAATTTAAACGGTCAACTGATTAAAAATTTTGAACTGATTTTCCCCCCTCTTTCCCTTCAAAACGAGTTCGCAGACTTTGTGGCTCAGGTAGACAAATCACAATTGGCAATTCAAAAATCACTAGAAGAACTGGAAACCTTGAAAAAATCTCTCATGCAAGAGTATTTTGGCTGATATTCTATCATTGTAATTACGGTAATTATTTGTTATAATACTTCAAAGGAGGAAATCAGATGGTAGTAAAAACAAGAAAACAAGGAAATTCAATCACCATCACCATTCCAAGTGAATTCAATATTCCAAGTGGTGTTAAATACGAAGCAAAATTGTTACCAAGTGGTGAAATTATCTTTATTCCCGAAGAGTCTGGGCATCAGATTTCTTATGCATCTGATGATGCCTTTGACTTAGATTTGGACAAAATCTTTGACGAATACGATGATGTTTTTAAAGCTTTGGTGGAAAAATGACAGTCTATCTAACAGAAAGGCAAATCGAGAAAATCAATGCTTTAGCAATTCAACGTTATTCGCCAAATGAAAAAATTCAGACGGTTAGTCCTTCTGCCTTAAATATGATTGTCAATTTACCAGAACAATTTGTTTTTGGCAAACCTCTTTATCCAACAATCTTTGATAAGGCAACGATACTATTTGTCCAATTGATCAAGAAGCATGTTTTTGCCAATGCTAATAAAAGAACTGCTTTCTTCGTTTTGGTGAAATTTCTACAGTTAAATGGTTATCGTTTTTCTGTAACAGTTGAAGAAGCGGTCGATATGTGTGTAACTATCGCAGTAGAATCCTTAACAGATGAAAGGTTATCTAGCTACACCAAATGGATCTCTGAACATTCATTTAGAGCTAATAGCCAAATTTAAGCTTGGATATTTAAATCCTATAAGTAAAAAATAGATAAACAGACAGTATTAGAATTCTGTAATTCAGAAAACTAATATTGTCTCTTTTTATTGAAATAATGAAAGTGAGAAAAAATGGAAACAAAAGTGACAATCATCATTCAAGAAATGCTACCCCTTTTAAACAATGCACAATTACTAGCATTACGGGAGAGTTTAGAGCGCCATTTAGTGAATGGTGTAAATCAACAGAAGTATACGAATAATTCCTTGTTAGCCTTGTTCATTACTGCTAAACAGGTGGAGGGGTGTAGTGCAAAAACCATTCGTTATTATCAAAGGACCATTGAAAATTTATTTACAGGTATTAAGCAGTCTGTAACACAACTGACAACAGATGATCTGAGAAGTTATCTAGCACAGTATCAGTCAGAAAAAGATTGTAGTAAAGCAAACTTGGACAATATCCGACGCATCCTATCTTCATTTTTTGCATGGTTAGAGCAAGAGGAGTACATTATAAAAAATCCGATTCGACGGATTAAAAAAATAAAGACAGAACAAACTGTAAAGGAAACTTATACGGATGAACATCTTGAAATCATGCGAGATAATTGTGAGAACCTAAGAGATTTGGCAATGATCGATCTACTAGCTTCAACAGGAATGCGCGTGGGAGAACTTGTGCAGCTGAATCGCTCAGATATTGACTTTGAGAATCGTGAATGTGTAGTATTTGGGAAAGGTAAAAAGGAAAGACCTGTATATTTTGATGCTCGTACGAAAATCCATTTAAAGAACTGTATCAATAGTAGAGAGGATAATCATCCAGCTCTTTTTGTTAGCTTGCTCGGAAAAGCCCAAAGACTCGGAATAGCTGGTGTTGAGATTCGATTACGAAAATTAGGTCAAAAACTTGGAATTCAAAAGGTTCACCCTCATAAATTTAGAAGAACACTAGCGACAAAGGCAATTGATAAAGGAATGCCTATCGAACAAGTTCAAAAGCTTCTTGGACATAGTAAAATTGATACAACTTTAGCCTATGCTATGGTCAACCAAAGTAATGTCAAACATTCCCATCAGAAATTCATTTCTTAAGTGCAAATCCCGATTTAACGAGATGTTTGGGGATATTTTTGATAATCCACAGTCTAAATTAGAAGATCATATTGAGTTAAATCCTAATAAGAAAGAACTGCTAAATTTTAATGGCAATGTTTCGTTTTTGCCAATGTCAAACGTTAGTGAAAATGGGAAAATTGATTTATCTATAAATCGAAATATCGATGATGTTCGTAAGGGATTTACTTTTTTTAAGGATAATGATGTAATTGTCGCAAAAATTACGCCTTGCTTTGAAAATGGGAAAGGTGCTCCAGTATTTGGACTATTGAACGGTGTGGGATTTGGTTCAACTGAATTTCATGTTCTTAGACCCAAGAATACAGTAAATACAGTCTGGTTATACCATGTAACAATGCTTTCGAAATTTAGACTTGAAGGTGAGAGAAAGATGACAGGAAGTGGAGGCCAGAGAAGAATTACCAAGGATTTCATTTATAATTTTAAGCTAAATATACCTCCTCTAGCTCTTCAAAACGAGTTCGCAGACTTTGTGGCACAGGTTGACAAATCACAATTTGCTTGTCAGATGGCTATAAAACTGTGGAGAAATAGCTTAAAATCTAGTATAATATACGTATCTATATATTCAAAGTGAGAGAAAAATGGGAAATTTTGATTTTCTTTTAAATAACAAGGAGTATGAATCTTTTTCAAAACCCTGTATAGAAGCTGAAAATATGATTGGGACATCTACTGTAGCGACAGCATTCATGGCTCGTCGTGCCTTGGAGCAAGCTGTTCATTGGATTTATAGTCATGATTCCTATTTGGAAGCCCCCTATCGTGCTACCTTGTCTTCATTGGTGTGGGATGATGACTTTAGAGAAATCGTAGATCCAGAGCTTCATAGTCAGATGGTTCTCTTGATACGTTGGGGCAATCATGCTGCTCATGGTGGGGAGATCAAGGAACGCGAAGCGATTTTAGCCTTACATCATTTGTACCAGTTCGTAAACTTTATTGATTACTGCTATAGCAATGAATTTGTGGAACGTTTTTTTGACGAGAAATTATTGCCACTTTCAGAGAATGTCAAGAAAAGAGAAACACCACAAGCCATGGTGGAACTGCAAGACAGTTTACCTGTTATGCCTGACTTTCATGAACAAATGGCTGTACAGTCCTTGGAAGTTCAAGAGAATTATACAGAAAAACGTGAAACTGCTGCACAACGACAAGAGGTTCCTTTCCACATCGATCAGTTATCTGAGGCTGAGACAAGAAAACTCTTTATTGACATTGATTTACGTCTAGCAGGTTGGACATTTGAAGAAAATTGTCGGGTAGAAGTCGCTATTAATGGACTGAAACACGGATCGGGAACAGGTTATTGTGATTACGTTCTTTATGGTAAAAATGGAAAGATTTTAGCAATTATTGAAGCTAAAAAGGCTGCAGTGAATCCAGAAGTTGGTGAGGTACAAGTCAAGGAATATGCTGAAGCGCTAGAGGAACAAATAGGTTATCAACCGATTTGTTTTATTACAAATGGCCTCAAGCACTACATTCTTGATGGTGTAAATCGTCGCCAGGTTGCAGGATTCTATTCTCAAGAAGAATTGCAATTATTGATGGACAGACGGCATTTGCAAAAACCACTGGAGGATATTTCTAGTAAAATCAGAGACGATATTTCTGGTCGTTATTACCAGAAACATGCGATTGCAAGTGTTTGTGAGGCTTTTTCCAACAATCGTAGACAAGCTCTTTTGGTCATGGCAACTGGTTCTGGGAAAACTCGAACAGCGGTCTCTCTGGTTGATATCCTATCACGTCACAATTGGGTCAAAAATGTTCTCTTTCTAGCTGACCGAACATCTCTCGTAAAGCAAGCCTATGATTCATTTAGGAAATTACTTCCAGATCTTACAGTTTGTAACTTTTTAGAGGATAAAGCCGGGGCAAGATCAAGTCGAATGGTATTTTCTACTTATCCGACCATGATCGGAGCAATTAGTGATCAGGAAGAAGTCATTCAACGTCCTTTCACTGTTGGCCACTTTGATCTTATTATTATTGATGAGTCTCACCGCTCTATTTATCAAAAGTACAAGGCCATTTTTGATTATTTTGATGCTAGAATCTTAGGCCTAACGGCCACACCTCGTCAGGATCTCGATAAAAACACTTATGGATTTTTCAACTTAGAAAATGGTGTTCCTACCTATGCTTATGATCTTGAGAAGGCTGTTGAGGACGGCTACTTGGTATCCTATCATTCAATTGAAACCAGATTAGAATTACCTACAGACGGCCTTCATTATGATGATCTATCCCAGGAAGATAAAGAATATTTTGATAGCCAATTTGAAGATGATAGTCTAGAAAAAGACATTGATGCTGGAGCTTTTAATTCCTTTATTTTTAATAAAGCTACAGTTGAGATTGTTCTAGATGAATTAATGACGAGAGGAATTCAGATAGCTTCAGGGGATGAGATTGGAAAAACGATTATCTTTGCCAAGAATCATCATCATGCAGAATATATTAGAGAGATTTTTAATAAACGTTATCCTGAAAAGGGGAGCGACTATGCTCAGGTGATTGATTACAGTATTAAACATTATCAAACCTTGATTGATGATTTTAAAATTAAGGAGAAATATCCTCAAATTGCAATTTCAGTTGATATGCTTGATACAGGTATTGATGTCCCGGAGGTTGTCAATTTAGTCTTTTTCAAGAAAGTACGCTCAAAAACAAAATTTTGGCAAATGATTGGTCGTGGAACCCGTCTCTGTAAAGATTTGTTTGGACCTGATCAAGATAAAGAAAATTTCTTGGTATTTGATTATGGTGACAACTTTGAATATTTCAAAGCAGATCCGAGAGAAGGTAGTGGAAGACATATTGTTCCATTGACACAGCGTTTGTTTAATATCAAGGTGGACTTGATTCGTGAACTACAGGACCATCACTATCAAGATGATCCATTTGCAAGAGAGTATCGTCAGCAACTTGTCTCAGACCTTCATAGACAAGTAGAAGACTTGAATGAGTTAGACTTTAGGGTACGTATGGTCTTAGATACGGTTTATACCTATAAGAAATTAGAAAATTGGCAAAATCTTACAACGATTTCATGCGAGCAACTTCATAGTCATATCTCCCCTCTCATGTTTGATGATGATAAAGAAAATGAAATGGCGAGACGATTTGATTTATGGATGTTAGAAATTCAAGTCGGACAACTAACCTCTAAGCCATCAAGGATCCATATATCTCAAGTCATGAAAACTGCTCAGGCTCTTGCTTCTGTTGGCAATATCCCTCAGGTCTTTGCACAGGCAGAAATTATCAGGAAAGTACAAGAACCTGAATTTTGGGAGGAAGTAAGCTTGTCTGAACTTGAAAAAATACGCCTATCTCTAAGAGATTTATTGCAATTCTTAGATAAAACGAACCGAAAGGTATATTATGTCAATTTTGAAGATCGAATTCTTTCTACTGTATATGAAAGCACTCCTTATTTGCAGGTAAATGATCTTCGATCCTATAACGAAAAAGTTGAGCATTATTTGAAAGCTCATTTGGATGAAGAAGCAATTTCTAAATTGTACTATAACAAGAAGTTGACTGCACAAGATTTATTAGCATTAGAAACTTTATTATGGGAAAAATTAGGAAGTAAAACTGACTATCAGCAGCACTATGAAAATAAGGCTATTCCTAGATTGGTGCGAGAGATTATTGGTTTGAATAGAGAGGCCGCTAATCAAGTGTTTTCTAAGTTCTTGTCAGATGAAAGCCTTAATGCTAAGCAAATTTCTTTTGTGAAATTGATTGTCGATTATGTCGTTGAAAATGGGTATATGGATAAGTCGATGCTGACACAAGAACCGTTTAAATCTTATGGTTCCGTACAAGTACTATTTCAACATCAAATACCAATATTGAGGAATATTGTCCAAACAATTGACTTAATCAATAATCGTGCCGAAGAAGTAGCTTGAATATAGAAAGAGAAGCATGATGCAAACACAAGAAGCAATGAATATTATGGTACCTGAAAAACTAGCGGAAATTGAACGTGATTATGATGTTACCGTATTGTGGGCAATTGAGTCTGGTAGTCGCGCTTGGGGCTTTGAGTCTCCGGATAGTGATTTTGATGTGCGTTTCATTTACAAGCATAAGCAAGATTTTTATCTTAGTTTGAACGATCATCGCGATGTTATCGAACTACCAATTGACGATACCTGGGATGTGAGTGGCTGGGATTTGGACAAGTCTTTAAAGTTGCTTTATAAGTCAAACCCAACCCTCTTTGAGTGGTTACAGTCGCCAATCGTTTACCAGCAAGACGAAGGCTTTATTGACCGTATCCGTCCGCTTGTTAGTCAGTATTTTTCCGATAAAAAGATGCTCCACCATTACTTGAATACTGCTAGAACTCAAATGAATAAGTATCTTTCTGGAGACAAGGTCAAACCTAAAAAGTACTTCTATGCTCTGCGTCCAATTTTAGCCTGTCGTTGGATAGAAAAATATCATTCTGTTCCACCGATTTTATTTGATGATTTAGTGAAAGAATTGCTTCCTGATGAAATGAAAGAGCATGTATCTAGTTTGCTTGATATCAAGATAAATGGGCCTGAAGGTATGGAAATTGAGCCCATTAAGCCCATCCAGGACTACATCACCAAAAATATCAAAGAACTAGACGATTACATCCAAAGTGTTACCGAGGAGAAGAAAGACTGGGAAGCTCTTAATCAATTTTTCCTTGAAGAATTAAGTCGCGACTGAGGTTAGATATGGGAAAATGGACATGTAGATGTGGTCAAGCAATGAACGACCACCAAGCGCCTGATCCAAATGCTTATTCGGTTTATTCGGATGAGTTGCTTGAGGATATTTTTAACAATACTGACGAACATGATAGAATTTCCTATAAAGACATTTCGGAGGCTTCCTTTTATATGTGGAAGTGCCCAAATTGTGGTAGTTTTATGGTCTTTGACGAAGAGGATAATCCAGGTTGTTTCACTTTTTATGAGCGCCAGACCAGTGAAAAAGTTGAACCACTTTTCGATCCTGATCAGGAGTTGAATCTCGTTGTCGTTGAGTTTCAAGAAGGTGGAAATGGATATACTTATATCTGTGATGATCCAAGTATTCATATTGGGCATGGTGTGATTGTACCAACTGGAAAGGAAAATATTGAAAAAATAGCTCTGGTAGTCCAGAAATATCATGCTTACTCAAGAGATATCACTTATCCCGTTGAAAAGTTAAAAAGGGTCATCCGTAGGTATTCTATTTTTAATTCTGAGACTTCAAAAATAGTTTGTAAAAATATACTTGAGCATGGAAGAGTTCTAAATGCTTGCTCGAAAAAAGTAAAAATAGAGTCTAAACAAATTTACCATGCAATCAAAACTCCTCTAGGCTATTTTTGGTTGGAGTTAAATAGAGTTCCAATTCCGATGAAAATCACACAAATTCAAGTACAAGATAAAAAGTATCAGGTTGATGGAGCCTTTTATATAAAGCCTGCCAAGGTAAACTACAGAAAATTGTTAGAACTTGAATTATGTGCAGATTTTGATATTGACGGCTCTCGCTGGATTGACGTTCTATCAGACGAAAATGTTTGGGGAAATACATGGGAACTGAATGGCCTTCAATTTGGAATTACTGCAGGAGAGTCCCCAGAATTTGAAGATGAAGTAGTTGCAAGAAAATTTAGCCGTATCCCACTTTATTGTGACTGGCATCCAGAATTTGAAGACTATTATGGCTTTAGCCTAGCATGGAAAAAATACGAGTCTGATAGTGATTTGTCGATTGATTTCTATACAACATAAGCTAGAGGAGAATAAGCATGAATCAAGCCTGGGAATTATTGTTTGAGGGGAAGATTGAAGAGGCCAAGAAATTAGTCTCAGAAACTTTCTCGTTAGAAACTTGCAAGGATTACAGCCTTCTCAATTTAATGGGATATATTAAGCTCTTTGAAAAAGATTACAAAGAAGCTTTGACAATTTATCAAAACTATCTTGAAATAGCAATATCAAGTCAAGATAAAGAAAATGAACATATAGGATATCACCAGTTAGCCATGGTTTATCGTGAAATGAATGACTATCAAACAGCTCTTAACTATATCGATAAAGAGCGAGAAATCATTGAAAAATCTTTTCCAGAGGATGCACTCAAATTTTCTGTCAATAATTATGAGCAAGGTTATTTACGATTAAAACTAGGGGAAATAGCAAAAGCAATCATTTATATGGAACGGTCCTTAAAGCAAGCATTACAAACAGATGATCTGATAGCTCAAGCCTGTTCCTATAGAGGTTTAGGTGAGATTTATTCTGCTGAAAATTCAGAAAAATCGCAAGAGAATTTTTTACAAGCTATCGAACTTTTTGAAAAAGCTGGCGATCAGATCGGAGCACAAGAAGTTAAAACCTTACTAAACAAGAAAAAGTAGCCCCCCTCAGGCTACTTTTTAAAATTCTTTGTAAACATAAGTATTTTCGGGTTTGTCTACTTTGATGAAAGACTGGACTTCGAGAGTTGGGAGGACTTGGTTTAGTTCTTTGTGATAGTGATTCCTAATCTTACCTTTGACTCTGACCCAGGTGTTATTTTCATACTGATTGCTATTTCCTGTAGTCAAGAGACCAAAAACACCCGAATCAGCAATACAGTGCATGATACCAAAACGAAAGACAAATTGACTATTGGCGTAATTGGGATCATTGTAGACAAAACCAGTAAACTCAATCTCCTTACCTTCAAATTCATTTGGATAATCATAGATAGCTTCCATGACCTCCAGGTAATTCTCATCCTTGATAACAATACTTGATTTAGCTAAGTATTTATCAGCACTCTTCCGAATAATATTTTCATGAGCTGTTTGTGAATAAAAGCGACTGGTATCCGGCTTAAGATACTGACTGCTTGTTCCTTCACTTGCTTGGATTGCCTTGTCAGTTCCTTCCGACAAAGGGAAATAATATCCTTTTGCCGATACTGTTTGTGAATCCAGAGTGACAGTTGGAAATGTAAATCCAACTAACAAGGGTAAACTTAAGAGGACAAAACTAGCAAGCTTGGCTAAAAAACTATGCAAGTGACTATGTTCTTTCAAACGCTTGAAGCAAATATAGGCTTGAACGATGGCTAGTAATAATGACAAAACCATAGTAATATAAGCCAGATAAGAATAGTGGAGGTTTAGATACTGATTTAGTTTACCTGATAGCTGCAGATAAAGGGTTAAGATAAAATAGCCAAATAAGATAAAAAATCGTATCATAGCATCACCCCGACTATATAAGAATAGACAAGAACAACAAGAGTCACAATTGTCATAAACTGCCAAATAAAGCGAGTTTTTAGATAATTCTTCATCATGAGTAGATTTTTGACATCAAGCATGGGACCTATAACCAGAAAGGCTAAAACAGGAGAAAAGCCAAAATTGGAGAGAAGAGAAGATCCAATAAAGGCATCTGCCTCACTACAAAGCGATAGTAGGAAGGATAAGAGCATCAATAGAATAATAGCAAGCAGTGGTGTTGCACTAATTGATGTCAGAATACGAGTTGGTACATAGACTTGAACTAGGCTTGCAAAAAGACAGCCAAAGACCAAGTAACGCCCCATATCGAAGAACTCATCAATAGCTTGGATAAAAACTTGAAGAAGTTTCTGACCTTTTGTTAAATGAGAAAAATCATGTTCATGACAAGCTAGTCTATTTTCTTTTTGAATCGTTTCTTCCCAGAAAAATCCAAGGAAAATACCAAATATAGTAGCGACAAGAATCGAACCCAAAGCTCGTAGTAAGACCATTTTAAATGAATTACCAAAAGCTGAATAAGTCGCAAATAGAACGATAGGATTGATGATAGGAGCCGTTACTAGAAAGGGAACAGCTGTATAGCTTGGAACCTTCTTCTCCAAGAAACGATTGATGATAGGGACAATCCCACACTCACAAGAGGGAAAGAGAAAACCAATGAAGGTACCAAAAAAGATTCTCCCCAAACGATTTTTAGGGAGAAATGTATAAACCTTCTCAGGAGTGACGTAGACTTCAATAGCACCAGAGATGATGCTACCCATTAAGACAAAGGGTAAAGCTTCAATGATAATTGATAGAAAAATGGCACCAGCTTGTAAAACACTTGAAGGCATGTTTTGAAAGAGATCCATCTATTTTTTCTTTTCTGCCTTATCTTTCTTTTCTTTATCATCTGGAAATGTCACTTGCTTTAAATCAGGTAGTTTAGCGAACTCTTCAAACATCTTATCTAAGTCATCAGTTTTTGTAAATTTAACAGCCATAAGGCATACCTCGATTCTTTGTGTTACCTCTATTATACTATTATTTCTGGGAAATAGTTATATTTTATAATCACCTTCCTTTTTATCTTTATAAAGTTGAAATAAAGCAACAAATTAATGAAAACAAGCTTTCCTGCTTATGGTATAATAGTTTCATGGATAAAAAATATGAAAAAATTTCCCAAGATTTGGGTGTAACCTTAAAGCAAATTGATACAGTCTTATCTTTGACAGCTGAAGGGGCTACGATTCCCTTTATCGCTCGTTACCGCAAGGATATGACTGGTAGCTTGGATGAAGTGGCTATTAAGGCAATTATCGACCTTGATAAAAGCCTAACTGCTCTCAACGATCGTAAAGAAGCTGTTTTAGCAAAAATCAAAGAGCAAGGCAAGTTAACCAAGGAATTGGAAGAAGCAATTCTTGCTGCCGAAAAATTAGCGGATGTCGAAGAACTTTATCTTCCCTATAAGGAAAAACGTCGGACCAAGGCAACCATTGCGCGTGAGGCGGGACTCTTCCCACTTGCTCGTTTAATCCTACAGAATGTTTCTGACCTAGAAAAAGAAGCAGAAACATTTGTCTGTGAAGGTTTTGAGACTCCACAAGATGCTTTAGCGGGTGCAGTTGATATCTTGGTTGAAGCTCTCTCTGAAGATGTCAACTTGCGTTCAATGACTTATCAAGAGGTCCTTAGACATTCTAAGATTACTTCACAAGTCAAGGACGAAAGTTTGGATGAAAAGCAAGTCTTTCAGATTTATTACGATTTCTCAGAAACAGTTGCCAATATGCAGGGTTACCGTACGCTTGCCCTTAATCGTGGTGAGAAGCTAGGCATTTTGAAGATTGGATTTGAGCATGCAGTTGATCGTATTCAAGCCTTCTTTGCTGCTCGTTTCAAGGTTAAGAATGCTTATATAGACGAAGTGATTCAACAATCTGTTAAGAAAAAAGTATTGCCAGCTATCGAGCGCCGTATTCGCACTGAATTGACAGAAAAGGCAGAAGAAGGAGCTATCCAACTCTTCTCAGAAAACCTTCGTAATCTCCTTCTTGTAGCACCTCTAAAAGGGCGCGTGGTTCTAGGTTTTGACCCAGCCTTTCGTACAGGTGCTAAGCTTGCAGTAGTTGATGCGACTGGTAAGATGTTGACAACACAAGTTATTTATCCAGTCAAACCAGCTTCAGCTCGTCAGATTGAGGAAGCCAAACGTGATTTAGCAGATTTGATTGGCCAATACGGTGTTGAAATCATCGCTATCGGAAATGGAACTGCCAGCCGTGAGAGTGAAGCCTTTGTTGCTGAAGTTCTCAATGATTTTCCAGAAGTCAGCTATGTCATTGTTAGCGAAAGTGGAGCTTCTGTATACTCTGCCAGCGAACTTGCCCGTCAAGAGTTTCCTGACCTAACCGTTGAAAAACGTTCAGCCATCTCAATCGCTCGTCGCTTGCAAGACCCACTTGCAGAATTGGTTAAAATTGATCCCAAATCTATCGGTGTTGGTCAATACCAGCATGATGTTAGTCAAAAGAAATTGTCTGAAAGTCTGGACTTTGTCGTAGATACAGTCGTTAACCAAGTCGGTGTCAATGTCAACACAGCCAGTCCAGCTCTACTTTCCCATGTTGCAGGGCTTAACAAAACGATTTCAGAAAACATCGTTAAGTATCGTGAAGAAGAAGGCAAAATCACTTCTCGTGCTCAAATCAAAAAAGTACCTCGACTGGGAGCAAAAGCTTTTGAACAGGCAGCAGGTTTCCTTCGCATTCCTGAAAGCAGCAATATCCTTGATAATACAGGTGTTCACCCAGAAAACTATGCAGCGGTTAAAGAACTTTTCAAACGTTTGGATATTAAGGACTTGAATGAAGAAGCGCAAGCAAAACTCAAATCTGTTTCTATCAAAGATATGGCTCAAGAGCTAGATCTTGGTCAAGAAACTCTGAAAGATATTATTGCAGATCTTCTCAAACCAGGTCGTGATTACCGTGATTCTTTTGATGCTCCGGTCCTTCGTCAGGATGTTTTGGATATCAAGGATTTAAAGGTTGGGCAAAAACTAGAGGGAGTAGTTCGCAATGTCGTTGACTTCGGTGCCTTTGTTGATATCGGTATCCATGAAGATGGACTCATTCATATTTCACACATGAGCAAGAAATTTATCAAGCATCCGAATCAAGTCGTTTCAGTCGGTGATTTGGTTACTGTTTGGGTGAAGAAAATCGATGTCCAACGTGAAAAAGTAAATCTGTCGCTCCTTGCACCAGATGAATCTAACTGATTATGTTAGGCAAGTTTCTTTAGAAGACTTCGGAAAACCTTTCAAACACCAGGCTCAATGGAATACTCGTCTGCGGTCGACAGGTGGACGATTTTTCCCTAAGGATGGGCATTTGGATTTTAATCCTAAAGTCTATCAAGAACTTGGTTTGGATGTTTTTCGGAAGATTGTCCGTCACGAACTCTGTCATTATCATCTGTACTATGAGGGGGAAGGGTATAAGCATAAGGATTTAGCTTTTAAGGAACTGTTAAAAGAAGTGGATGGACTCCGCTTTGTTCCTCCTCTATCAACTGCTTCTCAAACACCAGCTTTGGTTTATAAATGTTACTCTTGTGGCCAACCCTATCAAAGAAAACGACGAATCGACACCAAACGTTATCGATGTGGTCTTTGTCATGGGAAGCTTATTCTTAAAAATCAGCCCAAGGACTGATGCAGGGATCTTTAGTTCATGTTATACTTATTTCAAGAATATCGAAAGAGGTACAAACCATGAATACAAAATTTTATAAAATGAGAAGAAATCGTATGGTATCAGGTGTACTTGCAGGTCTATCTGATAAGTGGAATCTTGATGTAACCCTAGTTCGTTTCCTTTTTGTAATCTTTACAATCGCAAACTTTGGACTCGGAATTATTATCTACATTATCCTAGCTTCGATCCTACCAACAAAAGAAGACATCGAAGCTGAAATGTATGGAACAGGCCCACGCAAGATCAAGGAAGCCCAGCCTATCAATGATGACGAAGGTTGGTTTTGGTAACCACCTTACTATCCATTAAAAAATTAAACCCTTGTAATTACAAGGGTTTGATTTTGCCTAAAAATTTGTGGTAAACTAATAGTAGTTGATTTCAAAAAAATATCTCTATCTTACAAAAATGTAAGATTAAAGCTCCATTTGTAAGGTTATGTTATGGAACTGTCTCCTTTTTTAGAGTACACTTATATCATAAAGATAAAGGAGCAAAACTATGAAAAATATTTTACAAAAGAAACATACAAGTAAGCCGAGTCCAAAGGATATCGAGCGAGTTGAGCTCGGCATTCAAATGATGCAGGCTCAGTTTCAATTAATGGGATATTAAAAAGGAGATGTTAAAATGACGCTATTAGATGTAAAACACGTTCAAAAGATTTATAAAACTCGCTTTCAAGGCAACCAAGTAGAAGCCTTGAAAGATATTCACTTTACTGTAGAAAAAGGCGATTACGTTGCTATCATGGGTGAATCTGGTTCTGGGAAGTCAACGCTACTAAATATTCTCGCCATGCTAGACAAGCCAACTCGTGGCCAGGTTTTCCTTAACGGAACAGACACAGCTACCATTAAAAATTCTGAAGCATCAAGTTTCCGTCGTGAAAAGTTAGGTTTTGTCTTCCAAGACTTTAATTTGTTAGATACGCTTTCTGTTAAAGACAATATCTTACTCCCTTTGGTATTGTCTAGAAAGCCTATTACAGAAATGATGAAAAAATTGGTGGTGACGGCTGAAAATCTTGGCATCAATCAATTGCAGGAGAAGTACCCTTATGAAATCTCTGGAGGGCAAAAACAAAGGGTAGCAGTTGCACGGGCTATCATCACAGAACCAGAAATTCTCCTTGCTGACGAGCCAACAGGAGCCCTAGACTCTAAATCTTCTGCAGCCCTTCTTGATATCTTTGATCAGATCAATGAGCAAGGGCAAACCATTCTCATGGTAACCCACTCAACAGCAGCAGCTAGTCGTGCAAAACGTGTCCTTTTCATTAAGGATGGCATTCTTTACAATCAAATCTACCGTGGTGAAAAAACTGATCGTCAGATGTTCCAAGAAATCTCTGACACCTTGACTGTTATGGCAAGTGAGGTGAACTAGTATGTTTCGATTAACCAATAAGTTGGCCATATCCAACTTAATCAAAAACCGCAAACTCTATTACCCTTTTGCTTTGTCTGTCATTTTGGCAGTCACGATTAGCTATCTCTTTTACTCCCTAGCCTTTAATCCAAAAATTGTGGATTTGCGTGGTGCATCTGCTATACAATTTACCCTACAACTAGGGCTTGTCGTAGTGACACTTGCATCTGCCATTATCGTGCTTTATGCCAACAGTTTTGTCATGAAAAACCGTTCCAAAGAACTGGGTGTATATGGCATGTTGGGCTTAGAAAAACGCCATTTGATTGGTATGACCTTCAAGGAACTCTTGATATTTGGGCTAGTAACAGTCACTGCCGGTATTGGGATTGGTGCCCTCTTTGACAATCTCATCTTTGCATTATTGCTTAAACTTGCAAAGATGAAGGTAGAGCTAGTAGCTACTTTCCAATGGTCTGTTGTTTTTTCTATCCTTCTGGTATTTGGGCTTGTATTTTTACTCATTGTCTTCCTAAATGCTATCCGCATTATCCGTATGGATGCTCTGCAACTTTCTCGTGAGAAAGCAAAAGGTGAGAAGAAGGGGCGTTTCCTGGTTCTTCAAACTTTAGTAGGGCTCATTGCACAAGGTGGTGGCTACTACTTAGCACTAAGCGTAACAGATGCATTTAAAGCTGTCGCTACTTTCTTTATTGCGGTCATGTTAGTTATTGTAGGAACCTATCTCTTATTCAATGCTGGTATTACAGTCTTCTTACAGTTGCTCAAGAAAAACAAGAGATATTACTACCAACCCAACAACCTCATCTCTGTTTCTAACCTCATCTTCCGTATGAAAAAAAATGCGGTCGGATTAGCAACCATTGCTATCCTTTCAACCATGGTTTTAATCACCATGTCAGCAGCAACCAGCATCTACAACGGTTCTGAAAATATGAAAAAACTCCTATATCCTCACGATTTTGATGTCAAGGGGCAAAATGTAGAAGTTGAGGATTTAGACAAACTTTTGACTCAGTATGCAAGTGAAAAGAGCTTAACGATTAGTAATAAAGATGTTCTCAGTTATGCGAGTTTCGGTCTTTCTAGTCAAGACGGGACCAAATTAAGCATCTTTGAAAAAGGGCAAAATAATGTTATGCCCAAGACTGTCTTCTTAGTTTTCGACCAAAAAGATTACGAAAAGATGACTGGTCAGAAATTGAATCTCACTGGAGATGAAGTAGGGCTTTGGGCTCGAAATGACCAACTTAAAGGACAGAAAGCATTTAGTCTGAACAATCAGAACTATACGATCAAGGAAGCAATCCAGCAGGATTTTATTGCCAATCATGTTACCAATCCCTATGTACTATTGGTATCGGATTATAACTATCTTGTAGTTGCTGACCTTCAAAGCTTTTTAAAACAGTACCAGGATTCAGCTATATACACACAGCTCTACGGTGGTATGGATGTAACAGCTAGTCTAGAGGAACAGTTAAAGCTATCTGATGATTTTGAGGAGTTTGCAAATAATTTTAGTCATAATCTCAAAAATAAAGACGGTATGGTTTATGGTGGAGGCACTGCAAGTGACGCAATTGCCCAAATGAATGCTCTCTTTGGAGGAGTTCTCTTTATTGGTATTTTCCTCTCTATCATCTTTATGATTGGAACTGTACTCGTTATCTACTATAAACAAATCTCAGAAGGTTATGAAGACCGTGAACGCTTTGTCATCCTGCAAAAAGTTGGCTTGGACCAAAAACAAATCAAGCAAACCATTAACAAGCAAGTCTTGACTGTTTTCTTCCTTCCTGTAATCTTCGCCTTCCTTCATCTAGCATTTGCCTATCATATGTTAAGTTTGATTCTTAAGGTCATTGGGGTAGTAGATACAGCTATGATGTTAAGTGTAACACTTTCTATTTGTGGTATCTTTGCCCTCATCTACGTACTTATCTTTATGATTACTTCAAGAAGCTATCGTAAGATTATCCAGCTATAATAAAAAAATAAATACCTCGATTTTTTCGAGGTATTTTTATGTTTTAAATGCTAAACAATTGTCCAAATAGATAGGTAACACCCATAGTCAAAAGGCCGATACAAAGGTTCCGAATCATAGCTGTTTTAGTGGGGGCTTTTCCAAGTTTTGCACTCGTATATCCAGTAATTAAAAGGGAAATTGCTACAATAACAACAGTAGCAGGGATTCGATAGTCGCTTGGGAAGATAGTTATTGAAAGCATGGGTGGAAGACTTCCAAGAACAAAGGCAATAAAGCTAGATGCTGCAGCATGCCATGGATTGGTGAATTCTTCATACTCGATACCGTATTTTTCCTCGACTAAGGCTTTTAGTGGATTTTTCAAAAAAGCTTTGTTAACTAATAGTTGAGCTGAAGTTCCACACTCACCATTTTGAAGATAGGCTGCGTAGAGTGATTTTTTTGCAGCATCCATATCTTTATCCAAAAGTAATTGTTCACGGGCTACAGCGGCCTCCTCCGTGTCTTTTTGAGTAGATACGGATACATACTCTCCTCCAGCCATAGAAAAGGCGCCAGCAAGGATTGCGGCCAATCCTGATAGGAAGATAATCCAGATATTCGTTGTAGCACTCGCTACCCCGATAACAACTCCAGCAATAGAGATAATTCCATCATTAGCTCCCAGTACACCAGCACGCAAGATATTTAAACGGCCAGCAAAGTTTGCATCAATTTCATGAGTAATTTCTGACATAGTTTTCTCCTTTGTAAACATTATAAAGTATAGGAGAAGTGAATACAAACATTTTAAACTATCTGAAAAAAATTCTACAATTCTAATAATAGTCATAGCTATTTCTTATGCCAAGATATAACAAAGTTGTACTTGTAACTGAACGAATTAGGTGATACAATGAACCTAATGAAATCTTTGGAGGTCTAAATATGACTCGTGAATTTAAATTTGAAACTCTTCAATTGCATGCAGGACAAGTGGTAGATGCGACTACCAAGTCTCGTGCTGTTCCAATTTACCAAACAACATCTTTTGTATTTGAAGATACACAAGAGGGTGCAGATCTCTTTGCTCTTCAAAAGGCTGGTAATATCTATACTCGTATCACAAACCCAACAACATCAGCCTTTGAAGAGCGTATCGCAGCCCTTGAAGGTGGTGTAGGTGCACTTGCAACTGCGTCAGGGATGGCAGCTATTACTTACACGATTTTAGCTCTAGCTCACGCAGGAGACCACGTCGTTGCAGCATCAACCATCTATGGTGGTACCTTTAACCTCTTGAAAGAAACACTTCCTCGTTATGGAATCACCACAACTTTTGTTGATATTGATAATCTAGAAGAAGTAGAAGCAGCGATTAAAGACAATACTAAACTTGTCTTGATTGAAACCTTGGGTAATCCAGTTATCAATATTCCAGATATCGAAAAAATCGCTGAAATTGCTCACAAGCATCAGATTCCTTTGGTCGCAGACAATACTTTTGCAACACCATATCTTATCAATGTCTTTTCTCATGGTGTAGACATTGCAGTTCATTCAGCAACTAAGTTTATCGGTGGTCACGGTACAACTATTGGTGGTGTCATCGTTGATAGCGGAAAATTTGACTGGGCTGCTTCAGGGAAATTCCCTCAATTAGTCGAAGAGGATCCAAGCTACCACAATATCAGTTATACACGTGATGTTGGTGCTGCAGCCTTTATCGTTGCTGCTCGCGTGCAATTGCTTCGCGATATGGGAGCTGCCCTATCACCATTTAACTCATTCTTGCTCTTACAAGGTCTTGAAACTCTCTCTCTTCGTGTTGAACGCCATGTTCAAAATGCTGAAAAAATCGTTGATTTCCTTGTAAATCATCCAAAGGTTGAAAAAGTCAACTATCCGAAATTAGTTGATAGTCCTTACCACGCATTAGCTGAGAAATATTTACCAAAAGGAGTTGGTTCAATCTTTACTTTCCATGTTAAAGGTGGAGAAGCAGAAGCACGTAAGGTGATTGACAGCTTAGAAATCTTCTCAAACCTAGCCAACGTGGCAGATGCAAAATCATTGGTCGTTCACCCTGCAACTACAACTCATGCTCAATTGTCTGACTCTGATCTAGAAGCAGCAGGAGTAACTAAAAATCAAATCCGTCTTTCAATTGGTCTTGAAAATGTCGATGATTTGATTGAAGATTTGCGACTAGCTCTTGAAAAAATCTAAAAATAACTAGTTTTTATGAAATTAAGCATCCTTCTCACGAATAATTAAGTGAGGAGGATTTTTTATGTATAGTATTTCATTTCAAGAAGATTCGCTCTTACCGAGAGAAAGATTAGTAAGAGAGGGAGTAGAAGCACTCAGCAATCAAGAATTACTGGCAATATTACTAAGGACAGGAACGAAACAGGCCAATGTTTTTGAAATAGCACAGAAGGTCTTAAATCAGCTAACATGTTTAACCGACCTAAAAAGAATGAGCCTACAGGAATTGCAGACTCTATCGGGTATCGGACGTGTTAAGGCTATCGAATTACAAGCTGTTATCGAATTAGGCTGCCGTATCCATAAAAGGGAAACAGTGGAAATGGAGAGCATTCTTAGCAGTCGTAAATTAGCTAAAAAGATGCAAGCTGAGCTTGGAGATAAAAAACAAGAGCACCTAGTGGCGCTTTATCTGAATACACAAAATCAAATCATTCACCAGCAGACTATTTTTATAGGGTCTGCCACAAGAAGCATTGCTGAACCGAGAGAAATTCTCCACTATGCCCTAAAGCACATGGCAACATCTGTGATTCTGGTTCACAATCATCCATCAGGTGCAGTAGTTCCTAGCCCCAATGACGACCATGTTACCAAGCTTGTTAAAGAAGCCTGCGAGATAATGGGATTGGTCTTATTGGACCATCTAATTGTCTCGCATTCAGATTATTTTAGTTACCGTGAGAAGACGGATATGATATAAAAAAACCTGCATCATATACAGGTTTTACAATTCATTGACAACATAGTCAAAAAGCGTTTTATCTTTGGGGCGATTTTCAAAGAGAAATTCTGGATGCCATTGAACACCGAGATAAGGGAAACCATCTGTACTTGTTACAGCCTCGATAATACCATCTTTAGGATCATGTGCTACAACCTGAAGATTAGGAGCTAAATCTTTGATGCTCTGATGGTGGAAAGAATTTATATGAGAGATTTCTCCATAAATTTCTCGAAGAATAGTATCTGGTTCGGTAACAAGCCGCTGAGTGGTGTATTCAGCGGAAGTATCTTGCCAATGATCTTCAATATCTTGATAAAGAGACCCGCCCATGGCTACGTTAAAAAGTTGAGTACCACGACAGACAGAAAAAATTGGCTTATTTTGCTTGATTGCTTCTTTAATGAGTGCTAACTCAAAAATATCACGTTGAAGGTGGTAATCGTCACTATCAATAACTTTTGGCTCACCATAGTATTTAGGGTCTACGTTTTGTCCACCAGTTAGAATAAGTTTATCAATTAAACTAATGTAGTAACCGGCCATTTCTTCATCACCAATTGGTAGGATAATGGGGATACCTCCAGCTTCCTTAACTCCTTCAACAAAGCCTTTGGCAGCATAACTCATCATAAGATCATCATCTGGATGCGGGGTTTCATTTCCTGTAATCCCAATAACTGGTTTATTCATAAATATTTACACTTTCTAATCCTCTTTACGCATGAAATAGAGGAGGGTTTGAAGTTCGCTTGTAAGATCGACATACTGAACAACTACGTCTTTAGGAAGATGTAGGTGAACAGGAGAAAAACTAAGAATACCTTTGATACCGGCGTCGACTAATAGTTCTGCAACTTCTTGAGATTTAATACTAGGAACAGTAAGAATAGCAGTTTTAACATCACTATCCTTAATTTTGTCCTTTATTTGAGAGATTCCATAGATTGGAACACCATCAGGAGTTTGGGTACCAACCTCAGGATGATCATCTAGGTCAAAAGCCATGATGATTTTCATCTTGTTACGCTCATGAAAGCGGTAGTGTAGGAGGGCATGCCCCATATTTCCGATACCTACCAGCATAACATTGGTAATAGAATTATCATTTAAAAGATCAGCGAAAAAGTTCATGAGCTTTTTGACATCATAGCCAAATCCACGACGTCCAAGTTCGCCAAAGTAAGAGAAGTCACGACGAACAGTGGCAGAATCAATTCCAATCGCTTCTGCAATTTGTTTGGAATTAGCTCTTTCAATTTTTTCGGCATTAAATCTTTTAAAAATACGGTAATAGAGAGAAAGTCTCTTTGCTGTTGCTTTAGGAATAGCAGACTGTTTTTCTTTCACAAAATCACAACCTTTCTATTTACTATTTTATAGAAAGTTTGTGAAAATTGCAACAATAACGAAAAAAAACTAAGAAAAAATCTTAGTTTATCTTAGTTTCGTGGTAAGTCCATAAAAAGCGGTAGAGATTACCTAGAAGCCCCTGATAGATTTCAACCCCATCATGTGTTAATGAAGTAATAAGAGTAGTATCAGGAAGGGTTACACAACCCGATAGAGAGAGCATAAGAGCTTCATAGTCTTCATATTCTTGCACACGCTCTACTTGATAGGAGTCCTTGTAAGTTAATCGAAACATAACGACCTTTTATCTTTCACTTTTTGTAAATACGCCACGCTCAACAAGACTATCCATCAAGAAGTAGAATTTCTCTTGGTGGATATGAGTTTCTTCTGATTTGAAGATATCAACTAAACGTAGACCGAATTTATCAGTGATGTTGATTTTTGCACCTGTCAGGTCTTTGTTGATAATAATCTTAAGTTGGAATCCTTCTCCACTATTTGGAACTTTTTCAAGAAGACGTGTTAATTCATAGTTACCAACTTTAGTTTCAAAAAACGTATTATCTTTAAGCGTAAATTTCTTTACAGTTGGGCTAAGTGTATAATCGTAACGACAATTTTTTAGTTTAATCGTTTGTTCGAATGCCATTGAGTTATCCTCCGATGATATTTTTAAGAGTTTTAGCAAGAGTTATCATTTCTTGTTCTGTATTTTGAGGTGAAATGCTGACGCGAACAGACTCGTGTAAGCGAGGCGAGTCTTCTCCATAAAAAGCCTGAAGAACATGACTAACCTGAACAATACCAGCGGTACATGCTGAACCTGTTGAAATAGAAATGCCTTCTAGATCCAGGCGAAGTAGTAGCAGATCATTTCGTTGTCCTGGGAAACCAATGTTGAGGACATAGGGAAGTTGCTCTTTACTTTGGTTTAGATAGTAGTTTAATCCATCCATTTCAGTTAGAAATGTTTCTTGTAACTTTTGAACTTTTTCAAAATTACTTTCTAAATGTTCAAGATCATCCTTAAGTGCTGCAACCATACCGATAATTGCTGGAAGGTTTTCTGTTCCTGCTCTTTTTTTCTGTTCTTGATCGCCACCGTGTAGATAAGAATCAAATTCTTTAGAAGAAGCGTATAGGAAACCTACGCCTTTGGGACCATAGAATTTATGTGCAGAAGCGCTAAGAAAATCAATTCCCAATTCTTCGGGAACAATCTCTACTTTACCAATCGCCTGAACTGCATCAACATGATAAGAAGCTGGATGATTTTTTAAAACCTCACCAATTTCAGCAATCGGTAATAGAGTTCCTGTTTCATTGTTTGCAAACATAGTTGAAACTAGAATGGTATCTTCACGAAGAGAATTTTTGACTTGGTCTGCTGTGATTTCTTGATTTACAGGCTTCAAAACAGTTACTTCAAACCCGAAATTTTCAACCAAATATTCAAATGGTTCAAGAACTGCGTGATGCTCAATAGCAGTAGTAATGATGTGCTTCCCACGCCCTTGGTGGCGAAGGCAGTAGCCGATAATTGCAGTATTATTACTTTCTGTACCACCAGAGGTGAAGAAAACATGCTGTGGCTTTGTTCCTAGTAAACTCGCTAACTCTTGACGCGCTTCTCGTAATAATTTACCTGCTTGGCGTCCATGACTATGAATACTAGAAGGGTTCCCATATGTTTCTTGCATGACTTGAGTCATCGCTGAGATAGCTGCAGGTGACATTGGAGTCGTAGCAGCATTATCTAAATATATCAAAAACTCACCTAATTTCTATTTAAACTTAAATAGTGGACTAACTGGTTTTCTTTCATGAATACGAACCATGGCATCACCAATTAATTCGCTTGCAGTAATGTATTGTACGTTTTTAGGTTTTTTACTTTCTGTTACAACAGAATCTGTAACCAAGATTTCTTTGATATTAGCTGCATCAAGCAATTCTGCAGCGCCGTCAACGAAAAGTCCATGACTTGAAACTGCATAGATTTCAGTTGCACCATCGCGTTCTAGGATTTTAGCAGCTTCAGAGAAAGTACGACCTGTATTTAGAATATCATCAATCAAGATTGCTTTCTTACCTTCAACCTCACCGATAATGTATCCTTGGCTACGTTCAGAATCATCTTGAGCATAGTCGATGATAGCAATCGGTGCATCAAGGTACTCAGCTAGGCTACGAGCACGTTTTACACCTGAGTTTTTAGGGCTGACAACAACCACATCTGAACCAGTCAAGCCTTTATCGCAGTAATGTTTTGCAAATAGCGGAATTGTATAGAGGTTGTCTACAGGGATATCAAAGAAACCTTGTACCTGAACAGCATGAAGGTCCAGTGTCAATACACGACTAACCCCAGCTTTTACCAACATATTTGCAACAAGTTTAGCTGTAAGAGGTTCGCGAGAAGAAGCGATACGGTCTTGACGAGCATAACCAAAATAAGGCATGACAACATTGATTGTATTTGCACTAGCACGAACACAGGCATCAACAGTGATTAAAAGTTCCATCAAATGATTGCTAACAGGATAAGAAGTAGACTGGATGATATAAACATCATAGCCACGAACACTTTCTTCGATGTTAACTTGGATTTCACCATCTGAAAATTGACGTGATGATAATTTTCCAAGCGGAACACCTGCAGCATCCGCAATTTTTTGAGCAATTTCATGATTTGATGAAAGTGAAAAAAGCTTCATATTCTTTGTATCTGACATTGATAAACCGTCCTCTATAAACTATGTGAATCAGTAAAAGGAAACATTTTATTAACAACTGTAGTCCATTACAGATTCTATTATTTTTTATCTCTTCTATTTTATCAAAAAAAATTGATTATTTCAGTTATTTTTCATATTTTCTATAAATCGAACTAATTTTGAAGGTGCTTTCTTATATTCGATATCATTTGCCTGTAAAAACTCCTGAAAATCAAGACTTCCCTGGTCTCCATTTTCGACTTCCAACTCTAGTTCATAATCAACAACATCGAAGTAGCTACTTTGATCAAGTGCCATCAGTCCGATAGACGTCTCTTTTTCGTAACGAACAGTCATTAGGCAACCTAAAACCACCCAGCAACTAGTTGAAAGTCCACGGCTAGTTAGTTCTTCTAGAATCATCCCCTGAGGAAGTTTACATTCGTCAAGACAATTTTTAGATTCCTCAAGAGTGAGGGCTTGATTGTACTCCATATTTCCAACTTTTTGAGGAATCTTAATGGTTAATTCGGCACTATTTTCAAAAGTACGTATGCGCATAGCGATTTGATGTTGTCGAAGGTAAAAATCAGGCGTATCTAGGTAGTAATTTTTTTGTGTAATAGGAGTGACTTCTGAAAACTGATCTAGCAAACGGTCATATTCTTCTTCACTGAGAAGTGTTTTCATTTCAATTTCTAAATGTTTCATTTTTACAACCTTTTCTTTATATTTGAAAGCGATTTATGGTATAATAAGCATTGTATTTATTGTATATGATTTTCAGGAGAAAATCAAAAACTAGATAAATTAAACTGCATAGAGAATTGGACGTAAGAGTTATATGATTACAGAATGGGAAGAATTTTTAGATCCTTACATTCAAGCTGTCGGAGAATTGAAAATTAAACTCCGAGGAATCCGAAAACAATATCGAAAACAAAATAAACATTCTCCTATTGAGTTTGTCACAGGTCGCGTAAAGCCGATTGAAAGCATCAAAGAAAAAATGGCACGTCGTGGAATAACCTATGACACGCTTGAACAAGATTTGCAAGATATTGCAGGATTGCGTGTCATGGTTCAATTTGTAGACGACGTAAATGAAGTTGTTTCTATCCTTCGTAAAAGACAGGACATGAGAGTTGTTCAAGAACGTGATTACATTACTCATCGAAAGGCATCGGGTTATCGTTCTTACCATGTGATTATTGAGTATACGGTTGATACGATTTACGGTGCAAAAACTATTCTCGTTGAGATTCAAATTCGTACCTTGGCTATGAATTTTTGGGCTACAATCGAGCATTCTCTCAATTATAAATATCAAGGAGATTTCCCAGAAGAAATCAAAGAACGACTTGAGATTACAGCCAGAATTTCACATCAGCTAGACGAAGAAATGAGTAAAATACGTGCTGATATCCAGGAAGCACAAGCGCTCTTTGATCCTTTGCACAGAAAGTTAAATGACGGGGTAGGAAACAGTGACGATACCGATGAAGAATACAGGTAAACGAATTGACCTAATTGCCAACCGTAAGCCTCAGAGTCAGAAAGTTCTATTCGAGTTAAAAGAACGATTAAAAAAGAATAATTTTATTCTGAACGATAAAAATCCAGATATCGTCGTCTCTATTGGTGGTGATGGCATGTTGTTATCTGCTTTTCATAAGTATGAAAACCAACTGGATAAGGTTCGTTTTGTTGGGGTTCATACGGGACATTTAGGTTTTTATACGGATTATCGTGATTTTGAGTTGGACCAATTGGTTACAAATTTACAGTTGGATAATGGAGCTCAAGTTTCTTATCCACTCCTAAGTGTTAAAATCTTTCTTGAAAACGGTGAAATTAAGTCTTTCCGAGCACTAAACGAAGCTAGCATTCGTCGAGCGGATCGAACTATGGTTGCTGATGTCATTATTAACCATGTTCCCTTTGAACGTTTCCGTGGTGACGGCCTAACAGTTTCAACGCCGACTGGAAGTACAGCTTATAATAAATCACTTGGTGGAGCAGTACTACATCCTACCATAGAAGCCCTTCAATTAGCTGAAATCGCCAGTTTGAACAACCGAATCTACCGAACACTCGGTTCATCAATTATTGTTCCTAAAAAAGACAAGATTGAATTGATACCGACTCGAAATGACTATCACACAATCTCAATCGATAATAGTATCTATTCTTTCCGAAATATTGAGAAAATAGAGTATCAGATTGATCACCACAAGATTCATTTTGTAGCCACACCAAGCCACACCAGTTTTTGGAATCGTGTTAAAGATGCCTTTATTGGTGAGGTGGACGAATGAGGTTTCAGTTTATTGCTGACGAACATGTCAAGATCAAAACCTTTCTGAAAAAACATGAAGTTTCTAAAGGGTTACTTGCCAAGATTAAGTTTCGAGGTGGTGATATTCGAGTCAACGGGCATCCGCAGAATGCAACCTATCTCTTAGATATCGGAGATGAGGTCGTCATTGATATTCCGCCAGAGGAAGGATTCGAGACACTTGAAGCAATTGATTATCCTCTAGATATTCTATTTGAAGATGATCATTTCTTGATTATCAACAAACCCTTTGGAGTCGCTTCAATCCCTAGTGTCAATCATTCTAATACCATTGCCAACTTTATTAAGGGCTACTATGTAAAACAAAACTATGAGAATCAGCAGGTTCATATTGTGACTCGGCTTGATAGAGATACCTCTGGATTGATGCTTTTTGCTAAACACGGCTATGCGCATGCCAGATTAGATAAACAGTTGCAAAAGAAGGCTATTGAAAAGCGTTATTACGCCCTAGTCAAGGGAGATGGACATCTGGAACCAAAGGGAGAAATCATCGCTCCAATAGCCCGAGATGAAGATTCTATCATCACTCGACGAGTAGCAAAGGGTGGAAAATATGCCCATACGTCCTATCAAATCGTGGCATCTTACGGGAATATTCACTTAGTTGATATTCGTCTCCATACTGGGAGAACCCACCAGATTCGGGTTCATTTCTCGCATATTGGTTTTCCGTTACTCGGAGATGATCTTTATGGGGGAAGCTTAGAGCATGGCATAGAACGCCAGGCTCTACATTGCCATTACTTATCGTTTTATCATCCTTTCTTAGAAGAACAGTTAGTGCTTGAGTGCCCACTGCCGGATGATTTCGACATACTTATTACACAGTTATCAAATAATAATTTATCTTAAAAGGAGTCAAAACTCATGGAAGTTTTTGAAAGTTTGAAAGCCAACCTAGTTGGTAAAAATGCTCGCATCGTTCTACCTGAAGGTGAAGAACCACGTATCCTACAAGCAACGAAGCGTTTGGTTAAAGAAACAGAAGTTATCCCAGTTCTTCTAGGAAACCCTGACAAGATTAAAATCTATCTCGAAATCGAAGGAATTACAGAAGGTTACGAAGTCATCGATCCAGAACATTACCCACAATTTGAAGATATGGTTGCTTCACTTGTTGAACGTCGTAAAGGAAAAATGACTGAAGAAGAAGCGAGAGAAGTGCTCAGCAACGATGTTAACTACTTCGGTGTTATGTTAGTCTATATGGGCTTGGTTGATGGTATGGTTTCAGGTGCTATTCACTCTACAGCTTCAACAGTTCGTCCAGCACTTCAAATCATCAAGACTCGTCCAAATGTGAGCCGTACATCAGGTGCCTTCCTTATGGTTCGTGGCACTGAACGTTACTTGTTCGGTGACTGTGCTATCAACATCAACCCAGATGCTGATGCTCTAGCTGAAATCGCGATTAACTCAGCTATCACAGCTAAGATGTTTGGTATCGAACCTAAAATTGCTATGCTTAGCTATTCAACTAAAGGTTCAGGTTTTGGTGAAAGTGTTGATAAGGTTGTTGAAGCAACAAAAATCGCTCATGAGCTTCGTCCAGACCTTGAAATTGATGGGGAATTGCAATTTGATGCTGCCTTCGTTCCAGAAACTGCAGCTCTTAAAGCACCAGGAAGTAATGTAGCTGGACAAGCTAATGTCTTTATCTTCCCAGGTATTGAAGCTGGTAACATTGGTTACAAGATGGCAGAGCGTCTTGGCGGATTTGCTGCAGTTGGACCTGTATTGCAAGGACTTAACAAACCTGTAAATGACCTTTCTCGCGGATGTAACTCTGACGATGTTTATAAACTAACTCTAATCACAGCAGCTCAAGCTGTTCATCAATAAGAATTTTATCCCTCTTTTCCTCTTGGTAAAGGGGGATTTCCCTTTTATTGAGATATCATTCAACTGCAAAAATAGCCAAAATATGGTAAAATAGTCAGTAATCATCTTTGTTTTATAGAATAAGTTTGTATGAAGAAAAGGAAATAAAATGGCAACTATTCAATGGTTTCCTGGACATATGTCTAAGGCACGTCGTCAGGTCCAGGAAAATTTAAAATTTGTTGACTTTGTAACAGTTTTAGTAGATGCGCGTTTGCCCTTGTCTAGTCAAAATCCGATGCTGACTAAAATCATCGGAGACAAGCCAAGACTACTGATTTTAAACAAGGCAGATCTTGCAGACCCAGTATTGACAAAAGAATGGCGTCAGTACTTCGGATCCCAAGGAATTCAAACACTTGCAATCAATTCTAAAGAGCAAATTACAGTTAAAGTCGTAACAGACGCTGCTAAGAAACTCATGGCAGATAAAATTGCTCGTCAGAAGGAACGTGGGATTCAAATCGAGACCTTGCGTACCATGATTATCGGGATTCCAAACGCTGGTAAATCAACCCTGATGAACCGTTTGGCTGGTAAGAAAATTGCTGTAGTTGGTAATAAACCTGGTGTGACAAAAGGCCAACAATGGCTCAAAACAAATAAAGATTTGGAAATCTTGGATACTCCAGGGATTCTATGGCCAAAATTTGAAGATGAAACCGTAGCACTCAAACTCGCATTAACTGGAGCTATCAAAGATCAGTTGCTTCCAATGGATGAAGTGACGATTTTTGGTCTTAATTACTTTAAAACACATTACCCTGAAAAGCTTCAAGAACGTTTTAAACAAATGAATCTGGACGATGAAGCTCCTGAAATCATCATTGATATGACACGTATCCTTGGTTTCCGTGATGATTACGATCGCTTCTACAATCTCTTCGTCAAGGAAGTTCGTGATGGAAAACTTGGTAACTATACCTTAGATACATTGGAAGATCTAGATGGCAACGATTAAAGAAATAAAAGAAGAATTAGGGAAGATAAGAGAACTTGAAAGTCCCTTGTTTAAGGAGTTTGAAAAAGATTCTCGTTCAGGTGTTCAAAAGGAAATTGAAAAGCGTAAGAAAGCCATTCAAGCTGAAATCGATGAAAATCTTCGCTTAGAAGCTATGCTTCGATATGAAAAAGAGCTTTACGCTCAAGGTATTAGTTTAATTGCAGGTGTTGATGAAGTTGGACGTGGACCTTTAGCTGGTCCTGTTGTTGCTGCAGCAGTCATTCTTCCTAAAAATTGTAAGATTAAAGGTTTAAATGACAGTAAAAAAATCCCTAAGAAAAAACACGAGGAGATTTTTCAGGCCGTTAAGGACAATGCACTAGCAATTGGTATTGGAATTATGGACAATCAAGTCATTGATCAGGTCAATATCTATGAAGCAACTAAACTAGCCATGAAAGAAGCTATCTTTCAGCTTGACCCTCAACCAGAACACCTTTTGATTGATGCAATGAAGTTGGATTTGCCGATTTCTCAGACATCCATCATCAAAGGAGATGCGAATTCTCTATCCATTGCAGCAGCATCCATCATTGCTAAGGTTACCAGAGATAAGATTATGGCTAACTATGACCAGGAATTTCCAGGTTATGATTTTTCTCAAAACGCTGGTTATGGAACGGCTAAACATTTAGAAGGTTTAGAAAAGCATGGTGTTACACCGATTCATCGCACAAGCTTTGAACCGATTAAAACGATCATTTCAGAAACTAGTAAAAGATAATTAAAGGAGAGAATTATGGAGGAACAGTCGGAAATACTTAGTTCCAAGAAAGAATTTGCCTTCGCGTCCAGTACGATTTTAGCTCAAGTAGGGCGAGGTATTATTGTTGGATTAGTCGTGGGCCTTATTGTAGGATCATTTCGTTTTTTGATTGAAAAAGGCTTTCATATCGTTCAAGGACTATATCTAGACCAAGAAAATCTACTTCGAAATCTATTGATCATTTTATTGTTTTATATTCTAATTTGCTTGCTTAGTGCCAAATTAACACGCTCAGAAAAAGATATTAAAGGTTCTGGTATTCCTCAAGTTGAAGCGGAGTTAAAAGGTCTCATGTCTCTCAATTGGTGGAGTGTGCTATGGAAGAAATACATTCTAGGTATCTTGGCCATTGCGAGCGGACTCATGCTCGGGCGTGAAGGTCCAAGTATTCAACTAGGTGCTGTTGGAGGTAAAGGAATTGCTAAGTGGCTCAAGTCTAGCCCTGTCGAAGAACGTTCTTTAATCGCGAGTGGAGCTGCTGCTGGACTTGCTGCTGCCTTTAATGCGCCGATTGCAGGGTTATTATTTGTAGTAGAAGAAGTTTATCACCATTTTTCAAGATTTTTCTGGGTTTCAACCCTGGCAGCCAGTCTGGTAGCAAACTTTGTCTCTCTTCTCATCTTCGGCTTAACACCTGTTTTGGATATGCCGGATGACATCCCTCTCATGAGTTTGAGTCAATATTGGATTTATCTTGTTATGGGGATTTTTCTTGGACTCTCAGGTTTCCTTTATGAAAAAGCCGTTCTGAATGTCGGAAAAGTCTATGATTGGATTGGCCAAAAGGTTCACATTGATAAAGCTTATCATCCAATTTTTGCTTTTCTCCTGATTATTCCAGTAGGAATCTTTCTACCACAAATACTTGGTGGGGGAAATCAGATTGTCTTATCCTTAACAGAACAAGATTATAGTTTTCAAATTCTCTTACTTTACTTTATCATTCGCTTTATCTGGAGCATGATCAGTTACGGAAGTGGACTGCCAGGTGGTATTTTCTTACCAATTTTAGCTTTAGGATCTTTACTTGGTGCTCTGGTCGGTGTTATTTGTGTCAATCTTGGCCTTGTTACCCAGCAGCAATTTCCTATCTTTGTTATCCTTGGGATGAGTGGTTATTTTGGAGCTATCTCAAAAGCACCTTTGACAGCTATGATTCTTGTGACGGAAATGGTTGGTGATATCCGTAATCTCATGCCTTTAGGTATGGTGACCCTAGTTGCTTATATTGTTATGGATTTGCTCAAAGGAGCGCCCGTATATGAAGCCATGCTAGAAAAAATGTTACCTGAATCAGCAACTGATGATGGAGAAGTTACACTGATAGAAATCCCTGTTTCAGACAAAATAGCTGGAAAACAAGTACATGAACTCAATTTACCTCATAATGTGCTTATCACAACCCAAGTACATAACGGTAAAAGTAAGACTGTTAATGGATCTACAAGGATGTATCTAGGTGATATGATTCATCTCGTGATTCCAAAAAGTGAAATTGGAAAAGTGAAAGATTTGCTTTTATAGAAGTGTTGATTTACATAATTTTTATTACGAAAAGTTATAATATATTTTGAAAGGTTTCTCTATGAAAAATAATAAGGCAATTTTGGTATATTTGCTAGGAACATTTATCCAATTAGTATCAGTTTGTCTAGTTTTCTTTCTATTGAATCGTTACTCTGTTCAGTCTAATGTATTAACTATTTCAGGAATCATTCTAGGTGGAATTTCTTCAGCTCTTTGGGGAATAATTGTTGCTAATCGATATTTTCATATTCATTTTAAGAAGATTTTAAAAGATTTTTTTAACATTCATACTAGTTATAAACACTATTTATTATCTTTCTTCCTAATTGTATTTGATTTTTCTTTCATATTGTTTGGTGGGAAAATGTTAGAATTTAGCTGGTATCTCCCTTTTTTGATGTTCTTCAAATTTATTTTATTTGGAGGAATAGAAGAGATTGGATGGCGATATGTTTTTCAACCAATTTTACAAGAAAAATTGCCGTATTTCCTCTCAACAATTTTAACCTTTTTTAGTTGGGCTATTTGGCATCTGTTGTACTTTTACATAGATGGTTCTCTGGCAATATTACAATTGACGCCGTTTTTAATTGGATTACTGACAAATTCTTTCATACTATCAGCACTTTATATTAAAACAAACAATCTCTGGATTTGTGTAATGACTCATTCAATTATTAATGTCTTGTCTCAACTAACCATAGATACTAATCAATACGAAACTTACTTGATAAAAATTTTCGTCATCTTAGTTTCGTGCTATATGGTAATGAATAAAAAAGAAGAGTATAGTCGTAACTGATTGTATTAGTAAAATTTCATTTTAATAAAATGAAATATAAAAATCCAAAACCAAATCAAATTTGATTTGGTTTTACTAGCAAAACTAAAATTTTATGTACAATTGACTTAACGTGAGCTAAACTATTGATACAACTGAATTAGAAGCATAAAGTACATTCTTTAAGGAGTGTACTTTATTTTTATTTTGTACATTATTTTGAAGTGTTATTTTGTATATTTTCTAGTTCATAACATCATCTGATTTAAGGAATTGATTTGCACATTTTTTACTCAAGTAACAGCAGAAGAAGTAGTGGTTCAATTGTATATTTTTTGCTACTCATTTAAGGTCTTATTGATAGTAAGATATAGATTTTTACTCGTGGTGCTAGTTAATCTCAAAGTATCTCAGATTATAAGTCAGTACAATTTGCTCCATTCTCAACTGAAGAATATGACGAGCTACTTGAAGCAATCAAAAAATCCCTATAAAGGGATTTTTTTATACCTATAATACCTTGTGCAAAACAGTCGTATATATCAAAATCAGAGTCACGTTACCTACTATTAGACCAAAAGTCGCAAGCAAGGTCTTTGCTGTACCCGGCTTAAAATCTGCACTAATCAAATATGGCCAAAAGCATACCATTGGGAAAATGGCTATTAACACGCATACATAGGTAGGAAAGCTTGTCCAAAGAAAGCGTGTCGTCTCTAACCAGTGCCCCCATGAAGGTATCACTATTTTGCTTATAGTGAAAAGTATGCATATAAGGTGGACCACTAGAAGATAAATAGCATACTTTGTCTTACTTAGTACTTTTTTCTTTTTCATTTTGCCTAATTATCCCTGCAAATTCTTCTATCGCTCTGCTGCAATATTAGAACTAAAATTAAAATTAACTATATCATTATTCGAATCAAGGTCTAAATTCATAAAGTAATGATTCCAAAAGAATTCATTGTTACCTGCGCCCCACTGCACGCCATAATGAGCCAAATATTCATCTCTTGGCTCGCTTGGAGTCAGCCATATTTTTTTCCCAAATACTTTCGTGAACTCGTTTTCGTCAAGCTTCTTTAGCAAATCTATACCATCTATATTATATGAAATTCCATATTTTTTGGCAACAGCTGTGCACTCAGAATCGAAGCAAACCTGCGTAACTACACAGTCCTCCAGCTCCGTATTCTTTCTCTTATCTCCGTAAACACCTATACATCCGAGAACTACATTCTTCTTTACAAGAAGATAGGTAGATCGCGTAACTGCTGAGTCATATGACTTAAAGCCGTTTGGTACACTAACCTCAGTTCCTTGGTATTTAGTATAGCTCCCCGTTGTCAAAAGCTCGTTATAATTAGGATAATCATGTCTACCATTTGACACATAAATGTCAAACCCCTTGTCTATCAAATCCGAAATCTTAGTCTCTGTAAGATGAATTTCAGTTCCGTCAATTCTAAGTGGAGGTGCGTTGTCAGGTAGACCTATAATTATATATACAAACATCAAAAACACGAATACCATAAGCACTGCAACGATACCCATCCAAGATTTCCCGGTTCTCCTTCGTGCATTGAAAAGCGACATTATAGAAGGCGTGATAATAGCAGCACCAATTGGCGCCGCCCCATGACGGAACATGCTCATGACCTTAAAGGCAATTACAGCGCTAATTAGTATTAAAATTATGTGCACTGCATACTCTCCTACGCTTAGCTTACTCGTCCTAGTCTGATTATTTGCTGGGGCATCGTACATTGGAACACCGTTCTCAAAGGTGTTCTTCATTCTAAAACGAAGCCAAAACAATATTCCAATAAACACAATTGCCAAGAAGACTAGCATTCCGATAAAAACTAATTTTTCCATCTGTAACCTTTTCTCTGACCTAATTATCGTCCATCAAAATTCATATCTAGTCTACCACATTTTGAAATTGTTTTACAATATTTACATACTTGTGCACGAATCAATAATGTATACAAGCTTTTTAGAGTATTTATTCTTTACACCTCTTTTTCGCTATGTTAAACTTGTAGTAAGTTTAATACTTGTTTTATTCTAAATGTGCGCATCATTTTAACGCAAAAAACAAATTTAATTTCGTTGTTTCTGTAGTTAACTTTTTTATCGAAGTAATTCAGGAGTCCTATATTCAATATGAAGTTAGGAGACCTTATGGGAAATCCAAAATAGAAAGTAAAAGTCTGATTTAAATTAAGTAAGAGATTAGCTAACTAGTTTAAGTCAAATATAACACGGCCATGATGCATGAGTCGTGTTTTTGTATGAATGTACAATTGAAAAACTTTTAGTTTTCACTTAAATAAAGTACATAATTGAGTATAATTGGCTTAAAAAAATTTTTGGTTATAAAAATTTTTTGGTTACTTTAGAAGTTATTTGAACATTCCTAACTCTCCTCTATAACATCTTTCCGAAAAACTATAATTTTCTTGAAAAAAATATATAGCTATGCTATACTACTAGTATAGAAAGATTTGGAGAAAAACATGAAACGCGAGATCTTATTAGAACGTATCGATAAACTCAAACAAGTCATGCCCTGGTATGTTCTAGAATACTATCAATCGAAACTGGCTGTTCCATACAGTTTTACGACCTTGTACGAATACTTAAAGGAATACGATCGATTTTTCACCTGGGTCTTGGAATCTGGCATATCAGATGCTGACACCATGGCCGATATTCCCTTAGACGTTCTGGAGCACATGACCAAGAAAGACATGGAATCTTTTATTCTTTACTTACGTGAACGTCCTCTGCTCAATGCCAATACGACGAAAAATGGTGTATCTCAAACAACTATTAACCGTACACTTTCTGCACTTTCTAGTCTTTATAAGTATTTGACTGAGGAGGTTGAAAATGAACAAGGTGAACCTTATTTCTATCGCAATGTCATGAAAAAGGTTGCTACCAAGAAAAAGAAAGAAACCTTGGCTGCGCGAGCTGAAAATATCAAGCAAAAGCTCTTTTTAGGGGATGAAACAGAAGGTTTCCTTAACTATATCGACCAGGAATACCCTCAAACACTCTCAAATCGAGCCTTATCGTCCTTTAACAAGAATAAGGAGCGAGATTTAGCCATTATCGCACTTCTTCTTGCATCTGGTGTCCGACTTTCTGAGGCAGTAAACCTGGATCTTCGAGACCTCAATCTCAAAATGATGGTGATTGACGTCACTCGAAAAGGTGGAAAACGAGACTCGGTCAATGTTGCTACCTTTGCTAAACCTTATTTAGAACAATATCTCGCTATTCGAGACAAACGTTATAAGACAGAGAAGACCGATACAGCCCTCTTCTTAACCTTGTATCGAGGTGTTCCAAACCGAATCGATGCTTCTAGCGTAGAAAAAATGGTTGCCAAGTATTCAGAAGACTTTAAAGTCCGCGTAACCCCCCACAAACTGCGCCACACTCTTGCAACCCGTCTCTATGATGCAACCAAATCACAAGTTTTGGTCAGCCACCAGCTAGGACATGCTAGCACACAAGTTACCGACTTGTATACGCATATCGTTAATGACGAACAGAAAAATGCTTTGGATAGTTTATAAAATACATAATATAAATTATGTAATACTTTAGTGTTAGAAAAAGAGCGTAGTATTTTTTATCGAATCTTACGCTCTTAAATTCTTTCTATAAAAATTCGATCCAATAATTACGATGTGGCTCAATAATAACTGGTTTTCCCCAAAATGATTTTAGATAGGCCAAGTTTGCAGGGGTGACCGGTCTTTTTTCATCATTGAATTTCTCTGCACTCTCTTCCGTTAGAAAGCATTTAACAGCTTCATATGGTGTACCATCGCTCGCTATTCGATCAATTCCTAAATAAGCAATTTCATCACCGTCTTTTGGGAAATCTGTAAATAGTTTACCAATAAAATAAACCGTTTTATCTTTCATTAATTCATAAGCCTTACTATTTTCCAGTCTGTTATTCGCTGCAGCGTACATAATACAAAAACTGTCCACAATATCTTTCAAAGGCATTAATTCTTCTTTGCTAACTATAATTTCGTCGGGAGCAAGTCCACCAATGATTAAGCTTTTATAATGAGGTTGCTGGATGACATTATCTAAAGCCATTCCTAATGGTAGTTGGACAGCTTGATAGCCTAATGGTTCTAGCTCTTGCTTTTTCTGGTCAAGGTGTTCTTGTGTAATACTGATATTCAAATCATATGGACTTGAAGGTTGTTGCTTGCTAAAAAAAGCCACTACTATACGATCTAACTGTTCAAATAGACCAAGTTTTTCCACTGGAATTTTCATCATCGAATATGATCCCCTTTTTTGTTCAGATTTCCTCTTTATTCTACTCTCATTATTTTTGAATATCAAGTCTAAGATAAAAGATATCCATGTTAAATGGATATCTTTTATCTTATTCAACAACTGCTTCAGCAATTTCTTCTGCAGTAATTCCTGCGAAGTAACGACCTAAGTTAATGGTATGAAGGGCTTTGAGGACATCTTCACGTTCGTATTTGACACCACGAAGGACATCTTCTACTGCTGCTACATCTTCGATACCGAAAAAATCTCCATAAATCTTGATGTCTTGGATTTTTGATTCAATAACATTCGCGAAGATTTCCACCTTACCGCTAGGGAATTTAGTGCCACGACGGACATTGTATTCAGGGGACTTCCCATAGTTCCAATCCCAGGTACCGAACTTGGTTTCCTTGATACGGTTGATCTCTGCCAATTCTTCATCTGAGAAGATATATTCTGTCATCTCAGGATATTCTTTTTTCATGTATTCCAAGAGTAAATCACGGAATTCTTCAACAGTGATCTTTTCTGGCAACTCATCGATAATATTAGTTACTCGAGCACGGACTGATTTAACCCCTTTTGATTCAAACTTATCTTTAGACACTTTAAGTGCGTTAGCTAGGACTGACAAATCCACGTCAAAGAGAAGACAACCATGGTGCATGATACGGCCATTGATATAGGCTTGTGCATTTCCACAGAATTTCTTACCGTCTATTTCTAAGTCGTTACGGCCTGTAAATTCAGCTTTAACACCAAGTTCAGCCAAAGTATTGATAACTGGAGTAGAGAAGCTCTTGAAGTCAAAGGCCTTGTTTTCATCTTCTTTTGAAATGATGGTATAGTTAAGGTTGTTCAAATCATGGTAAACAGCTCCACCACCACTGATTCGACGGACTACTTCAATTCCATTTTCACGAACATAGTCACGGTTAATTTCTTCGATGGTATTTTGGTGACGACCTACAATGATAGATGGTTTGTTGATCCAAAGAAGGAAGATTTGATCTTCATCAAGAAGATGCTTAAAAGCATACTCCTCTAAAGCAATATTAAAGGCTGTGTCGTTTGAATGATTGATAATGTATTTCATAAGATACCTTCTAATACGATAGAAACTGGAAAATAATTCCAGTCTAGTCTATCTATTTTTATTTTTTCTTAGGTGAATGGATAGCCATTCCAAGAACATCCGCAAACGCTTCGTACATAACTTCAGAGTATGTTGGGTGTCCGTGGATTGTCTTAAGCATTTCTTCAACAGTGATTTCCATTTCGATGATACTTGACGCTTCATTGATCAATTCTGCAGCAGCAGGACCAATGATATGAACACCAAGGATTTCACCATATTTCTTGTCTGCAATGACTTTAACAAATCCTTGAGCAGCATCTGACGCAATTGCACGTCCGTTTGCAGCAAAGTTGAATTTACCGATTTGGACATCATATTTCTCACGAGCTTGTTCTTCAGTCAAACCAACTGCTGCTACTTCTGGAAGTGTGTAGATAGCTGCAGGAGTCAAGTTCAATTTGGCAACAGCGTGGTTTCCTTTAAGGGCATTTTCAGCAGCTACTTCACCCATACGGAAGGCAGCGTGAGCCAACATCTTAGTACCGTTGATATCACCTGGTGCATAAATACCAGGAACAGAAGTTTCCATGTACTCGTTAACCTTGATACGACCACGGTCTAACTCAAACTCAACTTCTCCGATTCCTTCAAGATCTGGAACACGACCGATTGAAAGAAGGGCTTTATTTGCGATGATATCGTCTTTGCCTTCAACCTTGATACGGAGTTTGCCATCTTCTTCAATGATTTCTTGCAGTTTAGTACCTGTCAAGATAGTCATACCTTTACGCTCAAGAATCAAACGGAGGTTCTTAGATACTTCTGCGTCCATTGCAGGGACAATGCGGTCCATCATTTCGATAACAGTAACTTTTGAACCAAATGTCATGAAGGCTTGTCCGAGTTCGATACCGACAACTCCACCACCAATGATCACAAGGCTTTCTGGTACTTCATTCATTTCAAGGATATCGTCACTAGTCATAACAAGTGATGATTCCATTCCAGGAACATTGATTTTGCTTACTTTTGAACCACCAGCAAGGATGATCTTCTTAGTTTCAAGCAATTCAGATCCATTTACCAAGACATTTTTATCTTTAGTAATAGTACCGATACCTTTATGAACATCAACTCCATAGCTACGAAGAAGTCCTGCAACACCACCTACAAGGGTATTGACAACTTTAGATTTTGTTTCTAAAAGTTTGTCCATATCAACTGTGAAATTAGGATTTTCAATTACGATACCACGATTTGCTGCATGACCGATATTTTCGATAATTTCGGCGTTGTGAAGGTAAGTCTTAGTTGGGATACATCCACGGTTCAAACAAGTTCCACCAAGTTCAGATTTCTCAACAAGAGCAACCTTACCACCTAATTGCGCTGCTTTAATGGCAGAAACATAACCAGCAGGCCCACCACCAATAACAACGATATCATAAGCATCATCGCTCTTACCATCTTCGTTCGAAGCACTTGCTGCAGGTGCTGGGCTAGCTTCTGGTACAGTTGCTCCAGCTGTTGGGATATTTTCCCCTTCTTCACCAAGATAACCGATAACTTCAGTAACAGGAACAGTCTCGCCGTCCCCTTTCAGGATAGCGATTAAGTAACCGTCTTCTTCTGCTTCCAATTCCATGCTGACTTTGTCAGTCATGATTTCCAAAAGGATTTCTCCTTCTTTTACAAATTCTCCGACTTTTTTATTCCATTGGACGATTTGTCCTTCTGTCATATCCACGCCGGCTTTTGGCATAATTACTTCTAAGGCCATATCTTACTTCCTTTATCTATATTTCTAAAAATAAATTCTCTAAACCAACATTGAGATTGGGTTTTCAATTAAAGCTTTCAAGTCTTTCATAAACTTAGCACCAGCCATACCATCTACGACACGGTGGTCAATTGTTAAACCAAGACTCATAATTGGACGAATCACGATTTCACCATTTACTACTACAGGTTTCTCAATTGTTGAGCTAACCCCAAGGATTGCTGAGTTCGGTTGGTTAATGATTGGACCGAATGATTGAACACCAAACATTCCCAAGTTACTGATGGTGAAGGTTGAATTTTGCAATTCGCTAGGAGCTAGTTTACCATCCAAAGTACGTCCGATAACATCTTTGAAGGCAACTACCAACTCAGACAAGCTCATTTTTTCAGCATTATAAACAACTGGCGTCATTAAACCGTTATCCATTCCTACAGCCATCGCAAGGTTGACATAGTTGTGAGTGATAATTGTCTTACCATCTTCAGTTAATGACGCATTGATGTATGGGTGTTTCATAAGAGTCTTAACAACCGCAAGTGAAAGCAAGTCTGTAACGGTAATTTTCTTACCAGTTGCTTCCATGATTGGATCAAGGACTTTCTTACGAAGGGCAAGCAATTCAGACATATCGACATCATAGTTAAGCGTGAAGGTTGGTGCAGTCAAGTATGACTCAACCATACGTTGAGCAATAACCTTACGCATTGGTGTCATTGGAATACGTTCGATTTCCCCATAAGGAGTTACGTTATCTGGAACTTCTTCCACTTTTTCAATCTGAGAAGGTGACTTAATCGTATCGTTTTCAATATTTTCCGGAAGGAAAGCTAAAACATCCTTCTTCATAATCTTGCCACGATGACCAGTTCCTTGGATTTCCTGCCATGCAATGTTATGTTCAAGGGCAATTCGTTTTGCAAGTGGTGAAATGCGAACCACATTAGTGTCTTTAAATGTTTCCACGTCTTCTTTGTGGACACGACCGTTTGCGCCTGAGCCAGAAATATCGTAGAGATTAATTCCTAAATCATCTGCTAATTTTCTAGCTGCAGGAGTCGCTCTTAGCTTATCATCAGCCATGACCTCTCCTATTCTATTATAAGATACTAAGGGCGTCAAAAGTCTCAGTGAAAATAGGAAACTTGACAAAGAAACTTTAGTTTCTAGGAAAGTTTATCTTTTTCACACAGACTTTAGCCCGAGTTCAATTATATGATGCAAAGGGCGTTTAAAAGCGACCGAAAAATAGGAAATCAACGTAGACTTCGATGAAGTCAAGGAGATTTATCTTTTTTCCGAGCTTTTAGCCCGTGCTCTAATCTAAGATATCAAGGACGTAGAGAACTTTGCATCTATTAGATACAAAGCTTCTCGTCTGATTAATTTGTTTACATAATTTATTTTATGTATTATTGTTTGTTGTGAGTTTTACGGATTGAATCTTTGATGCTTTCAACTGTTGGAATCATTGCATTTTCAAGATTTTGTGCATAAGGCATTGGTACATCCTCCCCTGCACAACGGCGAATAGGTGCATCTAAATAATCGAATGCTTCTGATTCTGAGATAATAGCTGAAATTTCACCGATAAAACCACTTGTCTTGTGGGCATCGTTGACAAGAACTACTTTTCCAGTTTTCTTAACTGAGTTAATGATGATGTCTTTGTCAAGTGGAACCAAAGTACGTGGGTCTACTACTTCTACTGAGATGCCTTCTTCAGCTAATTCTTCAGCTGCTTGCATGACACGACGAAGCATTTTACCGTATGTTACTACCGTTACATCAGTTCCTTCGCGTTTAATTTCACCAACACCAAGCGGAATTGTATAGTCAGGATCTACTGGTACTTCACCTTTTTGGTTAAATTCTGATTTGTATTCAAGAATGATAACAGGGTTGTTATCACGGATAGAAGACTTGAGAAGTCCTTTCATATCAGCTGGTGTACCTGGAGCTACAACCTTCAATCCTGGGATATGAGTAAACCATGATTCCAATGATTGTGAGTGTTGTGCTGCAGAACCTACTCCGTTTCCAGCGGCACAGCGGATTGTAATTGGTACTTGACCTTTACCACCAAACATGTAACGAGTTTTAGCTGCTTGGTTGACGATATTATCCATGGCAATAACAGAAAAGTCCATGAAAGTCATGTCGACGATTGGACGAAGTCCAGTCATAGCAGCACCAGCAGCCGCTCCGGAAATAGCTGCTTCGGAAATCGGACAGTCTCGAACACGTTCTGGTCCAAATTCTTCAAGCATGCCTACAGATGTACCAAAGTCTCCACCAAAGACACCGACATCTTCACCCATCAAGAGTACATTTTCGTCACGACGCATTTCCTCAGACATTGCAAGGATAATGGTATCGCGGAAAGACATTAATTTTGTTTCCATATTTCTCTACTTCTCCTTAGTCTGCGTAAATATCTTCAAAAGCTGATTCTAGTGGAGGGAATGGACTTTCTTCTGCAAACTTAACAGATGCTTCCACTGCTTCCTTGACTTGAGCCTGAATTTCTTCGAGTTCTTCTGCACTAGCAATATTATTTTCAACAAGGTACTTGCGAAGGTTTTCGATTGGATCTTTTTCTTTCCACTCATCGACTTCTTCACGTGTACGATATTTACCAGGGTCTGATGATGAGTGACCAAGCCAACGGTAAGTTACACTTTCAATCAAGACAGGACCTTTACCAGAACGAACATGGTCAACTGCTTTCTTAAATCCTTCGTAGACATCGATAACATTGTTACCGTCTTCGATAAACATTCCAGGAATACCGTAAGCAGCACTACGCTCATGGATATGCTTGACATTTGTCATTTTCTTAATATCAGCAGAGATTCCATAACCGTTATTGATACAGTAGAAAATTACTGGAAGATTCCAAATTGAAGCCATATTAACAGCTTCGTGGAATACACCTTCATTCGTCGCTCCATCACCAAAGAAGCAGACAACGATTTTGCCAGTGTTTTTCATTTGTTGAGTAAGGGCAGCCCCTACTGCAATCCCCATACCACCACCAACAATACCGTTAGCACCAAGGTTACCTGCATCTAGGTCGGCGATGTGCATTGATCCACCTTTACCTTTACAAGTCCCTGTATATTTACCAAGGATTTCAGCCATCATTCCATTGAGGTCAATACCTTTAGCAATGGCTTGACCGTGACCACGGTGGTTTGATGTGATAAGGTCATCTTCATTAAGAGCTAACATAGCCCCAACGTTAGCAGCCTCCTCACCAACAGAAAAGTGCGTCATTCCTGGCACTTTCCCTTTTTTTACTAATTGAGCAATCTTCAAGTCCATGCGACGGATTTCTTCCATCTTTCGGAACATTTCAAGCAGAAGATTTTTATCTAGAGTTGACATAATCTTGCCTTTCTAAGTTTAATTTCTTATAGTTCTATTCTAACTTATAGGTTAATGAGAGTCAAAGAATATGCTTGCTATTTTTTCACAATATAAAAAAAGAAAAGTCAATGAAATCAAGACTTTTCTTAACGTAAGATGACTATTTCACAAAGTGATTTTTCAAGGATATTGTCATCAAATTATTTGAATCTTTTCATAATAACTTGTAAACGCCACTGATAGAGTAATCCACTAACAACTAAACTTACGATAAGACCTATCCAATATGAATAAGCGTCGAGATTTGTTGAATAATCTAGAAAAACACCAAGAGGTATAGCAACTCCCCAGTATCCAAGAAGACCGAGATAGAAAGGTATGACAGTATCTTTGTAGCCTCTTAAAATCCCTTGTAATGGTGCTGCAAATGTATCAGCTAACTGGAAAAATAAGCTATAGGTCATAAAACTAGCAGTTAGTTGAACGAACTCTGGATCATGACCATAGAGACTGGCAACATTTTCTCTAAAAACATACAGAAAAGAAAGTGTTAAAATTGCGAATGCCATAGCTGATAGTCGTCCAATTTTTATGTATTTCTTAGCATCCTCTAGACGTTTAGCACCAACTTCGTAAGAAACAACAATAGCCATTGCTGTTGAAATACTCATAGGAAAAGCGTACATGAGGGATGAAAAGTTCATGGCAGACTGATGACTAGCTATTATCAATGATGAAAACTTCGCCATAATCAAGCCGACAGCTGAAAAAATAGCAACTTCTGCAAATACAGTTCCACCAATAGGTAACCCCAGTTTTATCGCTTCTTTTATTTTATTCCTGTCTAAAGGTAGTCGGTTTTCTAAATGTAGTTCTTTTAATTTTTCTTGTTTAAGAAGGACTAGTATAGATATACCCAACAAGGCCCAATAAGCCATAGAGGTCCCAAGTCCCGCTCCAGCTCCCCCCAACTCAGGAAAACCAAAGGCACCATAAATCAATAAATAGTTAAAACCACTATTGAGAGGGAGTAATAAAAGCATCAAATACATGGACAACCTTGTTAACCCAAGCGCATCCAGTAACGAACGAATAACACTAAAGAGTAGGAGAGGAATAATCCCTATTGCTAAAAACCATAGATAACGAACTGCTATATTTGCTACCGCCGCTTCTAATCCCATATTATTAAGAACTAGAGGAGCAACCAGAAAAACCAAAACAAATAGAAAAATGGATAAGCCAAGCGAAAGATAAAGAAATTGATAAAAATCAGAAGCCACTTCATTTTTCTTTCCTCGACCCAAATGATGTCCAACTATAGGAACCAAGGCTGAGACAATACCAGTTAGAAAGGTGAAAAAGGGATTCCATAGACTTGTCGCCATTGATACCCCAGCCAAATCTATAGTATTATACTGGCCAGTCATTGTCGTATCAACAAAAGAAGCCGAATAATTTGCGAATTGATAAACCAAAATAGGGAAGAAAATCTTAAGAAATAAAATGAACTTGTCTTTAAAATGATGGGTTGGGTACATATCGTCTCTCTCTAATTAATGATTCGAAAGAGCAGATTTCACCTAGTTCTTATAGACAATCTGTCCATTACAGATGGTGTATTTGACCAGCCCTTTCAAAGATTCGCCGATAAATGGTGAATTCGCTGCTTTAGAAGCAAAATGCGTGTCTACGATTCGATCCGCTTTATCATCAAAAATTGTAATATCAGCCGGACCGTTTTCTGATAGATAACCTGCTTCAAAGTTATAAAGTTTCGCTGGGTTGTAGGACATTTTTTCTACTAATTCCATCAAGCTCAGCTCACCAGCTTCGACTAAGTAAGTTAAACCTAGTGACAAAGAAGTTTCCAAACCTGTCATACCTGATGGCGCTTTGGTAATATCCTCAACATTTTTCTCGTCAGCATGGTGAGGCGCGTGGTCTGTAGCAATGACAGAAATAACTCCAGATTTTAAACCTTCAATTACTGCACGACGGTCAGATTCCAGACGTAGAGGTGGATTCATCTTTGCGTTGCTTCCTTTAGTCAAGAGAAGAGCTTCAGTCTTCGAAAAATGCTGTGGAGCTACTTCTGCTGTTACGTTGGCTCCTAAGCCTTGAGCAAACTCCACAACCTTGACACTTTCTTCCTTAGATAAATGCTGAATATGAACATGAGCCTTGGTTGCATAGGCGATCATGACATCACGTGCAATCATTGCATACTCTGCAACCCCTGTAGCACCGCAAATATGGAAGTGTTCTTTAGCAATATTTTCATTAAAACCAAGCGTACCATTAAGACCAGGATCTTCTTCGTGCAAGCTGATAAAAGTGTTGAGTTTTTTAGCCTCTTCCATAGCTTCTTTAACTACTTTACTACTTTCAAGAGGAATACCATCATCAGAAAAACCAACTGCCCCTGCTTCTAAAAGCGCCTTAAAGTCAGTCAAGTCTTGGCCATTAAAGTTCTTGGTAATCGTTGCTACAGACTTAACATTAATTTTTTCCTTAGCGGTAGACTGAAGAACTTCCTGCAAAGTCTCAACATCTGAAATGGTTGGATTGGTATTAGCCATCATGACAACTGTCGTAAAACCACCAGCTGCTGCTGCCAGTGCACCTGTATGAATGTCTTCTTTATGAGTTTGACCAGGTTCGCGGAAATGAACATGGATATCCACTAAACCGGGTGCAACTACAAGACCAGTAGCATCTATTACTTGAGCGCCTTCTTCCTGGATTTCAGGAGCAATTTGAACAATTTTACCGTCTTCAACCAAAACATCACACACTCGATCCAAACCAGACTTAGGATCCATTACACGACCATTTTTAATTAGTAACATCTGCTTTCTCCTTTATTCGTAGAAATCCACTTGGGTATCCAATAACTTATCACCATCATAAACAAACTTGGCTGAAAAGAATGGTTTATCTTCTAAAAGCCACTCTACGAAGGTGTGGTCTCCTTCCCAGGTTGGTTTGCTTAAAACCTCGTCATAAGGAACCCATTCTAAAGTCCCTTCATTACAATCAATCAAATCACCTTCAAATTCTGTCACCTTGAAGACGTAGGTGTACCAGTCCAAGTCTGGTGTAAACTCTGGAAAGGTGATAACTCCCTTTAGAACGGGTTTTGCTTTTAATCCTGTTTCTTCTAAAATCTCACGAGTTGCACATTCTTGTGGAGTTTCTCCGCGCTCAATCTTTCCACCAACACCAATCCATTTACCTTCATGGACGTCATTTGGCTTTTTATTGCGATGAAGCATGAGCAGTTCTTTTCCGTTATCAATGTAACAAATCGTAGCTAACTGAGGCATATTTTCTCCTTATCTAAGCCAATCTATTGGCTCTTGTCCACTTTCTTTTAAGAATGTATTGGCCTTAGAAAAAGGCTTAGAACCCCAAAATCCTCTATAAACGGAGAGAGGACTTGGATGGGCAGATTCGATAATCAGATGATGAGGATTTGTAACCAAGGACTTCTTCTTACGTGCATAAGCACCCCAGAGAACAAAAACTACTGGTCTATCTAAATTATTGACAACCTTAATCACTGCATCCGTGAAAGGTTCCCATATTTGACCAGCATGACCATTGGCCTTCCCAGCAGGAACGGTCAAGCAAGCATTGAGAAGTAAAACTCCTTGCTCCGCCCAAGAAGTCAAATCATGGGATGCTTTAACTCCAATATCATCAGCAAGTTCTTTTAGAATATTTTGCAAAGAAGGAGGTGCTGGAATAGAATCTGGAACTGAAAAACTCAAGCCCTGCGCCTGACCTGGTCCATGATAAGGATCTTGACCAAGGATAACCACCTTTACCTCTTCTAGAGGAGTGGTCAAAAGTGCCTGAAAAACCTTTTCTTTAGGAGGATATACAGTTCCTTGAGCATAAACCTGCTCTATAAAGTGATTGATTTTCCCCAAATAACCCTCAGGTAATTGCTCTTTAATCAAAGCATGCCAAGATGAGTGTTGCATCTTTCTCTCCTTTATAGTATCCATCTAAAAGCACGTCTTAATTCATCCGTACCGTTTTTAAAAAAGCATAAACCATGTGCAAGTATGATTTTATCCGGTTTCCAGTTTAACATACGGGAAAAGGAAACCCTTGCTTCCCTTTGTCTTCCTAAAAAAGTCATCCGATAATCGATAGGAGTTTGACCATCAGGGGATGTTACACGAGCTAAACGATAGAATCTTCTTCGGATTGGACTAGCTATCTTTTCCGGTTCAAAGTTCTCTATGAGGTCTGTTACAATTAGTGTTTTAGTTGATTTATGAAAAAACACCACCTCTTCAATGACTGAACTTCCCTTAAAAATGAGTTGATCAATCTCATCAGACCATAAGTCAGGAGCCTTATCTGTTAAGGGAGCATCAAATACAACCTTGACTTTCTGACTTTTCGCTCTCTCTTCTACTCCTGGACTAGACAATGCTTGCGCATGAGGATATCTTTGTTTCCAATCTGCAATATAGGAGTAGTGAATTTTATTTGGTGAAATCAGGTAAGCGACACTACCTAAATCATCAAGTTCGGTAAAAAGTTCCTCATTTGGCGCAATAGGAGAATGAATCCAGAGTTTGCCGTCATTTAACTTAACAACCGTCATACGTGTCTGAAAAGGAAGTTTGAAGACCTTCATATCCATTTGTATCAAATCACCGTCTACTATCCAGATATTTTGATCAACTTCCTTTAGTGTATACAATGGTTCATAAAGAGAAAGTTCTGCCCTTAACATCGTTAACTATTCCTTCGTTTTTACTGCCTCTATTATAGCAAAAAGTGGCTATCTAAACCACTTTTTACAGTTTATCTAAGATTTCTAGCAGAGCCTGATAAGAATCAACTTCATAAGTCGGCTTTGCTAGCGTCTTATTTTCCAGATGATGAGGATTGTACCAGATGGTATCAATGCCAGCATTATTTCCACCCTGAATATCAGCTGACAAAGAATCACCAATCATAAGGGCATGATTTTTATTAAAGTTAGGAATTCGAGCTCCAATTTTCTCATAAAATGCTGCATCTGGTTTTTGGGTATGGAGCTGTTCTGATATAAAAATTTCCTTGAAATATGGTGAAATACCAGATTGTTCCAAACGACCTGTCTGAATAAAGGTAATTCCATTTGTCGCAGCATAGAGTTCATATCCCTGATGTATCAAATTTTTTAATAAATCTTCCACACCTGGGAAAGTCTGTCCCTGTTTAGACAGGAAAAACTGGTAACGCTCTGCTAAGTAGGAACCATCATTTTCAATGCCAAAGTGAGCAAACAATTTTTCAAAACGAGTATTAACCAGCTCTACCTTTGAGATTTTTTTCTGCTCCAAATCCTTCCAAAGTGCTTTGTTCATAGGTACATAATAATCTTTGTAAGCTTGGATATCCTCTACTCCTTCTTCATTTAGGAGTTGCGATAAGGCAACATCCTCAGCAGCATCAAAATCAAGTAAGGTATGGTCGAGGTCGAAAAGCAAAAATTTATAAGTCATCTATTCATCGTCCTGTATTCGATAGTCTTTATATACTTCAAAGTATAGCACAAACAAATAGAATAATAAATCCTAACACGATTGATTTTCCAATAACTAATTTAAAAATATAATAAATAATAAAATTTAATATAAAATTTCTAGTATTCAAAAATAGATAATTCTTAGATTTTTGTTAATTGTTCAAATGTTTTTTTTAGATAAAACACTAAAAATTCAAATCTGATAAAACAAAGAATGTAAGCGTTTTTATATTATTTTAATTCTTAAGAAACAGATAAATTCTAAATTTTTGTAATTTTTTTAATTTATAGTAAATTCAACATATATATTATTGATGTACACATTATAATGTGATATAATTCACCTATAGGATAGTTTTAGTAAAAGACTAGGAGGAGGACAGCAATAAGGGTGTCTATAAAATCATCCTATATATAATAATTTACTTAGGGAGTATTACTTAAAGTGCAATATTTTTTTGTATCTTAAGAATACCAATCTTACAAAAGGGAAGGAAAATAATGAAGAACAAAAAGAAATTGGGAATCTTTTCTTTTATTATTTGCTTATTGACAACTGTCTTTGTATTTAGTTTGAATAAGACATTTGCTGAAACCCCTGAAGTTTCAGCATCTGGAAAAATTGTAGATACAATCACAAATGTTAAGGTATCAAATAATGAAGGTGGAGATCTAACTTGGGATTTAGCGCAATGGGCTACATTCCGTCTTAATGCAGATTTTAAATTAGGAAAAGATGTTAAGGCAGGAGACCAAACGATAATTACGGTGCCTGATGCTATAATCATTAACTCTGATAATATTGAAATCAAGGATATCAATACAAATGAGGTGATTGCAAATGCAAAACTAAGTGCTGATAACAAGTCCATTACTTTAACTTATACGGATTATGCTGAAAAACACTCAGATACTGAAGGATCTTTCTTCTTCTATGCTCGTGTCGATTTCAAAAAACACCCTCAACAAGGAGAAATCCCAGTTGAAATTACGATAAACAAAGAAACAAAACCTGCTGGTAAGGTTACATTTAAAGGTATCGGTGATGGTGATCCAAAACTTTTATCAAAGACTAGTTGGGTTAATGAAGGTGATAAAAGAGAGGTCCAATACACTATTTCAGTTAATCGTACAAAAGAGAATATTCAAGGTGTAACGATTGAGGACCACTTGAAATTTACAAATGCTAGCTATGTAAAAGATAGTATTAAAGTTATCAAAGGTAAATTTGCATTCGTAGATGGAGAATGGCAATTCTCTGACCGTGTTGATGTAACTGACCAACACAAGATTACAGTTAGTGAAGATGGACAATCTTTTGTTGTCGAATTAGGGGACATGACAGAAGAAGACCAATATCGTATTTCTTATAACGTACGTTTAAATTATGAACCCGTTGATGGCGAATTATTGAAGAATGACGCTACATTAAAAGGTAAAGGTGTTGTTGTTAAAGAAGTAACCAATGCTGCTTTAGTTCAAATTGCTGGTGGTGCTGGTCTTGGTTATGTTTACTCAATCAATATCCAAAAAGTTGATAATGAGAATCAACCGCTTAAAGGTGCTAAATTTAAAGTAGTACGTGAAGCCAACAATCAAGTGATCGGTGAATACGAAACAGATGAAAATGGTAAAATTACTGTTAATGCATTATTAAAAGATAAATATATCTTGACAGAAACAGAAGCACCATCCGGTTATGTCATCAAAGTAGCAGATACAGAAGTTAATGTTGACGATTTTGGAGCTGATCGTTCAGCAACTAAAACAATCGTAAATCCAAAAGAAGAAACAACAACAACAACAACTACTACTACAACTACTACTACAACTACAACTACTACAACAACTGAAGAGCCTACAACTACTTCAACTACAACAACTACAACTGAAGAGCCTACAACTACTTCAACTACTACAACTGAAGAGCCTACAACTACTTCAACTACTACAACTGAAGAGCCTACAACTACTTCAACTACTTCAACTACAACAACTACTGAAGAGCCTACAACTACTTCAACTACAACAACTACTGAAGAGCCTACAACTACTTCAACTACAACAACTACTGAAGAGCCTAAGACTACTTCAAGCACAACAACTACAACTGAAGAGCCTAAGACTACTTCAAGCACAACAACTACAACCGAAGAGCCTAAGACTACTTCAAGCACAACAACTACAACTGAAGAGCCTAAGACTACTTCAAGCACAACAACTACAACTGAAGAGCCTAAGACTACTTCAAGCACAACAACTACAACCGAAGAGCCTAAGACTACTTCAAGCACAACAACTACAAC